>JAGASL010000025.1 GCA_017621755.1 Clostridia bacterium
TCGTTATCAAAAATACCCTTAAATATTGCATCCATTTGTTATGATCTCCTTATGTTTTATCGAATTTGGTAAATAGATTTCGGGAAAGATCAGCGTAGAGTACGCCGTTCCGTACTTTGAGAATGAGGTTTTATAGATACGTTCACGGGATAACACCTCCACCATCCACAGAGGGATACCGCCCGAGCATTTCAGCTCCATCAAAACCTTGTCTTCGGGCAGGATTGGTGTACCATAGGTAGTTGAGCAAAGGGTTACATCTGTTTGGCGGCATAGTATGTTATCGTCAAAGGTCACTCGAAAATCTCCGCCACCTTTATCATAATAGGCTTCTCGCTCGTAGGAGAGAAAGACGGTCGGATTTAGTTTTCCGTAAAAGTCAATAAAATAATCGATCTCACGGGATATCTGCGTATCAAAGGGACACGCTTTCTCTCGGCACACCCACGACATAGCATCTGCTTCGCACAGAGGAAGTCTGCGCTTATAGACCACCTTTTCGTATTTCTTTTTCAGCTCCACAAACACCGTACTGTCAGCAGTGGCTTGGGAATAGCTTCGTATTCGTATCTTTTCTTTATAGGCAGGCTTCTCGATCGAACGCCGTATCAACCTATAATTGTCGGTATCGAAGTAGATGTTTCGTATCGTTGTCCGTCCGTATTTGTCAAGCTGCATATACGGAGACATCGCTTCAAGTATTTTCTCTCTCTGTTCGAGCGTGAGCATATATTTTAGTTCGTACCGCTTGAACACCGTTTGAAACGCCATCCGAAATCCTCCTTTTCCAATTTTACGAGAGAATTATATCACAGCTCGCTAAAGATAGGCTAAAGATTTGAGTTTTACGGATAAATATATACGGGCTGACGAAAAGCACTCCGCCAGCCCCGTTCGTTATTCAGTTAGTGTTTCAATAGCAAACTGCATACCAAGTTTGAAAGCGTATGTAAATATGGCTTCCTCGGCATAGCTTGCATACTCACTCCAACAATCGTCGAATTTCTCGAAGATCTCCTTTTGTTCATCGTTCAAAGTCTTGAGCAGATCGTCGTGATGCCAGCCATATATTCCATAAGTTCTTTCATTTCAAGAGAGTTGTTGCGGCTATCGGTCTGAGGGCAGATGTTTCCGTGCCACAGTTCCTTTATCATACTAATCATACATATACAACCTCCCGCAAAACGATTTCTTCCGCGCTTGCCTTGATGTTGTTCATCTCGGCTACCCAACGGAGCATATCGCGAGCTTTCATATTCTCGTCTATACCTCTTTCGGCAACAAGCAGGGTGATGATACTTTCTATCATTTGCTTGGCTTCAAGATCAATCTCATAGAGCCGTTGATTGAGCGTTCCTTCCGAGAGAAGATTGGTGTAACGCCCTTTGCGATGCTCTTTGAGATATTCGAGGTGCAATCTTCCGTACTTGCCGATCTCCTTCTGTTCGGGAAGTTCAAGCAAGGGGTAATATTGCTCGCCTCTGAGTTCATAGGTAATTCCGTTCTGTTCAATGTACTTTTTCATCTTATTGCACCTTCCTTTCCTTTGGTGCTTTAAGTGTACTATAAAGACAGAAAATCTGCAAATGTGCAAAAAAGAAAAATACGAGAAACACCGAAATGTTCTCGTATCTTTCTTCGCCTCCGCAATGCTCGTTATTCTTAATTCTCGGAAACTGTCCTTAAGAACGAGCAGCAGAAGCTTGTCGATTTTTTTGCCTACCCGACAGGGTAACTACGCTACGCTCCGTGATACGCGCGCCCTTCGCCTGGCAAGCAAGCTTGCCGATCTTCGGGCGGCGTATGCGAACCTGCCACGCTCCTGCGTCGCGCCAGCCTCTCTCAGAGGGTAGGCCAAAAGGAAAGGGACGGTCCCAGACCGTCCCTTTCCTTTTGGCCTACCCGACAGGATTCGAACCTGCGACCTCGAGAGTCGGAGTCTCGCGCGCTATCCAGCTGAGCCACGGGTAGATGATATTCTTGCGAACACATCCAGTATTTTACCACAGAAAAAGCAAAAAGTAAAGGGGAATTTGAAATTTTTGAAAAAACGTAAAGATTTTTCTTTTTCGTTGACAACCCATATAAATCGTGCTAAGATAAAAACAAAAGACACCCACGTAATGTCTGCCTTTATGAAGGAGAGAGATATGTATAACCAAGCAAGCCCGCTGCTTTGTCAGCTAGGTAACAGTACACACGAGCAAATGATGGGCTACGTGCTCCGCACGCCGGAGGGGAAGATCATCGTGATCGACGGTGGCACAGAGGGGGATACCGACAACCTGCTTGCCTGCATGCGCAGGGTCTCTGGGCAGGAGGTGCCGCATATCGATGCGTGGTTTCTGACCCACGCGCACCGTGACCATATCAATGCCTTTATGGAGATTATGCGTAACCGCCGTGAGACGGTGACGGTAGAACGGATCTATTATAATTTTCCTTCTATCCAATTCGTAGAGAGAAATGAGCCGCAAAGCACGGTTACAATACGTGATTTTTATGCGCTGCTACCGCTTTTTGCTGATCGCGCCTGCATCGTTACGGCGGGGGATTCTTATCAAGTCGGGGATGCGAAATTTGATGTCCTCTTTACCATGGATCCAACCTTGACCGATAATTGCGTCAATGATTCTACCAGCGTGTTCCGCCTGACGGTGGGGGGCAAGACCGTGCTGTTTTTGGGCGACCTCGGATGGGATGGTGGCAAAAAGCTGCTTTCTATGCATGGTGACGCCCTGAAAAGTGATTATTGCCAGATGGCCCATCACGGCCAGCGCGGGGTAGAGGAGGATGTTTATCAGGCGATCGCGCCTACGGTCTGCCTGTGGTGCGCGCCGGATTGGCTGTATGACAATAACGCCGGCAAGGGCTATAATACGCATATTTGGAAAACGGTGACTGTTCGTTCCTGGATGGAGAAGCTGGGTGTTACGCAGCACGTGGTGGAAAAGGACGGCAATCAATTCATCGAGCTTTGAGGGGAATATGAGTATTTTTACCGCTAAATGGATCCAAGAAAAAAACGGGCATGAGAGCCCGGTCTTTCGCCGGCGCTTTGCGCTTGGCGAGGTAAAGGAGGCTACGCTGGATATCTGCGGCCTCGGCTGGTTTTACTGCTACGTTAACGGCAGCGCCGTGACCGATGCGATCTTTGAGCCGGCCATTTCTACCTATGAACGGCTAAAAGGCAGAAAGCTTGCCTACCCGATTGCGGACGTGTTTGCCCACCCGCGTGTGTATTACTGCCGCTATGACGTAACCGCACTTCTCCACGCGGGTGAAAACCTGCTTTCTGCCCACCTTGGTAACGGCTGGTTTAACCAGAGACGGCGTATCGGCGAGGGGGATTTTTCTGTAGGCGTACCCCGCCTATGTTATTCGCTTACCGTTACGTATGCCGATGGCAGCACCGTAACGATCGAAAGTGACGAATCCACGCTTGCCGCGCCGAGCGAGATCGAGGAAAATAATATCTACTACGGCGAGAGGCAAGATCTAGGAAAGCGTGCAGATTACCATACCCCTGGCTTTGATGAAAGCGACTTTGCCCCTGCCGTGCTTGCCCCTAAGCCGGAGGGCGAGCTTTCTTTGTATGATTATCCGCGCGAACGCGTGACAAGACACGTTCTGCCAAGGCTTATCTCAAGGAAAGGTGGCGTTTCTCTTTATGATCTCGGTGAAAATCTTTCCGGTCGGTTGCGCTTTGAAACGGCCTATGCCGGTATGATTCGCATCCAGCACGCCGAGGAGCTAACGGCAGATGGGAAATTGGATTTCTCCTTTTCCGGCGGTGAGGGGCAGATACAGGCCTGTGAATATATAGGAGACGGCCGTCGGCACGAAAACGTGCACCCGCTGTTTTCCTATCAGTGCTGCCGCTACCTGGCCGTGATGGGAGAGATTGAAAATCCGGTATTTGAGGTCATTCATACCGACCTTGCGCGGACGGGCGATTTCCGCTGTGAGGATGAGCGCATCAACCGCCTGCTGGACGTCTATACGCGCACACAGCTGAACGCTATTCACGGCTGCGTGCCGGTGGATTGCCCACACCGAGAGCGACTTGGCTATACCGGTGACGGGCAGATCACGGCCGAGACGGTGATGCACCTGTTTGATGCGCGTGGCTTTTACCGTAAATGGATGGATGATATTGCCGATTGCCAGAACCGTGAAAACGGCCGCATTCAGCACACGGCGCCCTTTGGCGGCGGTGGCGGTGGGCCTGCCGGCTGGGGTGGGGCGGCGATCGTGCTGCCGTATACCTATTTTGAGATGTACGGTGACGGTGATTTTGTGCGCCGCTATCTTGGCGTGATGCAGAGCTACCTTTCCTATATGGAGAGCCGGTGCGAGGATGGCCTCGTTACCTGGGAAGAGAGGGGAGGCTGGTTTTTAGGGGACTGGTGCTTTACGGACTGTAAGCCCAACGATGATACCTATCTGCCACCGATCTACGTCAATACCTGTTATCTGGTCAAATTCTATAGGCAGATGCTCACGTTGGATGCAGAGCTTTCTCTTGGCCTACCGCGAGACACCTATTTGGCGGCTATACAGATGCATGAGCAGGCAATTCTTGGCCGCTATTACAATGCCGCAACGGGTGATTTTTGCGGCAATTTGCGCGGTGCTAACCTCTTTGCGCTGGATATTGGGCTGGGCGACGCGCGTACCCGCGCTCACGTGATAGAGGCCTATTCGGCGCTTGGCGGCTTTGATACCGGCATCTTCGGTACAGAGATCCTTATTCGCTTGCTTGATGAGTGGGGCGAGATAGAGCTGCTTCACCGCCTGCTGACCTCCGAAAAAAAGGATGGCTCGTTCGGCTACATGATGGCCTCAGGCGCCACCACACTGTGGGAGGATTGGGATGGTGCCAATTCGCACTGCCACCCGATGTTTGGCGGCTGCTTAAAGGCGCTGTGGACGGCGTTCCTTGGGATACGCCGTGTGTCGGCCGGCTATCAGCGCATAGAGATTGCGCCGGCTGATCTGCCAGCTCTCGGCCGCATGGAGGGGTATATTACCACCCCCAATGGGCGGCTTTCTGTCACGCTTACGCGTGAGGAGGATGCCATCGCCATTTTGGTTAACCTGCCACCCGCAACCGCGGCTACACTCACCTTCCGCGGTAAGCAGACCGATTTGGAGGAGGGCGAAAACATTTTTCTTTATTACTAATGTGAAAAACCCAAGCATTAGGAGCGTTCTCATAAGGATGTTTACAAATTTCGGCGGAGAACTTGTTTTCTCTGCCCGATTTGTGTTACATTGGGGCTAACAGAAAGTCTCCCTCCGAGAGGGAGGTGGCACGCGTAGCGTGACGGAAGGAGCCTGCGTGACTTTAGATTTGTACTAACTTCATTGTAACGCGCTCTCCCTCACCCGACTTCGTCGTGAGCTCCCTCCCAGAGGGAGCCTTTGGATATGTGCAACCATAGGGGTATGGGCTTTGACCGATGCATTTGTAAAACAAATGCGAAACTGGCGATAAAAGGAGACAAAAAATGTTTTTCACAAAGAAAAAGAAAATACAGAAATACTTAGAGCAAAAAGCAGAGAGTGACAAAAATGCTTTTGATTTTCTTCTCTGCAATTATTTAGACGGAACATTAAAAACAGATCTTGAATTGCTTGGAATAACAAAAAATGAAATTCATATTGATTGGTTAGATGAAATAAAATGCATTGGCATACAAGGACGATACAATAAATACTTTGCAGATATACAAATTTACCCTAATGAATTCAGCATTTCATTTGATTTGGACGAACCTGATGACGATATTTCATATACCCTCGAAAGTAAAGAGCAGTTGTACCGTGTGATTTCAGAAACGATTGCCTTGTTAAAATAACTCAATATTATAAAAGCCATCACGATATTTTAGTGATGGCTTTTAACTTCCTTATGAGAAGGAGGCTTTGCTTGGGTTTTTCTTTTTTTTCTCTTGACAAACGCGCGGCTTTTATGGCATAATGAACATAACAAAAACAAGGAGAATGGTCATGAATACTCAAATAGATATTTATATTCCCGGCGAGCAGGAGCCAACTTCTAAAACGCTTCTGTGTGATGGGGTCAAGGACGTTGACCCCGGCCAGTTCTATGCCGAGATGCTGCGCTGCCGCGCGGCCGGCAAGCTGCAGGATGTATGCACCGATATCTACTACATCGCCACGCGTGAGGGTGAAATGGTCTCTCGCCTTTGGAATGGGTGGGGCAAGCATAAGGATGCGATCGGCAATTTTGGCAATTTTCAGACGAAGGAGGCTCTGCGTGGGCAGGGCATTGGTCGGCAGATGCTGGGCGTGTGGCAGGAGCACGTGCGCGCAAGAGAGGATGCGCCCTTGGCGCTCTTCTGTAATGCGGGCGCGCCGCATCTTGTTAAGCTTTACGCGCCGTACGGCTTCCGTCTAGCGGTAGACGGTACCGAGGTAGGGCCGCTTTACTGCCCGCTTGGCAACAGCCCTGCCACCTTCCGTGAGTTTTGTGCCGGCTACTATGGCGCGGGGCAGGCGGTGACCGAGGTACCCGCCACGGTGGAATACCGCCACGAGATCGATTGTCTTTTGCGCTTTGCCTTGATGAACGAGGGCGAGACGCTTGGCCTGCCCGGCGTTGGCAGCATGGAGGAGGCGTATTTGAAGGGAATGCTGTCGGATATGCTGCTCTATTTTAACGCTGCCGGTCACGTTGTCGGTTGGGGGATCAAGACCGCAGACGGTGTTGCCCGTCAAATGTATAAAACCTATCGTTAACGGAGGAAAAGCAATGCCTTATATGCACGTACGTACCAACGTAGAAGTCAATGAAGAAAAGCGCCTTTCGCTGAAAAAGGCCTTTGGCGAGGCCATTTCCTTGCTGCCCGGCAAGAGTGAGACCTGGCTGATGGTAGATATTGAGGATAAGGCCTGCCTGTTCTTTGCGGGGCAGGGCGACCGCCCGCTGGCCATGGTAGAGGCTGAGCTGCTTGGTAAAAGCACGCCTGCCGCTTATGAAAAACTGACCGCGCGGGTATGCGAGATCATGGAAAACGAGCTTTCTGTGGCGGCAGACGGCGTTTACGTCAAATATGCCGAGGTAGATCATTGGGGCTACAACGGCAGCAATTTTTAAGCAGGGGAGATAGGAAATGATCACAGAGCTGGCCAAAAAACTGGAATTCCCCCAAGAGGCGATCAGCGAGCTGAACGCCGCCCTTGACCGCGTGGTGGCAAGCGGCCTGCTTGGTACCATGTATGACGCGATGGATAAATGGTATTTTGATCAGATAGACGATTGGAATGCCCTGATGCAGCAGATCGCCGAAAAGGCGGGGGTCAACCGCTACACGGCCGATATGGTCTTTTTGCTGGTAGCGGCCAGGCCGCTTGCCTACGTATATAAGCAAAACGGCTTATCTGAGGAGCTGTACCTGGCAATCATGTCTGATTTGCGCAACAAGCTGATCGAATGCTACCATATGCATGGTGTGTGGGGCATCTTTGTTGCCTGGTGGTTCCCATGGCACTATCAGCTAAAGCGGTTTGCCCTTGGGCGGCTGCAGTACGAAGCGATTAGCGCCCGCTTTGATGACCCGACCTTGGGGGTAAAAAAGGGGGATATCGTTTATAACTGCCACATCCCATCGAGCGGCCCCTTAACGCCAGAGAGCATACAGGATTCCCTGCGCAAGGCGTACCAGTTCTATAAAGGCGAGTTAAAGGGGGGCAGAATGGTGGTCACCTGCACCTCCTGGCTGCTGTATACGCCCATTGTAGAAAAGCTGGGAGAGCGCTCGAACATCAAAAAATTCCACGACCTGTTCCATATAGTCGACCTGCACCACAGCGAGAACAATCACGATTTTTGGCGTGTGTTCTACGTTGATTATAGCAAAGAGGCTCTTGATACTGTCAAGGCAGAAAGTCACCTGCAAAGAACTCTGCTCGACCACCTGAAGGGTGGCGGCACAATGGGTGAGGGAAGCGGATACCTGATTTTGGACGAAAGCTTTTCATGAAGATAGCGTGTCCGGTTCTTTTTGACTATCACGAAGGAGGCCTTTATGAAAAATCGAATTTTCCTGCTGCTTCTTGCCTGTGTGCTTTGCTGCACGATGCTGTTTGTCTCCTGTGGGCAGGTGCCTGCCATTGCGATCTCTCGTGCCATTGACAAAACGGCAGCGCTGGATTCTTATGCTGCCAAAATGGAGATGGTAATCAGCATGATAACGCAAGGAAGCGGCTCGTCGCGATTGCCGATGACTATCGATATGAAGGTGCAGAACGCCCAAAGCGAAAAACCGATCTTTTCTGCCGACGTGTATATGAAGGTATCAAGCTTTGTCGGCGTGGAGATGGTTATGTATGGTGACGGCGAATGGGTTTACGCCCGTGCTATGGGAAAAGAGTTCAAAATGCGCATGGAGAACGCCGACGAGGAATATGACTATACCAATGACGTGTCCTCTATGATGCAGGTCCTGCCTGAGCTGTTATTTGCTGACGTAACGTACGAGTCCGGTGAAAACGGCGGTTATACCGCTACGGTTGATATCCCGGAAGCGACCTTCAAGACCGTATTTGCTGATCTGGTAGCGCAAACTGCCAAACGCATGACTCCGAATTCCGTAAGCGAATTGAAGATCAAGGATGCGAAGGTAGGCATTGTTGTAGAGGATGGATATCTCGAGGATTATGTTCTTCAGTTTACCATGGATATGGTTGCGGGAGGAAAAAGTATTTTGGGCGATGTAGAAATTAAGATCGCCTATCAAGATCCCGGTCAGCCGGTGACGGTTACCCCCATCGAGGGGTGTGAGGCCTTCCCGGAACGAAAAAGCTGATATAAAGGCGGCCGATCATTCATCGGCCGCCTTGCTTTTTTCGTGAAATTGAGAGGGGGGGCACCCAAACGCCTGCTTAAAGCGCTTGGAAAAATAGATTGGGTCCAGAAAGCCGCAGCGCTCACCTAACTCGGAAACGGAAAGTTCCTGACCGTAGATGGTAAGCAGCATGCGCGCGTGATCAAGCCGCAGGCGGGTCAGATAGGCAAGTGGTGTCAGCCCGGTCGCCGCATGAAACTGCGCGCGAATATAGTCCTCGGCGTAGCCGCTTTGGCATAGCAGGGCGGTTACGTTGATCTCTGGATCTGTAAAACGGTGAGAGAGGGTATCGACGATCGCTTGTACCGCCTGGGCGGTGTTGTTTTGTGGCGTGAGAGATTGCAATAGAAAACAGGCGTAGGCGCGGCATAGCGCATCTAAGTATTCTTCACCCGCATAGCGATTGCGGTAGATCGCTTGGGAGAGCATGCGGCCATCCCCTGCGGCATTGTCCTGCAGCACAAAGGGGCCGCTTATATGAAACAAATTTGAAAAATCGCCGCCTACCGAAATATTTTGAAAGCCAAGCACGGCCTGCGAGCCGTGCTTGATGCCGGGCGGCACGATGATCACCGTGCCAGGCGAGAAGGGAAGGCGGCCGCCTTCCAGCAGCAACGCGCCTTCTCCCTGCAGATAATACATGATCTCAAAATGATCGTGTGCGTGTAAGGGGTACTTAGTAACCCCCTGGTCGGTCTTGCTGATCTTGTAATGCATGGCATCCTCTCTTTCTTTTCTTCATTGTATCACAAATCTATCTTTTATACAAGAAGAACTTGTTTTTTAACTATCCGTTTTTGCTGTGGCGCGGTATAATGAAGAAAAAAGAAAGGAAGATTTTATGAAACGGTTTATCGGCTTTGAGCATGGCATGGGTATTGGCGGTTGGTTGACCAATTACAAGCGCTTTCACGTCCTGCCGGAGGAGAGAAGAAAGGATATAACCATTGGCGATCTGGAGCATTTTGCCACCTACATCACAGAGGCAGACGTAGCCTATATCGCCTCTCTCGGCATGGACCATATCCGTCTCGGTTTTGACCAGATCGTGGTTGAGGAAGCTCCCGGTGCTTTCCGTGAGGCGGTGATGGAGCGCATGGATGCCTTTGTTTCCTGGTGTGAGGCGCACGGTCTGAACGTGGTGCTTAATCTTCACAAGGCGGTAGGCAACTATTGCGATATCCGTGAGGAAGTGCACCTGCTGGATGACGAAGGTTTGCAGGCTGGCTTTGTGGATCTCTGGTGCCGCTTTGAGGATCGCTATGCGGACAAGCCTGGTGTCGCCTTTGAGCTGCTGAACGAGGTGGTGGACGTAGACCCCGCCAAGTGGAATACGCTGGTCGATAAGGCCGTTACCGCCCTGCGGGCAAAAAACGCAACGCGTAAGCTCATCATCGGCTCTACCTGCTGGAACAGCGTTGATCGTCTGAAGCATCTGCACGTCTATGACGATGACAATATCATATACACCTTCCATATGTACGCCCCGTTTGAGTTTACCCACCAGCGTGGCGTGCTGCAGGCAAACACCTTGTACTATAACCGTATCATGCCATACCCCTGCGATATCGAGCGCTACCGCGATTATGCCCGCACGGTATGTGGGGCAAAGGAGCCTTACGCGGGGTATGAGCGGATGGACGAGCGCTTTGTGCGTAATTGTCTGTATCCGGCTACGGTATTTTTGAAGGAGCACCCGAACGCCATTTTGTGGTGCGGTGAGTTTGGTACCATCCGCCATGCCGATATCCGCTGGCGGGAAAGCTATATGCGTGACGTGATCCGCTTCTTAAAGGACTACGAGATCCCCTATTGCGTTTGGAACTATCTCAGCACGCCGAATGATGGAAACCGTTTTAGTCTGGTAGACGATGACAATCGCCGTATTCTCAGCGAGGAGATGGCGCGCATTATCCGAGGCGAGGTATGACGGCAGAGGCGCTGAATATCCTGCTCCTTTCCGCCAGCATTGTGCTGACGGTCGGGCGCAGTATCTTTTCAAAGGCTGTATCCAGCAATCCCTTTGGCACACGCCGCTTCTTTTTGGCGCAGGCACTTACCTTTGGCCTTGCCGCCATACTGATGCTACTCTTATCGCTTGGTGGTGTTACCGGGGCTTCGCCATTGACCTGGCTGCTGGCGCTGCTATACGGTGTCTGCCTCATCTCCTCGCAATGGTGCTATACCATCGCACTGCGAGGGGGCAATACCTCGATCTGCGCTACGGTCTATTCCTTTGGCTTTTTTCTGCCGGCGCTTTCGGGAATGCTCTTCTTTGGCGAGGCGCTAACGGTCTGTAAGATTCTTGGTCTGCTGCTTCTGATACCCGCCCTGCTTTGCTCAGTGCGCGGCGAGGGGGGATCTGGTGAAGGGAAGTATATCCTTCCGTTACTGATCGCCATGCTCTCGTCGGGTGGGCTGGGCCTTTTACAAAAGGTGCAGCAGCATTCGCCTGTCGCTGGGGAAAAGAACGTCTTTTTGCTGCTTGCCTTTTCTCTTGCGGCCCTTGTCTCGCTTGTAGCGGCATTCTTGCCGCGTGTGAAAGAAAAAGCACCCCTGTCGACACGCCATATGGCTGCTGGCGCGGCCATCGGCCTCTGCTTTGGCGCGGTCAATCTGCTGAATACAACGCTGGCCGGGCGGATGGATAGTGCCGTATTCTTTCCGGTGCAAAACGTTTCGGTCATCGTGCTTTGCACGCTGCTTGGCATGCTGCTTTATCACGAAAGGCTCCGCCGCCGCGATCTTGGCACCTTCATCTTCGGTATCGGTGCCATTCTGCTGTTGAATTTTTAAGAAAACCGTTTGCATTTTATAAAAATTGTGCTATAATCAAAGCAGAATGATACGCCGCACGGCGAAAGGAGAACCCACCGATGGAAAAGGCAAAGGTATATTTCTCAAAAATCATAACGCCCGAGCGGGCGCTTGATCTGTATCGCGCGCTTGGCAAGGCACTTCCCGGCAGGGTAGCGGTAAAGCTGCATTCCGGCGAGCCGGGCAACCAGAATTTCCTCCGCCCTGATTTCTTCCGCCCCGTCATCACCGAGGTGCAGGGAACGGTTGTCGAGTGCAATACCGCCTATGACGGCGGTCGTAATCAGACGAAAAAGCATCTTGAAACACTCGAGAAGCATGGCTGGACAGAGTTTCCCGTAGACCTCCTCGATGCCGAGGGGCCCGATAAGGAGCTGCCGATCCCGAACGGAAAGATCATTCAAAAGAATTACGTGGGCAAGAATATCGAAAAATACGATAGCCTGCTCGTCTATTCGCATTTTAAGGGGCATCCCATGGGCGGCTTTGGCGGCGCGCTGAAGCAGCTTTCTATCGGCGTTGCCTCCTCGTTTGGCAAGGCCTATATCCACGGCGCCGGCGTGCCGGAGGAGATCTGGACGGCAGAC
Organism: Clostridia bacterium; assembly: GCA_017621755.1. Taxonomy (GTDB): domain Bacteria; phylum Bacillota; class Clostridia; order Oscillospirales; family CAG-272; genus UBA1740. The sequence goes on from JAGASL010000025.1 coordinate 12,281, forward strand.
CACGACCGCTTCCTCGCCTCTATGGCAGATGCCGCTTCCTCGGTCGTTGATTATTTTGGCGCCAATGCGGCGTATATCAACGTCATGAAGAACATGTCGGTCGATTGCGATTGCTGCGCCGTGGCAGAGGATCCCTGCATGGCCGATATCGGCATCCTGGCCTCTACCGACCCGGTCGCGCTTGACCGCGCCTGCTTAGACCTGGTGTATGCATCAACCGACCCCGGCCGCGATCACCTGATCGAGCGTATTGAGTCGCGCAACGGCACCTACACCGTTGATTGCGCCGCCGCGCTCGGCATCGGCTCGCTTGACTATGAGCTGATTTGCATGGATTGATAGAAAAAAGGGCTTCGAATGGGTGCCTTCCATAAAGCAGGTTTTACCTGCAAATACAAAATTAAAACTCGTAGGGGCGTTCTTTTAACGCCCGCGGGCGAACTCAGTTCGCCCCTACGGCAAAAAGGACAGAGATTTTTTATCTCTGTCCTTTTTCACACGCCTTGCCCTGCAAAGGTGTAGTGTGTTATACTTTACATTTTGAGTTATATGTGTTATAATAAATTTAAGGAGGTGAATATATGGAATTTTATATTATACTTGCCTTGTTTGTTATAATGCCTTTAATATCAAGCATTTTTTACGGCACAACGAATAGAGGTCACCAACTAAAAAAATTTATAAACGAATATAATTATCAAGTTCTCGTAGTTGAAAACAAACTAATTGACAAATTATTGTGTGCATTATTTTCCCCCACAAAGAAAAAAGGCAGTAGATACATATATTACGCGCAGAGATTTTATTTTGTGTTAGCTATACTCCAAATTCCTATATGCTTAATTTTCTTTTTCAACACGAAATTTCCCGTTTGGTATTTTTTCTCATTAGCTATTGTTTGTCTAATACCCAAAATTATCTTTTGGGTTATGGTTGGTTTGCTTGAACGGAAATTGCACAAATATAATAAAAAAATGGGAATTGAAGAGGTTACAATTTGGAATTTCCTCAAGTTTGACAAAAAACTTAAGACTTTTGAGAAATATTACAAATACGAAAATCAAATTCGCGATGCAATTAACCCATATATTACGACATCAAATCCCAAAAAGAGAAAATCAACTATTTTAATTTGTGATGTTGATAAAGTCATTTCTTTAGTAGAAAAGGAGTTTCCTAAAGCATATACCGAACAGGTCAACGATGAAAAAGGGAACAGTATATTAAACATATATATCAAGAGTGAGGATTATACGAAGTTAATTGTTACGGCATTTATTGTAAAATTAAAAAAGTAATAACAAAAGCCCTTATGACGCCTTTTTACATCATAAGGGTTTTTGTTATATCTGCTTTACAGTAGGTAGCCCAACGAAGCCCTTTTTTCTATTTTATTTTACAATCTACCGCGCGGCAGGAAATGCCCTCCGGCAGTGGGAATTCTTTGCCCCCCAGCTTGTCGGGGCAGGCAACCAGCAGCCGCTTTTTCTGCGCGGTCAGCTGCTTCAGGCGGTATTCGACCCGCGCCGCGATCTGTAGGTCATCTGCCTCCCATAAGGCGGCAACCTCGATCGGCGGATGCGAGCGGGTGTATTTGGCCCCCACCCCCTTGCCCTCGGCATGCTCGCGCAGGCGGCGGTTGATATCGGTGGTGATGCCGGTGTACAGGGAATTGCCCTTGCATCTGATCATATAGATATATGCCATCTCTTGCCTCCCACCGTTTTTTTCAGTATAGCATATCTTGCTTTTCTTGTCAAAGCTTTTTGCCAAAAAACGTAAATAGCGATTGACTTTTTTTCATAGATGCGGTAAAATAAGGATATCAATGCCCATACGGGCAAAAAGGAGAAAGCAAATGGATTACGGATTGCAGTTATACAGCGTACGCGACCAGATGAAGGAGGATATGGAGGGCACCATGGCCGCTGTTGCCGCCCTTGGCTACAGCGCTGTTGAGTTTGCCGGCTTCTTTGGCCAGAGCGCCGAAACGGTTGCCGCTTGGCTGAAAAAATATAACCTGCGCGTCAGCGGTACGCATACCGGCGCCGGTGAGCTGACCCCGGATAAACTTGAGGAAACCATTGCCTACCACAAAACGATCGGCAATCAGAATATCATCATCCCCGGCCACGATACCTCAACCAAGGAAAAGCTGGATGCCTTTATCGATCTGGTCAATGACGTACAGCCGAAGCTGGCTGCCGCCGGCATCAACCTCGGTTACCATAACCATTCACATGAGTTTTTGCTGCGTGCAGACGGTATTCGCGTGCATGACGAGCTGTGGAACCGCACCAACCTGTTCTTTGAGATCGATACCTATTGGGCGTACGTAGCCGGCCGCGACCCGGTTGCCATGCTAAAGGAGAAGGCAGCGCGTGTTCCCGTTATTCACCTCAAGGATGGTGATCTTTGCCACAAGGGCAAATCGCTGGGTCTTGGCAATGCACCCGTTGCCGCCGTGCGCGAAACGGCTAAGGCGTTTGGCATGTACATGGTTGTTGAAAGCGAGGGGCAGGACCCCGACGGCCTTTCTGAGGTTGGCCGCTGCATCCGTTATCTTACAGAATTAGAGAAATAAAGAGAGGCAGATCAATATGAAACTGAACGAAATCAACATTCGTGACCCCTTTGTGCTGCCGGTAGACGGCAAGTATTATATGTACGGTACCCGTGGCTCCAAGAACTTTGGCGAGGCCTCCGGCTTTGACGTGTTCGTCAGCGAGGATCTTGAAAATTGGAGCGAGCCGCACGAGGTGTTTGCCGCATCCGAGGCATTCTGGGCAGACCAGAACTTCTGGGCCCCCGAGGTGCACGTTTACAACGGCAAGTATTATATGTTCGCCAGCTTCAAGGCAGACGGCGTTCGCCGTGGCTCGCAGGCGCTGGTGGCCGATACGCCCATGGGGCCGTTCGTTCCGCTGAAGAATGATGCTACCACCCCGCGCGATTGGGAGTGCTTAGACGGCACGCTGTATATCGCCAAGGATGGCAAGCCCTATATGGTCTTCTGCCATGAGTGGGTGCAGGTCAAGGATGGTGAGATGTGCGCTGTAGAGCTGACACCGGATCTAAAGGATATGGCCGGCGAGCCGCGCCTTTTGTTCCATGCCTCTGAGCCGCATTGGGCGAATAAGGGGGCCGATAGCTACGTGACCGATGGCCCGTTTATGTACCGCATGCAGGATGGCCGCCTGCTGATGCTGTGGTCCAGCTTCTCGGGCAAGGACTACGTAGAGGCGCTGGCCGTTTCGGATAACGGTGATATCACCGGCAACTGGACACACCTGCCCGATCTCCTCTTTGAAAAGGATGGCGGTCATGGTATGATCTTCCGCACCTTTGAGGGCGAATTGCGCTTTATCATGCATTCCCCCAACCTACCGGCCGGCGATGAGCGCCCGCGCATGATCCCCTTGGTAGAAGAGAACGGTACGCTGAGAGCAAAATAAAGAAAAGCGCGTCTGCCAAAATGGCAGACGCGCTTGGTTTTTAGTGCAAAAAGCCCTCTACGATGATCTTTTCAGCCTCTTCCTCATCCATGCCAAAGGTCATCAGCTTGGTGATCTGGTCGCCGTTGATCTTGCCAATAGCAGCCTCGTGCACCAGCTGTGCCTCGCTATCATTGGCGCGGATCTCAGGCACCGAGCTGATCTGTGCGCGATCCATAATGATCGAATCGCACTGTACGTGTGCGCGGCAGGGCGCGTTGCCGATCACGCAGGGGTGGAACACCTGGCGGGAATCATCCTTGCCGATACTGCGGGAGATCACCTGGGTCACGGCATCCTTGCCATCCAGTGTGATGGTCATGTTGCTTTCAGCAAATTGCTCGCCGTGTGTCATCAGCCTCTCGGTCATGATCAGCTTGGCACCGGCACCTACGGTGGCCTCAGTATCGCGCAGGGTAGAGTCTACACCCCGGATCTGGATCATCTCCATCTCGCAGTAAGAGCCCTCTTCCATGGTCACTACTGTCTTGGGGTTCAGCACGCGGCCACCCTTGCCGTCACCATCACCGTAATGCTTCTCTACGTAGCGCACGCGGGCGCCACGCCCGATGTGGAAGGTATGAATACCGTCATGCTGGCTGGTTTGGTCGCCGCAGTTGTGAATGCCGCATCCGGCCACGATCAGCACGTCGGCATCCTCGCCGATGTAGAAATCGTTATACACCACGTCGTGCAGGCCACTCTCGGTCAGAATAACCGGAATGTGCAGGCTCTCGTTCTTGGTGCCGGGCTGCACGGTAATGTTAATACCAGGCTTGTCCGTCTTGGATTCAATTTGAATATTCGCGTTCGAGGCACGGCCAAAGAACTGGCCGTTCTTGCGGATGTTATAGGCCCCCTCGGGCACCTTGTGCAGGTCGGCAACTGCCTCTAACAGCGCGCTATCGATCTTGTTCATTTCAGCCATTCTTCGCGCCCTCCTTTCCACTGCGGAAGCTGCAGCCGGAATTCACCTGGCTGATCAGCTTGGGGAAGATATCATCCTTCGGCCCCATCTCCTTGATCTTGCCATCGGCTAATACGATGATATCGTCTGCCAGCTGCATGATGCGTTCTTGGTGAGAGATAATGATGGTGCTTTCGTGACGGTTCTGCGAGATCGAGCGGAAGGATTTGATCAGCATCGTAAAGCTCCACAGGTCGATGCCGGCCTCCGGCTCGTCATAGATCGCTAGGCGCAGGTTGCGCGCCATCAGCGTAGCGATCTCAATTCTCTTGACCTCACCACCCGAAAGAGAGGTGTCTACCTCGCGGTTGAGGTAATCGGCCGAGCAGAGACCTACGTTGGTCAGGTAGGTGCAGCACTCGTCTACGGGCAGCTCGCTGCCGTGCGCCAGGCTTAGCAGGCGGCGCACCGTCAGCCCCTTAAATCGCGGCGGCTGCTGAAACCCGTAGCCGATGCCCAGCTTTGCGCGCTCGGCAATCGAAAGATCGGTAATATCCTGCCCATCTAAATAGATGCGGCCGGCAGTGGGCTTTTCAATGCCCATGATCAGCTTAGCCAGGGTAGATTTACCGCCACCGTTCGGGCCGGTGATTACGGTGAACTTGCCCGTATCAAGCTTCAGGGAAAGATCATCAATGATTTTGTTGATCCCGCCATCCTTGTCGGGAACGTGAAAATCTATATGTCTCAGTTCAAGCATGTTGACGCTCCTTATTTGTTAGATTAGAATTGAAAATGTTCAATTCATAGTATTATATCACAAGAAAATGGCGTTGTCTATACTTTTTTCAAAAATTGTTAAGAAAATATCAAAAACCTGAGGCCGGGGATTGACAAAAGGGAAGAAAAGGGCTACAATATAGGAAAGAAAGTGAGGGGGGCCTTATGAACGAGATTAAAAAAATTACCAGCTTCACCGTAGACCATACCAAGCTGCGCGAGGGCATGTATATTTCCCGCGTGGATGGCGATATTACCACCTTTGACCTGCGCACCCGTGTGCCCAACGCAGGGGAGTATATGGACCACGCGACCATGCATACCCTTGAGCATTTGTTTGCTACCTATATCCGTAATAGCGAGATCGGGGCATCCGTGATTTATTTTGGCCCTATGGGGTGCCAGACCGGCTTTTATCTGCTCACGCGCGATCTTGCGCCTGAGGTGGTGCGGCAGGCGGTGATCTCTGTGCTTCGCCAGATCGTTGCCCATAGCGGCGAGGTGTTTGGCAACAGCGCCGTGGAATGCGGCAACTATAAAACGTTGGACCTTAAAGCGGGGCAGAACGAGGCAGAACGCTATTTGCGGGTTCTTCTTGCCCGTGGCGAATGCGGCTTTTCGTATGAAGGAGACAAGGCATGATCGGTATTATTGGTGCTATGGAGATCGAAACGGCTGCGCTTGCCGCCGCCGTGGAAAAAAAGAGGATTGAGGTGATCAGCGGTATTACCTATACCAGCGGTCTGCTGGATGGGCAGGAGGTTGTGATCGCCACCTGCGGTATTGGTAAGGTGTATGCCGCCATTTGCGCGCAGACCATGATCCTGCATTATCACCCCGCCGTGATCATCAACACTGGTGTGGCCGGCACGCTGACCCCCGCGCTGGGCATCGGCGACGTGGCCGTGGCTACCAAGCTCTGTCAGCACGATATGGATACCTCGCCCATTGGCGACCCGGTAGGCTTGGTTTCTGGAATTAGCAAGATATATTTCGAGGCAGATGAAAAAACAAGCCAGAGTCTTGCCGCCTGTGTAGAAGCGAGCGGTGCGAAAGCATTGGCCGGCTGTATTGCCTCAGGTGACCAGTTTGTGGCTACAGCAGAGAAAAAAGCCTATATCCGCGAGACCTTTGGCGCCATCGCCTGCGAGATGGAGGGCGGCGCCATTGCCCATGTAGCCACCGTAAATGACGTTCCGTTTGCCGTGCTGCGTGCCATTTCTGATAGCGCGGATGGTGATGCCACGATGGATTACCCCACCTTTGCCCGCATGGCGGCAGAACGCTCGGTTGCCGTGCTGCGTGCCTATCTTCGTTCACTTTCCGTCTGAGAGGTGATATGGGATGAGTAAAAGGAAGCTGCTGGCTTGTATTCTCATTTCGGTATTGATCGTTGGAAGCATTTTCCTTTTTCGATATCTCGCACAGCCGGCAAATACGCTTTCTTTGACGAGGCAGGTGCAGGATATACGGTATGAGGATGGGGCGGCCTATATCCGCTTTGTTGATGACGAGGTGCCGTACGTATTTCGTGGCTTTCGAGATGTGCCAGCCGAGTGTCTGCGGCCGTTGAAGCAGGGAGACACGGTATCGATCATTGTTTTTGAAGGCTATCAAAATTCGGAGCTCGCATCCCTTCACGGTGTGATCCATAATGGCGAAGAACTTTTTTGTTCCGTCGAGCATGATCAGATGTATTACCAAAGCATTCCAATGATCCTTGCCATCGGTTTGATATCGGCCCTGCTGTCTCTTTTGCTGATGATCTTATTTTATCCGCAGCAAGAGAAAGAGAATAGCGGAAAAGCCTTTGTGATCGGTGTACCGTTTTGGCAAAGATGTCTGATGGTGACCTTCACGATCGCAGGCACCGCTTGCTTCTTGTCATTTTGGCTGCTGTACCGGCTTGGCAAAATCGATTATGAGGTCACGTCATATAGCTACATATTTCTCCTGTTTGATAGTATTGGCGCGCTTGGTCTGTATGCGATGCACCGGGAAAAATTCGTGCTTGAGGACGGCATATATACGATCTACAAGGTTTTTAAGCACAAGCAATCCGCCCATGCACGCGATATCCGATGTGTCAAAATCGAAAGCAAGGGGAAATACATAACGATTGCGCTGCTGGACCGGGAGGGAAATAAGCGAATTCATTTTATGGATGATGGTACCGTTTCGCGTGATCGTGCATTTTTGAGCTCCTTGGCGATTTATCATATTCCGCACGCCACGCCTATGTCAAAATGCAGCCTCGAAAATGTTAAGCATCTTCTCATCAAGGAGCTGCCGGGACAGTTCTCGCAAATCGCTATTTGGCTACACGGGCAAGAATACCGAATTGGGGAAAGGGCAGATGGCTGGGTTCTTTCCAAATATGCACCGCTGGGCGAAGAGGAGATGAAGCATCCCTCGCTCGATACACTTTTTTCAACCGAAGGGCCGGATGGCATTGTGTTGAAAAAAGCATGGCCGCAGATAGAACGCATGGAACTGTTGAATCCCTTTTGGTAAGCATAAGCTACAAAACGAACATCTAAAGAAAGCAGCACAACGAAAAAAACGTTGTGCTGCTTTCTTTATTCGACAGTAACCGATTTTGCCAGATTGCGCGGCTTATCCACATCGCAGCCGCGTAGCCTTGCCGTGTGGTAGGCAAGCAGCTGCATAGCGGTCATTGCCGCAAAGACGGTTTCCTCGTCACTTTCAAAGCACAGGGGAAAAACCAAGGCAGATCCGGTAAACAGGGAAGCACAGCTTGCCTTGCACAGTACGGTCACGTGTGCGCCGCGGCTGGCCACCTCGCGCACGTTGCTGCTGATCTTTTCAGCCAGCCTATCGTCAGTACAAAGCGCGATCACCGGCGTGCCCTCCTCGATCAAAGAGATCGTTCCATGCTTCAGCTCGCCCGCCGCGTAGGCCTCACTATGCAGGTACGAGATCTCCTTCAGCTTCAGCGAGCCCTCCATGGCCAACGCATAGTCTCGCCCACGGCCAATGTAGAAAAGCCGCTCGGCGCTTGCCAGGGTGGCGGCCAGCTGCAAAAGCTCCCCCTCGCGGGCGATCGTGGCCGAAATAGCAGCCGGCACGCTCTTTTGCCAACGTGCTGAAAGAGATGCTGATGCTGCATTTTTGCACCTTGAATTTATAAAATCGGAGATAATCCAAAGCAGAGCAATCTGCGTGCAATACCCCTTGGTGGTCGCCACAGCGATTTCCGGCCCGGCGTGCGTATAAAGAACAAGGTCTGCCTCCCGCGCGATCGAGCTGTTTTCAGCGTTTACAATCGCCAGCACAGGGGTGCCTCTTGCCCGCGCAGCACGCAGGGCGGCCAGCGTGTCTGCCGTTTCGCCCGACTGCGAAATGGCAATAAGCAGCACGCCCTCCTCCTTGGGCGGCATGTGATAGCGGTATTCGGAGGCGATAAAAACAAATGTGGGGATGCCTGCCTTCTCTTCGATCAGTCTTGCCCCCAAAAGCCCCGCATGCATGGCCGAGCCGCAGGCCACCATGTGAACGCGGCGTACACGGTCAAAGAAATTTACCGGCAGCCCGTCTTTTGAAAAATCGGGCAGGCCGTTTTGTATTCTACCATTCAGCAAGGCTAAAACAGCCTGCGGCTGCTCACAGATCTCCTTTTTCATAAAGGTCTCATAATCGTTAAGGTCTGTTTTTTCGTATGACGTATTTATGCGCACAAGCAAGGGGGCTTTCCGCTCACCGCTTTTGTGGCATAGCCGCACTCCTTCCTTGGTGAGGCGAAGGACCACCCCCTCTTCCACGAGAGCGTATTTCTTAGCAAATACAGCCAGCGCTGCCACGTCAGAGGCAAGATAGCAGCCGTCTTTTCCCTGCGCCACCAGCAAGGGGCTATCCCGTCGCACGGCGTAGATCTCGCCGGGGCGATCTGCAAACAGCATGGCAAAGGCATAGCTGCCACGCAAAAGCGGCAGCGCCTGATAGATCGCTTGAACCGGATCTTTCGCTTCTCGGTATGCGCGGTCAAAAAGAGCGGCAGCAATCTCTGTATCCGTTTCGGAAGAGAAGTGGTAGCCCTCACCTGTCAGCTGCTCGCGCCAATCCTGCTCGTTTTCAATAATACCGTTGTGCACCAGCGTAACGCCCCCTGCCGTGTGCGGGTGGGCGTTTTCGTCTGTTACGCTGCCGTGCGTTGCCCAGCGTGTGTGTCCGATGGCACAGCAGCTTTGTGGTGAATTGGGCTCCTGCCTTAATTTTTCCTCCAAATTTTTTATGCGCCCGCGGCATTTGACGGTGGTAACGTGCCGCTCGCCCATAACAGCCAGCCCGGCTGAATCATAGCCGCGGTATTCTAAAACAGAAAGCCCCTTCATGATCTTGGGGGTGGCTTCTTTTGTTCCGGTATAACCAATAATTCCGCACATATTCTTCCCCTGCGGGCGGCATGATGATAAAAAGAGAGCCGACATGTGTTCAACTCTCTTTTGGTCATATCGAAGAGACGGAAACCTGGTCGCTCCGCGCTTTCGTTATAAATTTTGTGAAAAACCCTTGCATTTTGTCCGTCGGTTACCCGCCGATTTGTTACAAGGTACGGCATTTTTCGTGCCGGAGAGACATCCGCCGAATGTTCGATCATCTCTCGCCTCGTTAACCATATGATGGTCTGGCGCTATCCTTGACCCGGATTTATAGGGGACTTTCTTTTTCTTTTTCGGGTGCATGTGCTTTTTTAGTTCTTTTTTATGATTTGGTTGCTTGCTTTGTAAATGTGATCGCCCGGCACGTAGCCGCGCACCGAGGAAAGGGGGTAAACCTGGGCGTTTCTGCCGACCACGGTGCCGGGGTTCAGCACGCAGTTGCAGCCGATCTCGGCATAGTCACCCAAGATGGCGCCCAGCTTCCTTCGGCCTGTTTCCATTCCTTCACCATCTATCCGTACCGTAACAAGTGACTTGTTGCCCTTGACGTTAGAGGTAACGGCACCGGCACCCATATGTGCGCGGTAGCCAAGGATGGAATCACCCACGTAGTTATAATGCGGTACCTGTGCCCCATCAAAAAGAATGCAATTTTTCAGCTCAACCGAATTACCTACCACTGCGCCGCGGCCAACGATCGCTGCCCCGCGTATAAAGGCACCGTGGCGAATCTCGGCCTCCTCACAGATGATGCAGGGGACTCCGATATAGGCGCTGGGAGCCACCTTGGCCGTTTTGGCGATCCATACGCCTGAGCTGTGCTCCTCATACACGTCTGTCGGCAGGTCGCGCGCAAGCGCCTCGATGATTGCCGTGATATGGTCAAGCGCCTCCCATGGGTACGTATAGGCTGATAGGTACCGATAGGCGATTGAGCGCTCCGGCTCGCAGAATAGGGAAGAAAAGGTCAACTCATTTCTCATGATCTACCCCCTCAAGCCCAAGTGTGCGGATCTTGTTGATCACAGCATCTACGTGCCGCTCGCAGGTGGCCATCGTTTCTGCCTCTACCATCACGCGTACCACAGGCTCGGTGCCGCTCTCGCGCAGTAGAATACGGCCACCGTCTCCCAGCTCATGCCGTATCCGCTCCACCTCGGTTTGCACGGCGGTGTTTTCGCGCACGGCGCTTTTGTTGGTCACGCGAATGCTTTTCAGTACCTGTGGGTACATCTTGACCGGTGCTGCCAGCCGGCTGAGCGGCTGCTTAGCGGAAATGACAGCTTCCATAATTTTAATAGCCGTTAAAATTCCATCACCGGTGGTGGCATATTTGCTGAGAATAATGTGCCCCGATTGCTCACCGCCGATACCGTTTCCGGTCTTTATCATGTTTTCATAAACGTACTTATCGCCTACCTTCGTTTGCACATAGGCAATGCCGCTTTCATCCAATGCACGATAAAGCCCTAGGTTGGACATGACGGTGGTAACCACCGTGTTGTTTGGTAGCATGTCGTGCCGCTTCATTTCGGTAGCCAGCAAATACATAATGTGGTCACCGTTGACCACGTTGCCGTTTTCATCCACCGCCAGGCAGCGGTCGGCATCTCCATCAAAGGCAAAGCCAATGTCCAGGTGATTTTCCTGCACGAAGCGTGAAAGCACCTCAATGTGGGTAGAGCCGGCATGGCGATTGATGTTCAGCCCGTCTGGCGAGACATTGATGACGTGCGTTTTTGCTCCCAACGCATCAAACACGCTTTTGGCGATCATCCAAGCACTACCGTTGGCACAGTCAAGACCAATGTTGTACTGCTTGAAGGAATAGAGCGAAAGCGAGATCAGGTATCCGATGTAACGGTTTCGCCCTGCCGCGTAGTCCACGATCCGGCCGATCCTATCGCCGCTGGCAAAAGGAAGGTCGCTTTGACCGCTTGGCAAGGGATAGCAACCGTCCAGATAGGCCTCGATCTGTTCAAGCGTGCCATCGTCCATCTTCTCGCCGTGAGCATTGACCAGCTTGATACCGTTGTCCTGATAGGGGTTGTGGCTGGCCGAGATCATAATGCCGCCGTCAAAGCTCTCGCTTGCCGTGACGTAAGAGACACTCGGCGTGGTGGTTACGTGCAGCATGTAGGCGTCCGCCCCCGAGGCAGTCAGCCCTGCCACGATGGCATATTCCAGCATGTAGCTTGAGCGCCGCGTATCCTTGCCAATCACCATGCGAACGCGGCGTTTGCCGTTTTCGCTGTAATACCAGCCAAGAAATCGCCCGATTTTGTAGGCATGCTCAGAAGTTAGGGTAACGCCGGCTTCGCCACGAAAGCCGTCGGTTCCAAAGTACTTAGACATAGTTGTTCCTCCGTTTTGTTTTTTTAGAATGCACCCGGAAGCAGGCTATGCCGTCAGAAAAAGGTCCAATAAATAGTATATCACAAATATAAAAAAATGTCAACAAAGCAGAAAAAGTTACAAAACAGGCGGTACCCGCGGGTACCGCCTGTTTTCTTTATCGGATCTCTACTGTAATTCGCTTACCGCTGTTTGCTGCGGCTGCCTTCATAAGCGAACGAATCGCCTTTGCAATTTTGCCGTGGCGGCCGATCACCATGCCCATGTCGTCAGGGGCAACAGAGAGGGTCAGCTCAATGTTGTCGCCGTCTATCTGCTCGGTGACCGATACGCTTTCTGGCGTATCAACAATTGCGCGCGCGATGTCAGCAAGAATCTGCTTATAATCCATATCGCTTCATCGGGGAATATCCCCGCCTTTCTGACGCGGCGCGTCGCTTTTTACTTCAGAATCTCAGACTTCTTGAGCAGGGCTCTTACCGTGTCAGTGGGCTGTGCACCCTTGCCGATCCAGGCAGTAGCCTTCTCAGCATCGATCTTTACCTCAGCAGGGTTGGTCATGGGATTGTAGTAACCAATCTCCTCGATGAATCTGCCGTCGCGGGCATATCTGCCATCAGCAACGACAACGCGGTAGAAGGGCGCCTTCTTTGCGCCGATTCTCTTCAGACGAATCTTAACCATTCTTTGTGTCCTCCAAATATGATAAAATAAATTATTTATAAAAATCCGGGTTAAAACGGAATTTTCATCTTTCCCTTGCCAAAGCCGCCTCTTTTTTCCATAGAAGAGAACTGCTTCATCATTTTCTTGGTCTGCTCAAACTGGCGAAGCAGGCGGTTTACATCCTCAACCGAGGTGCCGGAGCCGGCTGCGATGCGCTTGCGGCGCGAGCCGTTGATCAGGTCGGGGTTGTTGCGCTCCTTCTGCGTCATCGAAAGAATGATCGCCTCGGTACGCGCCATCTGCTTTTCGTCTACGTTCACGTCCTTCAAGGCGCCGGGCTTAACGCCGGGCATCATGGAAACCAGCTGCTCGATATTACCCATCTTGCGTAGCTGCTTGAACTGATCAAGAAAATCCTCTAAGGTGAAGGAAGCCTCGCGGATCTTTTTCTCCAGCTCGGCGGCGTTCTTTTCATCATAAGCCGCCTCGGCCTTTTCGATCAGCGAAAGAATATCACCCATGCCAAGAATACGGGATGCCAGCCGGTCGGGGTGGAATTGCTCGATCGCATCCAGCTTTTCGCCCGTGCCGATCAGCTTGATCGGCTTGCCGGTCACGTAGCGAACAGAGAGTGCCGCGCCACCGCGCGTATCGCCATCCATCTTGGTCAGCACCACGCCGGTAATGTCCAGCAGGTTGTTAAAGCTTTCGGCTACGTTAACGGCATCCTGGCCGAGCATGGCGTCAATGGTGAGCAGAATCTCGGTAGGGCTTACCGCTGCCTTGATCTTCTTTAACTCCTCCATCAACTCCTCATCGATGTGCAGGCGGCCTGCCGTATCGATGATCACCATGTCATGCGCGTTCTTTTTCGCGTGCTCAACACCCGCGCGGGCAATCTCTACCGGGCTGACCTTGTTGCCCATAGAAAAGACCGGAATGCCAAGCGACTCGCCAACCACCTCTAACTGCTGAATAGCGGCAGGACGGTATACGTCACAGGCGACCAGCAAGGGGCGCTTGCCCTTCTTTTTATACATCCCGGCGATCTTGCCGGCATGCGTGGTCTTACCCGCACCCTGTAGGCCTACCATCATAAATACGGTGGGCGGGGCGGGGGAGATCTCTAATTTTGGGCTGTCCGAGCCCATCAGCTTGATCAGCTCTTCGTTTACGATCTTAACGATCTGTTGGGCAGGCAACAGGCTCTCCAGCACCGTTTCGCCCACGGCACGCTCGGTCACACTCTTGACAAAATCGCGTACCACCTTATAGTTTACGTCCGCCTCTAGCAGTGCAAGCTTGATCTCGCGCATGCCCTCGCGCACGTCAGCCTCTGTCAGCTTTCCCTTGTTGCGAAATTTCTTAAAGGCATTGGCCAGCTTGTCAGTTAAGCTCTGAAACAATACCGGTATCCTCCTCATCGGTTTCTGATAGGATCAGCGAGGCGCAGCGCCGTGCCTCCTCTGCCAGCGCGCGCGCGGCAGGCTCGCTTTCCGCTCCTATGCGCGCGGCCAGCGCGCGCAGCTTGCCGGCCGTGTCCTTCAGCGCAAAGAACTGCGCCGCCAGGCCGAGCTGCTTTTCTAAAAAGCGAAGCTCCTCTTCGCCCTTTTTGATGGCGTGTCGCACCCCCTGGCGAGAGATGCCGGCGCTTTCAGCAATCTCGGCAAGCGAAAGATCCTCGCCGTAATACATCGAAAGCAGTGAGCGCGTATGCTCGGAAAGAACATCGCCGTAGAAATCCAGCAGAAAACCAACGGTCATATCCTTCTCAAACATGGTGCCTCTCCTTGGGGTGTAAAGCAAATTACTTTACAAGTATACCATGATTCTCGTTGCCTGTCAAGGGTTTTTCGATAAAAAATAAAAAAACTTCAAAAATTTTTCAAAAAACCCTTGCTATTTTGTGCCGAATATGTTATGATATACAGGTGATAAAAATACGCCACACGCACTTCCTCTCAGGTGCAAGGGGCGAACCTAATATGTTATAGGAGGTTTTGACATGCCGAATATCAAGTCCGCGAAGAAGCGCGTAAAGGTTATCAAGGTAAAGACTCTGCAGAACCAGATGTTCCGTTCTCAGATGCGTACCATGATTAAGAAGTACGATGCAGCGCTGGAATCCGGTGATAAGGAAATGGCAATGGCTGCTTACAAGGTTGCTGTTAAGAAGATCGACCAGGCAGTTGGCCGTGGTATTCTTCATAAGAATGCCGCCGCTCGTAAAAAGAGCCAGTTCACCGTAAAGCTGAACAAGATGGCGTAAGTCAAACAAAAACCGAGAAGAAGCGCTTCTCGGTTTTTCTTTTATGCTGACGGTTTTTACATGTTTTTTGACGAAAAAAGCATATCCATTTCTTTTTATTTGTGCTATAATACGGGTATCAAGAAAAGAAAGGTAGCAATTATGACACAGCTACATAACCGTTTTCCGAATAGAGTGTATACGATCACCGATTTTGGCGCCCGCTGCTGCGACCGGCCGCAGACAGCAGAAATTCAAGCGGCACTTGACCGCTGCTTTCTTGATGGTGGCGGCCGCGTTGTGATTCCTGCCGGCATCTTTTTGACCGGTGGCCTGCGCCTGCGCTCTAACACCGTTTTGTACTTAGAGGCGGGTGCTATCCTGAAGGGCAGCCGCGACTCCGAGGATTATACCGGCTATATTCACGATGAGATCGAGCCGATCAACGAGCCGGATGACGGTACGGTCGGTCGTTCTGTCTATCCCTTCAGCCGGTGGAACAACGCCATCATTCGCGTCATCGATGCCAAAAACGTAGCTATCGTGGGCGAGAGGGGCTCATATATTGACGGCAGCAACTGCTTTGACGTGCAAGGTGAGGAGGAGTACCGCGGCCCGCACGCGATCAACATCCAGCGCAGCGAGGATATCCTGCTGGAGGGGTATACCATCGTGGATAGCGGCAACTGGGCACACGCCATCTTCATCACCAACCACATCGTGGCGCGTGAGTTGACCGTGTATGGCGGGCACGATGGCTTTGACGTGCGCACGTGCGATGACGTATTGATCGAGGGCTGCCAATTCTACACCGGTGATGATTGCATTGCCGGCTTTGATAACTGCGACGTGGTGATCCGTGATTGCATTCTCAATTCCTCCTGCAGCGCCCTCCGCTTTGGTGGCAATCACGTGCTGGTGGAAGGCTGCCATGCCTATGCTCCCGGGCTGTACGGCTTCCGCGGTAATCTTTCACCTGAAAAGAAGATGGCTGGTGCCGTAACGGATGAGTCCTGCCGCCACAATATGCACAATGTATTCCTTTACTATTGCGACAATCGCGCTGTGATCCGCAAAACGCCGGGCGATATTCTCATTCGCCATTGCACGTTTGAAAATGCGGATACGCTTTTTCGGTTGCCGTGGGGGCATAAGTGGTGCTGTAACCGTTCTCTTGCCACGATCCGGTTTGAAGATTGCCGTGTCAGCGGCTTATGTGAGCCGATTACGATCGACGGCTGCGCCGAGGAGCCTCTGACGCTGGAGCTGGAAAACGTAGAGATTGGCGCGCGAGAGGGCTTTGAAGACGTGGCTGTGATCGACACGTGCCATCACGAAAGGATCGCCCTGCACGGCGTAACGCTCAAGGGCTATCACGCGCCCACCCTGCTTGCCAAAACGCAGGGGCAGATCGATATTTGCAACAGTACAGACATTATTATAAAAGAAGGATAACGATATTCCCATGAAAAGCTATGCTCGCTTAAAATACGCCTGCTATATGACCAACGTGTCGCAGGCACTCGTATGTAATTTGTCCCCGCTTTTGTTCATCACCTTCCGCACCATGTACGGCATCTCCTATTCCTTGCTCGGCCTCTTGGTGCTGATCGGCTTTTTCACCCAGCTGCTGATCGATCTTGTCTTCTCCTTCTTCTCGCACAAGTTTAATATTCCGCTGGCGGTAAAGCTTACGCCGGTGCTCACGGCGGTTGGTCTTTTCGTGTATGCTTGCTTTCCCTTTGTTTTTTCCGACCACGTGTATCTTGGCCTTGTTATCGGCACGCTGATCTTTTCTGCCTCCGGCGGTCTTGCCGAGGTACTGATCAGCCCTACCATTGCCGCCATTCCCAGTGAGAACCCGGAGCGGGAGATGAGCAAGCTGCACTCCATTTACGCCTGGGGCGTGGTGTTTGTGATCATCTCTGCCACGCTGCTGCTCCTTTGGTGGGGCAATATTCATTGGCAATGGATCGCCCTGCTGTTCACGCTGGTGCCGCTGTTTGCCTGCCTGCTGTTTGCCGGGGTAGAGATCCCGCATATGGATACGCCCGAAAAAACGTCCGGCGCGCTGAGCCTGTTAAAGAACAGTGGGCTGTGGCTCTGCTTTTTTGCCATTTTTCTTGGCGGCGCGGCCGAATGCACCATGGCGCAATGGTGCTCTGGTTATTTAGAGCAGGCCATTGGTCTGCCTAAGGTATGGGGCGATGTGTTTGGCGCAGCCCTCTTCGGTCTGACGCTGGGGCTTGGCCGTACCCTGTATTCCAAAATCGGCAAGAATATCGCCCGCGTGCTGTTCTTTGGCGCGATCGGCGCCACGCTGTGCTATCTCCTGGCCGCGCTTTCGCCGTGGCCGATCCTTGGTCTTGCTGCCTGCGCCTTTACCGGCTTTTGCGTATCCATGCTGTGGCCCGGTAGCCTGATCGTAGGCTCTGACCGGTTCCCGCAGGGCGGCGTGTTCATCTTTGCCATGATGGCCGCCGGCGGCGATATGGGCGCCTCGGTCGGCCCGCAGCTGGTCGGCCTCGTGACCGATGCGATCGCCTCCTCCGCGTGGGGAAGCACGCTTGCGGCGCAAATGGCGCTGGCACCTGATCAGCTGGGTATGAAGGCCGGCATGCTGCTCGGCGCGATCTTCCCCTTGATCGCGATCTTCGTGTATGCCGTCATATGGCGCGCAAGAAGGAAAACCGTAAACAACGAAGCATAAGAAAAGAAGCGCACGGCCTAATCCGTGCGCTTCTTTTTATGATAAGATTACTTTCTAAGCGAAAGAACTTCCTTTTCGTAGGTGCGGACCTCTTCGTACCAGGAGGCATCAGCCGGAACACCCTGGCTCTCGCAGTAGGACTCCCAAATGTCGCCAAAGGGCAGGGTCTTGCACTCCTCCTGCAGCATCATCATCTCGGTAAAGTTGCCGCTATCCTGCAGCGCCTTCAGCTTGGCGTGCGGCATCAGCAGTGCGTTCAGCAGCGCCTTCTCCATGTTGCGGGTACCGATGACCCAAGCGGCCACACGGTTGATCGAGGCATCAAAATAGTCAAGGCCGATCAGCACCTTGTCCAGCGCGTCACAGCGAACGATCTCGGTAGCGATCTCCTTCAGCTCGTCATCCAGCAGAACAACGTGGTCAGAGTCCCAGCGTACCGGGTGGGTAACGTGCAGCGGCACCTTGTCAAAGAAGGTAAGCAGGGCAGGGATCTTGTCGCTGACAACCTCGGTCGGGTGGTAGTGGCCATTGTCCAGCAGGTTGTAAACACCGGGGTGGCTTGCAGCATAGGACATGTAGAACTCGTTCGAGCCGGTGGTGTAGGACTCTACGCCAATGCCGAACACCTTGCTTTCTACACAGTCGATCACGCCGTCCAGCTTTTCAGCAAAGATCTCATCCAGCGCGGCAGCCAGGCGCACGCGCGGGCCAAGGCGGTCTGCCGGGATGTGCTTGTAGCCATCTGGGATCCATACGTTGTTCAGCACAGGCTCGCCCAGCTCCTTCGCGATGTAGGCAGCAATGCGGCGGCAGGCGATGCAATGGTCGATCCAAAAACGGCGCACCTCCTCATCAGGCGAGGAAAGGGTCAGGCCGTCCTTAACCATCGGGTGGCTGAAGCAGGTAGGGTTAAAGTCGATGCCGTAGCCACGCTCCTTGGCGTAGGCGATCCAGGCATCAAAATGCTCGGGCAGCAGCTTGTCGCGATCTACGCGCTCGCCGGTGAAGATGGCGTAGGAGGCGTGCAGGTTGATACGCTTTTTGCCAGGGATCAGAGAGGCAGCCTTATCAAAATCGGCCATCAGCTCAGCAGGGGTGCGTGCCTTGCCGGGGTAGTTACCGGTGGTCTGAATACCGCCGGAAAGCGCCTCGCCGCTGTTTTCAAAGCCGGTTACGTCATCGCCCTGCCAGCAGTGAATGCTGATTGCCTTGCCGGCCAGCAGCGCCAGCGCACGGTCTACGTCAACACCAAGGGCGGCATATTTTGCCTTTGCACTTTCAAAACGTGTCATAATAGTCTCCTTTAATGGAATGTTTTCTTTTTTCCCTTATATTATAGCAGTTGACTGATTATCTGTCAATGCCCCAGGTCATTTTATTTTTTATAGGTAAACAGATTCCATCATTTTCCACGGCAAAGGAATTGACAAGTTAAGAAAAATATGCTACAATAATTTGATACAACATTGAAAGGGGGATGCGGTATGGGAATTGGATACGCAGATAGCGACAAGGATTCCTTTTGGGAGCTTGATATGCTTCTTCCCAAAAAGAAGAGCAAGCCGACCATGAAGCCGTTTGCCTCCTCTATTCAAACGGCCGAGGTGGTGCAGGGTGATGCCACCGGGCAGAGCACCGTGCGCGAGGAGCTACGCTTGACCACGCCGCCGGCGTCCGAAGGGAGCGAGGTAGAGGAATATACCCCCACCGCAAACCGCCTGCTTTTGCGCGTGCGCATTACGCGCCGCCGCTCGGAATATAATTTTTACGGCCAGTTTCGCCGTGATGCACAGAAGTACCTGACACAGGAGGGAGAAGCATGTGCCTTTGCCCCCTTCTTCTCCTATATTCCGCAATATGCCCAACTGGGGAAGGAGCAGCTTGCCTACTACCTCTATTGGCGCAGCGCGCTTCGCCGTGGGGAATACCTGCAAACAGAGGAAAGCTATTTTTACCTCTACGTGTATGAAATTATCAATCTGCCGGATGTTATTCCTCCGAAAGAGGGCGTGGTTCTTTTGTGTAAGGCCTGGCAGGCATACCGTGATCGCTTTCCGCGTATTGATAAATATATGGCTGAATGGGTGGCAGATTACTGTCTGGTCCACGGCCTGCCATGCCCAGAGGAGCACGTTCGCCCATTTTTGGCAAAGATCCTGCCCTTTGCAGGCCTGCGCGAATTTTATTTAGGCGGCATGGGTGATTTTTCACCCCGCGGGGTAGAGATGGCGCTGGCCTTCTTCAGCGATTACCGCTGGCAGGGCAGCCGGTATGCCGCGCAGCATCGCGCGTTGTTTGAGCGGCACATTCCCGCCGCGGTGACCCCGGTGTTAGAGCGCCTGTTCACCGATAATCAGCTGTTTCGCGAATCGGCCCGCTCGCGCAAGGCGCACGATGCCTTTTGCGGCTCGCTGTGCGCGCACAACATCAAATGTCGCATAGAGATCGAGTATTACGCGCTGCAGGATATTGCTGCCGTGCGTGCCGGCGCTACCGCCGCCGTCAAATATATCGAAAACAAGCTGCGCGCCCTGCTTTCTATCAAAAGCCGCTTGGCCGTGCAGGGGTTAGACGAGAGCTCGCGCGCCATCATTGACCGCTACTTTGCCGAAAAGGACGGGCAAATTCTGCCCCCCGCTACCAAAGAAAGCCCCGCCTACGAACGGCTGTATGATGCCCCTACCCGCGGGGTCGATTTTGCCCGCGCCACCTCAATCGAGGAGCAATCCTGGGATACCACGCGCATCCTGGTTCTTGAGGAAGAAGAGCAGTCGGCTGCTGTTGAAACCGAAAAAACAATTGAAAAAATCGTGGCAGATCCCGTCTCCACCTCTGGCACACCGGATAGTGGCCTTCTTTTGGAGGAGATGCAATATCTGCGGCTGCTGCTGGCAGATGACCACACCGCCCTTCGCGCGTTTCTTGCCGGGCTTTCGGCCCTGGAGGAGGAGCTGGCCGCAGGGATCAACGAAAAGGCACTTGAACGCTTAGGTGACGTGGTTTTAGAGCCGGGGGCGGATGGTTATTGCCTGATTGAGGATTATACCGAGGAGGTTACCCAATGGATCAAATAAATCGTGAATCTGTTAAGGTTCCCAAAAGAATATTAAATACGCTCCTTGCCTCGCTCGGTGCCGGTGTGGTGCCGCGCTCCGGGGCGCCGTATATTGCCATCGGCCGCAAGGAAGAGATTGCCAGCCTGCTTTCGGGGTTAGAAACGGTTGCGGCCGGTGGTGCTACCGTTCGCTTTCTGATCGGCCGTTACGGCAGCGGCAAGAGCTTTTTGCTGCAGCTTTTGCGCGGCTACGCCTTGGATCGCGGGTTTTTAACGGCAGATGCCGACCTCTCGCCAGAGCGGCGGCTGTGCGGCGGTTCCGATTACGGCTTAGCCACCTATCGCGAGCTGATGCGCAATCTTGCCTCGCGCGCCGCGCCGGATGGCGGCGCGCTGCCGGTCATTCTTTCGCGTCATTATGCCGCTCTCCGCTCTGAGCTGGCTGCCTCTGGCATCCTGCCGGAATCCGAGGAGTTTGAAAAGCAGCTTCGCATGCGCATCTACGCCACGCTTTCCGAGTTAGAGGGCGGCGTTGGAGGCTTTGATTTTGCGCGCGTTTTAGGGGAATATTACGCGGCAGCTATGGCAGATGATCGCGAAAAGATGAGTGCCTGCCTACGCTGGCTGCGCGGTGAATTTGCCAGCAAGACCGAGGCGCGGCGCGAGCTTGGCTTCTCGGTCAGCCTGGTGATCGACGATGATAACTGGTATGATTTTATCAAGCTGTGGGCAGTGTTTGCCACACATCTTGGCTATCAGGGCTTGATCCTTTATGTCGACGAGTGCGTCAATCTTTATAAGATCCCCAACCGCATCTCGCGTGATGCCAATTATGAAAAGCTGCTTGCCATCTTTAACGATACGCTGCAGGGGCGTGCAGCCGGCCTGGGCGTGATCTTTGGCGGTACGCCGCAATTCTTAGAGGATACCCGCCGTGGCCTGTTCAGCTATGAGGCGCTGCGCAGCCGCCTGGCTGATAGCCGCTTTGCCGAACAGGGCTATACCACGCTTTCCTCTCCCGTTATTCGCCTGCGCCGCCTTTCAGATGACGAGCTGCTGGCGCTGATCGCGCGCCTGACCCATCTGCATGCCGAGCAGGTGGGTGGTGAGGATGCTGTGAGCCCAGAGGAGATGATCACCTTCCTGCAGGCCGCGCTGGCGCGTGCCGGGGCAGAGGAGCTGGTTACCCCGCGTGAGATCATTCGTGATTATCTCACGCTCTTGAGCATTCTGCATGAAAACCCCGGCCTGCGCTTTGCGGATCTGTTGCAGGAAAAGGCCGCCGCGCGCGAGGCAACTGTTAATGCGGAGGAAACATCATCTGCCGAGAAACAAACCAGGAAATTTGAACCGGCAGACCTTGATTTTTAAGAAAATACACACAAAGGAGATAACGCCGTGACAGAGGCTGACCGTGTTTTTCAACGCTTCCCGCCCTTCATTCGTGAATATATTTATCGTCACGGCTGGGATAGCCTGCGTGAAGCGCAGCTGTTTGCCGCCCGTGTGATCCTTGAAGGTGAGGACAACCTGCTCCTGACCGGCGCAACCGCTTCCGGCAAGACAGAGGCAGCCTTCTTTCCCATCTTAGCTGACCTGTGTGACAATCCGCCGGTGGCTGAAAGTGTCTCGGTCCTTTATATCGCGCCGCTGAAAAGTCTGATCAACGATCAGTTTCTTCGCATGGAGGAGCTTTTGACGGAAAGCGGCATTCCCGTGACCCATTGGCACGGCGACGTTGGCATTTCGCAAAAGGAGCGGCTGCTGCGTAATCCGCGCGGTATTCTGCAGATCACGCCCGAGTCGCTTGAGAGCATGCTGATGAAGCGGGGGAGCGATATCATTCGCCTGTTCTGTTCGCTGCGCTACGTGATCGTTGATGAGATCCATACCTTGATCGGGGCAGATCGCGGCAACCAGATCCTTTGCCAGCTGGCACGCCTTTCCCGCCTGTTGGGGCATTCACCGCGCCGTATCGGCCTATCGGCTACCATTGGTGACGCCACGCTGGCGGCCAATTGGCTGGGGGCCGGCAGCGGCCGTGCCACGCAGATTTCGCGTCCGGAAAATGAAAAGCTGCGTTGGCGCCTGGGCTTTGAGCATTTTTATATCCAAAACCCGGCAGAGAATCAGCTGCCTGATCCCGCCCTTGCTACGGCAGCACCCGCCAAGCGCGGTGGGAACGCGCAATTAGACCCCGGCTATGAATTTCTCTACGATGCGGTAAAGGATAAGCGTGCGCTTGTTTTTTCCAATTCGCGTGAAGAAACCGAGTACGTGACCGCCACCCTGCGCCAGATCGCCAAAAAGCGTGGGGAAAAGGATGTGTTTTTGATCCACCACGGCAATCTCTCCGCCGCCCTGCGTGAGGATGCAGAGCGTAAGATGAAGGAGGGGGATGAGCGTGCTGTTACCTGCGCCACCGTAACGATGGAGCTGGGTATTGATATCGGCCGGCTGGAGCGCGTGGCGCAGGTAGATGCCCCTAACTCGGTTTCCGGCTTTTTACAGCGGCTTGGCCGCTCGGGCCGGCGCGGCGCACCGCCTGAAATGATCGAGGTGTTCCGCGAGGAAACGCCGCTGCCGAACACGCCGCTGCCACAGCTGATTCCGTGGGGGCTTTTGCGTGCCATTGCTATCGTAGAGCTTTATACCGGCGAGCGATTCGTAGAGCCGCCGCGCGTCAAGCGCATGCCCTTTAGCCTGGCCTTTCATCAAACGCTGAGCGTGCTGGCCGCCTCCGGCGAGCTGACGGCAAAGGCGCTGGCAGATCGTATTTTGAATCTGCCGCCATTTATCCATATTGAAAAAGAGGATTATCGCACGCTGCTGCTCTCTATGCTGGAAAACGAGTGGATCGAAATGACCGAGGAAAAGGGTCTGATCATCGGTCTGCGTGGCGAGCGCGTGATCAATAGCTATCAGTTTTTTGCCGTCTTTAAGGATAGCGAGGATTATACCGTTCGCTGTGAATCGGATGAGATCGGCACCATTACCAACCCACCGCCGGTGGGCGACCGCTTTGCCTTGGCCGGCCGCGTATGGGAGGTGACCGAGGCTGACCTTCCGCGCCGCCTGATCTACGTAAAGCCGGTGGATGGCAAGATGGAGATTTCCTGGCCCGGCGACAGCGGCGAGATCCATACCCGCCTGCTGGAAAAAATGCGTGAGGTGCTGTTTGGCACCAAGACCTATCCTTACCTGATGCCCAATGCCGCCGCCCGCTTAGAAACGGCGCGGCACCTGGCCAAAAATACGGGGATGGAGGAAAGCATGCTGGTCTCGCTTGGCGGCAGCAGCTTTTGCCTGTTCCCCTGGCTTGGCACACGTGCCTTCCGCACGCTGCGCCGCCTGCTTTTGCAGCACGCCAAGCGCCTTGGCATCAGCGAGCTGGAATGTGAGGGGTGCTGCTACATGACCTTTAAGGCCTGGCAGAGCGATGGCCGCGCAATGCTTGACCGGCTTTGCGCTATCCTGCGGACAGAGGGCATCGATGCTGACCGTCTGGTTGGTGCGGCAGAAAACCCTGCCTATGACAAATTTGATGCTTATATCCCGGCAGAGCTATTGCGCCGTGCATACGTGGTTGATCGCCTATGTCCGGAAGAGGTGCTGAACCGGTTCCTTGGTAACACGTGGGAGGAGGAAGAGAATGGATAATTTGTATCAAGCGTTAGCCCCCTTTTACGATGCCCTGAATCGTGACGTGGACTACAAGACCTGGGCCGATTATGCTGAGGCCTGCTTTACGAAATATTTCCCGGGAAAGGTAGATGCCGTTCTTGATCTGGCCTGCGGCACCGGGCGTATGACGCTGGAGCTTGCCGGGCGCGGCTATGATATGATTGGCGTAGATGCCTCGCCTGAGATGCTTTCTGTGGCGCGTGAGCGGACCGAGGAGGCAGGTCTTTCTGACCGGGTCCTGTATCTATGTCAGGATATGTGTGAATTTGAGCTCTACGGCACGGTAGAGGCGGTGGTTTGCTGCTTGGATGCCGTGAACCACGTCACCGACCGCGCAGCGCTTTCACGCTGCTTTCATTGGGTGCACAACTATCTGGTACCTGGCGGCATCTTTTTGTTTGACGTCAATACCCCCTATAAATTTGAAAACGTCTATGGAGACCGTGCCTATTTATTAGAGGAGGAGGGCGTGGTGTGCGCCTGGCAGAACGATTACCACCCGCGTTCGCACACCTGTGATTTTCTGATCAGTTTGTTTTGCGAGGAGGGGGATGGCCGCTACACACGGCAGGACGTATGCCAGCGCGAGCGCATGTACTCGTTGCGCTCTCTTCGTCGCCTGCTTTCTGAGAACGGATTGGAGCTTCTGTCCGTATCCGGCAATTTTAATTTTGATGAGCCGCGCGCCGATTGTGAGCGTTATTACATCGCCGCCCGCGCTGTAAAGGAGTAACTATGAAGGAAAACGAAACCTCGCTTATGCTGCGCGGCATGACGCGTGACGGCAGCGCCCGTGTTACGGTGCTTAATTCCCGCGCGATCGTCAATCAGGCGATCGCCTATCATCAAACCGCCCCCACCGCCACGGCAGCACTTGGCCGCCTGTTAACGGCTACCTCGATGATCGGCGTGATGCTGCCGGAGAAAAATGATACGGTTACCGTATCCATCGCCGGGGATGGTGAGGCTGGCCGCCTGCTTTGCGTAGGCGATTATTATGGCAACGTGCGCGGGTATATTCAAAACCCGCTGGTTGATCCGCCGCGTAAATCGAGCGGCAAACTGGACGTTGGCGCCGCCGTTGGGCAGGGAAGCCTGTCGCTGATCCGTCAGATCGAGGGGGCAGAGCTGCCGCAAAGCGGCACGGTGCCGCTTGTTAGTGGTGAGATCGCTGAGGATATTGCCTCATATTTTGCCAATAGCGAGCAGCTGCCCACCATCTGCGCCTTAGGCGTTTTGGTGGATGTAGACTACACCTGCCTGGCTGCCGGTGGCGTGCTGATCCAGCTGCTGCCCTTTGCCGCTGAGGAAACGATCACGCTGCTTGAGCGAAACGTAAAAGAGCTTGCCAACCTTTCCGATTGCTTCCGTCGTGGCATGAGCAATATGGAGATCACCGAGCTGGCGCTGAAGGATATCCCATTTGACCCGTTTGACGAGTTAGAGGTAGAATACCGCTGCACCTGTAGCCGCGAGCGGATGCACAAGACCCTGCTGAGCCTTGGCGAACAGCAGCTGTGCACCCTGCTTGCCGAGCAGGAGGCAGAGGGCAAGGCGCGTGAGCTGGAGATCTGCTGCCGCTTCTGCAACAGCCGCTACGTGTTCAAGGAAAAAGAGCTTTTATGAAGAAAAAGGGCTTGACCGTTTGGCAAGGTATTCTGGCTGCTTTTGTATTGCTAACGGTGCTGTTCATCTGGTCTAACTCTCTAAAGACCGGAACGGCATCCGGCGCGCAAAGCGGATATTTCAAAGATATTTTTCGACAGATGTTTGATATCACCAAAGAGCCCTTTCAGTTTCTTTACAACAACCTGCGAAAGGTAGCCCATTTTGCCGAATTTGCCTTGCTGGGGGCAGAGACGGCTGCGCTTGCCACCTCCTGCCGCACGCGCCGGCTTTGGCGTGGTGTCGCAGGCCTTGCCTTTTGCGTGACGGTCGCGGCGATCGATGAGGGGATACAGCTGCTGGTGCCCGGTCGGGCCGGCGCCTTGGTTGACGTGGGCATTGATGCGGCAGGTGCTTTGCTTGGTACGCTGTGCGTTGCCTGCTTGGTCGGTCTTGTGCGCTTGTTTAAGAAAAAGTAACAGAAGCTGCGCCGCTTTGGATTGACAGCGGCGCCGCCCTGTGGTAAAATAATAATATGATAATTTCCGTTATCTGCGCTGCCTGCGCGGAAAAACGGTTCCCGGAGTGTTTACATGAAAAGAATTCAAAAGATCCTGCTTGCCTGCCTGTGCGCCGTGGCGCTTTGCCTTACGCTTGCCGCCTGTGCCAAGCCTCGCCTGAACCACGAGGCAAAGCCAGAGGAGCCGGACGTTGTATTGACTAAAATAACGGTAGGGGATATCACCTATCAGGATCTTGGCGATCAGCTGCATGTATATGCCTACTCAGGCGAAGAGGCGGCGCTGGTCATTCCCGCAACGGTAGAGGTCGTGCGTGAGGCGGGGAAGGAGACGCTACCCGTTACCGGCCTGGCTTCTTATGCGCTTGCCGATTGCGGCGGCCTGGTATCCGTCACGCTTCCGTCCTCTGTCAAAGAGATTGGCAGCGATGCCTTCTCCGGCTGTACGGCGCTGCAGGAGGTAAGCGGCCTTTCCTCTGTCACCAAGCTTGGCGACCGTGCCTTTGCCGGCTGCACCTCGCTTCGCAGCTTTACCGTTCCCGCCTCGATCGGCAGCCTGCCGCGCAGCATGTTTTACGGCTGCACGGCGCTTGAAACGGTAGAGATCGAAAGTGGCATTGTCGCCATTGGCCGCGATGCCTTTGAAAAATGTACCGCGCTGACCGAGGTGAGCATTCCCGATAGTGTAAAAAGCATCAGCAAATTTGCTTTTCATCAATGCACGTCGCTCCGGTCATTGACCCTGCCCGCGGGCCTGACGGTGCTGGATAGCAGTCTTTTTGAGGGCTGCTCCGCTTTGACCTCTATTCACGTTCCCACCACGGTCAGCGTGATTCGTGACCGTGTGTTTGCGGGGTGTACCGCCTTGGCCGATATTGCTTTTTCTGAAGAGACCCAAGAGATCGACGGTACGGCCTTGACCGATACCCTGTGGTACTATCGGCAGCCTGATGGTGCCGTATATGCCGGCGCGGTGCTTTATCGCTATAAGGGCGTGCCTGCCGAGCTGACAGACGTTGCTGTAAAGGATGGCACCGTTTCTATTTCGGATAGTGCCTTTTACGGTCTTTCCAACATTCGCTCCATCACTCTGCCCGAGGGGCTGTTGACGATCGGGCGCGATGCCTTCCGTGAATGCAGCGCGCTTGAAGCGCTCGCGCTCCCCTCTACGGTAAGGGAGATCGGCGTTTCCGCCTTCCGCTCCTGTGCGGTGCTGACCAGCGTTAGCCTACCGTCTGCCTTGCGCGTGGTGCCAAACTATGCCTTTGCTGCCTGCCCGGCGCTTGAGCAGATCACCATTCCAAATGGCGTTCAAACGGTAGACAGTTATGCGTTTTATCAGTGCACCGCGCTACGCAGCGCCTTTCTGCCGGAAAGCGTAAGCACGGTCAATGCTTATGCCTTTAGCGGCTGCACTGCCTTGGCTGAGGCCTATTTGCCCGCATCGGTCACCACCATTGCCGACCGCGCCTTTTATCAGTGCCCCCGCTTGATTATCTACGCTGCGATCAACGAAAAGCCGAATGGATGGGCCACCCGTTGGACAGATGCGATCGAGGATGCCATCTATTACGGTTATTCACGCGAGGAGCTACTTTCTCACGGCTCCTTCCGTTACGTGCTGTATCGGATAGATGAAGCGACCACCTACGCCATGATCACCCGTTACTACGGTAGTGAGACAAAGGTGACCATTCCTTCCAAGATCGGTGACTATGAGGTGGGTATGATCGGTGCCCGCGCGTTTTCGAACAATACCACCCTGCGCAGTATGACCGTGCCTTCCTCTGTTCGTATGGTGTTTGCCTACGCCTTTGAGGGATGCTCTTCGCTTGAAGAATTGAATTTGGCCTACGGCGTGGCCTACCTTGGCTCCTACGCCTTCCGAAATTGCGATTCGCTGACCACGGTCACGCTGCCGGAAAGCATGACCTACCTGTACGAGGGCGTTTTTTCTGGCTGTGACAAGCTGGAAACGGTTTCCGTACCACGTAATGTGGCCGCCCTTCCTGACGGTGCGTTCTCCGGCTGTGTGGCGCTGAAAAACGTGCAGCTTGGCGCCGGGATCGAAAGCATTGGCGAGGGCGCCTTTGCCGGCTGTGTGAAGCTGGCTACGCTTACCATTCCCACCAGTGTGACCTATATCGGTAACCAGGCCTTTTACAGCTGCTTAGCGCTGCAAAGCGTCTCTTTCCCTAAATACGTAACGGTGATCGGGGAATACGCCTTCTTTGGCTGCATCAGCCTCAAGGAGGTGAAGTTTGCTACCGCCAACACGGTATCGGAGATCGGTGCCTATGCCTTTGCCGGCTGCTTGACGCTGAAGGAGATCAGCCTGCCGAACAAGCTAACGACCTTGAAAGAGGGAACCTTTGAAAACTGCATTGCGCTGCAGTCGGTCAGCCTACCGCGTGCCCTGACCGCGATCGAAACACACGCGTTTTATTCCTGCAGCAAGTTAGAGAAGGTAATCTATCGTGGCACGATGGCAGAATTTGCCGCCATTAGCCTGGTATCCTCCGGCAACGGCGTGTTAGAAACGATTGAAATGGTGTACCGCGGAGAAGAAGCCGCCTCGTAAATACAATCGAAGGAGACAACTATGGAAAAGCAATTGTTTGGGAATGCGATCGTTGGGCAATCCGGCGGTCCTACCGCCGCCATCAACGCCACGCTTGCCGGCGTGATCGAGGGTGTTTTTGCCGCGCAGGCCGAAAAAAGGATTGGCAAGCTGTACGGCATGCAAAACGGGATGGAGGGGCTGCTTGCTGAGCGCCTCATCGATTTAGACGAGGCCTTTGCCGACCGTGATAGGCTGCAGCTGCTGAAGAATACGCCGGCATCCGCCCTGGGCTCTTGCCGCAAAAAGCTGCCGCTGCCGGAAAAGGACCCGGCCACGTATGCCGAGATCCTGCGCATCTTCCGCAAATTTGATATTCGTTATTTCTTTTACATCGGTGGCAACGATTCGATGGATGCTGTTGCAAAGCTGTCTGCCTATTTTCAGCAAAACGATTACGAGATCCGCATTATTGGTGTGCCGAAAACGATCGATAATGACCTGGTCATGACCGATCATACCCCCGGCTTTGGCTCTGCCGCCAAATATATCGCCACCACGGTGCAGGAGATTTTGCGTGACTGCGCGGTCTATACCGTTCGCGCCGTTACCATCGTTGAGATCATGGGGCGTGATGCCGGCTGGCTGACAACGGCGGCCGCGCTGCCCGGCGCCCTGACCGGGATCGGGGTGGATTATCTTTATCTGCCCGAGCGTGACTTTGATCAAAAGGCTTTTCTTGCCGATATTGCCGCCGCCTTTGAGCGGCACCCCAACGTTGTGATCGCCGTGTCTGAGGGGCTTCGTGATGCCGATGGGCATTACGTAGGCGAGGGCACGCAAAGCGGCGTAGCCGATGCCTTTGGCCACCGCTACCTGGCCGGAACGGGCAAGGCGCTTGAGCTGGCCGTGAAGGAGGCCTTTGGCTGCAAGGTGCGCTCTATCGAGTTGAATTTGCCGCAGCGCTGCGCGTCTCATCTAGCCTCTGCTACCGATATTGCTGAATCGGTTGCCGTTGGCAGCCATGCCGTATCCTTGGCGCTTGCGGGCGAGAGCGGCTGCATGGCCACCATCCTTCGTAAGGAGGGTGAGAGCTACGCTGCCACCTACGGCTCCTCACCCGTATCGCAGATCGCCAATGCCGTCAAGCACGTGCCGGACGAATTTATCAACGAGGCAGGGAACGGCGTGACCGAGGCCTGTGTGCAGTACCTGCGCCCCCTGATCGTGGGTGAGGTCGCACCGGCCTATGAAAACGGCCTGCCGGTGCATTGTATTTTGATGTAAACAGAAAGCCGAAGAAGCAATGCTTCTTCGGCTTTCTGTTTTTGTTATTCTGCAAGGCCGGAAAGCTTGATCCGTTCCTTCATGTAGCTGACGTCCTCGCCTTTTACGTTCTCCCAGTTCTTAGCAAACAGGGCCTCGGCCTTGGTCGTCAAAACGTGCTGCATCATGCCCTGAAGCAGGGGGTAACGGAGTGCCACCGCATCTGCACCGGAAACAAAGGCCTCGTTGACGTCTGCCGTGCTTTTCAGGCTGGCGGCTAAGATCTTCGGTGCATCCGGCATGTCCGCATAGCAGTTCTTGATCGAGCGGATGATACCACCCATGTCCATGCCGATCTCGGTTGCGCGGGTGATAAAGGGGCAGATCGCCTGCGCGCCTACCATGGCGGCTACGGCTGCCTGGGAAACAGAGAACAGGCAGGTTGCCACGCAAAGAATACCCTTTTCACGTAGCTTTTTAATGGCACGAAAGCCCTTTTCATCAGCAATGATCTTGCCGCGTACGCGGGGGGATTGCTCGTGCAGCTCCTCTACACGATAGGCGATCTCCTCAGCATCTCTGCCGTGAACCTGAATGTAAACGGGAATGTTTCTGCCATCGTCACTTGCCTTCAACAGGGCAGCGGTAATTTCGGGAAGGGTCATCTTGCCCTGATAGTACTGCTCAAAGCCCTGGGGGTTGGTCAGAATGCCGGTAACACCCAGCTCTGTGCAAATTCTTACGTCCTCCAGTGAGCCTGCGCCATAGATTTCCATATTGTATTCCTCCAAATATAATGATTATTGATTGGTTCTTCCATTGTACATCATCTCTACAAGGGTAATAAGGTCGCCTTCTTCTACCTGGCGGGGGTTCTTGGCACGGTAATAGTCGGCATACAGTGTGTGGGCAAAGGCGGGGATATCTGCTTCGTTATAGCCAAGCTCGGCAAGCGTTGCGGGGGAACCTACTGCCTTTACCAGTGCTAAAAACGCCGCAGGTACCTCGCTCGCTGTGCGCGGTGTGGCAATGCCGCTGCGCGTAATGGCCGGGATAAAGCCCTCAAGCAGTGCTTTAATGCTATCCATGTTCATTGCCAGCGTATAGGGAAGCGTCAAGCCGCAGCCAAGGCCGTGGGGCATGTTTTTAGAAAGGGTCAGAATGTAGGATGCGCTGTGTGCGTAAAGGCCGCCACCCAATGTGTAGGCCATCATGCCCAGCACCGAGGCGTATGCCATCTTGGTGCGGGCATATAGATCCGTGCCGTCCTTTACGGCGGCCGGTAAGGCCTCAAATGCCAGCTCGACTGCCTGAACAGCCAGGGCCTTGGCAAACGGGTTAGCACAGCCGCAGGCGCCCTCTACGGCGTGGGTCAGGGCATCTAATCCCGTGAATGCCGTTACCTTAGGCGGCATGGTAGCCGTCATCAGCGGGTCAACCAGCGCTATGTCGGCAATGGCCTCGGGCGAACTGATAAACAGCTTTTTGCCATTGTGGCTTGCCACGGCGTAGGGGCTTACCTCGCTGCCCGTGCCGGAGGTGGTCGGTAGCAGGATCAGCGGCACGTGGCGGTGAAAGGCGACCTTGCCCGTCATGATATCGGCGGCAGAGGCGTTTTCCGTCAGCATGCATGCCGTTACCTTGGCCGTATCCAGCGAGCTGCCGCCGCCAATGCCAAGCACGGCATCGGCGCCAAAGTCGCGTGCGGCTCGGCCGGCAGCATCTAAATCAGCGGTGTGCGGCTCAGGCGCGATATCTGAAAAGATGCAATAGGCGATCTGCTGCTCATCAAGTGCCTTGGTAAGTGGGGAAAGCATATCTAACTGCAGCAGGATCTTATCGGCTATGATGGCAAGGCGGCTTGCGCCAAGACTCTTGGCGTAGCCACCGGCCTGCGTAGCACAGCCACAGGCAATGACCGTGCCGCGGCTTGCTTCACACGCACCGGGGAAGCGAAGCGTGGCGGGTACCCTTAGCCCCTCGGGCGTTTTTTCTAACAAATCGTCATAGATCGACATTTATTCCTCCTCCATGACATGGCGCAGCACTATCCCGTCTGCCATGCCGCTTCTTGCGCCGTAAGCGGTGCAATTGATGCCGCCGCAAACCGTACCGCACCGAACGGCCTCGGCTAAGTCCATGCCACAAACCAGCCCGTATACCAGGCCGCCGTGAAAGGCATCCCCTGCGCCAACGGTGTCTACCACCGTGACCGCATGCGCCGGTACGTTTTTAGCGCCGGTCTCGTCCTCACAGTAATAGGCCCCCTCGCCACCGGCGGAAACGATGCAGGGCTTGCGATAGATGGCGTACATATGATCTGCCAGCGTAGCGGCCGTCATGCTGGGGTATATCGTGGTCATAGAGACCACATTAGGGATCAAGATATCACACAGCCGGCACACCGTATCAAATTCATCAGGTGTGAAGCCGCATTGGCGAACCGGGTCAAGATCCACGTCTATATAAATGGTAGCGCCCTTGGCACGTACGGCGCGTGCAAAGGCGATAACCTGCGCCGGGGGGACCTCGCCGATTTCGATCATCACGTGGTCCTCTGCCGTGATCGGGGTGGTCAGCGCAAAAATATCCTTCTCGGTCAGGCTTGCCAGGCTGTTGGGCAGCAAAAAGCCGCCACGGCGGCGCATTTCCTCACCGGTGTATACAGCCAGATTGAAGGGGGAAGGGTACTCGTCTGTCCTGACTACGTGTGAGCAATCGATCCCCTCCTCGCGCAGCAGCGCGGTGATCATGCTGCCGACCACGTCATTCCCCAGCTTGCCAAGAAAGGCAGTAGAAAGGCCAAGACGGGAAGCCTGTGTTAGGAAGTTGGCAACGGCACCGCCACCCAGCGCACGGCAGGTTTGCGCCAGTAGCTTGTCCTTGTATAGATCGCCGTAATCGGCCGTTTTGATGCGGAAGTCGACAGTGGCGCTTCCAAACCCATATATGATCGACATAATCCCTCTTATATATAATTGATGCTATTATTTTAACACGATAGGGGAAGGGGTATCAATATCCTGAACTGACGGATAAATGTCATTTTCAGACAAAAAGGCGCTGCAGAAATTCTGCAGCGCCTTGCATGCTATGTAGATCAGAACCTTCTCGGTGCGTTGTTGTTCTTCGACTTCTTCAGAATGCTCATGATATCGCTGAAGTCGGTGTCGCTGATCGTGGGATCCTCCGGCTCGGGCTTCTTCTTTACCGGTGCAACCTCGGCAATCGGCTCGTCATCCTTTTCCTCGGTCATCGGGGCAGGGGCGGGCTCAGCAACGGTCTCGCGTACGGGCATCTCAGCCGCGCGGTTGCTATCAAATCCAGTAGCGATGATGGTAACGCGCATCTCATCCTCCAGGGAAGGATCAAAGGCGGCACCCCAAATGATATTAGCATCCGGATGGGCCTCCTCTGCGATCATGGTAGAGGCCAGGTCGATGTCCTCTAACCCGATGTCAGGCGAGGCAGTAATGCTTACCAGAATACCGGTAGCACCTGCGATCGAGGTCTCCAGCAGGGGAGAGGAGATGGCAGCCTTAGCAGCCAGGGTAGCCTTGTCAGCACCGCTGGCAGAGCCAACGCCCATGTGTGCGTAGCCGGCATCCTTCATGATCGAGGTAACGTCTGCAAAGTCAAGGTTAACGAAGCCGGGTACGTTGATCAGCTCGGAAACGCTCTGTACGCCGCGGCGAAGAACCTCGTCGGCGATCTCAAAGGCGTTAGCCAGCGTGATACGGGTGTCGGAAACCTGCTTCAGTCTCTCGTTCGGGATGATGATCAGGGAGTCAACGTACTCCTTCAGGGTATCGATACCCATCTCGGCCTGTACCATTCTCTTCTTGCCCTCAAAGGCGAAGGGCTTGGTTACGATACCGATGGTCAAAATGCCCATTTCGTGGGCGATCTTAGCCACAACAGGGGCAGCACCGGTACCGGTACCGCCACCCATACCGGTGGTGATAAATACCATGTCAGCGCCCTCGATGGCCTGGCGAATCTCTTCAATGTTCTCTTCGGCAGAGCGCTTGCCAACCTCAGGGTTAGCGCCGGCGCCGAAGCCGCTGGTGATCTTTTCACCAATGATGAGCTTGGTGCTCGCATTTGAGGTGCGCAGCGCCTGAGAGTCGGTATTAACGGCAATGAATTCCACGCCGCGGATGTTGGTGGCGATCATGCGGTTTACGGCGTTATTACCGCCGCCGCCAACGCCAATGACCTTGATGTTGACACCACTGCCAAACAGATCGTCTTCAAACTGTACGTTCATTTTTTATCCTCGCTTCCGCTGTTTTTTTACGTCTCTTTTCGCGCCGCCGACAGCAGTCTGCGGCATATCTGAATATATAATACTAAAAAAACAAAATAATTGCAACAGGGCAAGGATACTTTTAACAATTTGTTAACAATTTCGGTCTGCCTTTGTTTTTTCTGCGAGAAGAAGAATTTGTTGGTAGATTTTGGCATTTGCATCCGGCGTAGCGAATTTTTTGATCTTTTTTTGCATCGAAACCCGTTCTTTTTCGCTTTTTAATAGTGAAAATATCAAATTTTCGAGTTTATTTCTTGGCAGATTTTGCTCTTCGAGAAGGCAGGCAGCACCGTTGTTGACAAGAAGCTCGGCGTTTTTGCGCTGGTGGTCCCCCGCCACGTGGGGTGAGGGCACCAAAATGGCGCACTTTCCACACAGGGCAAGCTCGGAAATGGTCATAGCGCCTGCTCGGCATACGATAATGTCAGCTGCCGACATATAAGTAGCCATTTTTGATATATACGGCAGCAAAACGCAGCGGTCGCTTTTTTTCTCCCCCAGCACCTGGCGGCAGGCCTCATAATGCTTTTCGCCACATGCGTGCACGTGGTAAAGCTGCGGGTGCTGCGGCAGACTGCTTTTCATAAAATGCAGGGCGGCATCGTTTAGCGCCTCAGCCCCGCGCGAGCCACCAAAGGATAAGATCATAAAATCCTGCTCGCGCAGCTTAAGCTCTTGCCGGGCCACCGCGCGCGAAACGGAGGAAAAGCCCTGTCGCAATGGGTTGCCTACCTGCAAGGGGGAAACGCAATGTGCCGGTAGGGCATTTGCCGTTTCCTTAAAATTCAGCCATATGGCATCCATGTAGGGGGCCAATCGCCGCGTTGCTAAGCCTGGCACGGCATTGGATTCATGCAGCGCGGTGGGAATACCCATGCGTGCCGCCGCACGTAAAAGCGGCCAGCAGACGTAGCCGCCCGTGCCTATGACCAGCGAGGGGCAAAAATCGGTAATAATGCCGGCTGCCGCGCGCGGCGAGGTCAGCGCCAGCCAGGCTGCCTGTAGGTTCTTGAGCGAAAGGGAGCGCTGAAAGCCCTGGACTCGAACAGGAAAGAAGGAGTAACCGGCCTCCTTGACCAGCCTGCGCTCCATACCCTCCGGCGTGCCCACAAAGGCTATCTCGGCCTCCTTGCAATTCCTTTTGATCGTATCGGCAATGGCAATGGCCGGGTTGATATGGCCCGCCGTGCCACCGCCTGTTAGTAATATGCGCATCATGACGGATTTTCCTTCATTTATGATTGTATATGAGAAGAGCGAGAAATCGAAAGCAAAATACCCATTTCGGCAAACAGCATGACAAGCGAGGAGCCGCCATAGCTGAAAAAGGGAAGCGAGATGCCGGTATTGGGGATCGAGTTGGTAACCACCGCTACGTTTAAGACGACCTGTAGGGCAATTTTGGTGGTGATGCCAAAGGCGGCCAATCCGCAAAACGGATGGGGATGCCGCAGGGCAATGGTGTAGCCACGGTAGACAAAGGCGGCAAACAGCAAAAGGATCACCGTGGCGCCAAGAAAGCCAAGCTCCTCACAGGTGATGGTGAAAATAAAATCATTCTGCGGCTCAGAAACGTAGCTGAATTTCAGCCGGCTGTTGCCCAGCCCCAAGCCAAAGAGACCACCAGAGCCGATGGCCATCATGCCCTGTAGGGTTTGCCAGCCGCCGTCAAGCGGGTAGGCGGCCGGGTTTTGCCAGATCAGAATACGGCGCTTGGTATAGTCAGTAAAAAGAGCCAGCGCCGCCACGGCGGCTCCGCCTGCCGCGCCAAACAGCGCCAGGTAACGCCCACGGCTGCCGCCTACAAACATCATACCAACGCCTAAGAGCCCAAGAATGATGATGCAGGAAAGATGCTTTTCAAGTGCCACCAGACCGCATACCAGCCCTATGTAGCCAAGCGGTGCCAGGGTACCAACGAGAAAGTTTCTGCCCGCCTTCGTTGTAGTCATAACGGTGTGGCGGTGGCGTGCAAAATGTCGCGCCAGCATCAGCACCAGGGTGGTCTTGGCCAATTCAGAGGGCTGAAAGGTTAGCGAGCCAATGGCGATCCAGCGTTTGGCACCGCCGCCGCTTTCGCCAACCAGCAGCACCGCTAGCAGCAGCACCAGCGTGACGGCAAAGGCGAGTGGCGTATACATTCGATAAAAATCGGGTGACGGGCGTGAAAAGAGCAGCATGGCCAGAATACCGAGCAGCAGCCATATGACCTGGCGCTTCACGTAATACAGGCTGTCCCCATACCGCACGGCGGCATTGGCATAACTGGCGCTAAAGATCATAATCGAGCCGATCAGCGAGAGCAGCAGGATCAGTATTAATAGCCTTTTATCTATGGGTTGACGGTGTAAAACCTCCCTGTTTGCGTGGTTATTTTCAGGCAGATCTTGAATTTTTGCTTTTTGATCAGTCACGCGGCTGCACCCCCCTTACGGTAAAAACCAGCATAGCAGGCAGGAAAGCAGCGTGAGCGCAGAGAAAACGGCAACGATCTTGTTTTCGCTCCAGCCGCATTTTTCAAAGTGGTGGTGGATCGGTGCCATCAGAAACAGGCGTTTGTGCGTCGCCTTGTAGTATACAACCTGCAGGATAACGGAAACGCCCTCCAAAACATAAACAATCCCGCAAATAATTGCGAGCAGATGCCTGCCGTGCAGCATGGCACAGGCCACGGCGGATGCGCCTAAAAAGAGAGAACCGGTGTCCCCCATGAAGATTTTGGCCGGGTGCCGATTAAAGAACAAAAAGGCAAGCGCGCAGCCAAGAGAGATGGCAGCCAGCATGGCCGGGGCCGGCATGCCGACATGAACGGAAAACAGGGTGTAAAAGGCAAGCATGACCGCTGCCACAGCCGATGCCAGACCGTCTATCCCATCCGTCAGGTTAGCGCAGTTGACGATCCCTAAGATCAGCACCATAAAAACGAAATAGGTAGCGAAGCCAAGCCGTAGACTGCCAAAAAACGCGAGATGCAGCTCGTCTGTCAGAATGCCGGATAGGCGCAAAAGCGCCAGGTAGGCGGCCGCAAAGGTGCTTTGCAGCACCAGCTTTTGTGTGGGTGTTAGCCCCTCGTTGCGATGATGGCGTAGCTTGGTCATATCATCGATAATACCGATGGCACCGTTGGCCACGCAAAACAAAAGCGAGATCAAAAAAGGGTATATAACGCCTTCGCCGACCTCCCCTACCCAAAATGGTGAAAGGAGCAAGGCGGCCAGTAGGGCGGCTGCCAAAAAGGAGATGCCACCCATGGTAGGCGTGCCCTCCTTTTTGGCGTGCCAGACCGGTCCGATCTCTAAGATCCGTTGCCCCATCTTCATGGCGCGCAGGCGGGGGATCAGCAGCGCCGTCATGACGCCACAGCCGATAAAGGCGATCAAAAAGCCCCATAGGCAATAGGTGTAGGCGTTCATTTTGTTGCTTCCTTTTCTTCGGTATTTGGAAAGTGCAGATACGATAGGATCCGCTCACTGGCCATTGCGCGTGATGCCTTTAGCAAAAGCACGTCGCCCGGGCGGAGCACGGCATTGATCTGGGCGGCGCTGGCTTGCGGGCTTGCCGGGTCGGGGTTGCTGTAAATGTGCTCTGCCGGCATGCCGGCGCGACGCGCGCCGGTGCCGATGTTTTCTGCTGCCGCGCCAAAGGTAAACAGCAGATCAACGCCTTGCTTTGCGTAATAGGTGCCGACCTCCTCGTGCAGCCTGCGCGTTTCCTCGCCCAGCTCCAGCATGTCGCCCAGCAGTGCCAAGCCTCGGCCGCCCGTTTCGTGCGCCATGGTACATAGCGTTTGCGCGGCGGCGCGGGTCGATTCGGGTGAGGCGTTGTAGCAATCCACGATCATGGTAATGCCGTTTTTGCGAATGATCTCCTGCCGCATGGCCTCGTTTTTCACCGTGCTGAGCGCCCGGCAGATCTTACCGTGCGGTATACCAAGCGTTTGCCCGATTGTGAGCGCAAAGGCGGCGCAGATCGTCAAATGCCGGCCGATGCCGGGCAGGGGAATGCCCTCGTAAGAAACGGTGTGGCAGAGAAAATCGGCAAGTGTCGTGTTGCTGCCCATCGAAACCGTTTTGTAGCGGCAATCGCAGCCAGGCCGCTCGCCTATCCGCATGATATGCAGTCCATCTGGGATGGCCTTTTCCAACAGCGGCTCTCCAGCCGGGATCAGGCAAAGGGCCCCCGGTGAGCAGCCCTGCAGGATCTCAGCCTTGGCGGCGGCAATGCCCGCGCGGCTGCCAAGATTGCCAATGTGCGCCCGGCCGATGTTGGTGATTACGGCAATATCCGGCGTGGCAATGTGGGATAGCGAGGCGATCTCGCCTGCGTGGTTCATCCCCATCTCCACCACCAGCATCTCGGTATCTGCCGGCATAGAAAGCAGCGTCAGGCACAGACCAAGAAAATTGTTTTGGTTTTTTTGCGTTTTGTGCGTGCGAAAGCCGCTTTCCAGTACGGCGGCGATCATGTTTTTGGTTGTGGTTTTCCCGGCGCTGCCGGTAATGCCGATCACGGTGGGCGCGATGCGGGCTCTTGCCGCGCCGGCCAGCAGACCAAGCGCCTGCCACGTATCCGGCACGCAGACGGTGCAGGCTGCGCTGTCTGCGTCATGCTCTGCCAGTAGAATGACGGCGCCCCGCCGCGCGGCGTCTGCCACGTAGCGGTTGCCATCTATCGTCTCGCCACGCAGCGCCACGAACAGGTCGCCGGGCTCTACCTCGCGCGAATCGGTCGTTAGATGGGTAACGCCGGCACCTTTTCCTAGTATTTTTCCGTTAGTGACGTGCGCCAGCTCCTCTGCTGTGTAGGTATGGTCAAGTCGGATCCTCATAGCTCTCCTTTGCTGTAGGTGGGGTGGCTAAGGCCTCCCAAACAATGCTTTTTTCATGAAAGGGCTGCTCGCCGCTTTCGGTAAACTCGTAATCCTCATGCCCCTTGCCGACAAGAAGAATGATGTCGTTTTCCTTGGCTGTATGTATGGCGTAGTGTATTGCCCGGCGGCGGTTCACGATTACCCGGCGCTTTTCGGGCCGGTGCATGCCGCGCAGAATATCGTGTATGATTTTCGTTGGCTCCTCGGTACGGCTGTTATCAGAGGTGATGATGATAAAATCAGCCAGCTCCTCAGCCGTTTTTCCCATAGGCGCACGCTTGCCTGCATCTCTGTCCCCACCACAGCCAAAGACCAGCACGATCCGCTCTCCGCCACGGCGAAATTGCCGTACCGTAGTCAGCAGGTTGCGCAGCGCCGCCTCGGTATGGGCATAGTCGATAAAGACCGAAAAGGGGTGCCCCTCGGGCAAGGGGAGCCGCTCTAATCTTCCCGGCACGCCGGACATGCGCTGCAGCGCCTCCTTGGCTGTCAGCGGTGGAATGCCAAGCTGCAGGGCGCAGGTGAGTGCCAGCAGGGAGTTATATACGGTAAAGGCACCGGGAATGGGGAGCGATACGCCCATGCGCACGCGCGGTGTGGCATAGGTGTAGGCAACGCCGGCAGCGCCCAGCATGCGGATCTCCTCGGCGTTATATTGCTCGTGATAAACGGCACCGCAGCGCAGCACGCGGCAGGTGGCAGCGCGGGCCAGCTCCTCGGCGTATTCGCTATCAAAATTTAGGATACCACAATCGCATTGCGAAAAAAGTCGCGCCTTGGCAGCAAGATAATTTTTCATCGTGCCGTGAAAATCTAAATGCTCGGGCGAAAGGTTGGTAAAGAGCGCCACGTCAAAGTGCAGCGGTGCCAGCTTTTCAAGCGCCAGCGCGTGCGAGGAGGTCTCCATGACGACGTATTCAATACCGTCCCTGCGCATTTCAGCCAGCATGGGGTACAGCACATCCGGGTCGGGTGTGGTCATGGCGTGCTTTTTTTCGCTGCCGCGCTTGCCGTAGTTCTTTGTCTCGCTACGGCAGGCCACGGTGCCGATCACGGCGGCGCGTAGTCCATGCGCGCAAAGGATGGTGTAGATCATGGTGGCGGTAGACGTTTTGCCGTTCGTGCCGGTAACGGCGATCAGGTGCATGCCGCTTGCCGGAGAATGGTGCAGGCGATTATAGGCCAGCGCCATGGCGCGCCGCGTGCTGGGAACGGAAAAAACAGGAAAGCCCTCCGGCACCTCGCACCTCACCCCCTCCTCGATCAGCGCGGCGGCGGCGCCGCCCGCCTGCGCTGCGCGCAGAAGGATGTGAGAATCGTAGCGTGTGCCCTGTATGCAAATAAACAGGCAGCCCGGGGTGATCTGATCGCCCCGCTGGCAGATCGATGTGATCTCTATATCGCGCGCACGGTAAAGGGATGTATATTCGTCTTGAAAAAGAAGCGCAGAAAGCTCCATGCTCCACCTCGCAAATCGTATTTTGTGTGTTTTGTGTGGGATTTATTCAGAGCTGTCCTGATCAAGATGACGAAAGGTAACGGTGATCACGCTGCCGGGGGCTACGTATTCCCCCGCCGCATGGGAAACGGCCACTACTCTGGCTGTGCTTTCCAGCAGGCCGTTCCGCGCGCCTGTGATCTCTATATTCAGCCCGGCATCCAGCAGCAAGACGTTCGCCTCCTGCGCTGTTTTGCCAAGCAGAGAGGGCACCTGCACCGTTTCTCGCGGGCTGCCGCCGGTATAGAGGATCACCCGCCCACCCTCGCGCAGGACGGCGGTACCGGCGCTTGGCACCTGTGCGGTGATCGTATCGCCACCGTTTTCATCGGAAAACGTGGGGGTAAGACCAAGGGCCCGGATCCTTTTTGCTGCCTCTGCACGGGTCAGGCCGATATAGTCCTCTACGGTAACCGGGGCGGTTTTTTCATCCTCGGCCGTATAGCTTGGCGCGTAGCCCAGGTAGGGAAGAATGTTGGCAAGCAGGTCGGATACGTAAGGCGCGGCTACCACGCTGCCGTAAACCATGCCGGAGGTCGGCTCGTCAACCATGATGATCACGGCGATCTTGGGGGCGTTGGCCGGCGCGTAGGCTACGCATGAGCCTATGCGCTTGCCGTTCAGTTTTTCGCTGGTGCCTGTTTTAGCAGCGATCTGATAGCCGCATACATAGGCGTTTTTGGCACCGCCACCGCCCGAAACACCCGCCTCAAGAATCTCGCTGACCGTCTTGCAGGTCGCCTCGCTTACCGCTTGCCCACGCTCCTTGGTGGCATAGGCTAAGATAGTAGCTCCCTCTTCGTTTTTGAAGGAGGAGAGCAGATGCGGGGTAACCAGAGTGCCACCGTTTGCTACGGCCGCCACCGCCGTTATCTGCTGCATGACCGAAACGTTAAAGCGCTGGCCAAAGGCAGCAGTTGCCAGCTCTACCTCGTGAATGCTGGCCAGCTGGTGAAAGATGCTGCCCGTTTCACTGGGAAGATCGATTCCCGTTTTGCGCAGGTAACCAAATGCCTGCACGTATTGATAAAAGCGCTCGACCCCCAGACGGGCTGCTACCTGCATAAAGACCGGATTGCAGGATTGCTGTAGACCTGTGGAAAAATCCAAGGATCCATGGCCGGTTCTTTTGTGGCAGCGGATGATCACGCCGCCTACGTGAAAGGCGCCTGT
Source organism: Clostridia bacterium (assembly GCA_017621755.1). Taxonomy (GTDB): domain Bacteria; phylum Bacillota; class Clostridia; order Oscillospirales; family CAG-272; genus UBA1740. The sequence continues at coordinate 54,384 of JAGASL010000025.1, forward strand.
GCAATGAAAGGGATCAGCGGGGGTAACGACCCCCTCCTCGATTCCCATGGCTGAGGTGATGATCTTGAAGGTAGAGCCCGGTTCATAGGTCTCGGTGATGGTCTTGTTGTTCCACATCTCATATAGCAGCTCGTTCCTTTTTGCGCGGTATTCCTCGCTCCCCTCCTCGTAGGCGGCAAGCTGTGAGAGGGCAGCCTCGCTTAGCGTGTAGGGGCTGTTGAGATCATAGGAGGGAAGGGTAGCCATGCCAAGGATCGCGCCAGTATCCACCTCCATCACCACGCCGCAAACGCGATTGGCAGCCCCGGCATCATCGGCGGCATCCTGTAGCACACGCTCTAATTGTGTTTGTATGTACAGATCCAGCGTGGTATGCATGTCAAGCCCATCCTCAGCCGGTAGATAGCCTGTGTAGCCGTTTGGCATATCCCGCCCGCCGGCATCCTTGGCGGTGACATATTTACCGTCTGTACCGGCCAGATATTGGTCATAGTACAGCTCAAGGCCAAATAGCCCCTGTCCATCACCGCCGGTAAAGCCGATTGTCTGGGCGGCAAGCGAGGTGTACGGATAATAGCGCTTGGTGGTTGCTTCACGATGGATCATGGTGGTGTAGCCACGGTCCTTGGCAAACTGCAATACCTCGTCTGCCAGCGCCTTTTCTACGTTCTTTTGGATCGTTTCATCCAGCAGATAATAACGCTGCGTTTTTTTGTAGATCGTTTCCTCGTCTTTAGAAAGGATGCGGGATAGCCCCTTGGCAATCTCGGCGGCAGCACCGGCGCCGTTCTTCTTTTCATAGGCACGGATATCTACGGGGGATATATAGATGCGGTAGGTGGTGATGCTGGTAGCCAACAGATTGCCGTTTCTGTCATAAATGTTGCCGCGCTCGGCCTTTAATGAGGAGCCAACGGTGATCTGATCAAGCACTTTTTGCTGATATGTCTCGTAGCCAAAGACCTGCATGCGCAGCAGAATGGCAAGAAGCCCAAGCATCACGCCAACGAAGAGAAAAAACAAAATAACGCCTCTTTGCCGAAAAAGGGAATGAAAGCTCCTTTTCAAGGCCCACCTCCGGGTACAAAAAAATAGCGATAGCCTAAGCTATCGCTATAGTATACGTAGGTGGGGAAGAAAAAATGTTTATTCCCCGGAAAACGCGCGATGAAGATTGGAAGAGCTGACCTCATCCAGGTTGTCACCGTTATTGCGAGCCCCCTCTGCTGCAAAATTTCCAATGTCGGCGACGGAAAGAGTCAGGTTCCGATCTTCAGCGCGCAGCTCGTTGGCGTTGTAATGAAGACCGTTTAATTCGCTATTCAGCTCCGAAATGCGCATGCCGGAGAAGAGAAGAAATAGAAGAAGCACGACACAAAGCACCAAAATGGTGACTGCGCTGCCGGAAATACCGGATTGACGAACCGAGGAATGCTTGCTCTTCGCTTCGCTTGGCAGAGAGTTTGCGCGTGTTACGTGGCGCTCGGCGGTGCTCTTCTTGACGCTGGCAGGACGGCGCGCAGGCGTTGCGTACGGCTCGTAGCCGTCACGAATGGCTTCTTGTGCCTTCACCTCACCAATCGTACGGTCGCCCGGGCATGCAAAGCGACGGCGGAGCTTAATATATAAAGGATTGATTTCGGGTGTGGTGCCGCCGATGGCGATCGTCTGCGTCATGATGTGCCTCCTTATAGCTTTTCGCAAACACGAAGCTTAGCGCTGCGAGAGCGCGGATTAATGATCAGCTCGTGCTCGCTCGGTAATATCGGTTTTTTGGTAAGAATATCTACGGCGGCCTTCTTGCCGCACACGCAGACGGGGAAGTCGCGCGGGCATTCACAGCCGGAGGAAAGCTTGGCAAAGGTTTGCTTAACGATGCGATCCTCTAACGAATGGAAAGAGATTAGTGAAATCCTGCCGCCCGGCAGCATTCTGGCTGCCGCCGCTTCTATCATGGGTGCAATGGCATCCAGCTCGGCGTTTACTTCGATGCGAATGGCTTGGAAGGTACGCTTAGCTGGGTGTGGGCCGTTTTCACGCGCCTTTTGCGGAATGGCCGCACGAATCAAATCGGTAAGCTGCCCGGTCGTAGCGATCGGTGCCTGTTGCCGTGCCTCGCAGATCCTCTGCGCAATGCGTGGGGCAAAGCGCTCCTCACCGTATTCAAAAATAATACGGCGAAGCTCTTGCTCCGAATAGGTATTAACAACGGTGTAAGCGGTTTTTTCGGCTCCCGTATCCATGCGCATATCCAGCGGTGCGTTGTGCTGATAAGAAAAGCCGCGCTCGGGTGTATCAAACTGGTGGGAGGAGCAGCCAAGATCGGCCAGCACGCCACCAAGATCGTTGATTTTCAGCTCGTCCAGTACGCTGCCAAGCTCGTTGAAGTTGGCGTGGCAGAAGGTAATGCGGTCAAGAAACGGGGTAAGCCGCTCCCGTGCCGCCGCTAAGGCTGCCTCATCACGGTCAAAGCAGATCAGGCGCCCCTTGCCGGAAAGACGTGCGGCGATCTCATAGGAGTGGCCGCCGCCGCCAGTCGTACAGTCAACGTAGGTTCGGTCCGGTTGGATGGAAAGAGAATCAATACATTCCTCGAGCAGGACCGAGACGTGTGAGAAATGAGTCGTATTCATATATTATGTAACCAGGTACCTTGTTGATCAAAGACCAAACAGACGAAGCTGCTCCATGAGCTTTTCGGTGTCGATGGCATTTTCCTTTTCGGTCCACAGCGTGTCGGACCAAATCTGCAGGTGGTCGCCAACACCGATGATCACGGCGTTTTTATCGATCTGTGCATAGCCAAGCAGCTCAGGCGTGATAACAACGCGCCCTTGCGAATCAGGTGAAACGCTGATGGTTTTGGAATACAGGAACTGCTTAATGGCGCCTACAGAGGAATCTGGCAGGGTATTGAGCTTTTCTGTCAGCTTGGTCCACTCTTCTTCTGAGTAGATGGCAAGGCACTTTTCCATTTTTCTTGTGATATAGAAGGTATCGCCGAGCATCTCGCGGTACTTCGCGGGGATAAAAAGCCTGTTCTTGGCATCCAGCGAATGCCGATATTCACCGACAAAAAGCATGACCCTCGGTCCTCCCTTCCATGAATTGTGGCCCACGGGGATGAATTTTCCCCCACTTTTCACCACTTTGATAATATTATACCCCTATCCACCCCAAAAATCAAGTGTTTTTCAAAATTTTTCAAAAAAATAGTGCACAAAATTTTGCGTCGATTTTTGGTATATATGCACAAAAAACCGAGAAAACAGATGGTGAAAGTACGCCAAAAAGCCCCAGTGGGGGGGAAAGTGGGGGAATTTGTTCTCAAAAACGGCCGTTTTTGACCGAGAGATAGCTGCCGCGTAAAAAAAGAGTTCAGACATGCAAAAAATAATCAACACGGCTATTCCTTTTTTGCGAAAATGTGGTATAATGAGATAAGAAAACGTGTGGGAGGCAAAGAGATGTCTCTTTTCAAAAAGCTGTTCAAGCCCAAAAATCCCAATAGCCGCGCCTACCGTGAGGAGCGCGCGAGGGAGCTGCACGGTCAAGCCATTCGCTACGTGACCGAGCGGCATGATAACGTAGATGAGATCGTTGGCCGTGGCGGCTGCCTCGCTGTGCGAAACGGCGAGCTTCTTCTGCTCACCTCGGGTGATATTTTGCTTCGCGTACGGGTAGAGGAGCTGCAGGCCAGCTATCTGATGTCGGGTGACGGGGTCGTTCTTACCGGCCCGAATATGGAAGAGGGCGGGCGTGAACGCTCGCTGATCGCCTATTTTGTATATTACAGGAAGTAAGCATGAGTAAAACCTATCATATCTGCCGCGTTTTACGACTGATTAGTCGCAGAAAACGGCCGCGTACAACAGCCATTCTGCTTGCGGGGGGCGTTGGTAGCCGCATGCAGAGCGCAGGCGAGACCAAGCAGCTGATGCAGGTGTGCGGTCTGCCCCTTATCGTGCATGCCGCGCTGGCCTTTGAGCAATGCCCGTATATTGACGATATCGTGGTGGTTGCCCGGCGTGAGGAGCTGAAAACAGTGTATGACCTGATGGAGCAGCACGGCATTCGCAAGTGCCGCCGTGTAGTGCCGGGTGGGGAAACACGTCAGCTTTCCGCCATTGCCGGCTTTGAGGCCATTGATGGTGAAAAAACAAAATTCGTGGCGATCCACGATGCGGCACGCTGCCTGATCACACCCGGGCAGATTGCCGACGTGGTTGCTGCCGCGTATGCCGAGCGTGCCGCCGCGGCCGCCTGCCGCGTTTTTGATACGGTAAAAAGAGCAAACGCGGCCGGCTACGTGACCGAAACGGTAGACCGCGAAGCGCTCTGGCTGGCGCAAACGCCACAGGTGTTTGATGCTACGCTCTATCGGGCCGCTGCCTATACCGCCATGCAGGCGAAATTCGTGGCAACCGATGATATGATGCTGTGTGAGCGCATCGGTCAAACGGTCAAGCTGATCGATTGCGGTACCGATAATTTTAAGGTAACGACCCCCGGCGACCTGCTGCGTGCCGCAGCCGTGTTGCAGGGGCGCAGAAAGGATGGGCAGGCATGATGCGCATTGGCCATGGCTATGACGTGCACCGGCTGGTAGAGGGGCGCCCCTTGATCATAGGCGGTGTTGAGATCCCCTACGAGCGGGGGCTGCTTGGTCATTCAGATGCTGACGTGCTACTGCACGCCGTGATGGATGCGGTGCTGGGCGCCATGGGCGCGCCGGATATCGGCCACCTGTTTCCGGATAAGGATGAGCGGTATCGCGGTATCTCCAGCATGAAGCTGGCCGCTTGCGTGGGCGAGCGCATGCGCGAAGAGGGCTATGCCGTTGGAAATATCGATGTGACGGTGATCGCGCAGCGGCCTAAAATGGCACCCTATCTGGCAGAGATGAAGAAGAACGTTGCAAAGGCCCTTGGCTGTGACCTGTCGGCGGTGAATATCAAGGCCACCACCGAAGAGGGGCTTGGCTTTACCGGCACCGGCGAGGGGATTGCCGCGCATGCCGTTTGCTTGCTGGTTTCCTTGTAGTAAAGAAAGGGTGCAGCGAGAGAATCGCTGCACCCCTACGCCTATGCCCGGTGATGCTATCGTTCACGGCCTGTATCTTTTTTCTCCCTTCGCCGGGCCGGGGCGGCATTGTCGCCTCTTTTACAGAATATGGTGTCCCGGCGCTTTTGGATAGTCGCTACACACCATCGGTATTATGAAAATTTCGCTCAATTTGATTTTTATTTGAGAAAGGACCTTGATTATGATCAAAATTTCTCCCTCTGTTCTCGCTTGTGATTTTTCTCGCCTGGCTGAGGAGGTGCAGGCTGTGCAGAACGCCGGCGCCGATTACATCCATCTGGATGTGATGGACGGTGTGTTCGTGCCTAACATCAGCTTTGGCTTTCCGGTGATCGCCTCACTGAAAAAGCATTCCTCGATGGTTTTTGACGTGCATTTGATGATCACGAAGCCCGAGCGGTACGTTGACCGCTTTATCGATGCCGGTGCAGACATTTTGACCATTCATGAGGAAAGCTGTGATTGCGTTGGTGAAACGCTGCAGGCCATTCGCGCACGTGGTGTGCGCGCCGCGCTGTGTGTCAATCCGCGCACGCCAATCGAAAAGGTGTATCCGTATCTTGACCTTTGCGATATGGTTCTGGTGATGACGGTGGAGGCCGGCTACGGCGGGCAGAAGCTGATTCCCGAAACGCTGGATAAGGTACGCGCCCTGTGCGCAGAGCGCGCCGCACGCTCTCTTTCGTTTGAGATCGAGGTAGATGGCGGCATCAATGCCGAGAATGCTGCTACCGCCGTTGCCGCCGGTGCTGACGTGCTGGTGGCCGGTAGCGCCGTGTTCGGCGCCCCTGACCGTGCCGAGGCTGTTCGCCGCCTGCGCGGTGAGTAATATGACAATAAAAGAAGAAGCGACACACCGTGTCGCTTCTTCTTTTGTTTTTATTCGGTAACGGCAATTTTCAGCTGTATGCCGTGGCTTGTTTCAACCAATACGGGGAAACCCACACATACCGTTTTCGCGTTGTCGCTATAAAAGGAAAAGGTGGTTTTCGTGATAAGTAACCGTCCGTCTTGTACCTTGAAGGCATAATCGTGATAGAAGCGGTGCGCCAAGGAATAGCTCTTTTGTGCGATGATATCGTGCACAAAGATGCGGTGATCTACGATGCCAGAGCCGACGCTTTGCGTTGTGCACAGCTCCGGAAAACCATCTCCGTTTAGATCGCATAGATAAGCGTTCATAAACGCGCCGCGTATGATTTCTTCATGAGTGCCGTTTTGCAGACGGATAAACAGGCCATGCTCATTATCATATTGAAGGGTGACGAAGGGCTCTTGCGCTACCGTCATAGGTGGGACGCCCTCCGTCAAGCTGGGGCGCTTTTCAAACCACGTTGTGATAGCAGGTGCCTGCCCGATTGTTTTTTCATCGTATGGCACCGTGTCATAGGATTGCCCTGTGATCCGGTGCAGGAGAACCAGCGAGAAAACGATCATTGCAAGGGCGCATAGTGCCGCTATTGTGTGAGCGAGGCGGTCGTTTTTCCTTTTAATGCTATTCAATAAGTATCTCCTTTGTCGTTTAATTTGCCCGCTTGATGGTAAAGGTGAAGGCGCAGAATTTGCCTTCCTCGCTTTCCACGCGGATGGTTTCGCCGCAGGCGTTGAGCATGGTCTTGACGATATACAGCCCAAGCCCCACACCGATCTTGTCTAAGCCGCGGCTCTTGTCGCTCTTGTAGAAGCGGTCGAATACGTAGGGAAGATCCTCGGCGGCAATGCCATTTCCTTCATTATACACGGTGACCTGATATTTGCCGCGCTCGCCATGCGTGATCGAGATCCTCAGCAGGCCGCCCTCGTTCGAGAATTTGATGGCGTTTTCACAGATGTTATAAAAGATCTGATGAATGGCATCCTTGTCCGCCAGCACCGGCATCCGGTCCTCGTCTGTTTCAAATTCCACCTCCAGATGCTTGGCGTCGATCTTGCTTTCAAAGGAGATAAGAATAATTCTGGCCAGCTCACAAATATCAAACTCTGTCGGGTTGAATTGCCGCATACCGGCCTCCATGCGGGAGATGTCCAGCAGTTGGGAAACCAGGCGAGAGAGACGGTGCGTTTCGCTGGAAACGATCTGCAGATAGTATTCCTGCTTGTCGGGCGGAATGGCACCGCTGAGAATGCCGTCTACGTACCCGGCAATGGTGGTCATCGGTGTGCGCAGATCGTGCGAAACGTTGGCAAGAAAGGTGGAGCGCAGGTTTTCGGATTTGGCAAGAGATTCGGCCATGCTGTTAAAGGTCATTGAAAAGTCGGCGATCTCGTCACAGCCGGTTACCTGAATACGGGTGTTGAAGTTGCCGTTTGCAAATTCCTTGGCGGCCTGCCGCATCTCACGCAGCGGTGCAAGCATACGCTCGGTGATAAAGTAAACGGCGATCATCATCGCCAGCATGACCCACAGGTTTGCCAGCAAAATGCTCTTGTTCATCACCGCCACCAGCGCATCGGCGCGCGCATCTGTCGAGCAGGCGAACACCGTGCCGATGGCGTTACTATTTTCATCCTTGATGATGCTGGCGCAAACCAGATGCGATTTTGCGAGCAGACCATTCAGTCGCCCGTAGGATTGATGGCCGCTGTTTTTGAGAACCTCGTCGATCAGCGAGGCAGGTAACTCGTTTAATTCCCCAATGCCATCGGTGCGGATGCAGCTAGCAAGAACCTTGCCGCTTGTGTCTGTGACGAGAAAGGAGATCTCTTCATCGTCATCTCGTGAGATCGCTTCCAAAACACCTTCAAGCGGGGCCTCCGCGCGGTTGGCGAACTCGGCAAACGAAAGGTCGGGGGCACTTTCGTATTCATCCTTGATCACGGCAGCGGCGATCTTAGAGATCAGGGTCACGTCATCTCGCCGCGCATCGGTGGCAAAATCGTCAATACTGACCGAGATGATAGAGGAGAGCATCAGAAAACTGACCAGCATGATCACGGCTACGGCGGTGATGTGTTTTACAAACAAGCTTTTCATAGGCATTTCCTTGTAGTTTTTGTTTCTAGCTTCATTATACCGCATTTTTTTTAGCCTGTCAAATAAATAATTGTGCCGAAAGTGTGAATTTCCGTTGACGAATGCTAAAAAACGTGCTATAATTAATTGATAAAATATAAATGAAGGATGGTTTTTGCCGTGGAAAAGCAACCTGTTGTTACACGCTTTGCTCCTAGCCCGACCGGCTATATGCATATTGGTAACCTGCGCACTGCGCTTTACGCGTATCTCATTGCCCGCCATGATGGCGGCCGCTTTATCCTGCGTATTGAAGATACCGACCGTGAGCGCTTGGTAGAGGGCGCGACTGACGTGATCATGCGTACGCTGGCTGTGACGGGGCTTTCTTATGACGAAGGGCCTATTGTAGGCGGTGAGCATGGGCCATATGTGCAGAGTGAGCGCAAGCCGATCTATATGGAATATGCCAAAAGGCTGATCGAGCTTGGCGCTGCCTACTACTGCTTCTGCACCAAGGAGCGGCTTGAGCAGCTGCATGAGGAAGATGCCACTGGCGGCTACGATCGCCATTGCCGCGATCTTTCGCCTGAGGAGGTCGAAAAGAATCTGGCAGCCGGCATTCCTTATGTAATTCGCCAGAAGATGCCGCTTGAGGGAACTACCTCGTACGTGGATGCCGTATTCGGTGAGGTGTCGGTAGAGAATAAGGAGCTGCAGGATCAGATCCTGATGAAGGCAGACGGTTATCCGACCTACAATTTTGCTCACGTGGTCGATGACTATCTGATGGGTGTTACACATGTGGTACGTGGTAGTGAATACGTTACCTCTACGCCGAAATACGCACTGCTTTATGATGCCTTTGGTTGGCAGCGCCCGACCTACGTGCACTTGCCGCTTTTGATGGGCAAGAATGCAGACGGCTCTGTCTCTAAGCTTTCTAAGCGCCATGGCGCCGTTAGCTTTGAGGATCTGGTAAATGACGGCTTCCTGCCCGAGGCGATTATCAACTATATTGCCCTGCTTGGTTGGGGCCCGAAGGGTGAGAATGCAGAAGTAGAGTTCTTTACGCTGTCCGAGCTTGAAAAGGCCTTCTCGATCACCGGTGTCAACAAATCCCCCGCCGTTTTTGATTTTGATAAGCTGTGCTGGTTTAATGGTGAATACATTAAGAAGCTGGATTTTGCTACCTTTAAGGAGAAGGCAATGCCGTTCTTGCACGCTGCTTTTCCAGCAGAGGTTGATGTAGATGCTGTTCTGCGCCTGCTACAGGGGCGTGTGAGCAAGTTGACCGAGGTAGAAGGGAAGAGCCAGCTCTTCCGCGAGCTTTGCGAGTACGATAAAGCGCTGTTTGAAAATAAGAAAAACAAGGTCACCGTTGAGAGTGCTGAGGCGCTTCTAAAGGCGGCTTTGCCTTGCCTGCAGGCGCTTGACTCCTGGGATAATGACACTCTGTATGCCGCCCTGCTGCAGCTTTCTGAGCAGCTTGGCTGTAAGAGTGGCGCCGTGCTGTGGTGTCTGCGTATTGCTGCCTCTGGCATGTCGGTAACGCCTGGTGGCGCGACCGAGATCATGGCTGCCATCGGCAAGGCAGAAAGTCTTGCCCGTATCGAAAAGGCCATTGCAAAATTTGCGTAAATATTTGAAAAAGCCGGCATGCTTTATGCCGGCTTTTTGTGCGCCAAGCAGCTGCGGCGGTCGCAAAAAAGAGAGTCGTGTCATAGAGAACGCCGCACAAAGAAATCGTCAAAAATACGATAGAAACGGCCGATATTTGATAAAATCGTAAAAATAACGATTTTATGGAGAAACTCTAAACCTTGTCGATGTGTAGAAAATTTTGCGCTTTTTTTGTGCACTTTTAACAAAAAAATTAGAACTATTCTGTGAACAAAGAAAAAACAAGGATTTTGAAAAAAAGTAATTTTTGATTACATATCAAGATGTTTTTTTGTAAAAACTGCTTTTTTATGCCGAAAATAAGTAATTTATATTTACATTTTGCGTTTTTCAATTGTAAACACAGTTTTTCGATGGGAGGGAAGAGACTTTTTGGGAGGGAAATGGAAAAAAACAGTCGGCTTGCCAAGCCGATTGTTGCCTTGCCAGCGCTGGTAAGGCCTTCTTTTTTTGCTTGACTTTTTACTTTTTTTGTGTTAAGATATTCCTATAATAATTCATAGGCACCTCTTTGCCCATTTTTGGGCGACCGGCCTTTGGCCTGTCGGTGTCTCGCATCGCCGTGCCAGCGGCGAGGTGGATTGTTAAGCTCGGGCAGGGCCCGAAATATTCTAGGAGGAATTTCCCATGAAGAGAACCAGGTTCATCCGCACAACAGCCTTCTTCCTTGCTGTGGTGATGCTTTGCGGTCTTTTTGGCGTGTCGGGCTCGGCCGCCGAAGCGATCGGCAATGTTGTCAGCTCCACCAAAGAAGAACTTCTTGCGCTGTTGAACGCATCTTCCTATTCGGAGTACGATAAGAAAAACCCGGATACGAAGGGCGTGGAAACGGTCGTGATCGACGCAAAGGACGTGTATTCCTATTCGGACGGTACGACTACTTACTATTACGATGCTGAAAGCTCGTCCTTCTACTCGCTCAACGAGGCTGGCGAAAAGGTAACCGCCAACGCCGATGAGCTGGCAGTAGCCTTTGGCGAGTACGGCGGCGTAAATGCGCTTCTTTCGCCTACCAGCGGCACCTTGACTTGGCAGGTCGAGATTCCTGCCAGCGGCCGCTACGGCGTAGAGATCGTGTACTATCCGCTTGGTGAAAGCTCCACGTCTGTAGAGCGTATGTTCTACCTGGACGGCAAGGTTCCTTTCGCGCAGGCCAGATATCTGACCCTGTCGAAGAACTGGCGCTATGAGTATCCCACCGCAGAGGAGGGAACACTCGGCCTGAACGGCGCGTACTTGGATGAGAACGGCCACGTGATCTTCCGTACCGACGTAAACGGCAACCAGCTTAAGCCTACGGCGGTGATCGACCCGAAGTGGATGACCTATCAGTTCTCGGATCCGGACGGCTTCTATCAGGGCGCGTTCGAATTCTATTTCGATAATGAGAACAATAAAACCGGCGGCCTGCATACGATCGCACTTTCCAGTACCCGTGAGGCTATGGCGATCCAGACGATCCGTGTGTTCCCGGTAGAGGAGATGCCCCGTTATGCCGACGTTCTTGCCTCTTATAAGGCAAACGGCTATCAGCCCGCCGGCAAGGATGCCAGCATTCGCATCGAGGCAGAGGCGCCTTACCGCGTTTCCGATACCTCGGTATATTCGGCCAATGACCGTACCTCTGCCGTTACCTCGCCTAACTCGCCCGGCGCACAGCTGCAGAACGTGTTGGGTAGCAACAGCTACGATACGATCGGCCAGTGGGCAAGCTACCGCTTCACCGTAACCGAGACCGGTCTTTACACCATCTCTGTTCGCTGCAAGCAGGATAAGCTGGCCGGTATGTATACCTCCCGCGCCCTTCGCTTGGCCGGTGGTATTTACGGCGAGGAGCTGAGTGTTCCGTTTGCAGAGGCATACGATGCCCGCTTCAACTATGACAAGGCCTGGCAGATTGTCACATTGGGCGATGGCACGAGCGTTTTCCAGTTCTATTTTGAAGAAGGCGAGACCTACACGCTTTCTCTCGATGTCAGCCTGGGTACTCTTTCTGATATTATCGAGGGCGTTGAGCGGTCGCTCAGCGTCATCAACGATTGCTATCTTGATATTTTGAGGTTGACCGGCGCAGAGCCTGACGAATACCGCGACTATCGTTTTGGTCGCGTTATGCCGGCTACGGTTCGTAACCTGCTGAAGGAGCATAAGAACCTTTCTGCGGTATCTGAGCAGCTTACCGCCCTGTGTGGCTCTAAGGGTGCGCACGTAGCGACCCTGGATAAGGTTGCCTTCCTGCTGGACGTTATGGGCTCGGATGAGGATAAGATCGCCGAAAACCTGGACGATCTGAAGTCCTACATCGGTACGCTTGGTACCTGGCTGAACACCTCCAAGCAGCAGTCCCTGATGATGGACTACATCGTTGTCAGCGGCTCTGAGAATGCGACCTACGATGTGTCCTTTACCCCTGTGCTCGATGGTCAGTACAAGGTAGACGCCAACTTCTTCGAGGCTGCAGGCTTTGAAATTTCTTCCTTCTTTAATAGTTTCTTCGTAGATTACAACCAGATGGGTGTTACCGTTACCGAAGAGGATATGGCTGATAGAACCCGCGTTGAGGTATGGCTTGCCACCGGTCGTGACCAGGCCAGCATCTGGCGTTCACTGGTTGACTCGACCTTCACCTCTACTGATGAGGGTGCCGGTATTGCCGTTGACCTGAAGCTGGTTGCCGGCGGTACGCTGCTTCCTTCGGTTCTGGCAAAGCAGGGCCCTGACGTTTTCGTAGGTCTGGATAGCGGTAGCGTTATCAACTACGCAATTCGTAGTGCTGTTCTCCCGCTGGACGATCACCCCGGCACCGAGGAGCACAAGGCCGACCTGCAGGAAACGCTGCGGGACTTCAACGAAGCTACCCTGGTTCCTCTTAGCATGTATAACAAGATCTACGGTGTGCCCGAGACGGTTTCCTTCTCGATGATGTTCTACCGTAAGGATGCGCTGGCTAACCTTGGTCTCGACGTTCCGCAGACCTGGGATGACCTGCTGACCTGCGTGCCTGTTCTGCAGTCCGCGAACATGGAGATCGGTCTTTCCAGAGACTTCAACATGTTCCACTATCAGAGAGGCGGCGACCGTTGGACCTACCATGGTAGAGACTATAACGGTACCGCGTATGCCGATCTGATGGAGGATGACGCATTCTCTACTTATTTTGATTATATGCAGATCGCGTACGACGAGGACGTTGCTCTTGACGCGTTCCGCTACATGACTCGCTTCTACACCGACTACAGCTTCCCGGTTGCCTATGATGCTGCAAACCGTTTCCGTACCGGTGAGATGCCGATCGTAATTGCCGATGCCGTTGGTATGTACAACCAGCTGACGGTATTCGCAACTGAAATTCGTGGTCTTTGGATGTTTACTAACATTCCTGGCACGCTCCGCTCGGATGGTACGATCTCCAGCGTAGCGATCGCCGGTGTCAGCGCCGTTGTTATGATGAACGGTGTAGATGATGAGGCTGCTTCCTGGCGCTTCATGAAGTGGCAGGTAAGCCCGGATGTACAGGCTACCTACGGTAATGGCATGGTTGCCTTGATCGGCCCCTCTGCTAAGTATGCTACGGCAAACATGAAGGCCCTGTTCAAGATGTCTTGGACGACCGAGGAATATGAGAACCTGTACGGTCAGTTCAACAACCTGGCCACGATCCCGAACTACCCCGGTGCGTATATCATTGACCGTTATTTGAACTTCGCATTCCTGAACTCGTACAATGACGGTGCTGAGCCTGTAGAGCAGCTGCAGGGCTACGTCAAGACGATCAATAAGGAAATTACCAGAAAGCGTCAGGAGTTCGAGCTTCCTGTGCTGGAGGATGGCGCCACCATTGATGATGCCATCGAGCAGTACCTTGATTACCTGGCAACGCTGGACGAAGCCGCGCTTGCGGAATTCGGTTTTTCTGACGCAACGCTTTCCTATATTAAAAATCGTACTTGAGCCGTCAAGCAAAAATCTTTATAAGGAGTAAAACGAATGTCACAGAATGAGGCGGTCACGCGCCCGGTAGCGCGCAAAGACATGACCAAATGGCAGTGGACATGGAAAGAGATGAAGCGCAACAAGACCGCGTATATCATGGTTATGCCCTTCATGTTGCTCTTCTTTGTGTTCACCGTTTTCCCGGTCGTATTCTCGATTTTCCTCAGCTTTACTGAGTTTAACCTGCTGGAATGGCCGAAGATGGTTGGCTTTGAAAACTATATTCGTCTGTTCCTCGATGATGAAATTTTCATTCTCGCATGTAAGAACACCCTGATCTTCGCCGCCATTACCGGCCCAGTTTCTTACCTGCTTTCCTTCCTGATCGCATGGTTCATCAACGAGCTCCCGCCGAAGGTCCGCGCCGTTGTTACGCTGATCTTCTACGCGCCGTCTATCTCCGGCGGTGTTTACATGGTTTGGAGCATCCTGTTCTCCTCCGACTCTTACGGTTGGGTAAACGGTACGCTGATGAAGCTCGGCATTATCGACGCGCCGATCCTATGGTTCCAGGATGAAAACTACGTTATGACGCTTTGCTGCGTTGTTGCACTGTGGACCTCGCTTGGTACGGCATTCCTGGCCTTCATCGCCGGCTTGCAGACCATTGATAAGAGCCTCTTCGAGGCTGCCGCGGTAGACGGTATTCGCAACCGCTGGCAGGAGCTGTGGTACATCACGCTGCCTACGATGCGCCCGCAGCTGATGTTCGGTGCTGTGCTTGCTATTACCCAGTCCTTCGGCTTTGGCGGCGTTGTTACCGCCCTGGCTGGTATGCCCTCGGTCAACTACTGCGCACACACCATCATGCACCACCTGGATGACTATGGTGGTATGCGCTTTGAGGTAGGTTATTCCTCTACGATCGCGGTGGTTCTGTTCATCATCATGGTGGGCAGTAACATCATCATCAAGAAAGCACTTTCAAAGGTAGGACAATGATATGGCAAGAAGATTAAGAACAAGAAATCATAAAGTTGTCCTGAACCGTTCTGCAGGCGGTGACGCCGGTATTTCCTTCTTCCTGATTCTGATGGGCGCCTTCATGTTCCTGCCGATGCTTTACATCATCATGCAGTCCTTGAAGCCGCTGGATGAATTGTGGATGTTCCCGCCGCGGTTCTACGTTACCAACCCGACCCTTGAGAACTTTTCTGACCTGTTCGCGTTGATGAACACCTCTTGGGTGCCCTTCTCGCGTTACATCTTCAACACCGTTTTGATCACGGCTGCCGGTACCTTCGGCAACCTGATCCTGGCTTCGATGGCCGCCTACGCGCTCGCTAAGCTGAACTTCCCGGGCCGTAAGTGGATGTTTGAGATCATCGTGCTTTCTCTGATGTTCCACCAGACGGTTAACCAGGTTACGCACTTCATCATTCTGACCACGATGCGAATGGTCGATACCTACTTTGCTATCATCATTCCGGCTCTGGCAACCACCATGGGTCTGTACTTGATGAAGCAGTTTATGGAATCCTCGGTTTCTGATGCGGTGCTGGAGAGTGCCCGCCTGGATGGCGCCAGCGAGTTCAAGACCTTCCTGGTTATCGCCATGCCAATGGTTAAGCCTGCTTGGCTGACCCTGATCATTGAGTCCTTCAAGGGTCTGTGGAATACCGGTGCTTCGGTATACATTCAGTCTGAGCAGCTGAAGACCTTTAACTACGCTATCCAGCAGATCGTTAACGGTGGTGTAGCCCGTGCCGGTGCCGGTGCGGCTGCTACGGTCGTTATGATGATCGTGCCGATCACGGTGTTCGTTGTTTCGCAGAGTAACATCATTGAAACGATGGGCTCCAGTGGTATGAAAGACTAAAAGGAGAGAAGAGAATGAAAAAGAAAATAGTTACATTTACCCTTCTGCTCCTGTGCATGGTCACCCTGTTCGCGGCTGCAATGCCTGTTTCAGCACTCGAGCCGTATACCACCTATACCTACTCGCCTGATGGCTTTGCGTTGAAGTCTCCCGCCGCCTACTCGCCTACCATGTCGGTAGACTACAAGACCGTAGGCCTTGAGACCAAGTGGGATGATGCCGCTGACATCTTCGTTGATGACGAGGATAAGGTCTATCTGGTAGATACGGCTAACAACCGTATCATCGTGATGACCCCCTTCTACAAGCTGGATTTCATCATCGATATCTTTGTTAACAGCCAGGGCGTACACGACTCCTTCGATAAGCCCGGCGGTGTGTTCGTAAACGAAGAGCACATCTACGTGTGCGATACGAACAATAGCCGTATCGTCATGTTTGACCGTGAGGGTAATTTTGAAAAGACCATCGAAAAGCCGGAATCGGCGCTGTTCGGTGAGGATTCCATTTACCAGCCGGTTGCTATGGCTGTTGACCAATACGGCCGTATCTACGTGGTATCGCAGACTACCAACCAGGGCGTTATCGTCATGGATGAAAACGGTACCTTCAACGGCTTTATCGGTGCCCAGGCGGTTAACTACAACATTCTGGACATCATCTGGCGCCGCTTCCAGAGCAAGGAGCAGCGTAGAAAGACCTCCTCGTATATCCCGGTTTCCTTTAACAACATCTCTATTGATGAAGAGGGCTTCATCTTCGTAACCAACGATTCGATCGACGAGACCAGCCAGCTCGGCTCTATCAAGAGCAAGAGCGCCGCTTACTCGCCCGTTAAGAAGCTCAACTCGGCCGGTGACGAGATCATGAAGCGTAACGGCTTCTTCGATCCCGGTGGAGAGGTTGACATCAAGCCGAAGCGTGATAGCAATCCGCATACCGGTGTTTCCCGTATTTCTGATGTTGCCATCGGCCCGGAGGGCACCTGGTCTATCGTAGACCCGAACAGATGTAAGGTGTTCACCTACGATTCCAATGGTAACATGCTCTTCACCTTTGGTGACGAGGGTGAGCAGCTGGGTAACATTCGTAAGGGTGGCTCGCTTGCTTACCAGGGCAACTACCTCCTCCTGCTTGACGTTGATAACGATACCTTTACGGTATACGAGCGTACCGAGTACGGCGACCTGCTGATCGAGGCTCTTGCCTGCGAAAATGACCGCCGTTACAATGACGCGATCGATTGCTGGAAGTCGGTGCTGCAGCGTAACAACAACTTTGATACCGCTTATATCGGTATCGGTAAGGCGCTGTACCGTGAATCGGATTATGAGGGCGCTATGGAGTATCTCCACGCCGCTTATGAAACGACCTATTATTCCAAGTCCTATCAGGAGCTGCGTAAGGTCTGGATCGCCGATTTCTTCGTGCTGATCCCGATTGTGATCGTTGTTCTTTGCGTTGCCTGGACCTTCTTTATGAAGTACGTTAAGCGCGTCAACTACGAGACCGCTCACTCCCACGGGAAGAGAACCTACTGGCAGGAGCTTCTTTATTCCTTCCATCTGGTATTCCACCCCTTCGATGGCTTCTGGGATCTGAAGCATGAGAAGCGTGGCTCGATGCGCGCCGCCTTGACGATCCTTCTGATCGTTATCGTTGCTTTCTTCTATCAGGCTGTCGGTACCGGCTATCTGATGAATCCGGAAGAAAATTACTCTACGATCCTGGTGCAGGTAGCAGCCGTTACCGTACCGCTTCTGCTGTGGTCGGTTTCCAACTGGTGTCTGACTACGCTGTTTGACGGTGAAGGTAGCCTGAAGGATATTATTATCGCTTGCTGCTATGCACTTGCTCCCATGCCGCTCTTCCTGATTATTTCTACGCTGCTTTCTAATGTGGTAGCGCTGGAGGAGGCGCAGATCGTTTCGCTGCTTGTAACGATTTCCTTCGTTTGGGCTGCGTTCCTGCTCTTCTTTGGTATGATGGTAACGCATGATTACTCGTTGTTCAAGACGATCACCACCACCATAGGTACCGTGGTCGCTATGGCCGTTATCATGTTCGTTGCTGTTCTGTTCACAAGCCTGCTGGGTAAGATCCTGTCCTTCATTACGCAGATCTACACCGAGCTGTCTTACCGAGTCTAAGTATAGGAGATATGAGAATGAAAACAAGAATTTTATCAATGATGCTTGCATTGTTGATGGCCTTTGGCTCTTTCGGTGTCTTCTGTACCGTTCCCGGTATTGTGGAGGCTGCTGACACAGCCACTGAGTCTGGCGATGCTGCCGGTGATACCACCGGCGGCGATGCCACCGGCGAGGAAACGCCGGATGAGGAAAAGGAGCCCTACGAGGATATCGTAAAGGCTGCTCTTCGCACCAACTATGCAAGCCCGCAGGATAAGATCGATAGCGATGCGAATATGCGTCTGGCTGCTAAGTATGACGTATATGAGCTTTACGTGAACGATTTTACCGGTGAAATTGCCGTAAAGGATACTACCACCGGTCAGATCCTGCTGTCGAACCCCTACAAGATCGAGGATAGTGAAACCATTCAGGTTTCTGATGCCGTTCGTGCAGAGCTGCTTTCGCAGATCCAGATCGGCTTCCTTGAAAATGGTAACCATAAGGATTATTTCAGCTATACCGAGGCTGCCAGCCGTGGCCAGATCAAGGTAAAGAATATCAAGCAGGGTATCCGCGTTGAGTATGCCCTGGGCCGTGAGGATTCTAACTACCTCGCTCCCGGTAGTATTACCATCGAGCGTATGATCAGCGAGATCCTTAGCGTGATGAACCCTGATCTTCCCAGCTACGATTGGGATGCGATCTTCGCAGCCGGCTCTGCCGCTACCTACGATCTGAAATCCTTCCTTTCTTACTACACCGAGATCAACCCCTTTGAGGTTGACGAGGCTGGTAACCGCGTTATGAGTGATACCGCTTATAACGACATGCTGAAGGCTTATCCCGTGCTGCAGAAGCTGCAAAAGGGCATTTACGTCCGTTCTAAGTCTACCCCGCGTGATAAGCGTATGCTGGAAAACTACATCAAGACCTACTGCCCGAACTACACGTACGAGGAGATGGAAAAGGACCATGCAGAAACCGAGTATACCTCGGAGGAGCTGGATCCGCCGCTCTTCAAGGTAGCGCTGGAGTACACCCTGACCAAAGAGGGTCTTACCATCCGCCTGCCCGCAAACGGTATTCGCTTTGACTACTCGCTCTACACCCTGGAGTACATTACTCCCCTGCAGTACTTTGGTGCAGGCGATCTGACCAACGATGGCTACCTCTTCTATCCCGATGGCGGTGGTGCGATCTTCTATTATGAGGATCTTGCCAAGAAGGAATACGGTAGCACGACTGGTAAGGTATACGGTATCGACTATGCCTACCACCAGATCTCTGGTGCACACCAGGAGACGATTCGCGTTCCCGTATTCGGTTCTGTTAGCACCTTAAATTCAACCGTGCAGACCACCGATGAGGAAGGGAACGTGGTAGAGACCCCCGTTACCACCACCAGCGGCTATATGGCCATCCTGGAGGAGGGTGACGCCATGGCGAGCATCACGGCAAACTGGGGTGGTACCCGTTCTCCGTTCGCAACGGTATACACCACCTTCAACCCGCGTCCTCGCGATACTTACGACCTTTCCGGCAACAGCTCGTCCGGCGGCAGCTCTGCTTCCTCCTGGACGGTTGAATCCTCTCGTAAGTATACCGGCAGCTATAAGATGCGCATCTACATGCTCACCGATAAGCATGCCGCTACCGAAAGCACCTGCTTTGCCCCCACCTACGTTGGCATGGCAAACGCTTACAGACACTATCTGACCAATGTTGCCGGTGTTCTTTCGGCACTGGAGGTAGCAGATAATAAGAACATCCCGCTCTACATTGAAAGCTTCGGCACTGTGCCGGATATGGAAAGAATTCTTTCCGTTCCCGTAGACGTGGACGTTCCGTTGACCACCTTTGCTAATGTTCAGCAGATGTATACCGATCTTTCCGAAAACGGTATTTCCAACATTCAGTTCAAGCTGACCGGCTTTGCCAATGAGGGTATGTATTACACCTATCCCAATCGCTTGAAGTGGATGAAGGAGGTTGGCGGCGATAACGGCTTTGCCGAGCTGCTGAAGGATGCCAATGCGAAGGGCTACGGCGTCTTCCCGGATTTCGATTTCATGTACATCAGAAACAGAAAGCTCTTTGACGGTATCAACCTGAAGTACGCCGCAGCGCGCACAATCGATAACCGTTATGCGAACCTCCGTGTATACGATGCAACCTACCAGGAATTCGTTACCTTCTATCAGATCTGTGTAACGCCTGCCATGATTGAGGAGTATTACGAGAAGTTCTCCGGTAAGTTTATGAGCTTTGATCCGATCGGTATTTCGGTTGGCTCTATGGGTAGCGATCTGAACTCCGACTTTGGTGATAAGTCGCCTACCAACCGCGATGAGGCGAAGAAGATCATTACCAGCATCTTCGCTCAGCTCAGCGAGGATTATAACGGCTCCGTTATGACCTCGGGCGGTAACATTTACGCGCTGGCCTACACCGAGCATCTGCTTGGTGCCGCCCTGGATAGCTCGCGCTTTGCAAGCGCCAGCCGTTCCGTTCCGTTCGTTGGTATGGTTCTGCACGGCTACGTCAACTTTGCAGGCTCCGCCATCAATATGGCCGGTAATGTAAACTATCAGGTGCTGAAGGCTATTGAGAACGGTGCGGGTGTTTACTTCACCCTTTCCTATGATAATACCAGCCTGCTGAAGGAATTTGAGGATCTGAGTGAATACTACTCGGTTAACTACAAAATCTGGGCTGGCGAGTTTGATGAAGAGGGCAACCTTGTTGAGCGCGGTGAGCTGTTTGACGTATACGATCGTGTCAACAACGCGATCGGTACGCTGCAGACCAAGCTGATCGTTGATCACCAGTTCCTGATCGGTGAGCGTGTTCCCACCGAGGCTGAGAAGGCACAGGATGCCAAGGCTTACCAGGATGCGTGGGACGAGGCAGAAGCACTTGCTACCACCGCTGCACAGAAGGCACAGATCGCCGAGTATCGTGCAGCATACCTGGCCGGTCAGATGTCTGCCGGTGAGGTGATCGATGCCGTTGCTGATGAAGAGGCTATTCTCGCAGCGCTGGAGGCCGGCGGCGTTCTCGCTTCCGCCACCACCGAGTCGGAGGCCACTGCTGGTGACGAATACGAAAAGACAAAGTACTCGCTGGATGACGGCATGATCGTTATGGTCAGCTATGATGGCGGCACGTCCTTTGTTCTGAACTACAACATTTACACCATTCAGGTAAGGCTGAACGGCACCGTTTACACGATCGAGCCGTACGGCTATGCCAAGATCACTCAGTAAGGAGGAGAGAACATGAATAATAACGTAACTGAAAAGAAGCTGTCTCTCTCTTCCGGAGAGAAGGGGATCGTCGGTCTGTGGAAGAAGGTTATTTCCTTCTTCACAGGCTCCGGCTCCCTCGAAAAGCGTAAGGCCAGAGCCGGTTGGGTATTCGTGCTCCCGTTCGTGATCGGTCTTGCTTTCATCTACATTCCCGTTATCATTGAATCCATGAAGCTCAGCTTCTGCTCGCTGCAGCCCGTTCGTCTGCCGAACGGCTCCGCTGGTGTCAAGCTGAATCCCGTTGGCTTTGCCAACTACTATGAGGCTCTGTTTGAGGATGTTGACTTTGTGCAGAAGCTGGTTGGCGGCGTACAGCAGCTGATCTTCGATGTTCCTGCCATCGTTATCTTCTCTCTGTTTGTAGCGGTTATCCTGAACCAGAAGATGCTGGGCCGTGCGGCCTTCCGTGCCATCTTCTTCGTTCCGGTTATCCTTTCCACCGGTCTGATCGATTCTATCTCGGTCAACAACGGCGCGATTATCGACTCCACTTCAAGCGGTATTGATGATGGTACCGGCTCTAATGCATCTACTCAGATTATTGAAGCGGTGGATATCGAGCGATTGTTTGCCAACATGATGGTAGGTCAAGAGCTTGTTACGTACATTACAACGTTGGTGAATGATATTTACAATATCGTTAACCGCTCTGGTGTACAGATCCTGATCTTCTTGGCCGGTCTGCAGTCGATCTCGCCCTCGATCTACGAGGCTTGTACGATCGATGGCGCTACCTCTTGGGAAACATTCTGGAAGATCACCTTCCCGATGATCAGCCCGATGATCTTAGTAAACGCGCTCTATACGATCATCGACTCGTTTACCAGTGCCTCGAATACGGTCATGTCCTACATCGACGGTATTTATAACGATTCCAAAACAGTGTTGGCAACGTCAATGGCGTGGATTTATTTCGTGATCATTATGTTGATCATTGCCGCATTTATGGGTATTTTCTCAGCATACGTCTTCTACCAGAAGCGTGATGCCTAAAGAAAGGAGGAGCATTCATGGACGCGAATCACATTCCTGAACCCCAGGCCGCTTCCAAGGTCTTGAAAGAGACCAAGAATAAAATTCGTGTAGAATTTGAGCGTACCCCGCTTATGCAGCGCCTGAAGGCAAAGTTTCTCTCCTCCTTCTTCCTGCAGAAGGTCATTTGGTACATCGTTCGTCTCGTTCTGCTGCTCGGTCTTGCATACGTTATTCTGTATCCGTTTATCGCAAAGATCTTCGGCTCCTTCATGGGCATGGATGACTTTGTAGACGTTACCGTACGCTTGATTCCGAAGAACTGGACGCTGGATACGTATATCGCCATTATTATGGAGAATAACTATCTGCAGGCCTTCCTGAACACCGCCTTCCTTTCCTTGTGCTGTGCGTTGATTCAGACCCTGATCTGCTGCGTTATCGGCTACGGTATTGCAAAATTCCGTTTCCGTGGTAGCAAGCTGATCATGCTCTTCGTTGTGCTGACCATGATCATCCCGCACCGTACCATTCAGCTGGCGCTGTATCAGCATTTCCGGTATTTTGATATCTTCGGCCTGGTAAGCCTGATCACGGGCGGCACCCTGCAGCTGACGAATACCGACGTGCCGCTGATGCTTCTGTCACTGACGGGTCTGGCATTCAAGAACGGTCTCTTCATCTTTATGATGCGTCAGTTCTTTGCCGGCGTGCCGGATGAGCTGGAGGAATCCGCTTACGTAGATGGTTCCGGCGTGTACAGAACCTTCCTGCAGATCATTCTGCCGCTGTCTGTACCGATGATGATCACCATCTTCCTGCTTTCCTTCTCTTGGCAGTGGACGGATAATTTCTATACCACGCTGTTCTACAGTGGTAGAAATGCTAAGTGGCTGATGCCGAATATCGTTTCGGTTCCGCCTTCTCTTGTAACCACCTATCCCGGCCAGGGCCTGTTCTACTCTGCGATCCATAATACCTGCGCGCTGCTCATTATGGCGCCGCTGGTTATTATCTATCTCTTCTGTCAGAGATATCTGATTCAGGGTATCGAGCGCTCCGGTATCGTTGGTTAATGAAACCAAAAGACCTTGTCGCCTTTGGCGGCAAGGTCTTTTTACATGCTGAAAAAAGCATTGCACTTTTTGCTTGTATATGGTATAATATAAAAAATCCATGTATCATTTTGAAAAGGAGCGCTTATGAAAAAACTCGGCTTTGGTCTTATGCGTTTGCCCCTGCTTGATCCAAACGATGCCGGCAGCATCGATTTAGAGCAGTCTAAGCAGATGGTAGACGAATTTTTAGCCCGCGGCTTTACCTATTTTGATACTGCCTATATGTATTGTAATGGGCAAAGCGAGCACGCCGTTAAAGAGGTGCTTGTCAACCGCCACCCGCGTGAAAGCTTTACGCTGGCTACCAAGCTGCCCCCTCACATGGTAAAAAGCAAAGAGGCGCGTGACGAGGTGTTTGCCCACCAGTTAGAAAAGACAGGCGCCGGCTATTTTGATTATTATCTGCTGCATTGCATCAGCTCTGAAACCATCGTCACCTTTGAAAAATACGATTGCTTTACCTGGCTGCGTGAAAAGAAAAAGGCCGGCCTTGTTAAGCAAATCGGCTTTTCCTTCCATGATGGCCCGGCGCTGTTAGACCGTGTGCTGACCGAAAATCCCGGCCTTGATTTTGTGCAGCTGCAGATCAACTATTTAGATTGGGAAAGTGAAGGCGTGCAATCCCGTGCCTGCTACGAGGTAGCAGAAAAGCACGGCGTGCCGGTCATCGTGATGGAGCCAGTAAAGGGCGGTGCCCTGGCGCAGGTGCCGGAAACGGTAGAGACCATGTTCCGCGCCAAGGATGCTACGCGCTCGCCCGCCTCTTGGGCTGTTCGCTTTGCCGCCAGCCTGCCAAACGTTATGCTGGTTCTCAGCGGTATGAGCAATATGGCGCAGGTCATGGATAATACCGCCTACATGCAGGATTTTCAGCCGCTGAGCGACGAAGAGATCGCGATGGTACATACCGCAGCCGACATCATCAACGGGCAGATCACCGTGCCGTGCACAGGCTGCTCCTATTGCACCGTCAACTGCCCGCAGAGCATTGCCATCCCGCAGTATTTTGCGCTGTATAACGAGGATATGCGCATAAGCAAGGATGCCGCCGGTGCGGATGCACAGGCACAGTATACGGCATTGCTCGATAAATTCGGTGCTGCCTCTGCCTGCATTGGCTGCGGCGAATGTGAGGCCATGTGCCCGCAGCAGATCGCCATTCGCAAGCACCTGCAGGATATTGCCAAGCGTTACGAATAAAGGAGAAAAAACATGAAGCCGAAAATTACAGGTGTACATCACATTGCACTAAAGGCACGCGGCTTGGCCGCCTATGAGAAGCTGCTTTCTTTTTACCATGATATTTTAGGCATGCCGCTGGTCAGAACCTGGGGCGAGGGGGAAAACCTCGGTGCCATGGTCGATACCGGTGCCGGCATGCTGGAGCTCTTTTCAAACGCAACAGATGAGCTTGGTATGGGCGCCCTGCGCCACCTGGCCTTTGCGGTAGAGGACGTTGACGTATGCATTGAGGCCGTTCGCGCAGCGGGGTATACCGTAACCATGGAGCCAAAGGATATCGTTATTGGATCGCAGCCACCGTATCCTGCCCGCATTGGCTTCTGCATCGGCCCGGTTGGGGAAGAGGTAGAATTTTTTAAGGAACGATAAGAGGGAAGCCTCGGGGAAAACGACTCCGAGGCTTTGCTCTGTAAAAGGATTGAAAGCGATGAAACGCACGATCAAGCCCGCCTTGCTTGCCACGCTGCCGGTCATGACAGGATATTTGGTTCTTGGCTTTGGCTTTGGCATTATTATGAAGGCAAATGGCTATGGCATCCTGCTGACCTTTGCGATGAGTCTGCTGATCTATGCCGGCTCTATGCAATACGTGGCTATTGGTCTGCTGAGCGGCGGCGCTTCGCTGCTTACGGTAGCTGTGACGACCTTTATGGTCAATGCCCGCCATCTTTTTTACGGTGTTTCGATGGTTGAAGGGTATCGGAATATTGGAAAAGGGAAGCCGTACCTGATCTTTGGCCTGACGGACGAGACCTATTCCTTGGTCTGCCGGCCGGAGGCATCAATACCGCCCGGTGAACGGGGGCACTATTGCTTCTGGGTCACCCTCTTCGATCATTGCTATTGGGTGCTTGGTAGCCTGCTGGGCGCCTTGGTGGGCAGCCTACTGCATTTTAATAGTGAGGGGATCGATTTTGCCCTCACCGCGCTCTTTCTCACCGTCTTTTTAGAGCAATGGTTAACGGCAAAAAAGCATGCCCCCGCCGTTATCGGCGTGGTCGCTTCGCTTGTCTGTCTGCTTCTGTTCGGCGCTGATAGCTTCTTAATTCCGGCCATGCTGGTTATCGCGCTGCTGCTTTGCTTGTACAAGGAGGAGAGCCATGGGTGATCTACATACCTGGCTGGCTGTGGCAGTCATCGCGCTGGTAACGGCAGCCTTGCGTTTTTTGCCCTTTCTTTTGTTCAGCGGCAAGAAAAAAACGCCAAAGCTGATCGAAAAGCTTGGCCGTGTGCTCCCTTATGCCATTATGGGCATGCTGGTCGTTTATTGCTTAAAGGGCGTGCACGTTGCCGACATGGGTGGCTTTTTACCCGCTTTGATCGCTTGTCTGGTCGTGGGGGCTTCCTATGTGTGGCGGCGCAATACGCTGGTCAGCATCGTGCTGGGCACGGTATGCTATATGCTGCTGGTGCAGCTTGTATTTTGATAAAGGAGAATGGCCATGAAGAGTGGCAGTATTTCTGCAGAACGTATTTTGTCAAAGCTGGATGACTATCTACATCATAACGATTACGCAGCCGCCGAGCGGCATTTGCTTTACTGGCTGGCCGAGGCAGAGGCCTCTCTTGATGCGCGCACAGAGCTGCTTGTACGGAATGAGCTGATGGGGCTGTACCGCAAGCAGGGAAAAGAGCAAGAGGCGCTTTCTACCGTTTCTGCAGCCCTAAAAAAGATAGAAGCGCTGCAGATCGGGCATCAGGTCGGCGCGGCAACAACCTATCTCAATGGCGCAACGGTGTATAAGGCCTTTTCCATGGCTGAGCAAGCGCTGCCCTTGTTTGAAAAGGCAAAAGAGGTCTATGAGCGCGAGCTGGCCGAGGGTGACGAGCGCCTTGGTGGGCTTTACAATAACATGGCGCTGGCGCTGGTCGATCTTGGACGCTTCCGCGAGGCAGAGGAGATGTACCGCCGGGCGATCGCCATTATGGAAAGAACAGAGCATGGCGCCCTGGAGGTGGCGATCACGCATTTGAATATGGCCAGCGCGGCCGAGGCAGAGCACGGGCTGCTGGAGGCAGATGCGGCTATTACCGCGCATCTGCAGCAGGCAGAGGCGCTACTAGAGGGGCACCAAAAACGGGATGGATACTACGCCTTCGTGTGCGAAAAATGTGCTTCTGTTTTTGGTTATTACGGGTATTTTCACTATGAAAATGAGTTGAAGGAGCGTGCAAAAAGGATCTATGAAGGGGCTTGAGCTTTCACGCCAATTTTATCTTGCCTATGGTGCCCCTATGCTCGAAGAGCAGTTTTCTGCCATCACGTCGCTGCTTGCGGTAGGCTTGGTCGGCAGCGGCTCGGAATGCTTTGGATATGATGACGAGTTGTCCCAAGATCACGATTTTGAACCAGGCTTTTGCCTGTTTCTGCCCGGTGAGGACGTGATCAGCAGCCGCGAGGCCTTCGCCTTAGAGCGCGCCTATGCCAAGCTGCCAAAGGAGTTTATGG
This sequence comes from Clostridia bacterium, assembly GCA_017621755.1. Taxonomy (GTDB): domain Bacteria; phylum Bacillota; class Clostridia; order Oscillospirales; family CAG-272; genus UBA1740. The sequence goes on from JAGASL010000025.1 coordinate 81,141, forward strand.
GCTACAAGCGTAGCCCGCTTAATCCCGTAGGCGGCAACCGCCACGGTGTCCTTCGCCTTTCTGATTTCTTGCGTGAAAGGCTAGGCAACGGGGATGGCTGTCTGGCACCCATGGATTGGTTCTACCTGCCGGAGCAAGCAGTGGCCGAGGTAACAAACGGCTGCATCTTTCGTGATGATGCCGGCATATTTACCACCCTGCGTGAGGTGCTTGCCTACATGCCGGAGGACGTGCGGCTGAAAAAGCTGGCCGGCAATCTGCTGCTGATGGGGCAGGCAGGGCAGTATAATTACAGCCGTTGCGTTGCCCGCGGCGAGCTTGGTGCTGCGCAGCTGGCTATGGCCGAATTTGTCAAGGCTGCCTTGCACGTGCTGTTTCTCTTAAATAGGCGCTACATGCCGTATTATAAGTGGCGCTTCCGCGCCTTGCGCGAGTTGCCGCTTCTTTCCACGCTCGAGCAGCCGCTCACCTATTTGCTTGCCAGCGGAAACGGGGAGGCGGAGGCTACGCAAAAGACCGCCATGATCGAACACGTATGTGCCGAAATAATAACCGTGCTGCGAGAGCAGCATTTGACCGCGTATGCCGGCGGGGAAATGGAAGGGCATGCTTACGCGGTAAACGATTGCATTCAGGATGCGTCTATCCGCAATCTGCACGTGCTATATGCCGTCGATAACTAAAACCAAGGCCACCGACAAAGTCGGTGGCCTTGTGCTTTTATCGTTTCTGCTTGCGGAATTGATGGGGTGAAACGCCTTCTGCCGTGCGAAAGGTACGAATAAAGCTTGATACCTCGTGAAAGCCGCAGCGCTCTGCGATCTCACTCACAGGTAAATTGGTCGACGTGAGCATTTGCTTGGCGGCCGACAGGCGAAAAATTGTCAGATAACGGTGTGGGGCGTACCCTGTCAGCCGCTTAAATTCGCCGGAAAAGTGCGTTCTGCTCATATGCATAAGCGCGGCAAGCTTGCTGACCGAAAGATCAAGATGATAATTGTCGGCAATATAGGTCATAATCGAGGAAACGTCAAGCGCACCGGCTGTGCCGCCTGCGGGCTGGTCAAGCAGCGTCATAAAAATTCTGTATAGAAGGGCAGAGCAGATCTCCTCGCTGCCGGCATCACGAACAAGGGACATAACACGGTCAATATAGCGTTCAATGCCGATCGCCGTGGGGATCAGGCAGGTGGAGAAACGCTTACGAATACAGGAATAGAGGCGTGCACTCTCTGCCCCTTGCAGGTGTATATACGTAAACTCCCAGCCGTCGTCTAGGGGGTGATAGATGTGGTGTAGTTTGCAATCAATCAAGGCGGTGGTGCCGGGGGTGAGGGCATATTCTTGCCCCTCGTATAAAAGCGTTCCGCTGCCGGTTATCGTGTGTAATAATAGATAGCTGTCAAAGTCACGGCGGTCTATCATAAAATCCTTACGGCAGATAAAATGCCCCGTCCATTGCACGTAATAATACAGATCTCTCGCTTTAGAAGAGGGAATATGTATCAGATTCGTTTTTTCGTAGCAGCTCTCGTTGAAGATTCCCATGCTTTCATTCCTTGACAAAATGCATATTTTTCAGAACAAACTGTTATTGTAATGAGATGTATATTGTCTTATAATGATAACATAATACTGACAATTTGTCAATAATTGAAAAGGGAGTATATCAAAATGACCTTTATTAAGCATCAAGATGGCCCGGTTTTTGGAAATGCCCAGACCGGCACGGTGTTCGACGGTTACATATGGCACGAGGGTGGGAAATACCGCATGGACTTTTCCTGGCGCGGAAAGAAGGCCTGTGCAGTAACCTTTAGTGATGACGGCATACATTGGGGAGAGCCGGTCATCACCCTTCAAAACGATCTTAGCACCGGCTGGGAGGATGATATCAACAGAAACTGCGTGCTAAAGGTGGATGGCGTATATAAAATGTGGTACACCGGCCAGGCACGAGGCTATAGCTATATCGGCTACGCGGAAAGCATGGATGGTATTCATTTCGATCGCCCTCTTTGCGAGCCGGTCATGATTCCCGAATACCCATGGGAGCGTGAATCGGTGATGAACCCTTGCGTTTTATATGAAAACGGCGTGTATCGCATGTGGTATTCGGCCGGCGAGACCTATGAGCCAAACGTCAACGCCTATGCCGAGAGCGAGGATGGCATTCATTGGAAAAAGAGCCGCATAAACCCTATCTTTACCCATTGTCCTGAAAACGTATATGAGCAAGACCGCGTTGGCGGCTGTCAGGTAATCCATACAAGTGATATGGGGTACTTGATGTTTTACATAGGCTACGAGGATATCGATACGGCGCGTATATGCGTAGCAAAAAGTAAAAACGGCATTACAGGCTGGGAGCGGTCAACCCTTAATCCGCTTGTTGAGCCAACTGCGGGCGCTTGGGATAGCGATGCTACCTATAAGCCAACCGTCCTTTGGAATGAGCAGGAAGGGAAGTGGATGCTTTGGTACAACGGCAGAACCGCTGGTGATGAGTATATGGGGTATGCCTATTATCCCATGCGTGATCTGTTCCCCGGCGCCGTGAAGGGTAAAGACTAAAAGAAAAAACGAAAAGCCAAAGCGTTGGGTTCCTAAGGACAGTTTTAACAATAAAATAACAGAAAGACAAACGGTTACAGCCAGAGGCTCCCTTGTGTAAAGGGAGCTGTCAGCGAAGCTGACTGAGGGATTGTTTTGGTGCAAATTTTAACTTTTACAATCCCTCCGTCACGGCAAGCCGTGCCACCTCCCTTTACACAAGGGAGGCTTTTTTGTTTGTCTGCAAGTGCGCACTTACTCACCACTAATGCGGTAGTACAATTCAAATTATGAAATAAGCCTCCGACAAGGATTTTTCCTATCGGAGGCTTAACTATTAGATTTTTTCAGCGTGTTTTTCAAGATCAGCAATTATCTTCTTGAATCTTTCTTCGTTTCTCACAAGATCAAATCTGTTATCTTCTAATGCTTTTAATCTGAGATTACAATCATTACCCTTATAGTTCTTGGACGTATTTTGATTCTTGTGTTTCAAGCGGTTTGCCATTGGGGCTGTATAACTCATATCTTTCAAATTGGCTTCAATGATTGCATATCTGCAACTTTCTTCAAGGTAGTTTAGAGTGTTTTCCTTATCACCTAATTCACCATATTGAAATGCAATATAAAGATAATATAATGAAAGATCGTGGGCGTAAAATCCAACATTATCATCCGAAAACAAACGCTTTAATATGTCGATGGCAAAAGTGTATACCTCAATATTCTCCAACGGAGAAAACTTTGTTTTTGAAGTCATAGTCACAGCACTCATTGCTGCACTGTGAATTAAAGTTTCAATATAACTTTGACAAGCAACAACGCCTTCTTCACCTTGAAGAATCGTAGATTTTAATCCCTCTCTTGTTGCATGGATGCTTCCACCCATATTGGCGTAATATAAAGCTTTTTCATTATCGATGCCATCATAAGTATAGCATAAATATTGGACGGCGTGCTCTCTTTGCATTGCATTGGTTGACTTTGTTAAAAGCTCTTCTCCAAGGGCAATAATGCGATTAGCTTCGTCCTTGGGACAAGGATATTGAGCCTTCCGATTTATTGCAAACATCAATTGCTCAATTACATCGCAGTTGTTCGGAAATTCGGTATAAGCCTTTTCCCATAGTTCGAGATTTTTATCATTCTCTCCGTTATTTTGATAGATCGCGGCTTGCCGTTTATATTTAGTAATCGCTTCTTCCACTCTTACCTGATCTACACAAAGCAATTCATCAACTGTCACATCAAAGTAAAATGCGATTTTGGGTAGCAAAGTGATGTCCGGAAAACCTTCTCCGCGTTCCCACTTCCCGACGGATTGTGGAGTAATTCCGAGATGGTTGGCGAGGGCTTCTTGGGTAATGTTTTTCTGTTGTCTTAATGAGCGTAATTTTTCTTTCAAGTTAATTTTCATAAATTCAATCCACCTTTGTTTAGATTGATAAGCGCTTATCTTGACTATATTATATTAAATATTTGTTGCAATTTCAAGAACCGCAAAGTTTATTTGCGGGCGGATTTTACAACTTTTGGTTGTTCGCACTAAAAGCTTCGGCAAGGAAACTCCCTGCCGAGGCTGATTTGTATAAAACTGTCCTTTAGCACCCGAGGGCAAAGCTTGTCGGTTTTTCTGGTACGAGTAACAGGAGTTGGATCGGGGCGGCGACACAAAGCCGAGGGGGGCGACTTTGCTCCGCCCTTTGGTCACGCGCGGCTCTGACAGCCCATGGGGCTGTCATTCACTTCCACGCTCGTTCAACTCCCGTCACCCTATCAACAAAAAACAAAAAGGATGCTCAAATGAGCATCCTTTTTGTTTGGTACGGGTAACAGGAGTTGAACCTGCACGATTGCTCACCGGAACCTAAATCCGGCGCGTCTGCCAATTCCGCCATACCCGCGTACTCCTATATTTTAGCATATTCTTTTGCGCCTGTCAAGACAAAATTTGAAAGAATGCGGCACCTGCTATGCAGGTGCCGCTGTGCTTTTTTATGATGGGTCATCCGGGATAAGCGGGATGCCCTTGATCGTTACGTCAGTACCGAAGATGTTCTTGTGCTTTTCAGCATGGATGTAATCATCCACCACCCAGTCCTCTTGCGAGTACTTGTTATCCGAGATCTCAATGTTCATTGCACCGTGAATATGAATGGCCGGCTTCGGATTGGCGGCCGTTTCGGGCTCCTCGGGGTGGTATGTATAGTCGTTTCCGACAAAGCTGCCAAAATCGTTGTTCACGATCTTCACGTCTTTTGCCGAGTTTACGTATACGGCATAGTCGGTGGTGCGGTTCTTGATCACGTTGTTTGAGATGGTGATGTTCTTGTAGAGCAGGTAATCCTCTTCAACAGACGAGCCAAGACCGGTGATCGAGATGGTAGCGTACAGATCTTGGTTGACGAAGTAGCCGGTGTGATCAAACAGGTTGCGGTCTACCAGCAGGTTTTCCGTAACGCCGGATTCGCCGTAATACAGCTCATACAGGATAGCCGCGCAAGCCATGCCGATATTGCGGAAGGTGCAGTTGGTAATGGTACCGTTCGAGGCCTTGATCAAAAGACCGCGAGAGCGGATGTTCTGAATCTTGCAGTTGTCAAAATTGAAGTAGTTACAGCACATGTCCATATTATCAACCATGACCTTATGGGTGTCTTCCTGGCTGTCATCGGAAAGGTCAAAGCCCTCCAGCGCTTCCAGATTAACTGATGCGGTCGGTACAAGCACACCGTGCAGAGGAATGGTGGCACCGGGCACGGTGCTAAGCGGCTCGGTCTCCTTCAAGTCAACTGAGGCGGAAAGCGCCTTCGTATCGCATACCAAGCGACCCTGCGAGTTGTAAACGTAGACACGCTGGCCTTCTGCAAAGGCAACCCGTGGGCCATTGGAGATCAGTAAGGAGCCGTTGTTAAGAACGACTCCGCGCTTGGAAAGCGCCGGCTTGAACACGAGCATGGTCGTACCGTTGCCCTGGTCGCGTACGTCGGCCAGGCGGTCATGATGCGCGTGCTGGTTAGTGGCATCGTCGCACATGTTTTCAAAGAGGCAGGAGGTCGCCTGCGAGCCCTCGGCACATGCAACAACGTGGGTAGCATCAATCGAGCCAATGTGGGGCAGAGAACCGCGGTGGCGGCCAAGCTCATCGATCGAAACCTCCAGATCTACGCCGTACTTCTCCTCTAACGCCAGATACTTGTTGTACAGCGTCTCGTCGATGATAAAGCCGTTTTTCGTGGTGTTGGCCACGCGGTAGTATTTCACACCGGTAAGATTTCTGTTTTCATAGAAGGCCATGCCGGTAGCAGTGCCATAAAGTGTAAAGTCGACAAAGGAAATGCTGCTGCATTTGTCAATTTGGATAGCATGATTGCTCGGACCGCTCTGCTTGCGACAGGTAAGAATGTCGCCCTTGGCAAGCATGTTGTAGACGCCTTCCGTCACTTCCATGATCATGGTAGGAACGGGGGTGCTGTTGTCCTTGGTGATGGATTTGAAGCTGGTGTCACAGTAGGCGTAGAAGGTGCCCTGTCTCTGCGCGCCCATACCGGTGGTGTTGTAATACAGCGGGTTGGTATTACCAAATTCGTTCATCATACCGGCGCCGGTCACCACGCGAATGGTGTACTTGCCAGCGCTTTGCCCCAGCTTTTCCAGCACGTAGACCTGGCCGCTGGATTGCTGCTTATAGCCCACGGTAAGCCCCTTGAAGCTGAGGTTGGTAACGCTATCGCATTTGATGGGGGTAGATACGCCGGTCTGCTGCTCCATGTATACGCCATAGGCGTAAAGCGTTGTGTTGCTGTGCGCGGCGGTCAGCGACATGGTAGAGGTAAGTGTATAGGCACCGGGCGCAATGATTACCACGTCGCTCTTCTTTGCCTGTTCAAGAATATAGGCGCTCAATATCTGCGGGCGTTCGGCGGTAAGGTCAGTCACCGTCTCCTTCAGCTCCATGCCTACGAACAGCTCCTTGTTTACGTGCGGCAGCAGGGCATCGTCAGCCCCTACCTCCAGGCGGGCATCCACATCCATCAGGCTGTCACCGTTGTGGTTCTGGTTGCCGGTCTGTACCGTCTCGTGATCCAGCGCGTCATCGGCGTAGGTATTGCCATCGGCCAGCAGATAATTGTTGTTGTTAGCCGTCAGGCGGCCGCCCATGGCGTTGTCACATACGTAAAGGTTGGTGGTGTTGCTTGCCGTGATAGAGATCAGGCTGTTCAGCACCACAGCGGTGTTCTTGACAGCAGAGATCACCAACGAGCTTTGCGCGCCGGTGATCACGTTCTGGGCAATCAGGGTGTTCAGCATATTCTCGCCCAGCACAATGCCGGTATCCTTTTCCTGCATAGAAAGCGTGCAGTTGCGCAGGTAGCCGTCAGCTGCTGAAAGCGAGATGCCGGTGCCGGTGCCCTCAAGCAGGCAGTTATAAACGATCGTACCGACCTTGGCGGTATCGGCAATGCCGGCCTCGGTAAAGGAAAGGCAGGAATGCAGAACCGTTAAGCCGTCTCCGCCGTTAGAAATGGCAGTTTTACCGGTTATGCGGCAATCCTCAAGCAAGAGATTAGAGGAAGCGGCATCTACCGTAAGGGCCGTTGCCTGGCTGATGATCTGAACGCCCTTCATGGTAACGTTGGCAGCGCCCTGCAGCGTTACCTCGCCCACGATCGTCAGATCCTCCAGCACAATGTCATGCCCGCCGGCAAATACAACGCCGTTCGGTGCGATCAAGATTGCGCCTTCGCCGTCATAGGCCTTGTTGATCGCATTGTTAAAGGTCAGCGCTTTTCCATCCGTAATGCGAAAGACCTTTCCAACTCCCTTGTCGGCACCGCGGAAAAAGCCGTTGGCGGTGATCTCCTCTGCGCCAGCATCATCATATACGGCAGGGGTCATCGCAGCAGAATCGGCTGCCAGTGTGGCGCCGGCGCCTTCGATAGCGGCACCGTTGCTGTACGGGGTATCTCCCGGTGTTGGCTTGTCATTGCCGCCGCTCTCGTCGGTGCCGGGGTTATCTACGGGCGGGTCGTCGCCGCTTGGTGGCGTGGGCGTTGGCGGCGTAGGGCCGGGGGCAGGGCAGGCACAAAGCGAAAAAACTGTGCCAAACGTCAGCAGCATGCATAGCAGGGTGCGGGGCCATTTCTTATTTGCTTTTTTCACGGTGGTTCTCCTTGTATAAATCGGTTGGGGAACAAAATCAGGGATTTTATGGACGTATTGCCTATAAAAAACCTATCAATATTTTATCACAAGCGCCTGCACGTAGCAATGTCAGGGCAGGACATCGAAATGTCAATTTCCGACAGCATTACTTCTTCTCGCCGGGAATTTCTTCCGGCACGCGCCAGTCGATGGGCGCAATACCGTTTGCCTGTAAAAAGGCATTGACCCGCGAAAACGGACGGCTGCCGAAAAAGCCGTGGTGCGCTGAAAGCGGGCTGGGGTGCGCTGATTCAAAGATGCCGTGGATGGGGTTGGTGATCAGCTGCTTCTTGGCCCGTGCGTTGCTGCCCCATAAAATGAAGGCAATGGGGTGGTCGGCCTCGTTCAGCAGACGGATCACGGCATCGGTAAAGGTATCCCACCCTTGCCCGCGGTGGCTGTTTGCCTGGCCGCGCCGCACCGTCAGCGTTGTGTTCAGCAGCAAAATGCCCTCCCGCGCCCAGGCGCTTAGGCAGCCGTGTGAGGGGGGATCAATGCCCAAATCAGCCTTCATCTCCTTATAGATGTTTTGCAGCGATGGTGGCTGCGGCACGCCCCGCATGACCGAGAAGCACAGGCCGTGTGCCTGCCCCGGCTCGTGGTAGGGGTCCTGCCCTAAAATAACGGCCTTCGTAGCGGCGCAGGACGTTGCCTGCAGGGCGTAAAAGATATGGTACATATCCGGGTAGATCTCATAGCGGCTATATTCGTTTTTCAAAAAAAGACGCAGCTTTTTATAGTAGTCCTTTTCAAATTCAGGGGCAAGCAGCCCGTCCCAGTCGTTTCCAAGCTGAACCATAGGGGCACACCTTTCTTTTTTTCTTCAGTATATCATAAAAAGCGAAAAAAAGCAATTCCTTCGCTGCATAAAGCCGAGAAAAGAGGGGAATGATACGGTAACCAAAAAGGAGGCTTTTATGAAAAGGGTACTTATTTACACAGCAGGGCTGGTGCTTTGCATGCTGCTTCTTGGCGTGATGCCGATCTCCGGCGAGGAAGAGATCTATGACAATGTGATCCGCCTGCATATTCTGGCCAATTCCGATAGCGAGGCTGATCAAGCAGACAAGCTGGCCGTGCGCAACGCGATCTTAGCGGAATATCGCACCGTATTAACAGCCGCAAGCACCGAGGAGGCAACAAAGCGCGTGGAGACCTTGTTGCCGGAAATAGAAAAAACAGCGCAAAAAACCTTGGCAGATCGCGGCAACGCGGCAGAGGTGGCCGTCACCTTCACCGAAGAGACATACCCCGAGCGGATATATGAGGGACTGCATTTTCCGGCTGGGCGCTATCGCTCTTTGCGTGTGCTGATCGGCGAGGGGGAAGGGAAAAACTGGTGGTGCGTGCTCTTTCCGCCGCTTTGCGTAGGGGCGGCGACCGAGGAGATCTCCGTTACCCAGCCAGTCGAGCCACCGCCCGGGCTTGGCGAGAGCAGTTGGCGCCTTGTCAGCCAAAGTGGGGAATACGAGATCCGCTTCAAGCTGCTGGAATGGTTGATGGGGAAGTGAAAAATATCCTTCGGTAATTGCCGAAGGATATTTTTTAATCTACGCGATTTTGCCGTCTGCCGGCAAAAAAAGCGCGAATATTGTCGGTTGCTATGGCCAGGCAGCGCGTGCGCGCTTCAAACGAGCCCCAGGCCATGTGCGGAGTCAGGCATACATTTTCCCGCTCGCGTAGCGCGTAAAACGGGTGGGTAGGCGGAAACGGCTCTTGGCTGTATACGTCTACGCCTAAGCCGCCTAGCTTGCCGGAAAGCAGAGCATCAGCCACAGCTTGCTCGTCTGTTACGGCACCGCGCGCTACGTTGATTAGGATCGCGCCGTCCTTCATCATGGCGATGCGCTCGCGGTTGATCAGGTTGCGCGTGCTGTCTGAAAGCGGCGTGTGCAGGCTGATGATATCTGCCTCACGGCAAAGTGTATCAATATCCACGCAATATTCCTCGGCAGACGGCGTTTTTTTGCAAACCAACAGGCGACAGCCGAGCGCGCATGCCACCGCGGCCACGCCACGGCCAATGTCGCCGTAGCCAACCACGCCCCAGGTCTTGCCGGCCAGCTCGTGATATACGGGTGTCAGCTTGTTGGCTACGCCACCGTGGCTATAGTTACCGCTTGCTACGTGCGCGCGGTAGGCAGGCAGATGGGTGGCAAGCGAAAGAGCCATGGCCGCTGTTACCTGTACGACTGACGCAGACGAATAGCCGGGCACGTTACATACGGCAACGCCGTGCTCGCGCGCGGCCGCCAAGTCGATGTTATCATAGCCGGTGGCCATTTCTGCCACCACCTTCAGCCGCTTGGCGGCGGCAAAGGCGGCGCGGTCAAGGCGCACCTTGTTCTGTACCACCACGTCGCAATCAGCCAGGCGCGCGGGCAGCTCATCCGGCGCGGTGTGCTGGTAAACGATCAGCTCACCAAGCTCTGAAAGCGGCGAGAGAGAAAGATCCTCCCCCAGCGTGGCGGCATCTAAAACAACGATCTTCATAGGGCACCTCAAAATACGAAGTTGCCATCAACGAAGATGGGAATTTCTCGCCCATCCTCCGTCATGCCGGTGATTGAAAGATCCGGCGTGCCGATCATGAAATCCACGTGCGTGATCGAATTGTTTAGGCCATGCTTGCCAAGCTCCTCACGGCTCATCGTCTCGCCGTTTTCCAGGCAGGGGTAGGCCTCGCCAAAGGCGATGTGGCAGGCGGCGTTTTCATCAAACAGGGTGTTGTAGTATAGAATTTTCTGGTTCGAGATCGGGCTGTCATAGGGCACCAGCGCCAGCTCGCCAAAGTAAGAGGCACCCTCGTCTACCGTGATGGCGGCCTGCAGCACGGCCTCACCCTCATCGGCCGTGGCCTCTACGATCTTGCCGTTTTCCACGCGGAAGCGGATGCCGCGAATGATGTTGCCATCCTCTACCAGCGGCATCGAGGCGTAGATCACGCCGTTTGCGCTGTTTCTGTCCGGCGCGGTGAAGATCTCCTCGGTCGGCATGTTGGCAATAAAGGGAATGCCCGCCTGGCTAACGTCAGCACCGCCCATCCAAAGATGGCCCTTGGGCAGGGCAACGGTGAAGTCTGTGCCCAGGCTGTTGCGATAATGCAGGGAAGCAAAGCGGTAATCGTTTAAGATCTTGGTGCGTGCTGCCAGACGCTCGGTATGCGCCTGCCAGCGGGCTACGGCATCACCGCTGCCATTCACGCGAATGGCGGCAAAGATGGCCTCCCACAAAGCATCCATGGCCTCATCCTCGCTTTTTTCGGGGAACACGGTCTTAGCCCAGGAGGGGATCGGGATCGAGCCGATGCACCAGGGGAAGGAATTGTTCATCTGCCCGGCGTAAAAGGGGGCCATATCCCGCCCCGTGGCACGGGTCACGCGGGTCACGCGGTCGGTGTCTACACCGGCCAGGTTCATTGGGTCGGTAGCAGAGATGACCAGGTAGGCTGCCTGCTCCTTCGCGTAGCCGTTATAAAACTCCTGCTGCCAGAGCGGAACAGCATCAAACACCTCGTCTGATGCCTGCAGATAGCGCATGCGCGTCAGGGCATCGTCCTTCCAGTTCATTACCACCTCGCGGCAGCCGGCCTCATAGGCGGCGGCAGCGCACTTGCGCGCAAACCAGGCACAATCTACCGGGCATGCCAGCACCAGGGTTTGCCCCTTTTGCACGTTCACACCTACGCGCACCAGCAGCGAGGCGTATTCATCAAATCGTTTATCCTGCAGATCCATGATGATCCTCCGTCTTTTTTTCATTAGTATAGCACAATTTTGGGGGTGATGCAAGGTAAAAAGCTGATTCCCATGTAAAAAATAGCAAAAAACTATTGAAAAACACCGCCATGTGTGGTACAATAACAAAATAGAAGTCTCCGCCACCCGGCGGAATGGAGAGAAAAGAAGATGAAAAGAACACAGATCAAGGAATTTTATACAGACAGTGCCGCCTTTGCCGATCAGGAAGTAACCGTTGGCGGTTGGGCACGTAGCATTCGCGATAGCAAGGCCTTTGGCTTTATCGACCTGAATGACGGTAGCTGCTTCAAGGGCGTACAGGTCGTTTTTGAGCGCGAAAGGATTGAAAATTATGATGAGATCGCCCATCTTAACGTGGGCTCTGCCGTGGTGGTCACCGGCATTATGGTGCTGACGCCCGATGCAAAGCAGCCCTTTGAGATCAAGGCTATTTCTGTTGCCGTAGAGGGGACCTCTACCCCCGATTACCCGCTGCAGAAGAAGCGCCACACGCTGGAATTTTTGCGTGAGATCGCCTATCTGCGCCCGCGTACCAACCTCTTCTCAGCCGTGTTCCGCGTTCGTTCTGAGATCGCGTACGCCATTCATGAGTTTTTCCACGGCCGCAACTTTGTTTACGTGCACACCCCGCTGCTCACCGCCTCGGATTGTGAGGGCGCCGGCGAGATGTTCCGCGTGACCACGCTGGACGTGGAGAACCCGCCCCGCACCGAGGAGGGGAAGATCGATTGGTCGCAGGACTTCTTTGGTAAGAGCACCAACCTGACCGTTTCCGGCCAGCTGGAGGGCGAGACCTTTGCCATGGCCTTTGGTAACATCTACACCTTTGGCCCCACCTTCCGTGCTGAGAAGTCTACCACCGCCCGCCATGCGGCCGAATTCTGGATGATCGAGCCGGAGATCGCCTTTGCCGATCTGGATGATAATATGCAGCTTGCCTGGGATATGATCCAGCACATCCTGCACCACGTAAAAAAGACCTGCGCGCAGGAGCTGGAGTTCTTTAACAGCTTTGTGGATAAGACCCTACTTGAGCGCCTTGATAAGCTGATGAGCAGCAATTATAAGAAGGTGACCTACACCGAGGCGGTTGACATTCTGCAAAAGAGCGGCCAGCAGTTCCAGTACCCTGTAGAATGGGGTATCGATCTGCAGACCGAGCATGAGCGCTACCTGACCGAGCAGGTGTTCGGCTGCCCGATCTTCGTTGTTGATTACCCGAAGGAGATCAAGGCCTTCTATATGCGCCTCAACGATGATGGCAAGACAGTTGCCGCCATGGACCTTCTCGTTCCCGGCGTTGGTGAGATCATTGGTGGCTCCCAGCGTGAGGAGCGGCTTGACGTGCTGCTGGCCCGCATGGCAGAGTGCGACCTGAAGGAAGAGGACTACTGGTGGTACGTGAACCTCCGCCGCTATGGTGGCACCAAGCATGCCGGCTTTGGCCTGGGCTTTGAGCGTATCATTATGTATATCACCGGCGTTGCGAACATCCGCGACGTGCTGCCTTACCCGAGAACGGTCGGCCAGGCTGAATATTGATCAAAAGACAGAAACCTCCCGCGCTCTACCGAGCGCGGGAGGTTTTGTGTCATGTAGCTTTTCAAAGCATGGTGGTAAATAATGTTTTTGGTGCGATACCAAAGTGTAAATAGATGTTTCCGAGGATTTGACAGCCTAATCTCTCGGGGAGAATACCGCTTTCGATTTTTTCAAGACTTTTTATTCCAATGCCAAGCTTCTTCGCCATGGCTGTTTTGGATAATCCTTCTCGTTTCCTTATTCTTTTGATATTCTCGCATAGTGTTTTTATTTCTGTTTGGGTTTCCATTTTGCTTTCTCCTTTCGCTTTTGATTATACTCTGGTATATAAAAAGGTGATGCAAAACACACAATATTGTGCGATTGTTATTTTTTCTCAAAACAAAAGACCAAGTTCTTGTTTTGAACTTGGTCTTTGTTGTTTCAATTCTGCTTCGCTACCGATTTGTATTCATCGTAATAGCGGAAGTAGGGGCAATGCTTGGTGCCGCCCGTGATATAGCGGTAGTAATCGTCCTCATCAAGGGATACGGTGCATTCGTAATCGCCCGTCTCCTCATCCATATCGTAATAGAGGCAATCCTCGCACCGTGCCTCGATCGGTTTTTTTAGCTGTTTCATCTTAATGTCTCACCCTCAGCGTTGTGCCGTCGCTGGTCGCATACACGTTGCCGGCGCGGGAAAGGAATACGCGCGCACCCGCATCGCGCAGCGCGGCGGTCTTGGTCGGGTCCTCGGGGTTTTTATCCGAGCAGGTGATCACCGCGTATTCCGGCGTAGTGATCTCCAGCAGGGCAGGGAGGTTTTTAATAGCGTTGCCGTGGTAGGGCACCTTCATAAAGTCACAGTCAAGCGCTGTACCCAGCTTCAGCAGCTCGGCCACGCGATCCTCCTGCGCATCACCGCCAAAGAAATACTTGGTGTCGCCATAGGTCATGTGGATCACAAGCGAGGAGTTATTGCTCTCCTTTGTGTCATATTCGGTGGTCTCGGGTGGGTAAAGCGTCATGCTGATATCACCGTAGGTGAGAGAGGTGGCTTCCTTGACCACCGTAGCGGAAAGGCCCTTTTGGGCAAGCGCCGCGGCATATTGATCATATTCGGCGCTCTGCTTGCTTTCGTAGGTACCGTACACCGCGCCAATGGTAATACCCTCTACCATGCCGGCGGCACCGCCTACGTGGTCCTTATCGTAATGCGTTAAGATCATGGCATCCAGCCGATCGATCTTTTCTCTGCGCAGGTAAGCCAATACCTCGGCCGCATCCTCGACCTCGCCGGCATCGATCAGAATAGCGTGCTCCTCGTTATGGATCAGAATGGCATCTGCCTTGCCGATCGAAAATACCACCGTTGTCAAAAGCGGCAGTGCTGTGGGTGATTCGTTGCCGCCGGGCCCCTCACCCGGCGTGACGGGGGGATTGATGATCTCGCAGCCACCAAGAAGCGGCAGCGCAAGAAGAAGTAACAAGCAAATAATGCGGCGCATAGGAGCCTCCTGCATCTTTTTTTTCAGTATACCATGTTTTTGCCAAATACGCAAGTGAATATTTGGTGAATTTTTGCGTGGGAAAACGGGCAAACCGGTTGATTTTTATCTTGAAACCCTGTAAAATATAAGAAGCATCGTTGTAAAGAAGGAGATAGCCGTGAAGAAACTGCTTGTTTATTTGCGTGAATATAAAAAGGAAAGCATCCTTGGCCCCCTGTTTAAGCTGTGTGAGGCCTTGCTTGAGCTATTGGTGCCACTGGTGGTGGCTGCCATTGTTGATACGGGCATAGAAACGGGGGACCCCCCGTATGTGGTGCGCATGGCGCTTTTGCTTGTTGCGCTTGGCTTGGTTGGCCTGGGCTTTTCGGTCACCGCGCAGTATTTTGCTGCACGCGCCGCCGTTGGCTTTGTGGCGCGCCTGCGCCATGCGTTGATGGCGCATATCGGTCGGCTCTCTTATAGCGAGCTGGATGCGCTTGGCCAGTCTACCATGATCACTCGTATGACCAGCGATATGAACCAGGTGCAGACCGGGCTGAATCTTACCCTGCGCCTTCTGCTTCGCTCGCCCTTTGTGGTGTTTGGCGCCATGATCATGGCCTACGTGGTAGAGCCGCAAACGGCGCTGGTGTTCGGCCTGACTATTCTGGTTCTTTCTATCGTGGTATTCGGCATCATGCTGCTGTGCATGCCGCTTTACAAGCGGGTGCAGACCCGGCTGGATGGCGTTTTGCGTCTGGTGCGCGAAAACCTGGGCGGCGCACGCGTGATCCGCGCCTTTAACCGTGAGGAGGCAGAAAGGGAGGGCTTTGCCGAGAAAAATGACGGGCTGACCGTGGTGCAGCGGCGCGTTGGCCGCCTTTCGGCGCTTCTCAACCCGCTCACCTTTGTGATCATCAATGCCGCTATCATTTGGCTGATGCATATCGGTGCGCTGCAGGTAGAGCACGGCCTGCTGACACAGGGCGCTGTGATCGCGCTGTATAACTATATGTCTCAGATATTAGTCGAGCTGATCAAGCTGGCCGATCTGATCATCACCATGACCAAAAGCGTGGCCTGCGGCAAGCGCATTGCCGCCGTGCTGGAAATAGAGCCGGAGCCTACCACCGGGGCGGATATTCCCGTGCTGGAGCCGGGCGAGCCGGCCGTTCGCCTCTCTCATGCCTCTCTTACCTATCGCGGTGCTGCCGCCCCCGCCGTTTCTGATGTCAGCTTAACGGTCATGCCGGGCGAGACGGTTGGTATTATCGGCGGCACAGGCTCGGGTAAATCCTCCCTCATCAGCCTGATCTACCGTGCCTACCCGGCAAGTGAAGGTGTGGTTGAGGTCTACGGGCAGGACGTTTCTACCTACGCGCTGGATGCTTTGCGCCGTGAGATCGGCCTTGTGCCGCAAAAGGCGCAGTTGTTCCGTGGCAGCATACGAGACAATCTACGCGTTGGCAACAAGGATGCCACCGATGAAGACATGTGGCAGGCGTTAGAGAGCGCCTGCGCTGCCGATTTCGTGCGTGAAAAGGAAGGCGCGCTTTCCTATATGCTGGAGTCAAACGGGAAAAACCTTTCCGGTGGTCAGCGCCAGCGCTTGACCATTGCGCGTGCTCTGGTACGCCGACCGCGCATCCTGATCTTAGATGATAGCGCCTCAGCGCTTGACTACGCCACCGATGCGGCGCTTCGCCGCCATTTGCGCGAGCTGCCGTATAAGCCCACCGTGTTCATCGTGACCCAGCGCACCTCCTCGATCATGCAGGCAGATCAGATTCTCGTGCTTGATGATGGGCAGGTTGTTGGCTGCGGCCAGCACGAGGCGCTGCTGGAATCCTGCCCGGTCTACCGGGAGATCTATGAGTCACAATATAAGAAGGAGGAGACGAACCATGGCTGCTAAAAAAGCACCGCGTGGCACGCTTGGCAAGGTTTTGCACCGCGTGAAGCGGTATATGCCTCTTCTTATCCTCTCGCTGCTTCTTACGGCGGTCTCTGTTTTCTTTTCGCTGTATATTCCGATCCTGGTTGGCCGCGCGATCGACGTGATGGTCGATGCCGGGCAGGTCGATTTTTCCGTGATCCGCGATATGCTGATGCAGGTGGCCGTCTCGGCGCTGCTTTCGGCCCTGGCCACGTGGCTTTATAGCATGATCAACAATCGCATCACCTTTCTCGTGGTGCGCGACCTGCGGAACGAGGCCTTTTCACGCATCGGCGTGCTGCCGCTTTCCTATATCGATTCTCACCCGCACGGCGACATCGTCAGCCGCGTGATTGCAGATGCCGACCAGTTTGCCGATGGCCTGCTGCTTGGCTTCTCCCGCTTTTTCGCCGGCGCGCTGACCATTCTTGGCACCCTGATCTTCATGCTCACCATTCAGCCGCTCGTTGCGTTGGTGGTGGTGCTGCTTACCCCACTTTCGCTGTTTATGGCGCGCTTTATCGCCTCGCGCACCTATGCTATGTTCCGCGCACAGTCTGAGGCAAGGGCAGAGCAGACCTCGCTGGTTGACGAGGTGATCGGGGCAGATAAGCTGCTGCGTGCCTTTGGCATGGCGGACGAGGCACTTGAGGCGTTCGACCAAACGAACGAAAGGCTGCGCAAGACCTCGTTACGTGCGATCTTCTTTTCGTCGCTGACAAACCCTACCACCAGATTTATCAATAGCGTGGTGTATGCCGGTGTAGCGCTGGCGGGCGCCTTGGTTGTCATTACCGGTGGTGGCATCGCCATGACGGTTGGTGGCCTTTCCAGCTTTCTCAGCTATGCAAACCAGTATACCAAGCCCTTTAACGAAATATCCGGCGTGATCAGCGAGCTGCAGAACGCGCTTGCCTGCGCGGCGCGACTGCTTGCCTTGATAGAAGAAGAGACCGAGCCAAGCGATAGCGCCTGCACCTGCTTGCCGCCTGCACGGGGCGATGTAACGCTTTCGCACGTTGATTTCTCCTACGTTCCCGAAAAGCCGCTGATACGAGATCTCTGTTTGGCTGTTGATGCTGGCAAGCGCATTGCCATCGTAGGCCCTACCGGCTGCGGCAAAACAACGCTGATCAATCTGCTGATGCGTTTTTATGACGTGCGCGGGGGCAGCATTACGGTAGATGGAGCCGATATTCGTGCCGTTACCCGCCACTCGCTGCGTGAAAATTATGGTATGGTGCTGCAGGATACATGGCTGCGTTACGGTACCGTGCGTGAGAATATTGCCATGGGCAAGCCGGATGCAACCATTGAGGAGATCGAGCAGGCAGCCCGTGCCGCGCATGCGCATTCCTTTATCGCCCGTCTCCCGCAGGGCTATGATACCGTGATCGGCGAGGATGGCGGCAGCCTGTCACAGGGGCAAAAGCAGCTGCTTTGCATTGCCCGCGTCATGCTGTGCCTGCCACCGATGCTGATCTTGGATGAGGCTACCTCCTCTATCGACACCCGCACCGAGCTGCGTATTCAAAAGGCCTTTGCGCTGATGATGCAGGGGCGTACCAGCTTTATCGTGGCGCATCGCCTGTCTACCATTCGCGAGGCGGATGTGATCCTTGTCATGAAGGATGGCAACGTGATCGAGCAGGGAAGCCACGAGGCGCTGCTTTCACAGGGTGGCTTCTATGAGAAGCTGTATAATAGTCAATTTGCCACCGTATAATGGTGAAAAAGGGTGCTCTTGCCGGCAGGTAAGAGCGCCCTTTCATCGTTTTGCATGGATAACGAAGAAAGGAGGGCAATAAATTTGCATATTATTCATAAAAAATTGAAAAAAGTGAAAAAAGACAGCAGAAGGTGTTGACAAAACGGGGGAAAGGTTGTATAATATTTCTATCTTTTTTCTTTTTCTATTATAGTGAATACGCGAATTTTATTCGCCGTTTTCTCTTGTTTTTTGTGTCCCACGGACTCGAAAATAGAAAACAAAAACAAAAAGGAGAACTCCCATGAAAAGCGCATGCAAGATTCTTTCCCTCGCGCTTGCACTCGTGTTCTGCCTTGGTTGCTTTGCAGCCTGCGGCGGCACGGATGACAAGACTATTCTGATCGGCGGCTCCGGCCCGCTGACCGGTGCAAACAGCCAGTATGGTGATGCCGTTCTGAAGGGCGCACAGATCGCTGTTGAAGAGATCAACGCTGCTGGCGGCTACGCTGGCTACACCTTCAAGCTGCAGATGATCCAGGATGACTGCGGTGCTGTTGAAGCAGAGAATGCTTACAACCAGCTCTTCGACCTGGGCATGAAGGTTTCTATTGGCTCCGTTACCTCCGGTTCCGCAAAGGCCTTCGCTACTGCCGCAAAGGATGATGGCATCTTCTGCCTGACTCCCTCCGCTTCTGCTGACGACGTTATTGCCGTTGGTAACCACTCCTTCCGTGTTTGCTTTGGCGACCCGCAGCAGGGCGTTATCGCAGCAGACGAGCTCGTAACCGAGAAGGGCTTTGCCAAGATCGGCGTTATCTATGATACGAGCGATACCTACTCTACCGGTCTGTATCAGGCATTTGAAGAGCGTATGACCGAGCTGGAGAAGGTAAAGGGCACCGACTACGTTGTTTATACCTTCACCAGTGAGAATAATACCGACTTCACGCAGCAGGTAACCGAGCTGAAGAACTTCGGCTGCGATGCTATTTTCCTGCCGATCTACTACGGCGAGGCTGCTCTGATCGCTAAGTCTGCCGCTACGCATCCTGAGCTGAAGGACGTTCCCGTTCTGGGCTGCGACGGTCTGGACGGTATTGCCGGCCAGCTGGATAGTAGCGTAACCGCAGAGGTTCGTTACATCACTCCCTTTGATATCAACAGCACCGAGGCAAACGTTGCCGCATTCGTAGCTGCTTATCGCGATAAGTACGGTAAGGACCCCAACCAGTTCGCAGCTGATGCGTATGATGCTGTCAAGATCCTTTACGAGGCTATGAAGGCTGGCGAGGTTGATCCTGCCGCTGCTGCTTCTGAGATCTGCAGCGCTCTGGCCGAGGTTCTGACTGGCGGTACCTTCAAGTACAGCGGTCTGACCGGTGACAACATGACCTGGACCGAGGGTGGCTCCGTAGAGAAGGAAGCTAAGATCGTTAAGGTTCAGTAATGAATTGAAATGTGCGAGAGGTCGGATGCCTATTTTGGGCACCCGACCTGCTCGTGTCTATGCCTCCCCTGTGTGGGGTGCCAAAAAAGGAGTTATTATGGAAACTTTGATAAATGGGTTGAGTCTCGGCGGCATCTATGCGCTGATCGCTCTTGGCTATACCATGGTATACGGTATTGCCAAGATGCTGAACTTTGCCCACGGTGACATTATTATGGCCGGCGCCTATGCCATTTTTGTTGTGATCGGTCTACAGGGGAATTTGCTGCTTTCCGCAGCGGCGCTTCTGGTGGCCATTCTGCTTTGCGTCACGCTTGGCATCTTGACCGAGCGCGTTGCCTATCGCCCTTTGCGCGGTGCTTCTCCGCTTGCCGTACTGATCACGGCCATCGGCGTCAGCTACCTGCTGCAGAGCATTGCACAGCTGGTATTCAAATCCGAGGGTCTGCCTGTTTCTACCGGCGCGGCCTCGCTTGGCTCTGTGCCTTTTCTTGGCACCAATCTAAAGGTTTCCTCGCTGCTTACGCTTGGTCTGTGCATCATTATTATGACTGCCCTGACCCTGTTTGTGGATAAGACCCGTATCGGCCGTGCTATGCTCGCCGTATCTGAGGATCGCGCTGCCGCATCTCTGATGGGTATCAACACCAACTTTATCATCACGCTTACCTTTGCCATCGGCTCTGCGCTGGCTGCCTTTGCAGCACTCTTCTATTTGATGCAGATTCCCGTTGTTACGCCCGTGCTCGGCTCCTTGCCCGGCATTAAGGCATTTACGGCCGCCGTTATCGGTGGTATCGGCTCTATCCCCGGCGCTATGCTGGGCGGCATTCTTCTTGGCGTGATTGAATGCTTCTGCCAGAGCGTGCCGGAAATTTCCCCTTATACCACAGCAATCGAATTCGGTCTTTTGATCGTCATTTTGCTGGTTCGTCCTGTCGGTCTTCTCGGTAAGAAGAGAAGGGAGAAGGTCTGATATGAAAAAAATTCGTCTTAAGCATTATATCAATTATCTGATCCTTGGTGGTGCGCTTGCTCTGTTCGTTGCGCTTGATCTTCTGGGTGCTCTGAAGCGCTCGGATGCCAGTCTGCTCACGCAGATCGGCTATAGCATCATCCTTGCTGTTTCCTTGAACCTGGTCGTTGGCTTTTTAGGCGAGCTTAGCCTTGGCCATGCCGGCTTTATGTGTGTGGGCGCTTACGTGGGCGGTGTGCTTTATAATATGCTGATCCCCGCCTGCGGCACCGTAGCCGCTTTGCTGATCGCGCTGCCTGTTGGCGGTGTTGTGGCAGCCTTTTTCGGCTTCCTGATCGGTCTGCCCGCTCTTCGCCTGAAGGGCGACTACCTGGCCATCGTGACCCTGGCCTTTGGCGAGATCATTCGTACGGTGATCCTTAATCAAGACTTTTTCGGCGGCCCTATGGGTCTGCCTTCTCAGCGGTTTGGCGACCGTCTGTATATCCTTGCCTTTGCGCTGGCTATCGTTACCGTTTTCGTTTCGCAGAATCTGCGCCGCAGTAAGCACGGCCGTGCCATTCAGGCCATTCGCGATAACGAGATCGCTGCCCGCGCCATGGGCGTTAACGTTACCTACTACAAGCTTGTTGTCTTTGCCATTGCCGCTTTCTTTGCTGGCGTGGCCGGTGTGCTGTATGCCAGCAGCACCTCGCTCGTGCAGAGCACGAACTTCTCCTTTAACTATTCAATCGAGATCCTCGTTATGGTCGTTCTTGGCGGTATGGGTAGCATCACCGGCTCTATGATCTCTGCCGCGTTGCTCACCTTTATCACCGTTAAGCTGACGGTTGGCCTGCCCAGTGAGCTGGCCGCTATCGAGCCGCTGGTTTACGCCCTGATCCTGATCCTGGCCGTTATGTGGAACAATGCACCCTTCCTGCGCCCGCTGCGTGTCAAGCTGCATGATAAGATTGCCGCCCTGCGTGACCGCATCCTTCCGCATAAGGAGGTAGACGGCTCTGATGCCGCCGCCACCGCCGCATGGGATACCATTCCCACCAAGATCCCCATGGATGCGCTGCTTTCGACCGATTTTACCGTTGACCACAGCTTTGATGCAGATCGCCCGGAAAAGGAGGAAAAGTGATGAGTGAATGGATGCTAAAAACTGAAAACCTCGGCATTTCCTTCGGCGGTCTAAAGGCCGTGCAGGATTGCAATCTGCAAATTCGCCCTAAGGAGCTTTACGGCCTTATCGGCCCGAACGGTGCCGGCAAAACACCGTGTTTAACATGCTGACCGGCGTGTATCTTCCTACTACCGGCCGCTTCTTCTTAGACGGCGAGGATCTGACAGGTAAATCCACCGTCGAGATCAGCCACCGCGGTATTTCGCGTACCTTCCAGAACATTCGTCTGTTTTCTAACCTTTCGGTTATCGACAACGTGCTGGTTGGTATGACCAACCGCAAGCCCTGCACCATGCTTGAATCCATCCTTCGCCTGCCGCGCCACTATCGTACTGAGAAGGAGCTGCGTACCGCCGCGCGCGAGCTGCTTGACGTGTTTGGCTTGGACGGCGAGCGCCGCACGCTGGCATCCAACCTGCCGTACGGTAAGCAGCGCAAGCTGGAGATCGCGCGTGCCTTGGCTACTAACCCGAAAATGCTGCTTTTAGACGAGCCTGCTGCCGGCATGAACCCGCACGAGACCGCTGAGCTGACAGAGACGATCCGTTTCGTGCGTGATCATTTCGATATGACCATTCTGCTGATCGAGCATGATATGAGCCTGGTCAGCGGCCTGTGCGATTCGGCTACCGTGCTGAATTTCGGTACCACGCTGGCACAGGGCAAAACGGCAGACGTGCTGCACGATCCCGCTGTTATCCGCGCCTACCTTGGCGACGATTGATGAACGGAGGAGGGAATTATGGCTTTTTTAACCGTTAATGATTTAGAGGTCTCCTACGGTCTAATCCGCGCTATCAAGGGCGTTTCCTTTGAGGTAAACGAGGGCGAGATCGTAGCCCTGATCGGTGCCAACGGCGCCGGCAAGACCACCATTATGCATTCGCTTTGTAACCTGCTGCCCAAAACAACCGGCCAGGTATTCTTCAATGGGCAGGATATTACCCATCTCCCCCCGCACAAGCTGGTGCCGCTGGGCATTGCCCAGGTGCCGGAGGGGCGCCGTATTTTCCAGGAGCTGACGGTAGCAGAAAACCTGCGCCTTGGCGCCTACACCAGAAAGGATAAGGCAGAATACACCCAGACCGTGAATAAGATGTTCGAGCGATTCCCGATCCTGAAGGAGCGCCAAAAGCAGGTTGCCGGTACGCTTTCGGGCGGCGAGCAGCAGATGCTGGCGATGAGCCGCGCGCTGATGTCGCACCCCAAGCTGCTGCTGCTTGATGAGCCCAGTATGGGTCTTTCTCCGCTGTACGTTAACACGATCTTTGATATGATCCGCACCATCAACGAAGAGGGTACCACCGTGCTTCTTGTAGAGCAGAATGCCAAAAAGGCGCTTTCGATCGCCGACCGCGCCTACGTTTTGGAGATCGGTAAGATCGCCAAAACCGGCACAGGTGCCGAGCTGCTGTCTGACGATAGCATTCGCCGCGCTTACCTTGGCGACTAATTAAAAAGAAGCGCCTTTGCCTAACTGAGCAAAGGCGCTTCTTTTGCTTTAACGAGGTCAATCAATATGTATCGATATGCCGTTGACCTGCACGTCTCCCTCCGCACGGATGAGAATGTATTTCACCCCGTCAATAGTGCGGGTCTCGATCAGGTCGCTTCGCTCGGGGGATACCTTGATCGAAACGTCCGGTGTGGCAACGGCCAGCTTACCCTTGTCGATCAGGTTGCCGGGGCAAAGCTCAGCCCCCTCGCCAAAGGCCTCGTTGCACTGCTTTTCAAAGGCGGCGGCGCTTTCCTCGCCTACACCGCAGGATTCTAATACCAGCTTCACCGTCTCGGCAGATACCACCAGCGTTTCCTTTTCACGGTTCGCCTTGTGCTCGTCTATCAGGCCGGAAAGCTGCTGCTGCACGTGCTCTACCACCTCATAGCGGCATTCCTCGCCGATCGCCTCGGCCAGCACGCGGTGAAAGGTCTCCTTCTGCTCGGCGGCCGGCGGCATCGCCGGCTCAGAGGCAAAGATGGCTGTTGTTACCTCGCTATGGTTGTTGGCAATATCTCGCGTGTAGAACAGTGCATTGTACAGATTGGTAGCGCGATCGTCAAAGGCGGGGAAAAGAAAGCCAAATTCCGGCGCGCTAACGCCGGGATCGCCGGTCAGGCTGCGAAAGCGCTGCTCGTAGGCCAAAAAGCCCAGAGAAGGCTTTTGCACGCTTTTCAGCGGGCAAACGCAGCAAAGCAGGTAAGAGAAGACCTCGTTTGACCCCTCGTTATCATCATTGCGGTTATAGGAGGGGACGTCATAATCCTCCTGGGCCAGCAGGATCAGATAATTACCCTCTGCCTCATAGGTAGACCGAATATGCTCGTATAAAGCCGCAACCGCCTCCTCATCGCGCAGGCTCTTGCGCAGGCGGCACAGCGTTTTGTGCTCCTCGCTTTCCAGTACCTGCCTGGTCGAAAAGGGGATAGAGAGCAGATTGCGCCCCGGCGCACCCGAAAGCGTTTTGCGCAGCAGCGCAAAAAGCGCCTCGGTTTCCTCAGGTAGGGTCTCGCCCATCGGCTGGTCGAAGGTGGAAATGATCTCCTTTTTATCGTTCACGCAGCAGCCGCGCACGTGTGTAATGGCGCTTCTTTCCGGCTTCAGCCGGCGGCGCAGCTCGCCAATCTCTCGTTGGTTCATGACATTCTCCTTTTATGACAATTGATCTTTTATGATTGATAAAATGCGTGGATCGGCATTGTAAATGCCTGAGTAAGGGCACTCAATATAAACGGCCATGTTGTGCTCGTAGACGTAGTAATGGTAAGTGCTTTGCGCTGTTTCAATAGAAATCAGGAAATAATCAGCAGCAGACGGTGTATCATTCACGCTCATATTCCGGGTCGGCCTGGCTGCCCTTATATAGGAAAGAATGGTCTCCTGCTCTGCAAGGGGGCGTGCCGTGTCTGCGCCTCGCCGTAGCACGGTGCAGGATAGTATGGCCTCCTCCTCTGGTGTTTCGATTGGCTCTGCAAGCGGGAATATAGAATTGATGAAGGCCATGGCAAGGGCAAAAAGCAGGAGTGCGCAGACAAACGAAATAGCAAGCGTGACGGTTTTTCTATTCATAAAAGCTCCTTTTGTGGGTGTTTTATCATTATACCGCGTTTGTCCCGAAAAGGCAAGCGTATTTTCATACTACTTAAAAACGGGTTCGGTAGGTTCCGAGCCCGTTTTTAAGTAGACGTGTGATGCTGGCGTGCGTAGAATTATTTGCCAATGGCCTCGGCAATCAGGCGTGCAGCCTCCTTCTTGCCGGCATCATAGGTCGCTTGATCAATGCGGCCGTTTTTCAACAGGTAATCGCAAAAATCCTCGGCCGTGGCCATGCCCTCCTGGCTCACGTCACGGCGATCCAGCACGCACCCTACCGTACGCAGCAGGATCTTAAGATCGCCCCAAAAGGTGATCTTTTCAATATACTGCAGGTCATAGGCAAACTTTTCGTCCCAGCTGATGGCGTTTCGCCCGTTGACCTGTGCCAGGCCGGTTAACCCCTGGCGCACCGAATGGCGCTGCCGCTCTCGCTCGTTCATAAACACCATGTCCAGTACCAGCTGCGGCCGTGGACCAACCAAAGAAAGATCTCCGCGCAGAATGTTGAACAGAGAAGGCAGCTCGTCGATCGACAGGGCGCGAATCAGGCGGCCGTATGCCGTCAGGCGCTTTTCGTCCGGCAAAAGATTGCCGCTTTTATCACGCCGGTTATTCATGCTGCGGAATTTCAGCAGGAAAAAGATCTTGCCGTCCTTGCCCGGTCGCGGCTGTCGAAAAAACGGGTTGCCCCGCATGGCGAACGCGCCGATGATGGTGAATAGGATCAAAAAAGGGGAAAGAATGCATATCGCTATCAGCGCAGCAAAAAAATCCAATATGCGCTTGGTATATCGTTGGTACATGTCGAACCCCCTTGTATTTTTAACCTCTTCATTATAACATAAATACGCCCACCTGTCAAGCCTGCGCGATATGTAAAAAACTGCAGAAAGGTATTGAAACTTTTTGAAAAATAAGTTACAATATATAAAAAAGCATAGGAGAAAAGCATGCGCCAGTCTATTTTTCCACAGGGTGGTGTGTTTTATAAAGCCAACCTGCATTGTCATACCGTTATTTCTGATGGTCGCTTGACGGCTGCCGAGGTCAAAGAGGCTTATCTGGCCGCCGGCTATGCCGCCGTGGCCTTTACCGACCATGAGGTGCTGATTCCGCATGATGAGCTGACAGACGAACGCTTTATCGCGCTGCACGGCCTTGAGACGGCCGTTAAAGAGCGCCCTGCCGAGAATACGGGCGCCTTTCAAAAGGTCTATCACTTGAATTTGCTCGCGCGCGAGCGTGAAAATACCACCCAGCCCTACGTATACGTAGAGAATATGACCCCCGGGAACTGCCGCTCTTATCTTTCGCAGATCTCGTATAACGAGGAGCTGGTTTACGAGCAAACGGTAGAAGGGGTAAATGATCTCATTCGCCGTGCGAACGAGGCCGGGTTCCTCGTCACCCTGAATCATCCTGCCTGGTCTATGATGCCTGCCGAGAAATATCTTGAGCTTTCCGGTCTTCACGGGGTAGAGGTGTTTAATACCGCCTGCTTTGCCCATGGTGATCACACCGGGCAGCCGCTTGGCGAGTTTTTGCGCCGCGGCAAGCGCCTGCTACCCGTAGGCGGAGACGATAATCATAACGTGCACGGCTTTGCCGATAGCTTTGGCTCCTTTACCATGCTCTGCGCGCGGGAATTCAGCTATAGCGGCCTGATGGAGGCATATGCCAACGGCTGGTGCTATGCTTCAAACGGCCCGGAGATCTATGATATATGGATAGAGGGAGATACCGTGGGCATTTCCTGCTCGCCTGTTACGCGCATCACCCTGCTTTCTGAAGGGCGGCACGTGCAGAAAAAGACAGGCAGCGATCTACGCGAGGCTTCATTTACCATCGCCCCAGATAAAACGGGCGCTTTTGTTCGTTTAGAGGTCACAGATACGCATGGCAGGTGCGCCATCAGCCGTGGATTGTTTTTAGATGAGTGGGAAGGGCTTAACTGATGGAACAGGTGCTTGCATGGTTTGAGATCATTGGTATTGTGGCTGCCTCGCTTTCCGGCTCTATGCGCGCCATTGCCAAAAAGGTGGATATGTTCGGCGTGCTGCTGCTGGGCATGGTCACGGCGCTGGGCGGCGGTATCATTCGTGATATGACGCTGGGTAACCTGCCGCCGCGTAACTTCCTAAATTACAACCTGTTGATCATTTCTGCGATTGTTTCACTTGCCACCTTTTGGGTGGCCCGTTTCACGCAGGAGCACTACCAGCGCGAGGAGGAGATGATTGCGCGCATCAACAACGTGTTTGATGCCCTTGGTATTGGCTCCTTTGCCGTCAGCGGCGCGGCCGTTGCCATTGCTGCCGGCCATTCCTATAGTGGTGTATTGATTGTCTATGCCGGTATGATCACGGCTGTGGGGGGCGGTATCTTACGTGACGTTTTGCTGCGAGACATCCCCTTTGTTCTCAAAAAGCGCATTTATGCCGTGGCAGCTCTTCTTGGCGCCCTTACATACTATCTATTGCTATTGGCCGGTGTGCCGGATGGCTGGGCTGCCGGCGCCGGTGTGACGGTGGTATTTATTTTGCGTATGCTGGCCACCATTTTTCGTTGGAATTTTCCCAAGGCGATTGATTAGAAAGGATGCGTGCCGTGCCAAAGCCCTATCGCGATCTTGCCGGATATCTGAAGGAAAAAACAGGCTGCAAGACGGCCAAAATCTGTATAGACGGCGGCTTTACCTGCCCGAATCGGGATGGCCGCTGCAGCACCGGCGGGTGCGCCTTTTGCGGCGCGCGCGGCGCGGGGGAGTTTACCATAGACCCTGCCGTCTCGATCGGCGAGCAGGTGCGTGTGCGCCTGGCAAATCCTCTTGGTGGCCGCCGCGCTGCGCGCTTTTTAGCCTATTTTCAAAATTTTTCCGCTACTTATGCGCCGGCAGACGAGTTGCGCCGGCGGTATGATGCCGCCCTGTGCGACGAGCGCATCGTTGGTCTGGCCGTGGCTACAAGGCCGGATTGTATCGATGAAGAGATTGCCGCCCTGCTTGGCGAATATGCCGCACGCATGCCCGTATGGGTCGAGCTGGGGCTGCAAACCGCCTCAGAGAAAACGGCCGGGCAGATGAATATTGCCTGCCCGCGTGCTGCCTTTGCTCACGCCGTGTCTCTTTTGCGTGCGCGGGGGGTAGACAGTGTGGCGCATATGATGGTGGGGCTGCCTGGCGAAGGCTTGGCAGAGGCCATGGATACGTTGCGCTTGATCAATGCGCAGCCGGTGGCCGGCATCAAGATCCATTCTTTATACGTGATGCGCGGCACCGCCTTAGAGGCGCTTTGGCGGCAGGGGGAATACACCCCCTTGACATTTGATATGTATACCGAAACGGTTGCCCGGTTAATCGCCGGCCTGCGCCCAGATATCGTGGTGCATCGCCTGACGGGCGATTGCCCGCGGGATACCTTGCTGGCCCCTGGTTGGAGCGCAGAAAAGAACAAGGTTCTTGACCGTATTCACACCATCCTGCGTGAGCGTGGCTGGCACCAGGGCTGCTTGTATGAGAAAGATTGCTTGATATAAGAGGGAAAGAATGACAGCTTTACAGAAAAAACGCGATACCGATATGACACAGGGGCCGATCCTTCGTCATTTGATCGCCTTTTCCTTGCCGCTGCTGGCTGGATATCTGTTCCAGCAGATGTATAATATGGTAGATACTTGGGTCATTGGCAACTTTGCCAGTAACGAGGCCTTTTCTGCCGTGGGCACGGTTGGCTCCGCCATCAATGTGCTGATCGGCTTTTTCATGGGTCTTTCCAGCGGTGCCGGTGTGGTGATCTCGCAATATTACGGCGCGAAAAAGGAAAAAGAGGTTGGCCGCGCGGTGCAAACGGCTATGCTGATGACACTGGTGCTTGGCGTGCTTTTTACCTTCCTCGGCTTGGTGATCACGCCGTTCCTCTTAGATATGATGAACACACCAGATGATATCCTGCCGGATGCCTATACCTATCTTTCCACCTATTTTTCCGGTATCATCGGTCTTATGTTCTATAATATCGGCTCCGGCATTCTACGTGCCGTTGGCGATTCGCGCCGGCCGTTTTATTTTCTTGTCATTTCCGCCGTGATCAACACGGTGTTAGACCTGGTATTTGTTGTGAATTTTCAGATGGGCGTTTTTGGCGTGGCACTTGCCACCATCATCGCCCAGGGCGTTTCTGCTTTGTTGGTCATCTTAACGCTGCTGCGAAGCAGGGAATGCATCCGCTTGGTTGTAAAGTCGTGGCAGTTTGACGGCGAAATCTTAAAAAAGATCTTTCGCGTAGGTCTGCCGGCTGCGCTGCAAATGGCCATCACGTCCTTTTCTAACGTGTTTGTGCAATCCTACATCAATTATTTCCAAGGGGATTGTATGTCCGGCTGGACTGCCTATTCCAAGATCGACCAGCTGATCATGATGCCCATGCAGGCGGTTTCGTTGGCTGCCACCACGTTCGTTGGGCAGAACTTGGGGGATGGACAGATCGATCGCGCCAAAAAGGGCGTTGGCATTTCCGCCCTTGTCGCCGTGATAGCTACCGCTGTTTTGATCGTTCCTGTCATGCTGTTTGCCCCTTGGCTGGTCACCTTCTTTAATGCCAAGCCTGAGGTTGTAGCGTACGGAACGCTGTTTTTGCGCTGGCTTTCACCGTTCTACATTCTTTGTTGTATCAACCAGATCTATGCGGGCGCCCTGCGTGGCGCGGGCAATAGCCGCGCTTGCATGATCATTATGCTGGCATCCTTTGTGGTGTTCCGCCAGATCTATTTGTTTATCATGGCCAATTTCATTGCCAACGAGATCCTGCCCATCGCAATGAGCTACCCTGCCGGTTGGCTGCTTGCCAGCCTGCTATCGCAGCTCTACTATCGCCGGGTAGATCTTAACAAAACGCGCCTGGTGGAGTCAAAGGATCCAGTTTAGTCCTTTTGGAAATGTTAAAATGAGGTGATTACATGAAACAATATATCGTTACCGGCATGAGCTGCGCCGCATGCAGCGGCAGGGTAGAGAAGGCGGTTTCCGCCGTGCCGGGTGTGACTGCTTGCTCGGTCAATCTGCTTACCGGCAGCATGGGGGTAGAGGGAAGTGCTACCTCTGAGGAGGTCGTGGCCGCGGTGGTTGCCGCCGGCTACGGTGCTACCCTGCGCGAGGCGGGGGAAGAAAAGCAGGAAAGGCCTGTAGTGCCCGCTCTGCCCGAGAATGATGTCAAGCCGTTACGCAACCGCTTGATCGCCTCTCTTGCCTTTCTTGCTTGCCTTATGTACCTGTCTATGGGGCACGTAATGTGGGGCTGGCCCTTGCCGGCAGCGTTGGCACAAAATCCGATGGCGATCGGCCTGGCACAGCTGCTGCTGGCCGCCATTGTGATGGTGATCAACCAAAAATTTTTCATCAGCGGCTTTCGTGCCGTTTGGCATCGGGCGCCCAATATGGATACGCTGGTGGCACTTGGCTCGGCTGCAGCCTTTGTCTATAGCACCGCTGTTTTGTTTGGTATGAGTGGTGCTTCGCATCACGATGCATCACACGGCCTGCACGAGCTTTATTTTGAATCGGCTGCCATGATCCTTGCCCTGATCACGGTTGGCAAAATGCTAGAGGCACGGGCAAAGGGCAAAACCACGAACGCCATTCGCCGCCTGATGCAGCTGGCTCCTCAGACCGCCACGCTTCTGCGCGAGGGGGAAGAGGTGATCGTGCCTGTTTGCGAGGTGCGCCGTGGGGATATCTTTGTTGTTCGCCCCGGCGAAAGCATCCCGGTTGACGGCGTGGTGATCGAGGGCGGTAGCGCTGTGAATGAATCCGCCCTTACAGGAGAGAGCATACCGGTCGATAAGACGGTGGGTGACGGCGTATCGGCCGCCACGCTGAATTGCTCTGGCTATTTGCGGTGCGAGGCTACTCGCGTAGGCGAGGATACCACCCTTGCCGAGATCATTCGCATGGTCAGCGATGCGGCCGCTACCAAAGCGCCGATCGCCAAGGTGGCCGATCGCGTTTCTTACGTCTTTGTCCCTGCCGTCATGCTGATCGCGCTGGTGGCTACGGTTGCCTGGCTGATCGCCGGGCAGGGGATCGGCTTTGCCCTGGCACGCGGTATTTCCGTGCTGGTCATCAGTTGCCCCTGCGCACTCGGTTTGGCGACACCGGTGGCCATTATGGTAGGCAGTGGCCTGGGGGCTAAGAACGGCATCCTGTTCAAAACTGCCGCCGCACTGGAGGAGTGTGGTCGCGTGGATATCGTAGCGCTGGATAAGACCGGCACCATTACCGAGGGTAAGCCGCTTTTGACCGATGTGCTGCCTGCTGAAGAGATTGACGAGAGACAGCTGCTGGCGCTGGCCGCCTCGCTGGAGGCGAAAAGCGAGCATCCGCTTGCACGCGCCGTGCTGGCCGCAGCTGAGGATCGCGAGATCCCCCTTGACGAGGTAGAGGAATTTGTAGCCCTTCCCGGCAATGGCTTGCGTGCTGTTTACCAAGGAAAGGCGCTATGTGGTGGCAGCCTGTCCTTTATCGAGACCTTGCTACCTGTACCCAACGAGATGCGCACGACAGCCATTGGTCTGGCTGAGGAAGGAAAAACACCCCTGTTCTTTGCACATGGTGATCGTTTGCTTGGCATGCTGGCGGTGGCTGACGTGCTGAAGCCTGAGAGCCGCCAGGCAGTTGCCGAGCTGCAGCAGATGGGGGTTCGCGTGGTGATGCTGACTGGGGATAATGAGCGTACCGCCCGCGCCATTGGCCGGGCTGCCGGGGTAGACGAGGTAATTGCCGGTGTTCTGCCGGCTGGCAAGGAGGAAGTCATTCGCCGCCTCTCGGCCGAGGGAAAGGTGGCTATGGTGGGTGACGGCATCAACGATGCGCCGGCCCTCACGCGCGCTGCCGTTGGCATGGCCATTGGCGCCGGCGCCGACGTAGCCGTAGACGCGGCAGACGTGGTGCTGGTCAACAGTCGCCCAACAGATGTGCCTGCTGCTATTCGGCTTAGCCGCGCAACGCTTCACAATATTCATGAAAATCTGTTCTTCGCATTTTGTTACAATATTATTGGCATTCCGCTGGCAGCCGGGCTGTTTATTCCGTTGCTCGGTTGGCAGCTGGCACCTATGTTTGGTGCCGCCGCAATGAGCGTTTCCAGCTTTCTGGTGGTCAGCAACGCTCTACGATTAAACCTGTTCCACTTGCGCGATCCGCGCTATTTTCACCGTAAAGCAAAGAAAAAAGGAGAAACAAAAACCATGGAAAAAACATTGAAGGTTGAAGGAATGATGTGCATGCATTGCGAGGCGCACGTCAAAAAGGCATTAGAGGCGCTGCCCGGTGTTACGGCAGCCGTTGCCAGCCACCAAGAGGGCACCGTAGTTATTACGATGAGCGAGCCGGTAGCAGACGAAACACTGAAGGCGACCATCGAGGCTGAGGGCTATCAGGTGATCGGTTAAAAAATCCCCGAAAGGATAACGCTATGGTACGCAGAAAAATACCCGTATATTCCTTTGAAGAAACGGAAAGGAGACCTGTTCGCCAGGATACCTTTCTCCTTAAGAATTTCTTGTTGACCCTTCCGCCGCTTTCCGGCCTGGTAGGCAAGGAGCAGGTGCTGCTGGAAGCCAAGGGCAGCCTTTGCATCAGACTGATCTGTCGCACCCTGGATATTGACAGCACAGATGGCGAAATGCATAGCCTGCGACGTGAAAACTGCTTTGATTTTAACGAAAAGGATGAATGGATCCTGGATATTGCCTTTACCACCCGCACCAAGGAGGGGGTAGAGGAGACCTATCCGCTGCGCCTGCCGCTTTCTATGCCCGGCGTGTTGGACGAGCCGCTTTCTCTGTATTTTGACGGAACGTGGCTGCGCCTGCTTTCTCGCGGCGAGGTCTTGAATGAAAATTCCGGCATTGGCGATCTGGCTACACCCACGCAGGTGACCGCCTGCGAGGCGATAGCCGTTTCCGCCGTGACGGCGTGTGGGGTTCGTTACCGCACTGAGGAAAGCGATATGCCGGCAGACCTTTACTTCCCGCACGGCTTTAATACCAACGTGGGCGACGTGATGACCTTTTATCATGACGGCACCTACCATATTCTCTATCTGCACGACCGCCGCCACCATGGTAGCCGAGGCGGCAAGGGCGCCCATACGATCGCCCACCTGACAACAAAGGATCTTTTGACCTGGGAGGAGCAAGAGCTGCTTGCGGATATTGAGCATCCATACGAGACCTTTGGCACGGGTACCATGTTCTATCACCGTGGGAAATATTATATGAGCTACGGCATCCATGCCAGCCGCCATCCAAGCGGTAAGTTTATAGAGCCGGATTATGATGCCCAAAACGGTTGCTTCCACTACAAGACCTTTGAGCAGGTCTATGCCGAGGGCGGTATGCCCCTGGGGGCTACCGTATCCGTATCTGATGACGGTATTCATTTTCAAAAATCCGGCATTCTTTACCACGGCGCGCAAAACCCCAGTGCTTATACGAACAGTAAAGGCGGCATCACGCTGTACGGTGGGTACGGCGCAGAGGGCGTTTGGGAGGCAGAGGAATTTGGAAAGCCCTTTTATAAAAGGGGCAGGAGTTTTGTTTTTAGTGGCCCTGATACGGCGCTTGGCTGCTCCTCAGAATGTCCCGCCTTCTTCAAAATGGGTGATTATCAATATTTGATTGTGGGCTTTTGCGGCTATTTTCGCACGACCGAGCCCGGCTCTGATCAATTTGTAGATGCTATCAAGCTGGGGGAAAATATTTACGATGGTCTTTGCGTTCCCATGGTGGCTGAGCTTGCTAACGGCAGGCGGCTGATCGCCGGCTGGATCGAAAGTGCCCTTGGCTGGGGCGGGGCTCTCATGCAGCGTGAGCTGATACAGGAAGAGGGCGGCAAGCTGGGTATGAAATGGATCCCAGAGCTATACCCCGTTAAGCAAGGCAAGGATCTATTCCGGCAGGGCAGTGCAGAGCAAGCCTTAAAGGAAAAAGAGAATTATATCCTGGAATGCCGGGCGCAGGTCGATGAAAACGGCATTTTTGCCCTTGATCTGCTTGGCACAGATCGCGCCGCACAGCTACGCATTGATATTCACGCCCACAAGGCGCAAATTACCGATTGCCAGGGTGATGGAAGCGTGGTCGATGAGCTAGAAACCCCCTACGAAAAACGGCAAAAGGGATACAAGGATTCCTTTAGGGCACTCGGAAATGCCACGCAAAATTATGCCATTCCCGACGTGCCGCTTGGCAAAGAATTTTCGCTGCGCATGATTCTGCGCTATTCTACCAGAATGCGCGGTACTGTGTGCGATATAGAGCTGGATGGCAGGCGTACCATGATCTCTTTGCGCCCGCATCTCTTTGCAAGCGTGCTAAAGCCGGTTGCCGGCAAGATCGCGCAAGGTAGTCTGTTTTCCATTATCCAATAAAACAACGGGCGAGGAATTTCTTCCTCGCCCGTTGTTTATAGATCTGTCAATTGATTACCGATCCTCGCGGTAATAGTTTAAGCCAAGCGCAGCCGGCGGCTGGCTCTCGCGACTCTTGCGGATGCTGACAAGCACCAGCACCAAAATGGTAACCACGTAGGGAAGCATTTGGATCAAGGGCATAGTCTGCATGCTGACGGGAATGTAGTTAAACAGGATATACAGACCGCCGAACAGATAAGAGCCCAGAATGCCTATCATCGGCTTCCAGGTGGCGAAAATAACCAGGGCGATAGCCAACCAACCACGGTCGCCAAAGCCGTTGTTTGACCATACGCCGTTGGTATAGTCCATGACGTAGTAAAGACCGCCAAGACCGGCGATCATGCCGCCCAGGCAGGTAGAAGCGTACTTATAGCGTGTTACGTTAATACCGGCAGCATCGGCCGTGGCAGGGTTTTCACCCACGGCACGCAGGTGCAGACCAATGCGTGTTTTCTTCAACACCAGGGCTACGATAATAGCCAAAACGACTGCCAGATATACCATAAAGCCATAAGAAAGAAACAGGTCGCCAAACCAGCCAAGGCTATCAGCAAAGGGCAGCGTGGTCTTGTAGATCTTTGCGATCTTGGTCAGCGCGATCGAGGGGACCTCGCTATCTACCAGCTTGATCAGCGAACCGCCGAAAAAGTTACCAAAGCCAACGCCAAAGGTAGTCAGTGCCAGGCCAGTCACGTTTTGGTTGGCGCGTAGTGTAACGGTCAGAAAGCAGTAGAGCAGAGAAGCAAGGAATGAGCCCAGCAGGCTGCAGAGCAGCGGAATGAAGATCGCCAAAAATGGGTTTAGCTTTATGCCGGCTGTGCTTTGGTAAAAGAAACCGCCAATAACGCCGCAAATGCCACCGATATACATAATGCCGGGAATACCCAGGTTCAGGTTGCCGGATTTTTCGGTCAGGATCTCACCAGTCGAGCCGAAAAGCAGAGGCGTGCCCTGTAGGATAGCGCGTTGAATGAATTGCACGATAGGAAACATTACGCAGCCACCTCCTTTTCAGCGTGATTCTTTTTGTTGAACTGTACACGATATTGAATAAAGAACTCACAACCGATGATAAAGAACAGGATAATACCAGTCAGTATATCCGAGAAGGAGGAGTTCAGTCCAAACTTTGAGGATACCTCTGTCGAGCCACGGTCAAGCACCACCAGCAGGCAGGTCGTTAGGATCATCATCAGCGGATTGAATTTGGCCAGCCAGGATACCATAATGGCCGTAAAGCCGCGCCCATCTGCCAGGTTAGAGGCGATCGAATGAGAGGTACCACCAACCAGCAGCAGACCGGCAATACCGCACAGACCGCCGGAAATGGCCATGGTACGAATAATGACCTTCTTGACGTTGATGCCAATATAGCGTGCGGTGTTTTCACTTTCACCAACTACGGAAATTTCATAGCCGTGCTTGGTGTGCTTCAGGTAAATATACACCAGCGCGGTAATCACAGCAACGATCAGAATGTTCAGCAGGTATTTCTGCCCAAAAAGAGCAGGGAACCAACCGTGCTTTAGGATGTTGGGGCCTACGGTGTTAGAGCCGCTCTTGTCGGCAACCTTGAGGAAAAATTCGATCAGCTGAATGGCAACGTAGTTCATCATCAGCGTAAAAAGCGTTTCATTGGTGCCCCAAAACGCCTTAAAGAAGGCAGGAAGAACACCCCACAGAACACCAGCCAATACGCTGGCAACCAGCATGATCAGGATCAGCAGCGGGTCGGGCACGATGCCACCCAGGGTGAACATGCAAATAGCAGTAGCCAAGCAACCGATCAGCACCTGCCCCTCGGCGCCCGTGTTCCAGAAGCGCATCTTAAAGGCAGGGGTAACCGCCAGCGAGATGCACAGCAGAATGGCAATATCCTGCAGCGTAGCCCAAAGCCGCAGGAATTGGGTGTCATGGGCGTTACCAAAGGCGCCCTCAAAAATTGTGATATAGATCGAAATGGGGTTGTCACCGGTCAACAGAATGGTGATAATGCCGCAAAAGATCAGAGAAAGCAGAATGGCGGCCACGCGGATCAGCACAGCTGTCTTCATGGAAACGGCACCGCGCTTTGTAATGTGCAGCAAAGGCTCGCGTGTGCGCTTTTGCGTTTTGGG
This sequence comes from Clostridia bacterium, assembly GCA_017621755.1. Classification (GTDB taxonomy): domain Bacteria; phylum Bacillota; class Clostridia; order Oscillospirales; family CAG-272; genus UBA1740. Next base: position 117,595 of record JAGASL010000025.1, read on the forward strand.
GGTATGATTATTTTGCATGGCTGACACCTCCTTCCGTCTTTGTCATCAGCAAGCCAATTTCCTCCTTGGTGGTGCTTCGGGCATCCACCGTGCCGGTGATCGTGCCACCGCCAATGACCAAAATGCGGTCGCACAGCTCCAGCAGCACGTCCAGATCCTCACCTACAAAGATCACGGCTACACCGTGTTCCTTTTGTTCGTTCAGCAGGCGGTAGATCGTATACGAGGAATTGATATCCAGGCCGCGCACCGGGTATGCTGCCATCAGCACAGAGGGGGAAGAGGAGATTTCACGCCCTACAAGTACCTTCTGTACGTTACCACCCGAAAGGCGGCGTACTGGCGTGGTGGCGCTGGGGGTCACGACCTGCAGATCCTCAATGATCTTTTCGGCAAGATCCTTCGGCTTCTGCCGGTCAAGGAAAATAGAGTGGCCGCGGCGGTAGCTGCGTAGCATCATATTGTCAATGATGTCCATATTGCCGGCAAGGCCCATGCCAAGGCGGTCCTCCGGCACAAAGGAGAGGCGAACGCCCAGCTCGCGGATCTGTAGCGGCGTTTTGTCACGCAGGTTTACCTGCTCCTCGGTTTTAGGATCGTTGTAAAGAATGCGACCGCCATCCAGGTGGCAAAGCCCGGCAATCGATTCCAGCAGCTCACGCTGGCCGCTGCCGGCAATGCCGGCAATGCCGAGAATTTCACCGCTGCGGGCGGTAAAGGATATATTATTAAGAACGCCGATCCCCTCTGCATTGGTCATGTGCAGGTTTTCTACGATCAGTCGATCGATGGGGTTCTTAGGCTCAGTACGGTCAATGTTCAGGGAAACCTTCTGGCCTACCATCATTTCGGTCAGAACGGTTTCGTTGGTGTCAGCGGTTTCTACCGTGTCAACGTATTCGCCCTTGCGCAAAATGGCAACACGGTCAGAAAGAGCAAGCACCTCGTGCATCTTATGGGTAATGATAATGATAGATTTGCCGTCGTCTCTCATGCGGCGAAGCACGGCAAATAGCTTTTCCGTCTCTTGCGGTGTCAGCACGGCAGTCGGCTCGTCTAAGATCAGGATCTCGGCACCGCGATACAGCACCTTCACGATCTCTACCGTTTGCTTTTCCGAAACGGACATGTCATAAATTTTCTTGTTAGGCTGAATGTCAAAGCCGTATTTTTCAGAAATGGCGGCAACCTTGTCAGCAGCCTCCTTCAGGTTGTATTTGGTCTTGTCCTCGATGCCAAGAATAATATTCTCGGTAGCGGTAAAGACGTCTACCAGCTTAAAATGCTGGTGGATCATACCAATGCCGTAGCCAAAGGCATCCTTTGGGGAGGCGATCAGCGCGGGCTTGCCATCAATATAGATCTCGCCCTCGTCGGGATAATAAATACCCGCGATCATATTCATCAGCGTGGTCTTGCCACTACCGTTTTCACCTAAAATAGCAAGAATTTCACCATGACGAACCTGCAGGCTGACATCATGATTGGCCAAAACGCTGCCAAAGCGTTTTGTAACGTGCTTTAGTTCGATAGCAATTGCGCCTTTCAAAGCATTACCTCCTTGGATTGGTAAAACGGGGAAATAAAGAGTGGGAGGCGGGGCAGAGCAGCCCCGCCTCATAGCTATGGGGGATAAATTAAAGCTTGGTGTTCAGGTTCTCAATACCGTCAATGATGATATCGAAGTAAGGAGCGGAACGATCGCTCGATTCAGCAAAGTAGCCGTCCTTGATAGCCTCGGTTTCCTTTACGTAGTCGCTAAAGTCATCAACGTCAGCCAGGTAGCTGGTCAGCTTCGCGCCGTTAACGGTAATGAAGTTATCCTTCGTTACGTCAAATACGTGCAGCGTGCCAGCCTTGAACTGCTCGATAGCAGTCTTGATGGCCTCTACGGTACCCTCGGCAGCAACGTCCAGGTTGATCTCGGTCAGAACAACAGAGCCTTCCTTGATGCCACCGCACCAGTCAGCAGCGATCTCCTCGCCGTTTACGTAGCTCTCAATGATGTACTGGAAGTAGGGAGCCCAGTTGATAGCAGAGGAAACGATAAAGGTCTCAGGGCATGCCTGATAGGTGCTACCGTTGTAGGAAACGTTCGGAACACCGGCAACCTCGCAGGCACCGGGGGCACCCATCGAGTCAGCATGCTGGCTGATCAGAACGCAGCCCTTGCTCAGCAGGGCCTGTGCAGCCTCCTGCTCCAGAGCCTCGTCATACCATTCGCCGGTGTACTGTACCTTCATGGTAACGCTGGGGCAAACGCTCTTGGCGCCCAGATAGAAGGAGGTAAGGCCAGAAACAACCTCTGCATAGGTGTAAGCACCTACGTAGCCCATCACAGCCTGCTCAGGGGTGATCTTACCAGCCTCGATCATCTCGTTCAGCTTCATACCGGCAGCAATACCGGCCAGGTATCTGCCCTGGTAGATAGAAGCGAATGCATTGTGATAGTTGGGGGTTTCAGCAGTGTGTGCCTGGGTACCGGTAGCGTGGCAGAACTGTACGTCCGGGAAGTCCTTGGCAGCCTGCAGCATAAAGGGCTCGTGGCCAAAGCTGTTGGCAAAGATGATGTCGCAGCCCTGGGCAACCAGGTCGGCAGCAGCCTCATAGCAGGCATTGTCCTCGCCGATCTGCGTCTTGCAGATGAACTGCTCGTTGGTCAGACCAAACAGCTCCTTGATGCTCTCGGCAGCAACGATAAAGTTCTTATCGTAGGTCGAGTTTTCATCATGCAGGAAGATGAAGCCGATCTTGAAGTCATCCGGAATGGTGACGTCTGTGGTCAGCGTGGGGCGGGGCAGCGGAGATTCACTCAGGCCCTTCAGCTCGTCTTCGGTACCACCGTTACCGCCTTCGCCGCCGCAAGCAACCAGTGCTGCGCAGGAAAAGCACATAACAACGACCAGAAGGAAAGAAAGAATCTTCTTGAACATGGTATGTTCCTCCTAAAAGAAAATGATATTTATTACGTGGGGGGAAACCCAGGTAACCAAGGGTAAGCGCCGATCAGGCGTAAAATTCGATCCCCGTTTCGGGGCTCATCGCACGAATGCGGGCAAGAGAATCGATCCGAACGCCCTCGGCACGCAGCGCGTCGCCGCCGCCTTGAAAGCCTTTCTCGATCGCAATGGCACAGCCGACTAAGGTAGCGCCCGATTGGCGAATAATAGAAAGCAGGCCGGAAAGGGCAGCACCGTGGGCAAGGAAATCGTCAATGATCAGCACGCGATCGTCAGCCGACAGCATGTCCACCGGAATGATCGCCTCGTAGGTATTGCCGTGGGTAAAGGATTTTACCTCAGCGTGATACATGCTACCAACCTGTGTAGCGGCACGGCTCTTTTTTGCAAAAACAACGGGCACCTGCATCGGTACGGCTGCCGCCGTAGCAATGGCAATGCCGGATGCTTCAATCGTAACAATCTTCGTAACGCCCTCTCCCTCGTACAGGCGGGCGATCTCGCGCCCCATCTCCATAATAAAAGGAATGTCCAGCGTCTGGTTCAAAAAATTGCCGACCTTCAGAATATCGGCGGAAAGAACAATGGCCTCTTTTTGCAGCTTCTCCTCTAATGCCTTCATAGGTCCTCCTGCCAAAACGAAAGCCCCCCTTTGCCGAAAAATGAAAAAATATTCGTACAGCACAAGGGGAACAAGACATAATGAAATAATAATATAAGTTAATAATATTGTAACACATTTTTTGCAAATTGAAAATACCTAAGGCTAAATAATGTTTCACAAATTTTTTCAACATTTTTTGTTAAATATGCTGAAAAATATGTAAAAAAAAGGAAAAACATCATATATATGGATGGTTTTGCGAAAGAAAAAAGAGATTTTGAGTAAAAACTAAAAACAATAACAATTTTTTGCGCTTCCAATCGTTTCAACAAGCAAAAAACAACGCGCATACATAGCGTGATAACGCCATGCATACGCGCTGTATTAATGGTGAGAAAATTATTCCGCAGCAGGGGCCTCTTCAGTAGGGCTCTCTTCGACCTTCTCAGAGGGGAGCTCGTCGCGAATAGACTCGTAATAGCTAACGGTGGCAGCGCTCATGTAGGCATCTACCCACAGTATGCCAATGCCAAAGGCCAGGGCGCCAACGATTATCCAGCCGATAAAGCTCAGCTGCAGCAGGAACAGGCGCATTTTGTGCCCTCTGGTAATGCGAATGCTTTCGTCAAGGCACTGCTTCCAGGTGTATTCGGGATGGTCTGCGCGGATGTAGGGAGCCATCGAGTAGGCAAAGCCCTTTACAATGCCGGGAATGATGAACAGAAGGCTCCACAGGAAGGTGAAGATCGCCGTCATCAGGCCGAGCAGCATATTTTCAACAAAGCCCTCGGTAAAGCCGTTGAACAGCTTGCCCAGCTCGGGCTGTGCGTCAGCGCTGCGCGCCAGAGGCAGCAGGAACAGAGCAAGGCCAACGGCGAATGCACCAGAGAGAAGAAGCGTGGCAATGGCGCCCACGCCAGGAAAAGCACTGATCGCGGTGGAAATAGCGCCAATGATCAGGCCGGCCAGAAGAACGTACATCCAGCGGCCGCTGAAGATATGGCCACCAAGGTACTGCCGCGCACGTGCGCGATGCTCAGAAAGTGTCATAGGGGAATCCTCCTTATATAGTTTTGTGAGGATATTATAGCATGAAGAAAAAGGCAAGTCAAGTTGTATTCGAAAAATAGTAAAAATTCTCATTGCAAAAATCGCACAACGCGCATCCATTTTGCAGCATTATCGATTGACAACGCAACAAAAAGAATATATAATAATAGTCAAACCCCTCTAAAAGGAGAAGAACAAGATGAGCTTTGAAGAGAAATTGCACGGCAGATGCCTTTATCGCTGCACAGATGATAGTATGGCGGCTGCGCAGATGGCCTGTCTTGAGAAGCAGTATGACTATAACCTGACCCGTCCCAGCGAGGGCGAACGCCGCGCGGCGCTACTGCGCGAGATGTTTGCCGAGGTGGGGGAGGATTGTTATATCGAGCCGCCTCTTCATGCTAACTGGGCTGGTCGGCACGTGCATTTGGGCCGTAACGTATATGCTAATTTTGGTTTGACCTTGGTAGATGATACCCATATCTACATTGGTGACTATACCATGATCGGGCCGAATGTTGTGTTGGCAACGGCCGGGCACCCTGTTTTGCCCGCTCTGCGCGAAGAGATATGCCAATATAATATGCCCATTCATATTGGCCGTAATTGCTGGTTAGGCGCCGGTGTGATCGTGCTGCCTGGTGTCACAATCGGGGATAATACCGTGATCGGCGCCGGCAGCGTTGTCACACGAGATATTCCCGCTAACGTGGTGGCCGTAGGTAACCCCTGCCGTGTGTTGCGAGAGATCGGCGAGCGGGATCGGGAATATTATTTTCGCGATTTGAAAATGCCGGCGTATATTCTATAAAGCAAAAAATGTATTGACAAATTACCCCACATATAATATAATAATATTATATTTTTAATCGGTGGAGGTATGGTATGGAAGAATTGATTCTTTGGATGCAGGGCTTTTCATTTGGAACGGTTCTTTTGCGCATGGTGTTGGCCACAGTCTTTGGGGCAGCGATCGGAATAGAACGCTCTAAGCACGGGCGCTCTGCCGGTATGCGTACCCATATCTTCGTTTCGCTTGGCGCTTCTCTTGCTGCGCTGATGGGCTATTATATGGTCACCATCGGCTACAGCAGCGACCCCGCACGTATCGCCGCTCAGGTCATTCCCGGCATCGGCTTTCTTGGCGCTGGCATCATCTTGATTCAGAATAAGACCAAGATCGTTGGTCTGACAACGGCTGCCGGGCTTTGGAATACCGCTGTGATCGGCTTAGCCTGTGGCCTTGGCTTTTATGAGGGGGCAGTCGTTTGCTTTATCATCGCCATAATCGCCAATCTGTTCTTTCCGAAGATTGAGTATTGGTTCAGCAAGAATGATGCGCATACGCTCGTGTACATGGAGCTTTCAGAAGCAGCCAACGTCAACCACATCTATGACGTGCTGCGCAGCTCGAATTTTGGCGAGATCCACCGCATTGATATCGGTGCGCCACGCAGCGGCACCAATGGCCGCATCGGCCTCGTTTTAACGATCACGCTGCCTAAAAAGTCAAACGTTTATACGCTGGAAAAAACGCTTTGCGAGGTAGAAGGAATATTGTTTGCCGTAGAGCTGTAAGTTTGGTAATAAAAACCGTGGCAGACTGCAAAAGCAGTCTGCCACGGTTTTTATTACCTTTTGTTCCTTGGGGCTCTCTCTCCGGAGGGAAGATTGCCAATTATTTTCTTGTAGATGCGAGAAAAATAAGAAAGATTTTCAAAGCCGCAGGAAAGGGCGGCCGTAGATATACTCATGCCCCCCTCAATCAGGCGCTTTGCCTCCTTGCAGCGCGTTTCGTTGATGTGAGAGACCAGCGTTTGACCTGTCTGCTTTTTGAATTCACGTGATAAGTAACACTTGCTGATCCCGATCTGCCTTGCGATAATGTCCAAATTCAGGTTCTTGTCTAAATTCTCCCGGATGTAGCGAATAACCTCCTTGATCCGCTCCTGCGTTGCCTTGGTGGTAACAGCGGGCGGTGGCACAGGCTCTAAAAAACGGCGATATAGAAGCAGCATCAGCCCCAGCACCGTATGGCGGATGGAGGCAATTCTTGTTTCACCTTGCTCGGCGTAGGCGGAAAGAACAGCCTCGTACTGTGTTGAAAGCTGTACGTCTTGAATGTGCTCCTTGAAGAACAGGTGCTCGGTGGGGATACCGTTTTCCGCGCAGAAGCGCTGGTCTGGTATCAGGCAATCGTATGCCAGGTGCGTGTCAGTATACGTGTAGTGTAGTAGGTTCGCGTTAATAACCAGAATATCGCCGGCTACCATGCGGTGCGAGCGCCCTTCACAGAAGAGAGAGCCTTCGCCCTCGCGACAATACAGCACCTCTACATTGGCGTGCCAGTTCAGCCAGCACGAGCGGCCGGCGGCAATCACGTCATGGTGAAAGAAGAAGGGAAGCGCCTGGTCTTGAAAAATGTGCGGCTCATAGATCGGTGACAGCATAAAACCCTCAAAAAAGCAAAATAGTGTTAAAAAAAGGCAAAATAGGCCTTGCTTTTTTCCTGGAATTATTGTAACATAAAAGTGTTAGAAAAGCAAGAAAATTTTAAGGAGGTAACTTCCATGTATGCTTTTCCTATTGGTGTGATGTTAGAGTCCTTTGGTCTTGAGCGCAGTGCCGCTATCAAAAAGGCGGCTGAGATCGGTGCCAAGGGTATTCAGATGTACGCAACCAGCGGTCAGAATTCGCCCGAGAATCTGGATGCCGCTGCTCGCCGCGCCCTGCTGCGCGAGGTAAAGGATGCCGGCCTGGTATTTTCCGCCCTCTGCGGGGATCTGGGCAAGGGCTTTATCAGCCCTGAGCTGAACCCTTCCTTGATCGAAAAATCCAAGCGTATCGTTGACCTAGCCTTGGATCTTGAGACAGATATCGTTACCACGCATATCGGTGTAGTACCGGCCGACCCGAGCCATGATCGCTATAAGATCATGCAGGAGGCCTGCTATGCGCTGGCACAGTATGCTGACAGCGTAGGTGCGCACTTCGCCATTGAAACTGGGCCGGAGCCGGCTGACGTGCTTTGCCGCTTCTTAGACTCTCTCGGCTCTACCGGCGTGGCCGTCAATCTTGACCCTGCCAACCTGCGTATGGTAACTGGCGATGACCCCGTTCGTGCCGTGCATACCCTGAAGAAATATATCGTTCACACCCACGCAAAGGACGGCAATATGCTGCTTAAGAGCAACCCTGAGGAGGTCTACCATATCACCCCCCTGCCGGAGGATATGAAGGATAAGGTCTGCTTTGAGGAGGTGCCGCTTGGCACCGGTAGCGTTGATTTCCCGAACTACCTTCGCGCGCTGGAGGAGATCGGCTATCGCGGCTTCCTGACCATCGAGCGTGAGACGGGTGAATGCCCCGAAAACGATATCCGCATTGCCTACGACTTCCTGCAGAAAACGATTCGCGAGAATTAAGGAGGGGGCCGTATGCAGCTTTCTGTTAGCTCCTATTCCTTTATGCAGTACATCCGTGCTGGGAAAATGACGCAGTTAGATTGCGTGGCAAAGGCCAAGGAGCTTGGCTTTGCGGCGATTGAGTTTACTGATATCGACGGTGCGCCTGACCTTGCCACGCAGATCGAAAACGCCAAAAGGATCAAGGCAGAGGCAGATCGCCTTGGCATGACGATCAATGCCTACACCATCGGCGCCAACCTGTATCAGGAGACCGATGATGCGCAGGAAGCCGAGGTTCGGCGCCTGTGCGGCCAGGTTGACGTGGCAGAGGCGTTAGGCGCCTCTGTTATGCGGCACGATGTGTGCTATTCGCTTGGCAAAAAGGGGAATGCGCGTAGCTTTGATCTTATGCTGCCTCGCATTGCTGAGGCGGCGCGCCAGGTAACGGCCTACGCGGAAAGCAAGGGAATTCGCACCTGCTCGGAAAACCATGGCTATATTGCGCAGGATAGCGATCGTGTCGAACGGCTGTTCAACGCCGTAGCGCATGATAATTACGGTCTGCTGGTAGACGTAGGCAACTTTATCTGCGCAGACGAGGATCCTGTTCTTGCGGTATCCCGTGTGGCCCCCTATGCCATTCATGTGCACGCTAAGGATATGCTGATCCGGGAAGAGCCCATTGGCCCGGTTCGTGCAATGACCCGCGGCGGCAATTTCTTCTGCGGCTGCGTGGTTGGCGAGGGCGACGTTCCCGTTCGCCGCTGCCTGCGCGTTTTGCAGCGTGCCGGCTATGAGGGTTATATCTCGATCGAGTTTGAGGGGCGTGAGGATTGCATAACCGCTATCTCTCGCGGCCGTGAAAACCTGCTTGGCATGCTTGACGAGCTTGGCTGGAAATAAGAACACAAAGCAGGCGCGAACGCCAATGGCGTTCGCGCCTGTTTTTATATTCTCAAGGTGTAGTGGTATTCACCGCCGGAAACGGTGTAGACCTGCTCACCGACCGTGATATCGGCCGTAGTACCGTCAGGAATGCTTACAGAGATCTTGTATCCCTCAGCACAGCGCTCCCAGCCGGATTTGATCCTGCCGTAGGCGGTATCCAGCTCAGCCCTTGCCCAGGCCAGGCGCGGGTCGGGCACCGGCTTGATGTGAATATGCCGATAGCCGGGCTGCTCCTCATCCGGCCGGATGCCGGCAACCGTGCCGTAAAGCCAGGAGGCAACCGCGCCATAGGCGTAGTGGTTAAAGGAGTTCATGTCCTTCGACCACATCGAGCCATCCGGCTTTAGCCCATCCCAATGCTCCCAGATCGTGGTAGCCCCCTTGCGCACCGAATAGAGCCAAGAGGGGAATTCCTTTTGCAGCAGCAGGGAATAGGCAACGTCGGCGTAGCCATTGTCGCTTAGCGCATCCATCATATAGGCCGTACCGATGAAGCCGGTCTTCAGCTTGTTGCCGTTGCCCTTGACCAGCTCTGCCAGGTGCGCGGCACAGGCTGCCTTGTCTTGCACCATATCAAATTGCAGGGCAACCACGTAGGCGGTCTGCGTATCACAGGTAAGTAGCCCGTTTGCGGTTACAAATTCACGCATAAAGGCCTCTTTTACCTCTTTTAGCCTTGCTTCGTAGGCCGTTACGTCCTCGCCCAGCACCCGCCCTGCCTTGATCACCAGGTTGCAGGAATAGGCAAGAAAGGCGGTAGCCAGCAGCAGATCGTTCGTTGCGCCGCGATAGGAGCCTTCCTCTGCGTCTAACCCCAGCCAGTCGCCAAACTGATGGCCGCCCCCCCATTCGGCCGGGCTCTTGCCCTTATTATATACGCAGTCGCACCACTTCTTCATCGAATCAAATTGGTCGGCAAGCAGCCGCTTATCCCCATAGGCGCGATAGATCTCCCACGGGCAAACGGTGGCGGCATCGCCCCATGCAAAGGCGCCGCTGGGCGGATCGAAGGCCGGCACGATCCACGGCACGTCACCGTGCGGCCCTTGCTCCAAGGCCAGGTCGTGCAGCCACTTGCGGAAAAAGCTGTTTACGTTATAGTTGTAGGCCGCCGTGCGGCAAAAGACCTGCGCATCTCCCGTCCAGCCCAGGCGCTCGTCACGCTGCGGGCAGTCGGTGGGAATGTCCAAAAAGTTACCGCGCTGCCCCCAGATCACGTTTTGGTACAGGCGGTTGACCAGCATATCCGAGCAGGAAAAGAAGCCGGTTCGCTGCATATCGGAATGAACGACGATAGCGTAAAAATCCCCCACGTACAGCTCGTCTGTCGGGTATTCCGTCAGGCGTACGTAGCGAAAGCCTTGGAAGGAAAAGACGGGGTGATAGAAGCCGTCCTCCTGCCCGTTTGCTATATACGTGACCTGCGATTTTGCCTTGCGGTAGTTTTCGTTATAAAAATTACCGTCCTTGTCTAATACCTCGGCATGGTCAAGCAGGATGCGCTCGCCGCGCTTGCCTACCGTGCGGAAGCAAACGTAGCCGGTCACCTCTTGGCCAAAGTCGATCACCCGCTCACCCTTCGGTGTGATAAAGATGTTCACAGCAGGGATCACCTCTGTCTGCCGTATCGGCTCGCCCTCTTGCGGTACCAGCACGTCATGGCGGCAGTCGGCCACTACGGCGCTATGCCACTCAAGCGGCATGACCGTTGCATCAAAGGTCTCGCCGTGATAGATATCGGAATAGCGGATGCCGGACTCGGTGTATTTCCAGCTTTCATCGGTCACGGTGGTCTCTTGCGTGCCATCCTGGTACAGGATAGTCAGCGCGGCGATGATAGAATTAGGCCCCACCACCGGCTCGTACGAGCCACGCGAAATCGAGCTGGCATACCACCCCTTACCTAACAGAATGCGGATCTCATTTTCCTCTTGCAGCATGGTGGTTACGTCATAGGTCTGTACCTGAATGCGGTGCTTGTAGGCCGTCCAGCCCGGGGTGAAGTACCAATCACCCACTCGCTGGCCGTTGATGTGCGCCTCGTAAAGGCCGCAGGCCGTGATCTGCAGGGCAGCAGAAGCCACCGGCTTTTTCGCCGTAACGTGCTTGGCAAATACGGGGCAAGCATCCGCGCTTGGCGTAGCTGTGGTAATAAATTTAGCGTTTTCTAAAAGCATGACAAAACCTCTTGTTTTTTCTTAGTATATCATGGCGATCAAGGAAATACAATATCATTTCAAGACAAAGGAACATCTGCTTTCGTTGTGTGCAAGGGGTTCCAGCTTCGGCGCAGATAGCAGATCAGATAGGCAAAGAAGAGAAAAAGGTTGTGCAGGATCATGCATGCCCAGGCAGCCACCAGCCCACCGGATAGGAGCTGCGTGCAAAGCAGGGTGCCCAAAATGCGGATTGCCCACATGCCAACCATGTTATATACCATAGGCGCTCGCGTTTTGCCAACCCCCTGCATCATGCCCTCCATCACGATCGAAAAGCCGAAAAAAGGCTCGGAAAGCGCTACCATGCGCAGCACGGTGCTGCCTAAGCTGATCACCTCGTCGCTTTGCGAAAATAGGCCAACCAGCGGTGGTGCCAGGAAAAAGAGCAGGGCGCCGGAAACGATCATCAGCAGGATCTCCAGCGGCATCAGCAGGGCGGCAAGCTGCTTCATACGCTGCCCATCGCGTGCACCGTAGGCATTGCCGGTCAGGGTGGCAGCTGCCGTTTGCATGCCGTAACCGGGGATATAAAAAGCGGATTCCACGGTATTGGCAATGGTGTGTGCGGCGGTAGCCACCTCGCCAAGAGAATTGATCATCGAGGCAAAGGCAACGTAGCCGAACGAGGTGCCAAAGCGCTGTAGCATGTTCGGCAAGGAAACGCGCAGGCAGGGGCGAAGAATAGCCATGTCCGGCCGTATGGATTGCCCACGGGGCGATATTCTTGGGTGGCGCCAAAGCGCTACCGTGATGGCCACACCGCCAAAGGTAAAGGCGATTGCGCTGGCAACGGCGGCGCCGATCACACCCATGCCGGCGCCGGGGATCAGAATAGGGCGAGAGAAGAGAAGCACCGTGCGTGTCTCGTAGATCAGGAAAAAGTTAAGCGCTACGTTGATCAGGTTGACAAAAATACCAATCTTCATCGGTGTTTTTGTATCTCCTGCCGCGCGAAGCACCGTTCCAAAGATGGTGCTGGCCGCGCGTGGCAGCATGGGGATATATAAAATGAAAAAGTATTCTGCCGCTAGGGATTGAATCGTGGGGTCTACCTGCATCCATACCGGCACAAAGGGGGCAAGCGATAGTGTCAGCCCTGTGAACAGCGCGCCTGCCAGCAGCGTGGCCAAAACCGCCTGACCAGAGGCCTTCTTGGCCCCCGCCTCATCCCCGGCGCCAAGCGCCTTGGCGATAAAAGCGAGAAAGCCTATCGAGAGGGCAGATACGGTGCTGCCGATCAGCCAGTTGATGGTGCCGGTGGCCCCTACCGCTGCCGTGGCTGAGGTGCCCAGGGCGCCAACCATGGCCGTATCGATATATTGTACGGCCGTTTGCATCAGCTGCTCCAGCATGGTAGGCCAGGCCAGGCTGATAATCACGGCCAGCAAGGGCATGCTTGCTTTACCGGAGGTTGCTTTTTTCAATCTAATTCACGCCCTTCTGCGCTTGTGGCTCTTTTTTATCCTCGTAAAGAACGATATTGCTTGCAATGCGCTGTGAGAAAATAGCAGGGAAGATCGCGTGGTATTCTTCAAACGGGATAAAAGCACCATCCGTTAACACCTGCATACGTACGCCAAACAGAATAATGCGGTAGGGCATGGCAGAAAGCCCGTTTCGCGTATAAAAGGCCTTGCGCCGGATGCGCTCGGCGAGGTTAGGGGCATCCTGCTCATCGGTATCCTCGATCTCCAAAAGAAAGTGCCGCCCGGCATAGCGCGCGCGCAGCAGGGCCA
>JAGASL010000026.1 GCA_017621755.1 Clostridia bacterium
GTTTTGTGTTTCGACCTCTCTTTTTTCAGCAGCTTCGGACATATGGTTAATGCTTGAGAAGATAACGGGATACACCGCCATGATCGAAATGCTTAAAAATACGAATGTAATAACCGCAGGATCGTTAAAACTTGTAAGCCTTACCGGGAATACCGAGGACAGTATTATGGTAATGATAAAGACAATGTTCACGAATATCAAAGGCGCCCAACCCGTTGTAATGTTCTTTGATGCCGTCCGACAAAGGGTGCAAACGTAACGAAGAAAATAGATAACGATAGCCGAAAGCAGAACTGCTTCAATGAGCGCGGTAAGTGCCCAATGCAACTCGCTAAATGTGCCTCTTATCATAGTAAAGAGTGACATGGCGATGCAGAAAAAGATCGAATAGGTCAACATGGTAAAGATTCTTTGAGCAAGTCTACCCTTGGTGGTTACAAAGAATATCACATACTGTCCCACAAGAGAAAGAACGAATCCAACGAAGAACTGCAACGCCCAATTTGTCAGCACGAATTCCGTGAAGAACAGAAGCCCTGTTTGAAGGACTACCCAAGTGCCCCATACGATATAAGTAATCTTTTTGCTGTATTTAAGAGTAGAGGAATAGATGCCGGCAGCAGCATGGGCGACAAGTAAAAGTATAAATTCAACGATAGTTCCTGTCATGCTCGTTTAATCCTCCTGTCCTTCGCATTGAAAATTCCAAAAAGTGTTCTTGATCTCGGTAAATTTTCCTCTTGGAATTTGAATTTTGATATTGCTATACAGGCATACGTTTGTCGGAGTTACGTTCTTAACGTGCCTCAGATTGACGATATACGCACTTCCGATACGAACAAAACCGCCGTATCTGCTGAGTATTGTAAAAAGCTCCGTAACGGTCATTCTGACTTTGATTTCTTCGCCATCATCTTTCCTCACATATTGATAATGGTCGTGCGCTTCCGAGTACATAATATGGTTTGCATTTACGCTCGCAACACCGTTTTCCGTCTTGAACTTCAAATAACGATCACGGGTTCTTTTCACTTGAAGAAGAGCCGCATCCAATGCCTCATCAAACTTTCGGGGATTGATTGGCTTTATGAGATAGCGGAGCGTTCCTGTTTCATAGCTCTGCGGAGCGTGTTCAATCGAGGTCGTTGCGAAAATAATGGGGCTTTCGATTCCGTTTTTTCTGATGCAATCTGCAAGCTCCGTTCCCATTTCATCACCGATATAAACGTCAAGCACAAAAATATCGAAGGACTTTCCATCCTCTAACGTGCTGATTAGAGTTCTTGCAGAATCGAAGCGAAACACCTCAATGTCAAGATCACTTTTCTTTTCTGCATAATTCTTTATGTAGCCCGATACCTCGTCGAGTATTTCTTTCTCATCATCACATATTGCAATTTGTATCATACGGTGTCCTCCTTCTGCTCGACGATATCCATAATCTCGTCAATATTACAGCCGAGCGCCTCGCAGATCTTCACGAGAATTTCGGTATTTACGTTTTCATTCTTGCCGAGCTTTGCAAGCTGCTTCGTGGAAATGCCCGCTTTTAGTCGCATCTCGGTTCTGCTCATTTCTAAATCAATGAGCTTTTTCCAAAGCTTATTATAATTTACGGTCATAAACACACCTTCCAAAATTTGAGTTTATCTGATATATTATAACACAAAACATGCCAAATTTCAAGTGGTTTATTTCGATTTGGAAATATAGTATAACCTTATAGAAACAAGTCAACTACACGGCAGAAAGAAAAAGGCGGCATGATGGCGGCATGATATCATACCGCCCTCTGTGCGTGGGTTCAATCGTTATCGGATAGACTCTCCATCATGAGTCTTGCCCCGAGCATGAAAGCATACTCAAAGATAGCCGCTTCGCCGAGGCTCATATACTCGCTCCAGCAATCGTGGAACTTTTCTAAGATATCCTTCTGCTCGTCGGTGAAGCTTTTCTCAAGGTCCTCGTGATGCCGCGACATATAGCCGAGCAGTTCTTTCATCTCCTTGGAGTTGGTTCGGCTATCTTCTTGAGGTATTATGTTCCCGTGCCAAAGTTCTTGAATGATAGAACTCATCTGAAGATCACCTCACTCTCAACAATTTCTTTTGCCGCGTTTGCAAAGTAATTAGCGAGCTGCACCCATTTCATTTGATCCTTTTCTTTCAGCTCCTCGGTCAATCCGTTCGACTCGGCAAAATCTGCAACCAAAGACTCAAAGCGCTCCTGCGCTTCTTCATTTACCTTGTAAAGATATAAGTTTAATTCTCCTGACATTAACAACTCATTGTAACGTGCAATCCGAAAGCGTTTGAGCCAACCCAAATGCAACAATCCCCACTTGCCAATTTCTTTTTGCTCGGGTAGTTCGCAGATAGGATAATACTGCTCTCCGCGAAGCTCGTATTTGATGCCGTTTTTAGTAATGTACTTTTCCATAATCATATTCCTTTCATTATCTGTGTCTTATAGGCAAGGCACGATCAGAATATGTTTTGAATGCCGTAAAGCAAAGTATTTTTGAGTAGTTTCGTTATGAACACTCGTACCAAAATCGGAGGTTCAAACAAACCTCCGATTTTCTTTTATTTTCTCGTAAACCCTCGCAAAATCTCGCGTTTTCGAAACAAATATAATGGGCTTGTCCTTCCCTGCTTTCTGGGTTGAACAAGCCCATTTTTCGCCTTTGACCACATGTTTGACCACTTGCGAAGAATTTTTGATATATTGAGGTATCCTTTTTGTATTGGTTTCTACAGACAAATTCTTATTTGTCTATTATTTTTCCATACCGCAAGAGTAGCATTGCTTAGATAACAATTCTTCGTTTTTAATACTGCTATATAATCTAAAGCCACCTGCAAAGTTATACGCATCAAAACCGTTTTGCATTAAAATTCGTGTTGCCAAATAGCTGCGGAGTCCGCTTTGGCACATCACGTAGATTTTTTTGGATATATCAAGCTCGCCTAAACGCGCTCTTAAATCGTCAAGCGGAATATTGATAAAGCCATCAGCACGACCTCGCATATATTCCAAAGGAGTGCGAGTGTCAAGCAAAATTACATCCTCTCTTTCACGCAAAGATGAAATATCTTCATAATAAAACTGCTTTACCACACCGTTTTTGATGTTTTCGGCAACGAAGCCTGCCATATTCACGGGGTCTTTTGCAGAAGAAAAAGGCGGAGCGTACGCCAGATCCAGAGCCTTCAGCTCGTCTGCCCCTAACCTCGCGCGAATTGCCGTTGCAATCACATCAATGCGTTTATCCACGCCATCGTAACCGACGATCTGCGCGCCTAAGATCTTAAAGCTTTCCTTTTCAAAAATCAACTTTACAGTCATTGCCGTTGCGTTCGGGTAATATCCTGCGTGCGAATTTTGCGTTAAAATAACCTTTTCGTATTCGTAGCCGCTTGCCTCTGCTTGCTGTTCATTGATACCCGTCGTTGCCACTGTCATATCAAAGAGCTTTATCACAGACGAGCCTTGTGAGCCCTTGAATTCGCTGTTAAGCCCGCAAATATTATCGGCAGCGATGCGCCCCTGCTTGTTCGCCGGTCCGGCTAGCGAAATGACCGCATCCTGCTTGGTAATACTGTGTTTTACCTGTACAGCATCTCCCACTGCGTAGATGCCGGGGACAGAGGTTTCCATTTTTTCGTTTACCTTGATCGCACCCTTTAAGCCAAGCTCCAATCCTACCTTTTTCGCAAGAGTATTTTCCGGGGCGACACCAACCGCAAGCACAACCATATCTGCGTTGATCTGCTGTCCGTCGGATATCTCGAGCAAAACCTTGTCACCCATCATGCTCATTTTTTCTGTACTGCTATTCAGTAACAACTGCACGCCACGGGAGCGGAGGCTTGCGTGAATGAACGACGCCATATCACAGTCAACCGTAGGCAAAAGATGATTGTCGCGTTGAACGATAGTCGTTTTTACCCCAAGCCCAGTAAGGTTTTCCGCCATTTCAAGGCCGATAAATCCACCGCCGATCACAACCGCTGTTTTAGGCTGCTCTTGCTCTATAAATGCACGGATCTTCAGCGTATCCTCTACCGTTCTAAGCGTGAAAGTTCTTTCGTTTTCTATATAGAAATCGGGCAAAAGGGGCTTTGCTCCGGGGGATAAAATCAGCTTATCATAGCTTTCCGTAAATCGTGTTCCCGTTTTCAGGTCGGTTACGGAAACGGTTTTGTTTTTCGCATCAATATCGGTTACCTCGTGGCATACCTTGGCTGTAATTCTGAAACGCCGATAAAAGCCTTCAGGCGTTTGCAATGTCAAATCCGCTTTATCTTCAATAACACCGCCAATATAATACGGCAAGCCACAGTTTGCATATGAAATATAACCCGAGCGCTCAAAAATGATGATCTCCGCATTCTCGTCCAATCTTCTTATTCTTGCCGCGGCGGTTGCTCCACCTGCAACCCCACCTATAATTATGATTTTCATAGGCTCTCCTTTTATAATTTTCAATAAAAAACATCCACCAAATTTTATTATCACTTGGTTTATATCAACACGCCACCGTTCTCGGTACGCTGTTGTGCTTGATATGTAAATCACTCGAACGGATGCTCGCCAACGTTACCTTGACAAACGCATCCCTCTCGTGCTATATCGTAGGCTTTGGTTTCTCAACCAAGCCAAATTTTTCTTTTGATAGGCTGTGTATACTCATTCGCCTATGGATATTGGCTTTGTTTGCTATTGGCAGCAGCGCAGGCCCATATCACTCAAGCGTGAAAATATCACCCGTAAGGGCACCGCGGACGGCAAGAATGTATTTACTGGTATCAAGCGGGTCGATGCTTCTTCGCTTTGCGGTTGCCCCTAATTCAAGCGGGCATTCCTGATAGCCGTGAAGCTTTACGCTCATCGTGCCGCGGCCGCTTGTAAACATAGCAAGGGTAGTAGAATAATCCAGGCTAGACTGAACGGGGATCAAGGCGTTCAGGATCACGCGGTCACCATCATAGGTGCTGTTAAGCACCTCGCCACGCATGGCGATAACGTCGCTCATCACTCGCCCAACAAAATCACTGGGGAGAACAAAGCGTACCGCAAGGATCGGCTCAAGCAAGGTGCTGCCGCCGCGTTGCAATCCATCCTGGATGCCCATGGGCGTGGCTACGATAAAATCCAGCGGGTGGGTATGCACCAGGTGATGCTCGCCATCTACCAGCTTGATATTCACATCCGTTACCTGCCAACCAAGGCGCCCTTGATTCAACGCAACGGGGATCGTATTCTCTACCTGCCGCTGATAGCACGCCATGATCTTGCTAACGGGAACAGAGGAAGAGAACGTAACGCCGCTTCCCCGCTCGGCCGGCTCTATTACGAATTTCAGGATCGCCCAACAAGGCTTTGGCATCGTATATGCCACAAAGCCTTCGCAGCGAGAGGAGACGGTTTCTTTGTAAATGATGGCAGGTGTATCAAAGGTAACGCTTAAACCAAAGCGTGTCTTTAGCAGCTCACCAATGACCTCCAGCTGTATCGTCCCCATCACCTTCAGATGTAATTCATTCAGCATGCTGACATACTGCACCTGCAAAAGCGGATCCTCGCTTGATAGCATCTCGCACGCGCGGCGCAGCGCTTGCATCTCATCTGGGGTGGCAGGGATCGCCTGCACCGTAATAAGAGGCGTTCGCAGTTGCCCGGGCTCAATGGCTCTGCCAAGGCAACCCGCGTCACCGATGATCTGACCGATCCGCACGTCACCCAGCCCATAAACAACACCGATCTCGCCACTGGATATGCGACCGGTGGGAGCAAGATCGGCATTTTGTATTTGCGTGATCTTATATGCCACGCGCTTCGCATCTCCTGTCAGCGGATCTGTGCCTGCATCAATTTCAATACTCTCGCGCGTCTCAAGCGCGCCGCCGTAAAGACGCACCCAAACACCCCTGCCGAGGCTTTTATCCTGCCGCGCGGCAAAAACAACACCGCAAAGCTTATCCTCCCTCTTCGGCCCAGGTAGATAGGTGACGATACCGTCTAACAGCTCGCGCACGCCCTCATTTTTCAAAGCCGATCCGCACAGAACGGGATAGGCAGCACAGGTGTGCGTTAAATCCACCAGCTGCTCATCAAGCAGGGCGGCAGAAAACACTTCTCCATTCAAGTATCGCTCCAGCAGGTCATCGCGATGGTCGCAGACCAGCTCGCTTACCGCTTCCACGTCGGATGGCATGACGGCCTTTGGTGTCAGAAAACGCTTGATCTGCGCCATCACGCGCGGAATATCGGCATTTTCGCGGTCGGTCTTATTGATAAAAAACAGCACGGGAATATTCTGCCTTACCATGGCCTCAAACAGCACCTCGGTTTGCGGCTGCACCCCCTCTACCGCACAGACCACCAGCACCGCGCCGTCAAGCGCCCACATAGACCGCTCTACCTCTGCCGAAAAATCTGCGTGCCCCGGTGTATCGATCAGGTTGATCCGCGCCCCTTGATAATCAACAGAAACGCAGGTGGCCTTGACAGAGATACCTCGCCGACGCTCAACCGGAAGGTCATCGGTATGCGCGGTTCCCATATCAACGCTGCCAACAGTACGAATAGCACCGGTATGAGATAATATTTGCTCAGACAGGGTGGTTTTTCCCGCATCCACGTGGGCAAAAATACCAATGTTTCTAATCTCTCCCATAGCCGGTGGCTCCTTTTTATCAATCTTTTTTATATTCGTATAATTTATAAAGCTTTTTTGAAAAGCCGCCTGCATACAACCGGCCGAATATCCATTTTTCCAGCCCTTGTAATTGGTCAACGTACCGTTTTGGCGTCATAGCATGCTCCTTCACATAACGGAGCCCGCTTACCTGCAATACAGAGGGATCGTCAATGCCGTAAACGGACATGACGCCTACGTCTTTGATCGGGTTCTTATATCGCGACATTTTAGCGGCCAACACGGTATAACAATCCATGAGCAATGTAACCGCGGCAAAGTGGTTGCAGAGCGATTCGAGGACGGATTGCAATTCCCGAAGCGAGAGGTACATACTCACCCCCTCCATGACAACGATGGCTTTTTTGTTTTGAGGGATACCCGATAGCCAGGTCGGCTTTCTCACGTCGCCTGCCAGCATGTGATAGCGAGCATGTTCGGCATAGTACCGTTTTCTCTCCGTGATAACATCCGGAAAATCTATGTCATACCACATAAAAGGGTACTCGCCGATCCGCAGGATTCGGCTATCCATCCCACAGCCGATGTGAATGATAACCGCATCCTCCGCGCCGGTCATCTGCTCTCTCAGCCAATCATCAAAAACGGCCGAGCGTATGCCCATATAATAGGCAAGCCATTTTGATTTAGATTTTCCCTTCAAGGGAAACCGCTCTGCTTCCCATATCTCTTCCGCCTTCTCATCCTGCAGAAAAAGCGACTTTTTACTTACGTAGGCCTTGCCGTACAAAGGAATGTATAAGGTTTTGTTAACGCTATCCATCATGCTCCTCGTTCACCCTCTCCCAGGTCTCTCTTGTCATCAGCATGGCGTGGCCGGTGCGGATCTCGTTCATCAGCTTGACCTCGATGCCCTCGGTGGTATGGTGATAGACAAAGCCGAGCTTTTCCTGCACACGGCGGCTTTTGACGTTACCTTCGTAGTACCCGCACCAAACGCGGCTCATGCCAAGATCTAAAAAGGCGTGGCGCAGCATCTCGCGTGAGGCCTCGGGAATCAACCCCTGCCCCCAGAAGGGCTTGCCGATCCAATAGCCAAGCTCGTATTCATCATCTAAATCGGCGAGGTCGGCGCGGTGAAAGCCAATGCTGCCGATCGGCTTGCCGCTTTGCTTCAGGCAAACGGCATAGGTCTCAGGGGCGGAGAGCACGTTGCGAATGATCTCGCGGCTGTTTTCTACGCTTGTATGCGGCGGCCATCCGGCAGGCGGGCCTACCTCAGGGTCGCTGGCGTATTTATATAGCTCTTCGGCATCCTCCTCACGCCACGGGCGCAGAACGAGGCGTTTTGTATGTAAGATCATTCTTTTTCCTCCTGCTTATCTTTGCCTGGTGTTTTCAAGATTCTTTCTCGGTGCGGTCATACGTTCTCAATATCTGTAGGAAAATTTCCCCATAAAGCTCAAGCTTTACCCTACCAACCCCCGAGACATCAAGCAGCTCCTCAACCGTTGTAGGATGCTTTTGGCACATATCAACCAAGGTTGCATCTGAAAACACCACATAGGCGGGAACACCTTTGCTATCTGCAATTTTACGCCGCAACGCCTTTAGCTCGGCAAGCAAGCTGCGGTCTACGGTTTCTTTTATATTCCCCTTTTTTACCTTCAATACCGCAGGCGCTTTGGGCTTTGCCTGCTTCATAACAAGCTGTTCTTGACCAAAAAGAACGGCATTTGCCTTTTGCGTAACAGCGAGCGTGGGGTATTCGTTGCCACGCGTTTCTATATACCCTTCAAATTCCAAGTAATCAATCATGTCTCGCACCTGTGCCACGCTACGGTCCCTCATCAAGCCATACGTGGTTTGACCGGCGAGCCTGAATTTCATTATTCGCTCATTCATGCTCCCCCTGAGAATATCACATATCATTTTCTTGCCAAACCGTTCCCCGGTTCGTTTAATGCATGAAAGTATTTTTTGCGCATCAACCGTGATATCAACCTCTGTAAATTGCGAAAGACAATTCGAGCAATTCCCACAATAGTTCGGGGCCTTTTCGCCGAAGTAATCTAATATAAAGCTACGAAGACAGGTAATTGCCGTTGAATAAAACGTCATTTTTTTCAGTCTTTCATAGTCTCTTGCTCGCAGCACCTCTTGTTGCGCAACGGTAAGCGCCGGGTTTGGCTCAGAATGCTCGATCAAAAACTGATTCGTGCGAACATCCCGCGCACTATATAGCAGGGTACAAACGGCATAAGAGCCGTCTCGCCCTGCACGACCCGCCTCTTGGTAATAGCTTTCAATATCCTTGGGCATATTATAATGAATCACATATGACACGTTGGATTTATCGATCCCCATACCAAAGGCGTTTGTTGCAACCATAATATGCTTACGGTCATAGACAAAATCCTCTTGATTCTGCTTGCGTACTGCATCCTCCAGCCCCGCGTGATAGATGGTTACCGAGAAACCAAGTTCATTCAGCTTTTCCCCAACCGCTTCAACCGTTTTTCTTGTGGAGCAATAAATGATGCCGACCTCTTCTGTATGCTGCTTCAATATTCTAAGCAGCTCGTCGAATTTGTTTTTAGGCCTGATCGCCTCAAATCTCAAGTTTGGGCGGTCAAATCCGGTTGTTATGCGAAAAGGTGCTTTCAGCTTAAGCGAATACTCAATATCATCTTTAACCTCAGCAGTAGCCGTAGCGGTAAAGGCTGCGATAATAGGACGGTATCCCAACAAATCTACAAAATCGGCAATATTCAAGTAGCTGGGGCGAAAATCCTGCCCCCAATGGGAAATACAATGTGCTTCATCAATGGCCAATAAATCTATTTTTATCCCACTGCAGGCATCTAAAAAATCAGCAACGGCAAGTCTTTCGGGGGCAACGTACAGTATTTTGTAAGCACCACGCCGAATGTTGCTAATCACCATGGCATACTGTCCAAACGTAAGCGAGCTGTTCAAATATGCCGCCTTTACGCCATTTTGCGTTAATGCGTTCACCTGATCCTTCATAAGAGAAACGAGAGGGGAAACAACAAGCGTGATACCGTCAAACATCAAGGCCGGAACTTGATAGCAAAGAGATTTTCCAGCGCCGGTAGGCATCACGCAAAGAGCATCCTGTCCCTGCAAAATAGCATCCACCACCTGCTCCTGTCCGGCCCTAAAGGCGGAATGGCCAAAATATTGCTTCAAAACAGCATTCTTATCAAGCATGTGTAATCCTCGTAAAATCGTAGCATTTAATCGGTCATACGTTCGGCAATCCTTGTCAATATCTCTTCATCCGCCGGGCAGAACGCA
Source organism: Clostridia bacterium (assembly GCA_017621755.1). Classification (GTDB taxonomy): domain Bacteria; phylum Bacillota; class Clostridia; order Oscillospirales; family CAG-272; genus UBA1740. The sequence continues at coordinate 9,986 of JAGASL010000026.1, forward strand.
TAGCTCGGGATCTCGCTTGGCTTGATCCATCTGATATCGTTGTGCTCTAACCGCTTAGGCTCGCCCTTAGCGATGGTGGCGTTAAAAAGTGTCAAATGTACGGCAAGATCGGGGTATTCGTGGACAACTTCCCCAAACACGTCGCCAACCGAAAGAAGAACGCCCAGTTCTTCCTGGCATTCGCGGATAAGCGCCTGCTCTTTTGTCTCGCCGGGCTCAACCTTGCCGCCAACAAACTCCCAAAGCAGCCCGCTTGCCTTATGCGCCGGGCGCTGGCATATCATAAACTGATTGCCCTTCCATATCAGGGCGGCGACCACCTCTGTTATTTTCATGCGCGACCTATCCTTTTTGAAATAATACTTCTCTATTTTCATTATAACAAATCCATACGCCCCTGTCAATATTTCTGCCCTGTCATATCCGGCGGCGGATGCGAATATAGTTTGAAAAAACGCATTTGGGAGGCGCTATGAAACGTTCAATAAAGCTTTGGCAGCTTTGGGGCTTTGCCGTAGCCTCGCTTGGTGGTACGCTTTTACACTTTCTATACGATTGGCTTGACAAGCCGGCATGGGTCGCGCCGTTTTCAGGTGTGAACGAATCTACCTGGGAGCATATGAAGCTGCTCTTTTGGCCAATGCTCATATTCGCTATCGTGCAAGGCTTTTTCTTTCGTGATCGCATGGATTTCTGGTGCGTGAAGCTACGCGGGATCCTGCTTGGGCTTGCTCTGATTCCCGTTCTTTTTTACACATACAACGGCGTGGTTGGCAAATCCCCCGATTGGCTCAACATTGCGATCTTCTTCCTTTCTGCCGCGATGGCGTATTTCTACGAAGCACGGCTCCTTCACACCGAAGGCCTGCGCTGCCGCTTTCCAAAATTAGCGATTACCGCGCTTTTGGTGATTGCCTTGCTCTTTGTTATATTTACGTTTGCAACGCCTAAGATCGATATCTTCAAGGATCCGCTGACGGGGGCTTATGGGATCTAAAAGCAGCCGCCGAAGAATCGAAAGATTCCTCGGCGGCTCATTTATTTAATCGTTTCCATAAATGGTTCTGTATTTTTTTAGTGCATAATAATAATAGTTCCGCATGAAAATGCCAAGGCGCTTGGGAGATAATATTAAGGCCTCAGATCCAAAGCGCTCGAAATAATACAGCACTTGGTTTGCTGAACAATCGAACACGTAAACATCACCCTCAATAGAAACAGGGGTCGGCCTATATAAATAAATTTTTTCAAACAGTTCTTTGCCCTTTGCGCTAAGCTGAACTCGTACAGGCTCATTATCGGTTGAATAAATGGGATATTGAGCGCCGGCCGCAATTTGCCGTACGAACATTTTTTCTGCTTCCTCGGGAATTTCTGCGCTTTGGGTGAGTAGTGAAACTGTTTTAATTTTTGCAAGGCGTATCGTTCTGTTCTTTTTTTCGCTGTAAAAAAGTGCGTAATTAAAAAGCTCGTCCTTTGAAGCCGCTATAGCATATAAGGAGGCTTCGGTATAAACGTGCCCGTTATCGAGCGATACGCAAACCTGCATGCCCTTTTTGATGGCACTTGAAAGAAGCTCGTAATTTTGTTTATGTATGATTCGCTCTCGTTCATTTTTTAATTTTTTTGCATAGCTTATGAACAGCCTTCTGTAAAAGGAAGAGATCGACTCGTTTTTGAGCAAAACGTTTTCTATATACACAATGACAGCCTCAGAGGCTTTCGTAGGCTTAAATGCAACGGAAACGCTTTTGCCAAGATCCTCCTCCTTTTCTCTTTGGGATATGGCTTTCATTACCTCAGAAAATACCTCTTTAGCGTATTTTTCCGGAATGGTAGAAAGCGCCGCCTTAACGTTATCACGCAAAGACTCGTCATCTGCGGCAAATTTCTCATAATAATTCATTACGAGGTTGTTTATCAATGCATTCAAATTTTCCTCGCCTGACGGCTTCAGTATTCTAAAATCCTTGGCATCCTTACGTAAGAGCTCGTATGTCTTTTGGGGAACGCTGATTTTAATTTTCTCTGTCATTCTTATCACCTCTTTTATAATATAGTACACAAAAAGTGGTCAAATGTCAAGCATTAAATGACAAATTTCCTAATATTTTGCTGACTTTTTAGGGGTCATAATTTTTTATTGAACTGACAATTGAATGAACTCGGTTTTTGCGATATAATGGTGGCAACAAATTTGAAGGAGGACGTTAACAATGAGTGCATTTAACAGAATTGCAGGCTACAAAAAGGAGAAGGAGGAGCTCGGTGCTTTGGTTGAAATCTTCAACAACAGAAAGAAGTACGAGCTCAAGGGGGCGACACTCCCCAAAGGGATTATCTTTTACGGCCCGGCAGGTACGGGAAAAACGCTTTTTTCAGAAGTGTTGGCCCAAGAATGCTCGTTAAAGAGGATCAACATCAGCATTTCCGACTCCGCCTCGGAAAATAACATTTGCAGAGAGATCAGAAAGGCTTTTCTGCAGGGGGCAAAAAGCAAAATACCAACCATGATATTCTTTGACGAGTTAGATAAGGTATTACCTAACGAAAGAGAAGAATATTACACGGACAGGTCGAAAGCTATTCTCGCACAGCTTCTTACGCTTATTGATGGGATGGAAAAGGTTAACAACATTGTTTTCGTGGCAACGTGTAACGATTACTACTCGCTACCGGAAAGCATAACGAGAGCAGGAAGATTCGACAAAAAGATCTGCTTAGATTTGCCGGATTGCGCAGCGCGGACAGCTATACTGAATATGTATATGAAGGCATCCCCCACCAAGTTTGAAATGCCGGCAGAAAGCATCGCCAAGCTTACGGGAGGATTTTCCCCCGCCGCCCTCAAAACGCTCGTCAACGACTGCATTCTTGTATCAGACGAGAACAATGACATATTTGAAAATACGATTCGCGAGAAGATTATCGAAATCAAGGAAGAGGATATTCCAAGCGAAAGAAGCGAGCAATCTTATACGGTTGATGCCGTGAGAAACATTGGCGCTTTCGTAGTAGCAAGAGCTTACAGCAGCAGTGATTATGTTCTTACCGTTGAAGAGAACAAGGTTTGCAACGGATTTTTAGATGCCATCATAAACGGCGCTGCTTACGATTATGATGACGACGACGAGGTCTACTACTATGACGAGGATGAAAAAAATGATGACAGCGACACCCCCAAAAATACATATTCGCTATGCTCAAAAGCCGATCTGCTTGCGGCTATAACGGCACTGTTAGGAGGCTTTGCTGCGGAAGAGCTAATATTTAACAAGATATACGATAATCTAAAAAGCAGCTTTGATTCTATCGATAATATTCTTTTCAAAATGTCGGCTTGCGGAATGCTGGGCACAGAACTTTACTACAATAAGTATAATGACTACACCTATTCCGAAAAGATGCTTGAACGGTTGGAGGAGGCTTTTCTTACCATCAAGCTGGAATGCTACGAGAAAGCAAAGGAACAGGTCAAGAAAAACGAGACTTTAATTAAAAAACTCGTTCCGCTTCTCATAAAGCGCAAATCCATAGAAAAGGACGAATGCGAAGCTCTGATAGTAGAGCTTGGCGAGATTATTTCGGATTAAAACTGCAAAAAAAGCAAACGAACAGCCGCCGAGGAATCGAAAGATTCCTCGGCGGCTGGTTTTCCATTTTTTCACCAGATAATTAGCCTTTTCTATTACGCAGAACCAGGCGGATCGCCCATAGCTGCAGTCGCTTGGGCAATGCACCAAGAAGAAGCAAAAGCGGGTTGCGATTGATGCTGTAGGCAAAGGCCGGGCTGCGTTTTTGCAGGATCCGCGCTGCCTTTTGCGCCAGCCTTTGCGGCGGAATACGCCGCGCCTCTACGCGCTCTACAATGGCCTTAAAGCGCGAAGCATTGCAGGAATAGAGCTTTGTTTCTTGGCAGAAGCGATCAAGCGCATCGGTGGATGCGCCAAGCATGCCGGTATCGACCGCGCCGGCGCGAAGCACCGAAACGTGAATGCCAAGCAGCTGCAGCTCCATACGCAGGGCGTAGGCGTACTTATCTAACGCCCCCTTGGTAACGGCATAAATGCCGGTGAACGGCAGCGGGTCAAGCGGCGCCAGCTCGCTGGTCGTTATCAGGATCCGGCTTCCCGTTGCTAAAAGCGGAAGAAAGGTCTTGTTGACCAAAAAAGCCCCCTGCACATTGATATCAAATATCCGCCGAAAGGCCTCTGCCTCCATCTCCGCAAGAGAATCCAGCATATAAATCCCCGCAAAATGCAGGATGGCATACAGGCCATTCGTACAGCCTGAAACGATCTTCAACGCGGCCCTCAGACTCTCTTCATCGGTGATATCGGCCTGTATGGGGACAATAGCCCCCCTCGGCTCCTCGACCTGGCGATCTAACGCAAAAACACGGTAGCCCTGCCCTGCCAGCAAGTCGGCCGTGGCGCGCCCCATACCGCCGTAGGCACCGGTTATCAATACGTCCTTCACTTGATTTTTTTACCGTCTGAAAAGGCTTGGCCGACCTTTTCACCAAAGCGCCAATAGGCGTGTGTTGCGCCATCATACATGATAGGATCCAGCTTTTTCGCATCAACCAGCCCTTCCTCATTCAAAATGCTTTCCTCGGCCGATACGTTTACGATCTCACCGATGCAAATGCCGTCCTCGTTGAATTTTAACAACTGACAGGCAAGGGTCATGGGCAGCTCTTCAATGACGGGCGCATTCACGTGGGCACTCTTTGTTGTGTGAAAGCCAGCCCTTTCGAGCTTATCGGGCACCTCGTTGGCCGAAACGATACCCACGTAGTCGCAAGGAACCACCGTGCCAGCCGTTGCAAAGCTGACGGTAAAGGCGCCTGTTCTCTTGATGTTTTCTGTGGTTTTATGGTCATCAGCCAGGCAGAGCATGACCTGATTGGTGTCATAAACGCCGCCCCAGGCAGCATTCATGGCGTTGGGCGTTCCGTTTTCATCATACGTGCCGATGATCAGCACCGGCATGGGGTAAAGCCAGGTCTTGGCACCAAAATTTTTACGCATGTTCATTTCTCGCTTTCTTTTCAAAAATGGCTGTATGCAGCGCTTGCCCATTGCACGGCAGGTACAATGGGCAAGCGCAAACATGAGAGCTTATAAGCAAGCAGCAAAAGCTTTTACTCCTTTACGACCACACAGGTCTTGATGCCGTAATAGGAAAACCGCTCAATGGCGGCGCGGTCGATCCGCTCACCACATATCACGATCGGCACGGCAGGCGGGCAACCAACGGTGGCAGCCGCTAAAATGCGCCCCTCGCTTTCCTCTACGGGTATCGTCTCCTGCGGCATCCACATCACCTCACGCGGTGAAAAAACCTTCTCCGGGCAGGAAAAGGCAGGTGCCGCCTCGGTTATCGGCGCACGGCGCGGGACGGCCAACAAGGCCTCGCGCAAGCGGTGCAGCACGCCGGTGCCCAGCATGGGCGTCAGCATCAGCACCACGTGATCGGGATCTGCAAACTCACATATCATATCACTGGCCTCTAAGCAGGCGGCCAGCTCCTTGCCCGTATAGCCATAATCCTTGGGGCATAGGGTGATCTTCAAGGGCTCATCCCCCATCACACGGTAGCCATGGGCCACTAGTGCCTCACGTAGTGCATCTACCGCCGGCAAAAAGGAAGCAAGCCGTGCCGGATAGGTCTCCAGCAGCTGATTGGCCGCATCCAGCGATTGCAGGATCAGATATGAGGGGCTGGTAGAGCCGAACATAGCAAGCGCGTTTTTTGCTTCGGCGGCAAGCATGCCGTCAGCCTCGTGCGAGACGTGCAGATAAGCGCCGCCGGTTAATACCGAAAGCGTTTTGTGCGCGGAATCGCAGCACATATCCGCCCCCATGTCGATCGGGTGGCGTGATTGCGGTAAAAACTTCAGATACGCGCCGTGGGCGTTATCTACCAGCAGCAGCACGCCGTGGCGGTGGCAAACGGCAGCAATGGCGGCAACATCTACCATGTTGCCCAAATAATCCGGGCTTGTTACGTAAACAGCACACGGCTTTTGGGGGCGAGAAAGAAGCTGCTCGATATTATCTGCAGAAATTGGGCAGGACATGTAGGAGCCTTCCGTTTCCGGATAGAGCCACTCCACCTGACAATCGCATAGCTCTACGGCAGACAGAAAGGATTTATGCGCGTTTCTGCCAGCAGCGATAACCGGCTGGCGACCTTGAACACGCGCCAACCTGGCCGACAGATAGACCATGGCGCGAATGCATTGCGAAGAGCCCTCTGTCGAGTAGTAGGTATGGGCACCAAAGAGGAAGGAGGCGTTTTCCTCACTCTCACGAATGATACCGCTCGCCTCGTACAAACTATCTGCCCCTTTGATCTCCGTGATATCCAGGGCTTCCGGTCCCAGGTTCCCTACCCCCTTGTGGCCGGGCATATGCAGACGCAGCGTATTGCGCGCCATATATTGTCGAACAAAGTAACAGATCGGGGTATTCATGCATCCCCCAGCGCACGCGCAATGGCCACCATAATAGCGCATTCCATCCGCTTGCGGAACAGCTTACAGCCGTATTCATAGATGCCACGCACGGAGCCGGTGGCGTGATAGGCATTAGCCGCGCAGCCACCAGAGCAATAAAGTCTTGCCCAGCAATCGCGGCATTCCCGACGAGCATACACGTTGCAATCAAAGAAGGCGCGCTGCACCTCGGTGTTATCTACCCCGTTCCACACGTCGCCCAGGCGGAATTTTTCATCACCTACAAACTGGTGGCAGGGGTAAAGATCACCCCAGGGGGTAACCGCCATATACTCGGTACCCGAGCCGCAGCCAGAGATACGCTTATAGATACAGGGGCCACCCGTCAGATCGATCATGTAATGGTAGAATGTAAAGGGCTTACCCTCCCGATCACGCTTGAGCATCAGCGCGGCCAGCTGCTCATACTGCTCCATCACGATAGGCAGATCCTCTTCTGTCAGTTCAGAGGGATCGCCCTTCGCGCAAACAACCGGCTCCATACTCAGTTCGGTAAAGCCCAGATCCAGCATCTGCTGAATATCCTTCAAAAAATCGGGGTTGGCATGGGTAAAGGTGCCACGCATATAATAGTTCTTTCCCTCGCGTGCCTCTACCAGCTTTTGGAACTGGGGCACAATGGTCTCCCAGCTGCCCTTGCCGGCATAGTCAACGCGGAAGCGATCGTGGATCTCCTTGCGACCATCTAAGCTAAGCACCACATTGCTCATTTCGCGGTTGGCAAAATCGATCACGTCGTCATCGATCAGCATGCCGTTGGTGGTCAGCGTAAAGCGGAAGTTTTTGCCCGCCTCTTTTTCAATGCTACGTGCATAAGCTACCAGACGCTTTACCACGTCAAAATTCATCAGCGGCTCGCCACCAAAGAAGTCAACCTCTAAATTATGGCGGCTGCCTGAGTTTTTCACCAAAAAATCAAGTGCCTGCTTGCCGACCTCGTAGCTCATAACAGCGCGGTCACCATGATATTTGCCCTGGCTAGCAAAGCAGTAGCTGCAGTTCAGGTTGCAGGTGTGCGCCACGTGTAGGCAGAGCGCCTTGACCACGCCGGCGGTCTTTTCCTTCAGCTTACCGGCCATTGGCTCAAAATTATCAGGTGCAAAAAGCTTGCCGCTTTCCTTTAGCGAGACGATCTGGTCATAGCAAGAGGCAAGATCCTCTTCCGTTACACCCTCACACCCTGCGTATTTTTCCAGCATGGCGGCAAGAATAGACTCACGGCTCTCCTGCTCAAACAGGGCGATCATATCATAGGCGATATCGTCTACTGCGTGAACAGCGCCGGAGCAAACGTCAAGCACGATGTTGTAGCCACCAAGCTTATACTGATGTATCATCTATTTCTCCTCACGTATTGAAAAATGAATTGAAAAAGCCGCCGAAACGGCGGCATTTCAATGCAGCAATTACTTGCTCTCTTTGGTGCTCTCGCACTGCTGATTGGCGATACCGCAGCTGGTCTTGCATGCAGACTGGCAAGAGGTCTGGCACTCGCCGCAGCCGCCGTTCTTTGCGCTCTCGCACAGGTTGCGGGTCTCAATCGTCTTAATGTGTTCCATGATCGTAACCTCCCGGTTAAAAGTTGATAGATTGATTATAGCACAATTTGCCCCGCAAGTCAATAGCACGGAGAAAATTAAGTGATTTTTTTGCGCAAAATACAAAAGTAACAGCCCGAATGATAGAAAGTAACAGTCAAGGCATGGATTTTTCGCCCCCGGTATGCTATGATGGTACTACCAAAACAAGGAGGCTGGCATGGAATTTAAGGATCGCCTAAAGGCACTACGAAAGGAAAAGGGGATATCACAGCAAGCGCTGGCTAGCAGCATTTTTGTCAGCCGCAGCGCCGTGGCAAAATGGGAAAACGGCTTAGGTATTCCGGGGCGTGTCTCCTACGAGGCACTGCTTGCCTATTTTGAAGTAACCGAGGAGCGTTTTCCGCTAAACGAAGAGGTCGAGCAGCTGTCTGTCGAAAGAAACCGTCGTGCACGCCTGATCAAAGGGGCTGTTTTTGGGATCTGCTTTGCTATATTGTCCCTTTTTCCGCTCTGGCTTGTCTTTGCTGTTACGCACGGCTACGGCTTCACCCCCGAGGCGGCTGCCGGTGAGTATTGGGCAGACGAAGCCTACATCGACACGCCGGAATACCGCTTTTATTACGATACCTATGTAGACGAGGACGGAGAAGCGCTACCAATGATCTACGGCTTTTGCGCGGTAAAAAAGCTACCGCTTGGTTATCAGAGGCTGAACATTGCTGAATTCAAGCGAATTGCCAGCACACGAGACGGAAAGGACGAAAAGCTATATTCCTTTCCCGGAAAAACAAGCTATTACAGCTTTTTTGTGCAAACGATGGTCGCCTACCCCAACGAGGGGCTGCGCCTACAGATCATTAACGAGCTTTGCATCCATGGCAAAAGTTATCCCGTACTATACAACTGCTACTTAGAAACCGATTTTGAGATCCGTGAGTTTTATCTGAAAGACGCATTGTATACCGTATCGTAAACCAGCTGTCATACATATTGTTTTTCATGAAAAATTGTGGTATAATATAACAAAAAACTCGCAAAAGGAAAGTCGATGAAGCCTGGAAGAAATTTTTTACGCTCACAGCTTTCGCTCTTGAAGCCCTTTATCGCAGGCTGCTCGCTGACCACGGCACGCCGTGGGCAAGAGGCAATCGGTCGCCTGATGACGGCGCCACACAAGAGCGCGGTCGCGCAAGAGGAATTTACGCTTGGTGCCTTTTCCTGTGTCTGGCTTAAGCCGCGGGACGAGGTATCAAACGGTGTTATCTTATATTTACACGGTGGCGGCTTTACCTCCGGCAGCCTTCATTACGCCAAGGGCTTTGGCTCGATGCTGGCGGCCAAGTGCGGCATTCGCGTGCTGTGCGCTGCCTATCGCCTGGCGCCAGAAAACCCCTTTCCGGCCGCGCTTGACGATTCGCTGGATGCCTATGGGCATCTGCTTTCGGCCGGGTATGCCCCTTCGCAGATCATTCTGTGCGGCGAAAGCGCCGGCGGCGGGCTTTGCTATTCCCTTTGCCTGCGCCTGAAGGAAAAGGGGTGGACACTGCCTGCCGGCATCATTGCCATCTCCCCCTGGACAGACCTGACCGCCAGTGGCGAATCCTATGCCGTGAATGAAAAGGCCGACCCCTCGATGACCAAGGAGCGGCTGAAATACTACGCCGATTGCTATGTCTACGGCGGCACGCAAGCGGGCAAGAATTGGTACCCCTGCACCAACCCAAGCGCAGAGGAAGATCGATCTGCCAAGAAAAATCCTATGATTTCCCCGCTTTTCGGTGAGCTTGACCGGTTGCCGCCCTCGCTGATCTTTGTGGGGGGAGACGAGATCATGCTGGACGATGCCGTGCTGATGCACGAGCGGCTGCTGGCCGCCGGATGCCAAAGCGAGCTGTACGTTGCCCCCGGCATGTGGCACGGCTACGTGCTATACGATCTCAAAGAGTACGCCAAGGATTTTTCACGCATCCGCAAATTTATCAAGGCGCAGGTCCCCCACCAGAAAAAGCTGCGCTGGATGATGTTGGATAATGCCGCCAAGATCTTCCCCGCCGCGCGGCGGCGCAACTGGAGCAACGTATTCCGCCTTTCGGCCACGATGGACGAGGCCGTTGACCTGGATATGCTACGCACGGCGCTGGACGTGACCGTGCGGCGCTTCCCCTCTATCGCCGTGCGCCTGCGGCGCGGGCTGTTTTGGTATTATTTAGAAGAGATTCCCGCCGCGCCGGAGATCATGGAGGAAAAGCCATACCCCTTAGCACGCATGCCCTTTGACGATATTCGGCAATGCGCCTTCCGCGTGATCGTGTATGATAGGCGCATCGCGGTTGAATTTTTCCACGCCTTGACCGATGGCAACGGTGGCTTGATCTTTCTAAAAACGCTGATCGCCGAATATCTGTATCAAAAATACGGAACAAAAACCCCGGCAGGTGACGGTATTCTTGACCGCCTTGAAGAGCCGGACGAGGAAGAGCTTGAGGATTGCTTCCCCAAATACGCCGGGCCGCACGCCGTTTCCCGCGCCGATACCACCGCCTTCCGCATTACCGGCGAACGAGAGGTGGATGGCTTTAAGACCAACACGACCTTTATCTTAGATGCCACCGCCGTAGCAGCGAAAGCGAAAGCGCGCGGTGTAACGGTCACCGCCTATCTTACGGCGGCCTTGATGCAAGCCACCGATCGTATTCAGCGCCAGCGCGTGCGCAGCGCGCGCCGCTGGCGGCCGGTGAAGGTGCTGATCCCGGTAAACCTGCGCAAGCTCTTCCCCGCCCGCACGCTGCGTAATTTTGTGCTGTATGCAACCCCGGGCATTGACCCACGCATGGGCAAATACAGTTTTGATGAGCTTTGCAGCATCGTGCACCACCAAATGAAGCTGCAGATCACGAAAAAGAATATGGCCGCCATGATCGCCACCAACGTCAATAGTGAGCGCAGCCTGTTTTTGAGAGCCATGCCACTGTTTTTGAAGGATTTTGTGATGAAGATGATCTTCAACGCCGTTGGTGAAAAGAAATCCTGCTTTAGTTTTTCCAACCTTGGCGCCGTTAACACACCGCCTGAATTTTCTGCCCACGTAGAGCGGCTGGATTTTGTTTTAGGCGTGCAGGCCTCGGCACCGTATAACGTTTCCCTGATCAGCTATGCGGGGAAAATGAACCTCAATATCATTCGTAACATCAGCGAGCCGGTGCTGGAGCGCGAGCTCTACCACATTCTGCGCGAGCTGGATATACACCCGGTGGTAGAGAGTAATATCAGATAAGGAGATAAATATGTACTGTATCAAATGTGGCGTAGAGCTCTCACCTGGGCAGGGTGCATGCCCGCTGTGCGGCACCAGGGTGTACCACCCCGATCTGCCGTTAGAGCAGGCAAAGCCCTGCTACCCGCAAAAGGATTTCCCCTCTGAGGAATTTAACCGCCGTGGTTTGCTGTTTGTCATCACGATCTTATACGTGCTGCCCTTGTTTTTGCCCGTTATTTTTGAGCTTTTTTGGCACGGGCAGGTCACCTGGTCGGGGTACGTGGCAGGGGCTGTGCTGCTTTCCTATATCTGCCTGATCCTGCCATATTGGTTCCGCCGCGGCCACCCGGTCATCTTTTTACCGTGTGATACGGCTGCGGTAGCCCTCTATTTAGCCTATATCAACTTTTCCTTACACGCGCAATGGTATTGGGGATTTGCCCTGCCCATTACGCTTTCGCTAGGCGCCATTGTAGTGGCTGTGGTGGCGCTGCACCGCTACGTGCATTGCAAATTCCTGTATATCTACGGCGGCGGTCTGATCCTGCTTGGCGGCTGGACGCTTTTGCTTGAATTTCTGATCCGCCTGACCTTCGGCGTTTCCTCACCGATCATCTGGTCTGTTTTCTCCTGCGCCTCACTATTCGTGCTAGGGATGCTGCTGATCCTGCTGGAGATCATCAAGCCACTCAAGGAATCGCTATACAAAATGTTCTTTATTGGCAGAATGCAATAAGAAAAACGGCTCAAATGAGCCGTTTTTCTTATTGCTGAAATTCCCTGCCGCGGACAAAGACGCGGCGGACGGTGAGATCGGGGGTGAGGATCACGAGATCGGCATCCTTACCGGGGGCGATGCTGCCCTTTCGGTCATCTGCGCCGACAAGGCGCGCGGGCGTGAGCGACATGGCGCGCACGGTATCGCACAGCGGAATGCCGTAGCGGCCGTGCACCACGCGCAAAGCGTGATCCATGGTGGCAATGCTACCGGCATAGGAGCTGCGATCCGGCAGCTTGGCAACGCCCTCCTCAATAATAACGGGCACGCCGTTTTGGCGATCGCCAAGCATGGTGCTTTGCAGATCGGTGCCGGCGGCACGCATGGCATCGGTGATGAGTGCCAAGCTATTCTTCCCCTTCAAGCGGAAGCCAAGGCGCATCGTTTCTTTGGGGATGTGCTTGCCATCGGCAATCAGCTCGATGGTGATGCCATCCTCTAAGTAGGCAGCCTCAACGATGCCGCCGTGCACAACCTGGCCGCGCTTATGCTCGGTGGTGGTGGCGCAATACATATGGGTGACGTGGGTAAAGCCATCCGCATAGGCGGCAAGTGTTTCTTCTGCCGTGGCAACCGAGTGGCCAACCGACAGCAAGATTCCCTGCTCCCTGACCTGCGCGGCAAAGCGCTGCATGCCGTCAAGCTCCGGCGCGGCATCCCACCGCGCAATGATACCACCGGCGCGGGCGAGGATCTCCCCCACCTCGGCCACGGTAGGCACGCGGTCACCCTTGGTTGGCTGCGCACCGCGGTTGGCAGAGGCGAAATAGGGCCCCTCTAAATGCAGACCAAGAAAATCGGCGCTGCCGGTTCCCTTGCGCACCGTTTCGCGGTAGGCATCAAAGCAGGCAAAAAGCTGCTCGTTTGGGCAGGTCATGGTGGTGGGGCAAAGCGAGGTGGTGCCGTGGGCACAATGGGTCGCGGCCACGGTGCGCATGGCATCAGGCGTGGCATCCATAAAGTCGGCGCCACCGCCACCATGCACGTGAATATCCACAAAGCCGGGCAGCAGATAGTCGCCGCCAAGAGAAATACGCTCGATATTTTCGGGCAGATCGTTTTCTGGCAGGATCGCCACGATCTTTTCCCCCTCCACGATGACGGCGTGGCCGGTTACTTCTTCATGCGGCAGAACAATTATTCCGCCGACAAAGGCCAGCTTTCTCATTTGTTATAAATGCGGATCTCGGGAACCACCTTTGCCTCGATAGCCACGCGAGCGGCATACAGCGTTGCATCCGGATGGTTACGGAAGAGCGAGCAAGGAACGTGGCAATCGATGGGGCCGTGCAGCACCTTGCGCAGGGCGCCGGCATTCCAATCGCGGGGCATGCACATACGCACGCGGCGGGCACGGAACATTTCCTGCATGCCAACCGTTACGCACAGATGCGGGATGCCCTCTAAGTCGCCACCACAGTTCATGAAGCAATTGATGGTCTTGGTCTCACGCGAGATGGCAAGTGCACGCGTCTTACGGGCAAGAAACTCCTCGTTCGTGCAGGCCTCGCCGGGCTCGGGCGGCTCGTTGAAGGCGAAGTGGCCGTTGATGCCTACGCCGCCCCAGGCCATATCCAGCTTACCAACCTCTTCGATCAGGCGGGTGAGCACCTCCGGATCCTCAGGATCCGGGAAGTAGCGGTTCTCGGGGAGAACGTTCAGCTCGTCATCGATCTGACTATAGAAAATACGATCCATGCCGCCACGGAAGGAAAGCGGATCGTCCTTGTCGATGTACTTACCGTCATCGGTCAGGTACTCGTCCATGTTCATAAAAATACAGTTGCGCAGGCTGATGCGGTGCTTATTGACAAGATACACCAGGCGACTGTACGGGCCAAGCGGGCCATAGGGCACAACCATCAGCGTTTTTTCGCCGCGGCGGTTGTTTTCTTCAATGACAGAAAGCACCTCCATAGCCATCTTCCAGTAAAGATCCTGCTCGGTGTCGCACACGTCAAGATGAATGCTACTACCTTTGCCAAGTTCTTCTGGCGGGATACGATTGATATCTAACATAAAGACCTCCTCGGCTTTCGCCTTTTTTCTTTATTGTAGCATGCGTGCCACGCCTGGCGATGATTGATTTTTGCTTTTGTTTGTGTTTTTTTATCCTATTGACTTGACAGGTGAATGGAAACATGATATTCTTATACCAACGGACAAACCGAAAAATGGGGAAAAACAGATGAATACGAACAAAGCAGAGCCGTTTTTGCTGACAGCAGAGATTCCTTCGCTCTTTTTTCGCCAAAAGATCAAGCTTTGGTATGATGATTTTACAGGAGAATTTTATCCACCCGACAGGCCTATCTACAACAAGCGTATGCACAAGTCCTACAGCCTACACTACGTCATCGATGGGCACGGCTATTTCGGCACGGGCGACGAGGAGCCGTGCTACCTTTCCCCGGGTGACGTTTTCTTTATCGCAGCTGACAATATGATGCGCTACTACCCCTGCCGCGAGAGGCCTTGGAAATACTGTGGCATCAGCATGGACGGCGCTGAGGCGGGCGCCTTCTTTGCGCGGCTGGGTTTTACAGGTACAGCCGTGATCAAGCGTTCAGATCTGACAGATAAGATTGGGCAGATCCTAACAGAAGCCATAGATGCACGAGACCACACGGCGACAGGCTACTATGATCTGCTTGGTTGCTTATGCCGTATTTTCTCACTTTTAGAGAACGCCTATCAGCGTAAGGAGCTGCCCCCACCCTCATCCCTTTACGCAGAGCGCGCCAAGGAATATTTAGAGCTGCACTACAGCGAGCCGACCCTGCGCATGACCGATCTGGCGCGCGCCATGAACCTTTCTCACCCTTATCTATGCAAGGTGTTCCGTCAACACGTTGGCGTATCTGCCGAGACATATCTGCGGCAATATCGCATGGCGATGGCGAAGCGGCTACTGTGCGACCAGCGTTATACAGTGCGCGAGACGGCATTGCTGTGCGGCTATACCGACCCAGCACAATTTTCACGCATGTATAAACGGGAGCACGGCATTTCGCCGCAGAAAACGGCATGCCACAAATAAAAAACGTGCTTAGCGAGGGGCCACGAGCGGCTGCCGCGCTAAGCACGTTTTTAATTAGTTGGTATAGTTATCAAAGTAGCCCTGGACGAGGACAACGGGAGTTCCCTTGTCGCCCGAGCCGCTGGTCAGGTCGCAGAGCGAGCCGATCAGATCGGTGAGCTGACGCGGGGTGGTTCCCTGCGATGCCATGTTACCGACGAGATCATTCTTCTTCTCGCGAATGCTGGCCGAGATAGCAGCCTTCAGCTCCTCGCCGGAGAGATCCTTAAAATCGTTATCGGCAAGATATTTCAGCTTCAGCTCGTTGGGGGTGCCGATCAGGCCGTCGGTAAAGGCGGGAGAAACGACCGGGTCGGCCAGCTCCCAGATCTTGCCCTGGGGATCCTTGAAGGCACCGTCGCCATAGACCATGACCTCTACGTGCTTACCGGTGGCATCCAGCACGCGCTTCTGCACCTCCAGCACCAGGTCCTTACACTCACGCGGGAAGAGCTTGATCTTATCCTCGGTCGATTTGTTAGAGCCGAGCAGACCGTACTTCTCGTTATAGCCGCTGCCGTTGACGGGCGCGGTCATGATATCATCCAGGCCACAAACAGCCTTGGCGCCGGCCGCAAGCAGAATACGCTTGGTGCGCGCGCGGGTGTGGATATCACAGGTGAGAATGTGGTCAGCGTAATTCAGAATGGCACGCGGCTGGTTGGCGAAGATGATCTCTACCTCAGCGCCTGCCTCACGAATGATATTACTGTAATATTCCACATAGTCAACGCCGGTAAACTCATGGCGGTTCACGCCAAAGAGCTCTCTATACTTCTCAAGCGTGAGCACGTCGCTGTACGGATTAACACCGGCCGCATCAAGCTTATCCAGGCTGACCAGCTCGTTACCTACCTCGTCAGAGGGGTAGCTAAGCATTAAAACGATCTTTTTGGCGCCCATAGCGATACCGCGCAGGCAGATGGCAAAGCGGTTACGCGAGAGAATGGGGAACATAACACCAACAGTACCGCCGCCCAGCTTGGCCTTCACATCTGCGGCAATATCCTCAACGGAGGCATAGTTGCCCTGTGCCCGGGCAACGATCGACTCAGTCATCGAAATAACGTCACGGTCGCGTAGAGCAAAGCCTTCACTCTCGGCAGCCTCCAGCACGCTTTGGGTGACGATGGTTGCGAGGTCATCCCCTTCTCTGATGATGGGGCAACGGATACCGCGAGAAACGGTACCTACCTTGCGTTCATTACTGTTCATGAAACAACACTATCCTTTCATATGCGGGGAAAAACCGACGGTATACCGTGCTTTACACGGCAATAGATTTGCCGACGGTTGTAGCCAATTTTACTCCCACTCGATCGTGCCGCAGGGCTTCGGCGTGAGGTCGTAAAGAACACGGTTGATACCGGCTACCTCTGCCGTGATGCGAGCGGTGATCTTGTGAAGAATGGCGTAGGGGATCTCCTCGATGGTGGCGCTCATCGCGTCAACGGTGTTTACGGCGCGGATGATGGCAGGCCAGCCCTCATAGCGGCTTTCATCCTTCACGCCAACCGATTTGACATCCGGAACAATGACGAAATACTGCCATACCTTTTCAGAAAGGCCGGCATTGGCAAACTCCTCACGCAGAATGGCATCTGCCTCGCGCAGGGCGGCCAGGCGATCACGCGTGATGGCACCCAGGCAGCGAACACCAAGGCCGGGCCCCGGGAACGGCTGGCGGTATACCATGGCATGCGGCAGGCCAAGTGCCTCACCAACCACGCGCACCTCATCCTTAAAAAGAAGCTTAATGGGCTCTACCAGCTTAAACTGCAGATCCTCAGGCAGGCCACCAACATTGTGGTGCGACTTAACAGCCTTTTTGCCCTCAGCCTGCTTCTGGCTTTCCAGAATATCGGGATAAATAGTACCCTGTGCGAGATAATCAATGCCGCTGAGCTTACGAGCCTCGTCGGCAAAGACGTTAATAAACTCGGCACCGATGATCTTTCTCTTCTTTTCCGGGTCAGAAACGCCGGCAAGCAGATCAAGGAAGCGGTCGGTAGCATCAACATATACCAGATTTACGTCAAGCTGGTTTCTAAACACCTCGATCACGTTCTCGGACTCATCCTTACGCATCAGACCGTGGTTAACATGCACGCAAACCAGCTGGTGACCGATGGCCTTTACCAGCAGGGCGGCTACAACAGAGGAATCTACACCGCCGGAAAGAGCAAGAAGAACCTTCTTATCACCAATCTCGGCACGAATAGCAGCAATCTGCTCTTCAATAAACGCATCAGCAAGCGCGCGAGTCGTAATACGCGCCATGCTGGCGGGACGAACATTACAATCCATTTTCATATCTCCTTCCTTTACTTTACAGGGTTGCCCTTATCCTTTTGGATAACGTCATGGGCGCCGCCCTCAACGATGCTGGTAGCCGATACCAGGGTCAAAACTGCCTTTTCCTGCAGCTCAGGGATCGAAAGTGCGCCACAGTTGCACATGGTGGAGCGCACCTTGGCAAGGGACATCGCCACGTTATCCTTCAGGCTGCCGGCATAGGGAACGTAGGAATCAACGCCCTCTTCAAAGGAGAGCTTTTTATCACCGCCCAGGTCATAGCGCTGCCAGTTACGGGCACGGGCAGAGCCCTCGCCCCAGTACTCCTTATAATAGGTACCACCAATGCTGACACGCTGAGACGGGCTTTCATCAAAGCGGGCAAAGTAGCGGCCCAGCATAACGAAATCAGCACCCATGGCAAGCGAGAGGGTGATGTGGTGGTCATATACGATACCGCCATCCGAGCAGACGGGAATATAGATGCCGGTCTCCTCGAAGTAGCGATCACGCTCGGCACATACCTCGATCAGCGCGGTAGCCTGGCCACGGCCAATACCCTTGGTCTCGCGCGTGATGCAAATAGAGCCGCCGCCGATACCAACCTTGATAAAATCTGCGCCGCAGTCGGCTAAGAAACGGAAGCCTGCAGCATCTACAACGTTACCGGCACCCACCTTTACGCTGTCACCGTACTTTTCACGGATCCACTTCAGCGTGATGCGCTGCCATTCGGAAAAGCCCTCCGACGAGTCGATGCACAGCACGTCTGCACCTGCCTCTACCAGCGCGGGAACACGCTCGGCAAAGTCACGCGTGTTGATGCCGGCGCCAACCACGTAGCGCTTGGAGGCATCCAACAGCTCGTTGGGGTTCTGCTTGTGGGTATCGTAGTCCTTGCGGAAAACCATGTAGCAGAGATGGCCGTTATCATCCACAATGGGAAGCGAATTAAGCTTGTTATCCCAGATGATATCGTTTGCTTCCTTCAGCGTGGTGCCCTCCTTTGCCCAGATGAGCTTAGAAAAGGGTGTCATAAACTCCTTAACGGGCGTCATAGGATCCATGCGGGTCACACGATAGTCGCGCCCGGTAACGATGCCCAGCAGCTTGCCAGTAGCAGTACCGTCATCAGTAACGGCAATAGTGGAGTGTCCGTTCTTTTCCTTCAGCGCAACCACGTCAGCCATGGTAGCATCCGGCGTGATATTAGAATCACTGACAACAAAGCCGGCCTTATGGTTCTTGGCACGTCTGACCATGGCGGCCTCATCCTCGATCGTCTGCGAGCCGTAAATGAAGGCCACACCGCCCTCGGTAGCCAGGGCAACGGCCAAGCGGTCACCGGAAACAGACTGCATGATGGCGGAAACCATCGGAATATTCATGGTGATGGCAGGCTTCTCTCCCTTCTTAAACTTAACAAGAGGAGTGCGAAGGCTGACGTTGGCAGGAATACACTTGTCAGAGGAGTAGCCGGGAATGAGCAGATATTCATTAAAGGTATGCGAGGGTTCGTTGATAAAGGTTGCCATCTCAATTCATCCTTTCGTTCAAAATTTCTTTAGATTCACAATATAAGCAACGGCAGATGCCGTTTTCTTTTTCTGTCCACTTAAACACGTGGTCAAGCTCCTGCTCGCAGGAGGTAATGCAGCGGGGGTTTTTGCAGGTGATCTTATTGATCAGCAGATCGCCTGTAGGTTTTTCCCTTTCACGGCTCTTTTCTGCCTCGGCAAGCAGCTTTAAGATCAATGCCATACGCATATACTTGCCGTTTTCAACCTGCTTGAAGTAGCAGGCGCGCGGGTCGGCATCCACCTTCACGCTGATCTCGTTTACGCGCGGCAGGGGGTGCAGAATGGCCAGGTCGCGTTTGGCATCGGTGAGCTTTTCGGGCGTGAGGATGTAGCTATCCTTCAGCCGCTCGTATTCGGTGGGGTCTGCAAAGCGCTCGCGCTGGATACGCGTCATGTACAAAATGTCAAGCGCGGGCATCGCCTCCTCCAGGCTGGTGGTCTCGCGGTACGGCATATTGTACTTTTTCAGCACCTCAAATTTCACGTAATTTGGCAGCTTCAGCTCCTCGGGCGAGATGAGCACGATCTCAATGCCCGCATAGCGTGAAAGTGCCGCGATCAGCGAATGCACGGTTCTGCCGTACTTTAAGTCGCCGCAAAAGCCAACCGTCATGTGGTCCAGCCTTCCCTTTTCACGGTGGATGGTCAGCAGGTCGGCCAGCGTTTGCGTGGGGTGGGCGTGCCCACCGTCACCGGCGTTGATCACCGGAACGGTGGCGTTTTGTGAGGCAACGTAGGGAGCCCCCTCCTTCGGGTGGCGCATGGCCATAATATCAGCATAGCAGCTAAGCACCTTAGCCGTATCGGCTACGCTTTCACCCTTGGAAGCAGACGAGCTGCCGGCATCTGAAAAGCCGATCACGCTGCCGCCAAGCTCCAGCATTGCGGCCTCGAAGCTCAAGCGGGTGCGGGTAGACGGCTCAAAAAACAGGGTGGCCAGTTTTTTGCCATGGCACGCCTCAGCATACTTGGCTGGATTTTCGATAATGTCATGCGCGATGGCGATCAGCTCATCAAGCTCTTCTACCGAAAAATCATGAATGTCGATCAGACTTCTCATATTATTTACCGATCCAGCTCTCGTCAGACGGGTTGTTGCGGAAGGCGATCAACCGGGCAACATCCTCGGGACGAATATAGCCTTCATCGGCAGCGGTCTGAGCAATGACGTCAAAGTTAGTCAACGAAACGTTCTTAACCTCGGCAGCGGCTAATCTTTCGATGCCCTTCTTCATGCCGTAGGTAAAGATGCTAACGATGCCCAGCACCTCGGCACCTGCCTCACGCAGCACATTAACCACCTCGATCACGCTACCGCCGGTAGAGATCAGATCCTCAACCACAACGACCTTTTGACCAGGCTCGAGCTTACCCTCGATCTGGTTCTGGCGCCCGTGATCCTTGGCGCCGGAGCGAACATAGCCCATGGGCAGGCCAAGCAGGTGAGCGGTAATGGCAGCGTGTGCAATGCCGGCAGTAGAGGTGCCCATCAGCACCTCGGCCTCTGGGTAGTGCTTTTTGATCAGCTCGGCAAGGCCCTCTTCAACGTCAAGGCGAACAGCCGGCGCAGTCAGGGTAAGACGGTTATCACAGTAAACGGGGCTCTTGATGCCGCTGGCCCAGGTAAAGGGCTCCTCAGGGCGGAAGAATACCGCCTTAATAGAAAGCAGGTCCTTTGCAATTTTCTTTTCCATGATCTCTCTCCTTTATCTCCGATATAATTATTAACCAACGAATTCACGAACGCAGCGCTCGTAGGCGGCAACGGGATCCTCTGCCGCGGTGATCGGGCGGCCGACCACGATATAGTCAGAGCCGATCTTGCGCGCCTCCTCAGGCGTCATGACACGCTTCTGGTCGCCCTTGTCACCATCGGCAAAGCGAACGCCGGGGGTAACGGTGAGAAATTCCTTACCGCAGGTCTCGTGCACCTTACCAGCCTCAAGCGGCGAGCAAACAACACCATCAAGCCCGGCAGCCTTGGCATTGGAGGCATAGTGCATCACAACGTCAGCAATCGGTTTCTCGATCAGCAGATCGCGGCGCATGCTCTCTTCATCGGTAGAGGTGAGCTGGGTCACGGCGATCAGCAGCGGGCGGGTGCCATCCTCACGGGTCAGACCCTCAATGGCAGCCTCCATCATGCGAATGGTGCCTGCGGCGTGCAGGTTGCACATGTCCACATCCAAGTGAGAGAGCACAGCCATCGACTTTTTTACGGTGTTGGGGATATCATGCAGCTTCAGATCAAGGAAGATCTTATGCCCTCTTTTTTTGATCTCGCGCACGATAGAGGGCCCCTCGGCATAGTAAAGCTCCATGCCGATCTTCACAAAAGGCTTTCTGCCGGTAAATTTATCCAAAAAAGCAAAGGTTTTTTCTGCGCTGTCAAAATCGCAGGCGATGATAACGTCTCTTCCCATTATCGGATACCTCCTATAATCTCATTCAGTGATGTAATACCGTACTTCTCCATAACGGAGGGGAGCTCTTCGATTATGTTCTTACAAGCAAACGGGTCGACCAGATTGGCAGCTCCCACCTGTACGGCGGTAGCGCCGGCCAGCATCATTTCAATCACGTCCTCGGCGGTGGTAACGCCACCCATGCCGACCACGGGGATCCTGACAGCCTGTGCCACCTGGTAGACCATACGCACGGCCACCGGAAAAATGGCGCTGCCGGAGAAGCCGCCCATCTTATTGGCGATCACCGGGCGGCGGGTGCGTAAATCAATGCGCATGCCCAGCATGGTATTGATGAGGCTGATGCCGTCTGCCCCGGCCTCCTCACATGCCTTGGCGATCGAAACGATGTCAGTCACGTTCGGCGAAAGCTTGATCAGCACCGGCTTGGTAGTTACCTTCTTCACCGCGCGGGTAACCTCTGCCGCTGCCTCGGGCGAGGTACCAAAGCTCATGCCGCCACCGTGTACGTTCGGGCAGCTGACGTTGACCTCAAACCAGCCGATCTCTGGGCAGGCGTTCAGCTTCTCACAGGTGTAGGCATAATCCTCTACCGAAAAGCCGCTGACGTTTGCCATAACCGGCTTGTGAAAGCACTTCTTCATCTTTGGCAGCTCTTCAGAGATGACCTTCTCTACCCCGGGGTTCTGCAGACCAACGGCGTTGATCATGCCGGCGGTACATTCTGCAATGCGGGGGGTGGGGTTGCCGAAGCGGGGATCCTTGGTCGTTCCCTTAAAGGAGAAGGTACCGAGGATATTGATATCGTACAGCTCAGCAAATTCATAGCCGTAGCCAAAGGTGCCGCTGGCGGGAATGATGGGGTTATCCATCCCGATCCCACACAGGGTTACGTTTAATTCTGCCATAGGATATCCTCCTTTACAAGCACAGGCCCTTCCTTGCAGATACGCTTGTTGCCCGTGATGGTCTTGCAGGAGCAGCCCATGCAGGCACCAAAGCCACAGCCCATTCTTTCCTCAAAGCTGAACTGGCCAGAGGTGGTTGTCGCGCGGTAGACGGCCTTGAGCATCGGCTCTGGCCCGCAGGTGTAAAAGTGGGTGTAATCAAGCCCCTGCATCGCGTCGGTCACAAAGCCCTTCGTGCCGTAGGAGCCATCTGCCGTGGCAACACGCACATCGGCGCCGAGCGCGCGGAACTCTTCTTCGTAAAACACCTCGTCCTTTTTATTAAAGCCGAGGATCACGCTGACCTGCTTGCCCTGCGCGATCAGCTCCTTCGCCAGCATGTAAAGGGGCGGAACGCCAACGCCACCGCCGAGCAAGAGCGGCCGGTCACTCGATCTGGAAAGATCGTAGCCATTGCCAAGGCCGGTCAGCAGATCAAGCTGCTGCCCTGCCGCCATATGCGCCATAGTCTCGGTTCCGTGGCCGACCACCTTGTACAGGATGGTCAGCTCGCCGGGGGTGCAATCGCAAACCGAGATCGGGCGGCGGAGATAGTACCCCTCCAGCTTGATGTTGACAAACTGGCCCGGGGCAGTAATGGCAGCGGTATCACCCGCCAGGCGCATACGGTAGACCGTTTGCGTGAGCGGGATATTTTCCGTAATGGTAAATATTCCTTGCTTCATTCCCCTCTCCTTACGCATCGATGGTAGAGATGCCAAGCGTGGTCTCATCCAGCACGTCCAGCAGCACCTTCACCGTATCCAGCGAGGTAAACATGGTCACGTTGTTTTCGGTGGCGTAGCGGCGGATCTGGTAGCCATCGCTCATCTGGTTGGTAGCGCCAATATCGCTGGTGTTGATCACGTAGGCGATATGGCCTTGGCGAATGGATTCGTAGATCTCATCGCTGCCCTCACCGATCTTTTTCAGGATGTGGGTACGAATGCCGTTTTCCTTTAAGAACTTGGCTGTGCCCTCGGTTGCCTCGATGTTAAAGCCAAGATCGTAGAAGCGGCGAATAAGCGGCAGCGCCTCCGCTTTATCCTTATCGGCAATGGTGGCAAACACGGTGCCGTAGTTCTGCAGATGCATGCCGGAGGCCTGCAGCGCCTTATAGAGCGCGCGGTTGAGTTTATCGTCATAGCCGATGGCCTCACCGGTGGATTTCATTTCAGGCGAGAGGTAAGCATCAAGCCCGCGGATCTTGTTGAAGGAGAATACGGGAACCTTAACGTACCATCTCTTCTTTTCCTCAGGGTACAGGTCAAAGATGCCCTGCTCCTTCAAGGTCTTGCCCATGATCACCTCGGTAGCGATATCGGCAAGCGAGTAGCCGGTAGCCTTAGAAAGGAACGGCACGGTGCGCGAGGAGCGCGGATTTACCTCGATGATATACACGTCATCCTTTTCGTCCACGATGAACTGGATGTTGTAAAGACCAACGATGCCGATGCCAAGGCCAAGCTTCTTGGCGTAGCCAAGGATGGTGCCCTTTACCTTATCCGAAATACTGAAGGCGGGATAAACGCTGATCGAGTCGCCCGAGTGGATGCCGGTTCTTTCAACCAGCTCCATAATGCCGGGCACGAATACGTCGCGGCCGTCGCAGATCGCGTCTACCTCTACCTCCTTACCGCTGATGTACTTATCAACGAGAACGGGCTTGTCCTCGTCGATCTCAACGGCGGTCTTGAGGTAGTGGCGCAGCTGCGCCTCGTTTGCCACGATCTGCATCGCGCGGCCGCCCAGCACGAAGGAGGGGCGAACCAGCACGGGGTAACCGATATTGGCGGCAGCGGCAATGCCATCCTCGATCTTAGTAACGGCTCTGCCCTGCGGCTGCGGGATGTGCAGCTCCTCAAGCAGCTTTTCAAACAGGTCGCGGTTCTCGGCGCGGTCGATGGCGGCGCAATCGGTGCCGATGATCTTCACGCCACGGCGCATCAGCGGGTCGGCCAGGTTGATCGCGGTCTGACCGCCAAGCGAGGCGATAACGCCCTCGGGCTGCTCAAAATCGATGATGTTCATCACGTCCTCAGGCGTGAGCGGCTCAAAATAGAGCTTATCCGAGCAGGTGTAGTCAGTCGATACCGTCTCGGGATTGTTATTGATAATGATGGATTCATAGCCCACCTTGCGAATGGTGGTAACGGCGTGAACGGTAGAATAATCAAACTCGACACCCTGGCCGATACGAATGGGGCCGGCACCAAGCACAACGACCTTATTTCTGTTCGTCAGGCGCGAATCATTCTCGCCGGTGTAGGAAGAATACAGATACGGGATATAGGCGCCGGTGTGCAGGGTATCTACCATGCGGAATACCGGAACGATACCGTTATCCTTACGGGCGCGGCACACGGCCTGCTCATCGGTCTCCCACAGGCGGGCAATGTACTGGTCAGAGAAGCCCATCTTCTTCGCTGCATGCAGCACATCGGCCGAGCCGGCGTGCTCGCGCAGGTTGCTTTCCATCTCCACGATGCGCTTAAAGGATTCCAGGAAGTAGGGGGTGATCTTGGTTACCTCGTGAATGGTTTCAAGCGAGGTGCCCAGGCGCATCAGCTGCGTGATGGCGAAAATATTATCGGCACGGAATTCAGAGAGATAAGCAAGAAGCTCCTCTTCGTTCATGCCGTCGAACTTTGCGTGATAAAGGTGGCACACGCCGATCTCCAGCGAGCGAACGGATTTCAACACGCACTCCTCTAAGTTCGATCCGATGCCCATGACCTCGCCGGTTGCCTTCATCTGCGTACCGAGCAGGTTGGGGGCAGAGGCAAACTTATCAAACGGGAAGCGCGGGAACTTTGCTACGATATAGTCCAGGCGGGGCTCCATGGATGCCTTACCGCCGGCTACGCAGATCTCATCCAGCGACATACCAACGGCGATCTTAGCGGTAACACGGGCGATCGGATAGCCGCTGGCCTTAGAGGCAAGCGCCGAGGACCGCGAAACGCGGGGGTTTACCTCGATAAGGTAATATTCACTCGTCTCCGGGTTGAGCGCGAACTGTACGTTACAACCACCCTCTATCTTCAGCTCGCGAATGATCTTGATGGCGCTGTCGTTGAGCATCTTCAGATCGTGATCGTTCAGGGTCAGGATGGGGGCTACCACCATCGAGTCGCCGGTGTGAACGCCAACGGGGTCGATATTCTCCATACCGCAGATGGTAATGGCACGATCGGTAGAGTCACGCATGACCTCAAACTCGATCTCCTTATAGCCCTTTACGCTCTTTTCGATCAGCACCTGGTGCACGGGCGAGAGCTTAAAGGCGTTCATGCCGATCTCAACCAGCTCTTCCTCGTTATTGGCAAAGCCGCCGCCGGTGCCGCCCAGCGTAAAGGCGGGGCGAAGAACGACCGGGTAGCCGATACGGCCTGCGGCTTCCTTTGCCTCATCAAGATCATAGGTGATCTCAGAGGGAATGGTAGGCTCACCGATCGACTGGCAAAGCTCCTTGAACAGCTCGCGGTCCTCGGCGCGCTCAATGCTCTCGCTCGAGGTGCCCAGCAGCTCTACGTGGCATTCCTTCAAAACGCCCTTCTTTTCCAGCTGCATGGCAAGATTCAGGCCGGTCTGGCCGCCGATGCCGGGTACGATAGCATCCGGGCGCTCATAACGCAGTATCTTAGCGATGTACTCCAGCGTCAGGGGCTCCATATACACCTTGTCTGCAATGGTGGTATCGGTCATGATGGTGGCGGGGTTTGAGTTGACAAGCACAACCTCGTAGCCCTCCTCCTTCAAGGCGAGACACGCCTGCGTGCCTGCATAGTCAAACTCTGCCGCCTGACCGATCACGATCGGGCCGGAGCCGATGATCAGGATTTTCTTAATGTCCGTTCTCTTTGCCATAACAGCCTCCCTATTCTTTACTCTCTATATGCATTATTTTTTATAAACAATCTGACCGTCCACCACGGTGAGGTAATTGACGCCCACCAGGCGATGGCCGGCAAACGGTGTTGCCTTGCCAAGCGAGAGGAATTCTGCCGGGTCAACGGTAAATTCCTCATCCAGCCGCCAAAGCGAGAAGCCAACGTCAGCCTTGATGCCAAAGCGACGGCGCGGCGCGTGCACCAGCAGCTCTACCAGGCGCTCGATGGAAAGAATGCCCGGCTTTACCAAGTAGGTGTAAAGCACCGGCAGCGCCGTTTCCAGCCCCACAATGCCAAAGGGGCTTTTTTCTAAGCCGCGGGCCTTTTCATCGGCCGCGTGTGGGGCGTGGTCGGTGGCGATCATATCGATCGTGCCGTCCAGAATGCCGGCAAGCAGCGCTTCTCTATCTTCTTTTGCGCGCAGGGGCGGGTTCATCTTAAAGCGTCCTTCCTCGCGCAGGTCATTTTCATCCATGGTCAGGTAGTGCGGCGCCGTCTCACAGGTGACGTTGACACCCGCTTTTTTCGCCGCGCGGATCAGCGCAACACTCTCCTTGGTGGAAATATGGCAAACATGGTAGGCACAGCCTATCTGCTTAGCAAGCGCCAGGTCACGCTCGATCTGCCGCCACTCACTCGCTGACGAGATACCGCGGTGACCGTGCTCCTTGGCGTAAGCGCCCTCGTGGATGTAGCCGCCGTGCAGAAGCGAATTGACCTCACAATGCGCCACGATCATTTTACCAAGCGCCTTTGCTTTTTCCATTGCCATGGCCATCATCTCGTCGCTCTGCACACCACGCCCATCATCCGAAAAGGCAACGGCAAGCGGCGCAAGACCATCCATATCCGCAAGGGCTTCCCCGCTCTCGCCAACCGTGATGGCGGCGTAGGGGTAGACCGGAATGACCGCATCACGCCCAATAATCTCTAATTGCTCACGCAGGTGCTCGACCGAATCGGGCACGGGGTTGAGGTTGGGCATGGTACACACGGCCGTGTAGCCGCCGCGCGCGGCAGCGCGAGAACCGTTGTAAACCGTGCCCTTATAGGAAAAACCCGGCTCACGAAAATGCACGTGCACATCGCAAAAGCCGGGAAAAACCGTATATTCATGATTACCAAGGTCAAGGCCTTGAGATGCCAAAAAAGCCTCTGCAAGAGAAAAAGAGGCAGTATCCAGCATGGTCGATCTGTTCAGTTTAGCCATCTTGGTCACTCCTCTCTTTTATTCTTCATTTGTGGAAATAAACACGCCGCCCTCACCGTCACACTCCTCCAGCATCACGGCGATGCGCTCGTTTTGTGCGGTAGGCACGTTTTTACCAACGTAGTCAGGCCTAATCGGCAGCTCGCGATGCCCACGGTCGATCAAGACCGCCAGCTGAATGGCCTTTGGCCTGGCGTGGGAAAAGATCGCCTCCATCGCGGCGCGAACGGTACGCCCCGTATAGATCACGTCATCTACCAAGATCACCGTTTTATCGCGCACATCACAGGGGATGTGGCAATCGATCTCGGCTGCCTGCTTTTCCTCGGCCGACAGATCGTCACGATGGCGGGTGATATCCAATAGCCCCACCGGTACCGAAACGCCCTCAAACCGCTCGATATTGGCTGCCAGCATGCGTGAAAGCGGCACACCGCGCTTTTTCACACCCAAGAGGCAGATATCTCTTGCCCCCTGGTTACGCTCAATGATCTCGTGCGTGATGCGCGCCATGGCACGGCAAACGCCCGTGCTATCCATAATCTCTGCTTTTTTCTTCATCGCGGGAACCCCGTTTATAACAAAAAAATCTTGTCGCGAAACGACAAGATCATCCAAAAAGACCGCCCCTACCTGCAGTACGGGCTATATGATGGAAATCTTGTCGATATCACGGTACCGACTTAAAGATCACGTTGGTGTTATTATAGCACAACGCGCTCTTTTTGTCAACATTTTTTTGAAGTTTTCAACATAAAAATTACCCCCCATTTTCGTGAAAAAATGGGGGATATTGCACAATTAGAACAGGCCGGAGATCTTACCGTTTTCGTCAACGTCGATCTTCTCTGCCGCGGGAACCTTGGGCAGACCGGGCATGGTCATGATATCGCCGGTCAGGGCAACGATAAAGCCGGCACCGGCAGACACCTTGACGGCGCGAACGGTCACAGTAAAGCCCTCCGGTGCGCCAAGCTTGGTAGCATCATCCGAGAAGCTGTACTGCGTTTTTGCCATACAAACGGGGATACGATCGAAGCCAAGCGCGGCAAGGCGGTCGATCTCCTTCTTGGCGGCCGGCGCAAAGTTCACGCCTACACCACCGTATACACGAGTAACGATCGCACGGATCTTATCCTCGATCGAGGCATCCAGCTCGTAGCTGAAGGAGAAATCATTCTCCTGCTCGCAAAGGCGAACGACCTCCTCTGCCAGGGCCATACCGCCCTTGCCGCCCTCTGCCCATACGGTAGAGAGGACGACGTTTACACCCAGGGCGCGGCACTTCTCGATCACCAGCTCGATCTCCTTATCGGTATCGGTCGGGAAACGGTTAACCGCAACCACGCAAGGCAGCTTGTATACGTTTTTAATGTTGGAAACGTGGCGCAGCAGATTCGGGATACCCGCCTCCAGTGCCTCGAGGTTCTCATTGCCAAGCTCTGTCTTGGGCATGCCGCCGTGCATCTTGAGTGCGCGAACGGTAGCAACCATGACAACGGCGCTGGGGCGCAGGCCGGCATAGCGGCACTTGATATCAAGGAACTTCTCTGCACCGAGATCTGCACCAAAGCCAGCCTCGGTAACGGCGTAATCACCCAGCTTCATGGCCATCTTGGTAGCGATAACCGAGTTGCAGCCGTGCGCGATGTTGGCAAAGGGGCCGCCGTGCACGAAGGCAGGGGTACCCTCCAGGGTCTGTACCAGGTTGGGCTTCAGGGCATCCTTCAACAGGGCAGCCATAGCGCCAACGGCGCCCAGCTCACCGGCGGTTACCGGCTTCTCGTCATAGGTGTAGCCCACAACGATGCGAGAGAGACGCTCCTTGAGGTCGGTGATCGAGCTGGCCAGGCAGAACACGGCCATGATCTCAGAGGCTACAGTAATATCAAAGCCATCCTCACGCGGGGTACCGTTTACACGGCCACCAAGACCATCAGTCACGAAGCGAAGCTGGCGGTCATTCATATCCACGCAGCGCTTCCAGGTGATGCGGCGGGGGTCGATGTTCAGGCGGTTGCCCTGGTAGATGTGGTTATCCAGCATGGCAGCCAGCAGGTTATTGGCTGCGCCGATAGCGTGGAAGTCACCGGTGAAATGCAGGTTGATATCCTCCATCGGCACCACCTGTGCGTAGCCGCCGCCGGCAGCACCACCCTTAACACCGAATACCGGGCCAAGAGAGGGCTCACGCAGGGCAACGACAACGTTCTTGCCAATGCGGCTCAGACCGTCGGCCAGGCCGATGGTGGTAGTGGTCTTACCCTCGCCTGCAGGCGTGGGGGTGATGGCGGTAACCAGAATCAGCTTACCATCCTTACGGGGGGACTCGTTGAGCAGCGAATAGTCGATCTTTGCCTTGTAGCGACCGTACTGCTCCATGTACTTCTCGTCAACGCCGGCCGCCTTCGCAATTTCGGTGATCGGCTTCATTTCGGTTGCCTGTGCAATTTCAATATCAGAAAGATATGCCATGATTATTTACCCTCCTTAAAGTAACGAACGGCAGATTCAAACATCTTCATATCAAAGATACCGTCCACGTTTTTGTAAAGACCGTTTCCAATACGCTCGCTGTGGCCCATCTTACCAAAGACACGGCCATCCGGCGAGGTGATACCCTCGATCGCGTAGGTAGAATTGTTGGGATTGTAGCGGATATCATCGGTGGCGTTGCCAGAGAGATCGACGTACTGGGTAGCGATCTGCCCGTTGGCAGCCAGCTGACGAACGACCTCCTCTGAGGCAAGGAAGCGCCCCTCACCATGCGAGATCGGCACGGTGTAAACGTCACCCACGTTCGTGGCGGCAAGCCAGGGCGACTTGTTCGAGGCAACGCGCACGCGCACCAGCTTAGACTGGTGGCGAGAGATGCTGTTAAAGGTCAGCGTGGGGCAATTTTCATCGGTATCAATGATCTTGCCGTACGGAACCAGGCCAAGCTTGACCAGCGCCTGGAAGCCGTTACAGATACCGCACATAAGACCGTCACGGCGGTTAAGAAGGTTGTGGATCTCCTCACGCACAGCCTCGTTACGGAAGAAGGCCATGATGAACTTGCCCGAGCCATCCGGCTCGTCACCGCCGGAGAAACCGCCGGGAACAAAGACCATCTGCGAGCGCTTCAGTTCCTCGGTAAACTGCTCTACGCTACGGGAGATACCGTCCGCGGTAAGGTTATTGATGACGAAAATCTTTGCCTCTGCCCCGGCATCACGCATGACCTTGGCAGAATCGTATTCGCAGTTGGTGCCCGGGAATACAGGAATGAGCACCTGCGGGCGGGCAACGCGAACGGTGGGTGCCGCGCGCTTCTCTGCCGGCGCGGAGAAGGTTTCAAGCTTGTTGCTTTCCTTCTTCTCAGCACAGGGGTATACGCTTTCTAAGCGCCCCTCGTAAAGACTGCCAAGCTCGCCAAGGCAAAGCTTCTCTTCACCGTAGGTGATGGCACCGTCATCGGTCACGCGACCAACCGTTAAGCCATCAATGCCCGAATCAGCCGTTACCTCTAAGAGGAACGAGCCGTAGCAGTAGCCAAAGATATCCGAAAGCGAGAGGCCATTTTCATAGCGGAAGCCAAAGCCGTTGCCAATGCCCATCTTATAAACAGCCTCGGCCACACCGCCGTAGGTGGGCGTGTAGGCGGCAAGCACCTTGCCGGCACGCATCAGCTCCGTCACGCGATTATACAAAGAAATCAAGGACTTAACGCAGGGCAGACCGCTTTCCAAGTAGTCAGGTTTCAGCAAAACAACACGGCTGCCAGCCTGCTTGAATTCGCCGGTGATAACCTCTTCGGTCTTGCCGGTGGTAACGGCAAAGGAGACCAGCGTGGGCGGCACGTCAAGATCCTCGAACGAGCCACTCATCGAGTCCTTACCGCCAATGGCGGCAATACCAAGATCCAGCTGGGCGCGGAAGCCACCAAGCAAAGCGGCAAGCGGCTTGCCCCAGCGGGCAGGATCCTTGCCGGGCTTTTCAAAATATTCCTGGAAGGTCAGGTAAACGTCCTCAAACGATGCTCCGGCCGCGATCAGCTTGGAAACGCTTTCTACAACGGCCAGATAAGAGCCGTGATAGGGGCTCTTTTCAGCAATGAAGGGGTTATAGCCCCAGGACATGTAGGAGCAGGTATCGGTATGCTTTTCCTCAACCGAGATCTTATGCACCATGGCCTGGATCGGGGTCTTTTGATGCTTACCACCAAAGGGCATGAGAACAGTGCCGGCACCGATGGTAGAATCAAACCGCTCAGACAGACCGCGCTTGGAGCAGACGTTAAGGTCGCCCATCAGCGCACGGTAGCCATCACCAAAGCTTTTTGGTTCTGCCTTGGTATAAGTCTCAATTTTTGCGGGTGCAATGTGGATATGCTTCTCTGCACCGTTGGAATTTAAGAACTCACGCGAGATATCAACAATGGTCTTGCCATTCCAATGCATGCGCAGGCGGGGCTCCTCGGTCACGTGGGCAACCACAGTTGCCTCCAGGTTTTCGGAAAGTGCCAGTGCCATGAAGCGGTCAACGTCCTTCGCTTCGACCACCACGGCCATTCTTTCCTGCGATTCACTGATCGCCAGCTCGGTACCGTCAAGTCCCTCGTATTTCTTCGGCACGGCGTTGAGATTGATATCCAGTCCGTCGGCCAGCTCGCCAACGGCAACCGACACACCGCCGGCGCCAAAGTCGTTACAGCGCTTGATCATGCGGCATGCCTCCGCATTACGGAAGAGGCGCTGCAGCTTTCTTTCCTCAGGCGCATTCCCCTTCTGCACCTCGGCACCGCAGGTCTCAAGAGAGGAAAGCGTGTGCTTCTTAGAGGAGCCGGTAGCGCCGCCGCAGCCATCACGACCGGTGCGGCCACCCAGCAGAATGACCACGTCGCCATCCTCAGGGCGCTCACGGCGCACGTTGGCGGCAGGGGCGGCAGCAATAACGGCACCGATCTCCATGCGCTTGGCGGCGTAACCATCATGATACAGCTCATCTACCATACCGGTCGCCAGACCGATCTGGTTGCCGTAGGAGGAATAACCGGCGGCCGCCGTTTGCACGATCTTTCTCTGCGGCAGCTTGCCCTGAATGGTCTCAGACACTGGGCGGGTGGGATCGGCAGCGCCGGTCACACGCATAGCGGCGTATACATAAGAGCGGCCGGAAAGCGGGTCACGGATCGCGCCGCCGATACAGGTGGCGGCACCGCCAAAGGGCTCGATCTCGGTGGGGTGGTTGTGCGTTTCGTTTTTGAAGAGAAGCAGCCAGGGCTCCTTCACGCCATCAACCTCTACCTCCATCTTAACGGTGCAGGCATTGATCTCCTCAGATTCATCCAGCTTATCCAGCTTGCCGGTCTTTTTTAGATAGCGGCCGGCAAGGGTGGCAATATCCATCAGATTTTCCGGCTTGGTTCTGCCTAACTTTGCACGAACAGCGCGGTATTCCTCATACGCCTCCTCGAGCAGCTTGTCCTCAAAGCGAACGCTGTCGATGGTGGTGCCAAAGGTGGTGTGGCGGCAATGGTCAGACCAGTAGGTATCGATCATGCGCACCTCTGTGATGGTAGGGTCACGCTTCTCGGTGCGGAAATAGTCGCGGCAGAAGCGGATATCATCCAGATCCATGGCCAGGCCATATTGGGTGATAAAGTCGGCAAGCCCCTTTTCATCCAGCTCGATAAATCCGTCAAGCGTAGCAACCGCCTCAGGGATCTCGTACTGCGCGATCAGCGTTTCGGGCAGGTCAAGCGATGCTTCTCTTGCCTCAACGGGGTTGATGACGTATTTTTTGATCTCGGCCAGCTCACCTTCAGTAAGACTGCCGCCCAGGGCATAGACCTTTGCCGTGCGGATGGCAGGGCGCTCGCCACAGGAGATGATCTGAATACACTGCGCAGCCGAATCGGCACGCTGATCAAACTGGCCGGGCAGATATTCTACCGCAAACACAGTATCATCCCCCACGTTCAGCTCGCGCGTAACGCTATCTAACTGCGGCTCAGAGAACACAGTGTGAACGGCCTCTTCAAACAGCTTGTCCGCAATATTTTCAACGTCATAGCGGTTAAAGAGCCGCACAGAGGTGAGCGAGGTGATGCCAAGCAGGTTACGCAGCTCGGAAAGGAGCGCGCTTGCCTCGTGGGCCAGGCCTTCCTTTTTTTCTACAAAAATTCTATATACCATTCGTTATCCTTCCTTCCCTGCACGAAGGGCCCTTTGCCCGATATCGTGGCGATAGTAGGCGTTATCAAACGAGATCTGTGCCACGTTGGCATAAGCGCCGGCAATGGCATTGGCAAGCGTATCCGCCACGGCGGTCACGCCCAGCACACGGCCGCCGCTTGTCAGCAGCTGCCCGGCTTTTTCTTCGGCTCCTGCCACAAATACACCGTCTGCCACCGAGGTGGGAATGGTGATCGGGTATCCCTTTTCATAGGCAACCGGGTAACCATTCGAGGCCATGATCACGCAGCAGGCGTGGCGAGAAGCAAAGCGCACCTCGCATTCAACCAGCGTTTCGTTGGTAACAGCCTGCATAACTGTCAGCAGATCGCTTTCCAGCAGAGGGAGCACCACCTGCGTTTCCGGGTCGCCGAAGCGGCAGTTATACTCGATCACCTTCGGCCCGTTGGGGGTGAGCATGAGGCCGAAATAGAGGCAGCCCTTAAAGGGGCGCCCTTCGGCATTCATGGCGTTCATCGTGGGCAAAAAGATGGTTTCGCGGCAGATGGCGGCAATCTCATCCGTGTAGTACGGGTTGGGTGCGATCGTACCCATACCGCCGGTATTGAGGCCGGTATCGTTATCACCGGCACGCTTATGGTCCATAGAGGAGACCATGGGCACTACCGTTTTGCTGTCGGTAAAGGCCAGCACAGAAACCTCTGGGCCGGTGAGAAATTCCTCGATCACGATGTGGTCACCGCTCTTGCCAAAGACCTTGTCCTGCATCATCGAGCGAACAGCGTCCTTCGCTTCATCCCGCGTGGTGGCAATGATCACGCCCTTGCCCAGGGCAAGGCCGTCTGCCTTGATGACGGTAGGAATGGGTGCTGTCTCTAAATAGACAAGCGCCTTCTCCATATCGTCAAACACCTCGTAGGCGGCGGTGGGGATGCCGTACTTTTTCATCAGGTTTTTAGAAAAAACCTTGCTGCCCTCAATAATCGCGGCGTTGGCACGCGGGCCAAAGCAGGGGATGCCCTGCTCCTCTAACGCGTCAACCGCGCCAAGAACGAGCGGATCGTCAGGCGCGACGATGGCATAATCGATCTTGTTTTCCACCGCAAAGGCGACGATGGCGGGAATATCCTTCGCGCCGATCGGCACACAGGTAGCATCAGCCGCGATGCCGCCGTTACCGGGCAGCGCAAAGATTTCTTCTACGCTTTTATTTTCCTTGATCTTTTTGATGATGGCGTGCTCTCTGCCGCCACCACCGACAACCATTACCCTCATGCGCTTCCCTTTCCCAATCAATGGTGGAAGAGACGCATGCCGGTAAAGGACATGGTCATACCGTATTTATCGCAGCATTCGATCACGGCATCGTCACGGATAGAGCCACCGGGCTCGGCAATGTACTTAACGCCGCTCTTCTTAGCGCGCTCGATATTATCGCTGAACGGGAAGAAGGCATCCGAACCAAGAGCAACGCCATCAATGGTAGCGAGGTAGGCCTTTGCCTCTTCATCGGTCAGCGGCTCGGGCTGGCGGGTGAAGTACTTCTGCCAGTTGCCGTCTGCGCAAACGTCCTCTTCATTCTTATTGATATAGCCGTCGATCACGTTGTCGCGATCGGGGCGGCCAAGGGTATCCTTAAAGGGCAGGTTCAGCACCTTTTCATGCTGGCGCAGGAACCAGGTATCGGCCTTGCCGCCTGCCAGGCGCGTGCAATGGATACGGGACTGCTGGCCGGCACCAACGCCGATCGCCTGCCCGTCTACGGCGAAGCAAACGGAGTTGGACTGGGTATATTTCAGAGTGATGAGCGCAATGATCAGATCGCGCACGGCGCTCTCAGGCAGATCCTTATTCGCCGTTACGATATTGGCAAGCAGCTCACGGTTGATCTCAAAATTATTTCTGCCCTGCTCGAAGGTGATGCCATAGACCTCCTTATGCTCGATGGGGGCGGGAACGTAATTCGGGTCGATCTCTACGATGTTGTAGTTACCCTTTCTCTTGCTCTTCAAAATCTCCAGTGCCTCGGGCTCATAGCCGGGGGCGATGATACCGTCAGACACCTCGCGCTTGATCATCAGCGCGGTGGTTACGTCGCAGACGTCGGAAAGAGCCACCCAGTCGCCAAACGAGCACATGCGGTCGGTACCGCGGGCGCGGGCGTAGGCACAAGCAAGAGGCGAATCGTCAAGCCCTTCGATGTCGTCTACAAAGCAGGCCTTCTTCAGCTTATCAGAAAGCGGAATGCCAACAGCGGCAGAGGTGGGGCTGACGTGCTTAAAGGAGGTAACGGCGGGCATGCCGAGCGCTGCCTTCAGCTCCTTGACCAGCTGGTAGGAGTTGAACGCGTCTAAGAAGTTGATGTAGCCCGGGCGGCCGCAGAGGATCTTGATCGGCAGCTCCTCGCCGTTGGCCATATAGATCTTCGAGGGCTTCTGGTTCGGGTTGCAGCCGTATTTCAGTTCAAATTCTTTCATCGTCTATTCCTCACTTATTCTTATTGATCATGCGGTTTTCAACCTCGCCGGTGGCAAGATCGGTATAACGAACGTACAGAGAGATCTTATTATCCTCGTTCAGGGCACCCCAAAGCGATTCGGTGAAATAATCAATATCATCCGGGATGATGACGCGCTCAGGCTCGCCCTGGAAGGTGGGGATGGGATTGCCATCGCACACGTAGGTGTGGATAAAGTGGCCAAGACCGGGCAGCGCGGCATACGAGAAGGTATAGCGGTTGCAGGCAGTGCCCTCGGGGTCGGCGCTCTTAAGAATGCTCATTTCATAGGTAAAATCCCCATTCGCAAAGGTCAGCATACCGCTGATGCGGGGGGTAAGGTTGGGGGCATCCGGCTCGAACTCACGCACCTTAAGCGATTCGCTGAAGGTTTTGCCGGCGGCAACGCCATCGTAAATGGTGTCGGTCTGGTCGCCGTTGGTCACGATCAGCTTGTTCTCCAACTGGCGGATGGCGGCGTAAATGATCAGGCTGGGATCCTCTACGCGGGAGGCATCAAACGGCTCGGTATACACCGCGCCATTCTTTTCGGTAAAGATGCGGTTGCGGCTGTTGCTGCTTCTGCCCATGATAAAATAGGCGGTGGCAGCCTTTTTGCCATCGGCAGTTTTGCCGATCACGATGCCGCGGCCAACATAGGCATTATCGCGGATCAGGGGGGCGATATCATGAATTTCGTAGATATTCATTCTCTCTTATCCTTTCTTTGCCGGAGGAACCAAGCCTCCACGTTTTTTACTGATTAGCAGTCATCGCGGCCGAGACCTTCTCAACCGCGGCAGGCAGGATCTGCCATTCTGCCAGGCGCATCACGCGCTTTTGCAGCGTTTCAGGGGTATCATTCTCGCGGATGGCAACGGCCTTTTGCATAATGATGCGGCCGCCATCCGGCACCTCGTTAACAAAATGAACGGTAGCGCCCGTCACCTTTACGCCGTAGGCAAGCGCCGCCTCATGCACGCGCAGGCCGTAAAAGCCCTTGCCGCAGAAGGAGGGGATGAGCGAGGGATGCACGTTGATAATTCTTTCGGGGTAAGCGCTTGTAAAGCGCTCGCTGAGAATGGCCATGAAGCCGGCCAGCACGATCAGATCGATCTTGTTTTCAGAAAGCAACGCCATGATACGGTCTTCAAAGACCTCTTGCGTCAGGCACTCCTTTTTCAGCACGGTGGCGGTAGGAATACCGGCATTCGCCGCACGCTGCAGGGCATAAGCATCTGCCTTGTTGGAGATGACCAGCTCGATTTTGCCGCTCTTCAGCTTCCCTTCCCGCTCGGCCTTGATCAGGGCGCCAAGATTGGTGCCACCACCCGAGACAAGAACGGCAATGCGTGCCGTTTTCATAGGATCACCTTATCTTCCGAACGAACGATCTTACCGATCACGTAAGCATCCTCGCCATTGGCCTGCAGGATAGCCAGCGCACGGTCAACATCCTCGGCTGCTACGACCACGCTCATGCCAACGCCCATGTTAAAGGTGTTGAACATATCACGCTCGCTGATATTGCCGGTCTTAGCCAGCAGATCGAAGATGGGCAGGATGCGGATATCCTTCTTATCAATCTTCACGCCCAGGCCATCCGGAATAGAGCGCGGCATATTTTCATAGAAGCCGCCACCCGTAATATGGGAAACACCCTTGACCTTGACCTCTTCAAACAGGGCCAGCATAGGCTTTACGTAGATCTTGGTAGGAGTAAGCAGGGTCTCGCCAAGAGACTTGCCGCCCAGCGCATCCACGGGGGCATGCAGATCACAATGCTCTACGTCAAAAACACGGCGTACCAGCGAAAAGCCATTAGAATGTACGCCCGAGGAAGGCAGCGCGATCATCACATCCCCTTCCTTCATGCTGCTCTTATCAATGACCTGCTCGCGGTCTACGATACCGACGGCAAAGCCGGCCAGATCATATTCATCGATCGGATAGAAGCCGGGCATCTCTGCCGTCTCACCGCCGATCAGCTCGGCGCCGGACTGCACGCAGCCCTCGGCCACGCCGCCAACAATGTCAGCGATCTTTTCAGGCACATTTTTGCCGCAAGCAATGTAGTCGAGGAAGAAGAGGGGCTTTGCGCCGCAGCAGAGCACATCGTTAACGCACATAGCTACGCAGTCGATGCCCACGGTATCGTGCTTGTCCATCAGGAAGGCCAGCTTCAGCTTGGTGCCAACGCCATCGGTGCCGGAAACGAGAACGGGGTTCTTATAGCCGGTCAGATCGAGGGCAAAAAGGCCGCCAAAGCCACCGATATCGGTTGCCTTGCCGTTCATCATGGTGCGGGCGATGTGCTTTTTCATCAGCTCAACGGCCTTGTAGCCGGCGGTAATATCCACACCAGCGGCGGCGTAGCTGTCAGACTTAGATTGCATATTCATCATTTTTGTTTCCTTTCGTGATCATTCTTTCCCGTTCCAGCAATAGGTGCAAAGCTTACACGGCTCTAACCCTATCGCACGAACAATGCCCTCAAGCGACTGGAATTCAAGCGAAGCAAGATGCAGCTTTTCACAAATGGCGCGGCGCATATTTTTACCGCGCTCGGTGGTACCATCACTATATTCCTCGATATGCTGAAAGCCTTCCTCGCCCTCCAGCTCCATAATGGTGCGGCGAGCAATCAGCTCCATATCGCTTGTAGCGCGAGAGAAGTTTAGATATTTACAGCCGTACATGACGGGCGGGCAGGCAGAGCGCATGTGTACAGACTTGGCACCACTGTCATAAAGAAACTCTACCGTCTCGCGCAGCTGCGTGCCACGAACGATAGAATCGTCTACAAACAGCAAATTGCGATCTACGATCAGATCGTGTACCGGGATCTGCTTCATTTTTGCGATCTTGTTTCGGTCTACCTGCTTGGCCGGCGTAAAGCTGCGCGGCCAGGTTGGCGTATACTTGATAAAGGGGCGCGCAAACGGAATATCGCTCTTGCTGGCGTAGCCAATGGCGTGCGGTGTACCGGAATCCGGAATACCGCTGACGAATTCAACGCCCTCGGCATTGCCGCGCGCTGCATCCGTTTCTGCCATGATGGCACCGTTGCGATAACGCATAGCCTCTACGTTCACGCCCTCATAGGTGGCGGTAGGATAGCCATAGTAGCTCCAAAGAAAAGCACACATGCGCATTTCCTTGCCGGGGGCTGCCAGCTGCTCTACCCCATCGGGCGATAGCTCTACGATCTCGCCCGGGCCAAGCTCGCCATAGGCGCTATAGCCCAGCTTTTCGTAGGCAAAGGATTCAAAGGTAACGGCGTAGCCATCCTCGTTTTTGCCGATCAGCACCGGCAAGCGGCCAAGGCGATCGCGCGCGGCGATGATATTGCCGTTTTCTTTTAAGATCAGTATGGTGATCGAGCCCTCGATCACCTCTCCCACAAAGCGAATGCCCTCGGCAAAGCTGGGTCTGGTGCTGACCAACGCTGCCACCAGCTCGGTCGAATTCACGGCCCCCCCTGTCATGGCGTTGAACTGGCCGCCGCCCTCCTCTAAATAGGTGCGAATCAGATCCTCACTGTTGCGAATGAGGCCAACCGTACCGATGGCAAATTTACCAAGCCGCGAGCGGATGAGGAGCGGCTGCGGATCAGAATCGCTGATGCAGCCGATAGCGGCCGTGCCTGTCATTTCCTCAAACACGTGCTCAAACTTGGTGCGGAACGGCGAATTTTCAATATTATGGATCACGCGCTGCAGCCCACGCGCGGGGTCAAAGGCGGCAAGACCGCCACGACGCGTGCCGAGATGCGAGTGATAATCGGTTCCAAAAAACACGTCTGCCAAGCATTCTTTGCGGGACGTGATGCCGAAAAAGCCTCCCATCGCTTTTCCTGCTTATGCGAAGAAGAGCTTCGAGAGCGTCATGGGATCGATGTACTGGCCATCCTTATATACACGCATATTGCCAGAGGCGATCTCGTCGATCAGCATGACCTTACCTTCTTTATCGTAACCAAACTCAAACTTGATATCGTACAGCACAAGGCCCTTTTCCTTCAGATCGTCTGCTACGATCTGTGTGATCTTCTGGGTCATTTCCTTAATAGCGTCATACTGCTCTGCCGTCATAACACCAAGATCGACCAGACCGTCCTTGGTTACCAGCGGGTCGCCCTTTTCATCATTCTTAAAGGTGGTCTCTACGTAAGCGGGCAGATCAGCACCCTCTTCGATATAGTCGCTGTAGCGGCGGTAAAAGCTACCAACTGCCTTGTGGCGGCAAATAACCTCAAGGCCCTTGCCAAAAGCCTTGGCAGGAAGAACCTCCATGGTGGTATCAGCCAGGTTAGCGCTGACATAGTGGGTCTTAATGCCGGCAGCATTCACCTTCTCAAAGAAGTAAATCGACATGCGCAGATTTACATCACCAACGCCCTCAATGGTCAGGCCAACGGCATTCTCGCCGGGATCAAACACGCCGTCCTTGCCGGTGCAATCATCCTTAAACTTCAAAAGATAATTGCCGTTTTCAAGCGCGTAAACATTTTTGGTCTTACCGGTGTAAACAAGTTCCATGGTTGTTTCTCCTTTTATTTTACAAATTTTATTATCAGTTATTAAGTGCCGCGGCAATCTCTGCATCCTTTTTCAGAACCTTTTCCCGATCAGCCTGGCGGCGGGCCACCAGCTTCTCGGCCAAGGCTTCATCCGAAAGGGCGAGAATTTCGGCCGCAAGCAAAGCGGCATTGACACCCCCGTTAATGGCAACAGTAGCTACAGGAATGCCAGAGGGCATCTGAACTGTTGACAAAAGGGCGTCAATGCCGTCAAGATTAGAGGACTTGCAAGGGATGCCAATAACGGGCAGCGTGGTAGCGGCAGCTACGGCGCCTGCCAGGTGTGCGGCCATACCGGCTGCGGCGATCATCACGCCAAAGCCGTTTGCGCGCGCCTCGCGAGAGAAGCGTGCAGCCTCCTCGGGCGTTCTGTGCGCAGAATATACGTGTACCTCGTAAGGGATAGAAAGAGACACCAGGGTGTCTACGGTTTTTTGTACGATCGGCAGATCGCTGTCGCTGCCCATCAGAATACCGACTTTTTTCATACTGAATACCAGCCTTTCCAATTTTCTTTTTGCAGAAGATGCCGTGCACGCCAAAAATGAAAAAAGGCGCACTTATTCCGCAAATGAAATAGGTGTGCCCAGACGGTCGGCATATGTCAGATCTTTGCTCCACTGTGGTAGCCCACAATTATCCGTCAGGCGCAAAAACCCCGAAACCAAATCACGATAATATTGTATCACATTTCATGCAAAATGTCAAGTATATTTTTCGACATGTTGCCTTGTCTTTTTTGCCAAAAATAACGCCTTTTTTCTCATTCTTTTTGACAAAAACGGAAAGAGGACACCGAACGACACGGTGCCCTCTCGCGCTTGGGGCTACTTTACAGCCCCTTATGGATCCTTTTCATGTTTTCACAGTTTCTTACGGCGCTGTCGCGAATGAAATCAAAATCCGCGCCGGCGGTGATCATATCCGCGCCCAGATCATGCCAGTGCTGAATGATCTCGCTTGTATAGCCGGCTGCCGCTACCATGGCGTATTTGCCGTTTTCGTGCAGCTTTTCCATGGTGGAGCGAATAACGTCGGTGATCCTTTCGCCATACACGTCACCCAGCACGCCATAAGAGCCGGACAGATCGCACGGGCCAAAGACGTAACCATCAATATATTCGTTCTTCATGATCTCGTCCAGGTTCTCCACCGTTTCGCGATGCTCGATCTGAATAAAGCGAGCGATCCCCTTAACGCTTGCCTCGGCATAGGCCAAGGAATCCTTATAGCCGTAATCACAGGCATTGCGTGGGCCAAAGCCACGATTGCCGTGCGGTGGGTAAAGCGTAGAGGCGATCAGGCGGTCGGCCTCCTCTGGCGTTTTTACCATGGGAAAAATGATACCGTCTACCCCCATTTCTAAGATCTTTTTGGTTGCGGTCAGATCATCCTGCGAGGCGCGCACGACCACCGGCGTGCCGGTTGCCTGCAGGGCGATGATATGCCCCAGCAGCGTTTCGTAGGACATGCAAGCATGCTCGGTATCTACCCACACGTAGTCATAGCCGGCAAGGCCGGCGATCTTGGCAGACGCAATATCGGTCATTTCCACGTACATGCCGATCAGCTTTTCTTTATTTCTCATTCTCTCCGCCAGCAGCATAGAATATACCTTCTTTCCGTTTTATAGCGCTTTCATTATAGCGCGCCACGTTGCGTTTTGCAATATCACAAACAGACGTGGCCATCTCATTTTCGGACATCGCGGAGGGGATAAAGCACCCCTAATGCAGAAAGCCGAGGTGCATGCAGCACCTCGGCTTTCGTTAACATTGCCGTATTAAGCGCAGGTAGAACTCTACCGCCTCGCCAACGCTTTCTAAGCGAATACGCTCGTTGTGTCCATGAATGGTAGAGCGCTCCTCCTTTGTCAGCGCCATGGCTGAGAAGCGATATACGTGATCAGAGATGCGGCCGTAATGGCGGCTATCCGAGCACTGCATCATCAGATAAGGCGTTACAATGCAGCCTTGCCATGTACCGGCAACGGCATTGGCCACCTTATCCCAGGCAGGGCAATCCGTCTTTGAGATCGGGCTGGGATTCATGCCCTGAATCTTTTCGATCTCTACGGCGGGGTCATTGACCACCTTGCGCAGATAGGCAAGCGCCGTGTCTACCGTATCGGCGGGATTGAGACGGATGTTGGAGATCATGCTGGCCTCGGGCGGGATGACGTTATTGGCATCGCTACCCGCCATGCGCGTAAAGGCCACCGTGGTGCGCATCAAGGCATTCAACTCACCGCCGCCTTTTTTGCAGATCATATCCAAAAGCGGCGCAAAGCACCAAAGGTTGGCAAAGATCATACGATACAAGAAGCTTGAATGACGGCCAAGCGTATCATACATTTTGGCAACCGGGGGCGTAAGATGGGCCGGGAAAGGATGCCCCTCTACCGCGCAGCAGGCACGGGAAAGAATACCAACCGGGGTATGCGGCTTGGGTGCCGAGGCGTGGCCGCCGCTTGACTTGGTGGTATAGGCAACGTCGATCATGCCCTTTTCGGCAATGCCGATCATGCCGCAGCGCTCCTTGACACCGGGGAACACGTTTTCCACCACAGCACCCCCCTCGTCTACCACCAGGGCGGGCGTAATACCCTGCTCTTCAAACCAGTCTACGATGTGCACAGCGCCCAGGCCATTGACCTCCTCACCGCCGGAAAAGGCAAAATAGATATCCTTTTCGGGCACAAAGCCCTCGCCGATCAGGTGGTTAGCGGCAAAGAGCACGCCGTTCAAGGTAGCTTTGGTATCTAAGGTTCCTCTGCCCCACAGCACGCCATCCTCAATGATGCCCTCAAAGGGCGGCTTTTGCCAGCCGCTTTCGTTCACGGGCACCACGTCGTAATGTGCCATCAGCACGGTGGGCTGCCCTTCTTCCTTGCCCGGCCACTTAAACAGCAGGGCGCGATCGGGCAGTCTTGTCAGCGTGCAGGCCTCAAAAACGCGGGGATAAAGCACGGGCAGCTTATCGATCAGCTTGGCAAATTCAGTTTCATCCTCCTCTGCGTGATCATAGCGAGAGATCGTTTTGCAGATCACCAGCTCACGCAGGGCGTGCACGGCAGCATCACGGTCAAAGTGCTCTTCAGTAATGGCAACAGGGGTCACCTTACCCGGCTTGAAGCACAGGGTACGAATGAAAACAACGGCAAGGAACAGACCAAGGAGCACAAGCAGAATATAAAGCGCGATCATCGGTTCCCTCCTTAAATGATACCTTTTTTATACAGGATGCGCGCTACCAGAATGGTAAACAGCACGCCAACCGGCACCATAATCCCTACCGTGCTTGCATTGAGCGCGGGTACAAAGATAAAGAGGGCCAGCATCAGAATAATGGGTGCGATCGACAGCTTGGGGTTTTTAGCAACGAACACTACGGCCAGACCACCAAACAGCGCAGGCAGCAGCTGAGCAAAGGCAGCGTTGAGCGACTCGTGCGCGAGAATGGGGGTCAGCGGAACGATCAGAACTACACCGAGAATGATGATCAGCGTAGTCACGATGCTGGAAACGGCAATCGAAATGGTAGAGATGATCTCCCCCTCCTCAGAGCTGGCCTTTACGCCGGCGCGCTCCATCGCGTCCAGCGCGCAGGGGAGCTTGAGGTTGGAGATATTACCGGTTACAAAGGAAAGGTACGCGCCACCCGCGCCCAGCATAGGCACGTAGGTAAAGATCTCGA
The DNA here is from genome assembly GCA_017621755.1 of Clostridia bacterium. Lineage (GTDB taxonomy): Bacteria > Bacillota > Clostridia > Oscillospirales > CAG-272 > UBA1740. Next base: position 54,468 of record JAGASL010000026.1, read on the forward strand.
TCAGGCCAACTGCCCAGTACATGGGCAATACGGTGATCATCGCGCGCAGCATAGGCTCCCATTTCGGTACCACACCGTAAAGCATACTGATCGCAAACGGGAAGGCAAGAATCAAAACAAACAGCGAAAGGCCCCATACGCGGCCATCAATATGAATTTGCTCAACGAATGAACGGTTATTCTTCTTCATCAGCGTTTCCCTCCTTAGCCCAGCCAATTGGTAAGCGGAATGGCAACAGCCATGCCGCTGATCAGGCTGATGGGCAATGCGTAATCGGTGATCCAGCGAGCGTGCAGCTTTTTAGAAAGCAGACCGCAGACCGCCATCACAACGGCTGAGCAAAGCATGACCAGCACGGGAATAAGGCCATAGGTCGTTCCCTCAAAGACCAGCGTAACGTCGCAGAACACGTAGCCAAGGAAGGCCGAGATCATACCAAGGAACATAGCGTTATTCAGCACCTCAGACCACTTTTTATCCTTTGCCTCGATCTTCAAAAGACCGCCCTGGATACGCTTGGTCAGCAGCGGAACCAGTACAAGGCCAATCACGATACCGGTTGTCATCACAAAGGCAACGGTTACATAATCGGCGGCGTTGGCAATGGTCTGCTCTAAACCCAAGCCAAGCTCGCGCAGCGCGCTTTCGGCAGCGACCGTCTCATACGAGAGCGAGCCGATAACCGACAGGCGCAGCCAGGGCAGCGGCACGCCAAGGCTTTTGGAAAGCGTGATCACGCCTACTAAGATCGCAATAGCCGGCGCAATGGTAAACACGATCGAGGAGGTGATCGTTTTGCGGATGATGGCCTTATCCATCCCTTTTTTCTTGGCATGGCTGAGCGCGCGCCAAAGGAAAAAGATAGACTGGCCAAGCACGGCCGCGATAATAATGCCCACGAGCACAAACAAAATCGGGCTGTTAACGTGAAATTCCATAAAATTCCCTTCCTTCTTTTTATTTGGATAAATATAGCATACCACTTTCTTTCAATTTTGTCAATTCCCTGCACGTTTTCTTCATTTTTTTGCATACCGCTTTTTCGCGTATTGACTTTTATGCACCTAGGTGGTAAAATGAGAAAAAACGCACGGCAGAGGGAGAACGGTATGCTGAAAACGATTGAGCACGAGGTAGAATTTTGTGTGGTAGGCGGCGGCCTTGCCGGCATGTGTGCGGCCATTGCGGCGGCACGGCGCGGGCGGCGCGTAGCGCTGATCCAGGAACGACCCGTGCTGGGTGGCAATGCCTCCAGCGAGATACGCATGTGGGTGTGCGGCGCGCGGGGAAAAAACAACCGCGAGACGGGCATTATTGAGGAGATCAACCTGGAGGCCATGTACCGCAACCCTTACAAGCTGTACCCGGTATGGGACAGCATTCTTTACGGCAAGGTGACGGCAGAGCCGAACATCACGCTGCTGTTAAACACCTCGGTATGTGATGCCGAGATGGCAGATAACAAAATTCAGGCAGTTACCGCTTGGCAGATGACCACGCAGACCTTTCACCGTGTGCATGCCAAGCAATTTGCCGATTGCTCAGGCGATAGCATTCTGGCCCCGCTGACGGGGGCGGCCTATCGCGTAGGGCGCGAGGCGCGCGAGGAGTTTGGTGAAAAAACCTCGATCACGGTGGCAGATAAAAAGACCATGGGCATGTCCTGCCTTATTCAAGCAAGAAAAACCGATGAGGACATTGCCTTTATCGCGCCAAGCTGGGCCAAGAAGCTGAGTGACGAGGATATTGCCCGCCGTACGCCGCATATGGAGAACAGCGGTGAAAACTTCTGGTACTTAGAGCTGGGCGGCGACCGTGATTCGATTGGTGATACCGAAACGGTGCGGGACGAGCTGGTTGCCTTAGCCTTCGGCTTTTGGGATTACTACAAAAACAGCGGCAAATTTCCGGGGGCGGAAAAGTGGCAGTTGGATTTTCTGGGCTTTTTACCCGGCAAGCGTGAATCCCGCCGCATGGAGGGGCCGTATATCATGCACCAGGGCGACGTGCTCTCGGGCGGGCATTTTGATGACGTGGTGGCCTATGGCGGCTGGCCGCTTGATGACCATGACCCGCGCGGCTTTTACCACCTGGGCGCCCCCAACGTATGGGGCGAGGTGGGTGTTTACGGCGTTCCCTACCGTGTGCTGTATTCACGAAATATTGAGAACCTGTTCTTTGCCGGGCGTAACGTCAGCATGACGCACGCGGCCATGAGCTCTGCCCGCGTGATGATGACCTGCGCCGTGCTCGGCCAGGCGGTCGGCGCTGCCGCGGCGCTGGCGTTAGCACATGAAACAACACCTGCCGGGGTTTATCTGCAGCATATTGACGAATTGCAGCAGAGCCTTTTGCGGGATGACTGCTTTATCCCCTACCTCACCCGCCGCACAGGCGCGCCCAGCCTGGCCGGCAAGCCCTATGGATGTGAGAATGCAGAAAACCTGCGCAACGGGCTGGATAGAAACCACCCGCTATATGGCGATGGTGAGCAGGGCGTGTTCTGCCAAGTGGATAGCGAGATCGGCTATACCTTTGACGCCCCCTGCCTGGTTGACAAGGCGCACATCGTCTTTGACAGTGACCTTGACCGTGTGACCCTGCCAGGCGACAGCAATGAGCGGTATAACAGCATGCGCGCCAACGTGACGCCCGAGTCGCCCGTCATGTGCGTGCCGAAAACGCTGGTGCGCGATTACACGCTGGCCTGGGAAACGGCAGACGGCAAGCGCAAGACCGTAGAGATCACCGGCAACATTCGCCGCATGAACGAAATTCCGGTCGGCGAGGCCGTCACGCGCATCTCTCTTATCCCCCATCACCTGTGGGGAGAGAGTGACGAGGTGCATCTCTTCTCGTTTGACCTGTATTAAAAGCAAGACCGCCATGCGCTATGCGCATGGCGGTCTTGTTTATATCAGAGATTCCCCTTCCCATTCGTGCTCGCAGGGGATACCCAGCAGCTTCGCAATGGTGGGTGCAATATCCAGTAGTGAGAGCTTGCGATCAATGATCTCACCGGGTGTAAATTCCGGCCCGTAGAAGAAAAACGGGATGGTCATATCCTCCGGCATCTCGGTGCCGTGAGCGCGGTCATGGCCTCCATGGTCAGCCATAATGATCACGCGGTACTCATCACCAAACCGGTCGATCATGCGCTTGACGTTATCGATCGCGATCGAAATACGCTTCAGGTACGCCTCGCTCATCCAGCCGTTATCGTGGCCGCCCTTTTCATCTGTCTCTACCATATAAAGGAAGGCAAAATCCGGCTTGTGCGTAGAAAGCACCGTCTCGCATTCATCGGTCAAAACGGTGTCGCCGCTTTCCTGCATATAGGCATTTACGTAGGTAGCAAGCTTTAAGGCACCGGGAAGCGCGATATCACGCAGCGGCTCCCAGCCGTAGAACATGGCCGAAACGCCACCAACATCACTTACCTTTTCAAAGATGCCCTTAACAGGCCGAACCTGCGGCACGTAGGTATTGGTAAGGATACCATGGCGCTGTGGCGTGACCGAATGGGTCATAGAAAAATGGCACGGAAAGGTAACCGAGGGATTCATCGAGCTACCGGCATAGGTGTAGGCGCACGTGCGCTCCAGCTCTGCCACGTAGGGGTTGCCGCATTGCTGCAGGCCATCCGGTCGCATACCGTCGATCGAGATCAGCAAAACCTTTTTATCCATTCCCTGCTCCTTACAGCGTAGCAGCCATGACCGCCTTAATGGTGTGCATGCGGTTCTCTGCCTCGTCAAAAACGATGGATTGCTCGCTTTCAAACACCTCGTCGGTCACCTCCATACAGGTGAGGCCGAATTTCTCATATACGTCACGCCCGATCTCGGTCTTGAGATCGTGGAAGGCAGGCAAGCAATGCATAAAGCGGCATTGCGCGCCGGCGTTTTTCATGATCTCGTTTGTTACGCGATAGGGAGAAAGGTCCTGAATGCGATCCTCCCACACCTCGGCAGGCTCACCCATTGAGACCCATACGTCGGTATAGATGACGTCTGCGCCCTTAGTCGCCTCCATCGGGTCCTCACAGAAGGTAAGTGTGGCACCGGTCTCCTTGGCGATCTCCTCACAGGCGGCGACCAGCTCGGCGTTCGGGAAATATTTTTTCGGCGCGCAGGAAACGAAGTGCATACCCATCTTGGCACAGCCGACCATGAGCGAATTGCCCATATTATAGCGCGAATCGCCCATATAGACCAGCTTAATGCCGGCAAGGCGGCCGAAATGCTCACGTACGGTGAGAAAATCGGCAAGGATCTGCGTGGGGTGGTATTCATTGGTCAGTCCGTTCCATACCGGTACGCCGGCATAGGCAGCCAGCTCCTCTACGATCTCCTGCCCGTAGCCGCGGTACTCGATACCGTCAAACATGCGGCCAAGCACACGCGCGGTATCGGCAATGCTTTCCTTCTTGCCGATCTGCGAGCCCTTGGGGTCAAGATATACGGGGTGCATACCAAGGTCGGCTGCGGCTACCTCAAAGGCGCAGCGGGTTCGGGTGCTGGTCTTTTCAAACACCAGCGCGATGCTCTTGCCCTCGCACAGGCGGTGTGGGATGCCCAGCTTCTTTCTTGCCTTCAGCTCGGCGGCCAGGTCGATCAGCTCGGTGATCTCGGCCGGGGTAAAATCAAGCAGCTTCAAAAAGCTTCTGCCCTTCATCATATCAAAAAATTCCCTCCATGAAAATCAGCTATGCCCCGCACCGATGGCGCGGGGCAGCCGTATCTTATTTCTTATTCTTGGCATCAACGATCGCCTGCACCTTGATGGGCAGACCGTAAAGGTTGATGAAGCCTTCAGAATCCTTCTGGTTATAATCGCTTTCACCGAAGGTTGCGATCTCCTCGCTATACAGCGAATAATCGCTCCATACGCCGGCGTTGATCATGTTACCCTTGTAGAGCTTCAGACGTACCTTACCGGTCACATTCTCCTGCGTCTTATCAACAAAGGCAGAAAGTGCCTCACGCAGCGGGGTGAACCACTGGCCATTATAAACCAGCTCGGCAAAGGTGATCGAGAGCTTCTGCTTCTCGTGCAGGGTCATCTTGTCAAGGCAAATGCTCTCCAGCACGCTGTGCGCCTTGTACAGGATGGCACCGCCGGGGGTCTCGTATACGCCGCGGCACTTCATACCAACGAGACGGTTCTCAACAATATCCAGCAGACCGATACCGTTTTCACCACCCAGCTTGTTGAGGGCGAGAATGATCTCCTTAGCGCTCATCTTCTTACCGTCCAGCGCGACAGGAACACCCTTCTCGAACTCCAGCTCGATATAAGTAGGCTTGTCGGGAGCCATGATGGGAGACACACCCATTTCAAGGAAGCCGGGCTTCTCGTACAGCGGCTCATTACCGGTGTCCTCGAGATCCAGGCCCTCATGCGAGAGGTGCCACAGGTTCTTATCCTTAGAATAGTTGGTCTCACGGTTGATCTTCAGCGGGATATTGTGGGCTTCGGCGTAGTCGATCTCTTCATCACGGGACTTGATCGACCACTCACGCCAAGGAGCAATAATCGGCATGCTGGGAGCAAAGTGCTTAATAGCCAGCTCGAAGCGTACCTGGTCATTGCCCTTACCGGTACAGCCGTGGCAAATGGCATCCGCGCCCTCTTTTAGCGCGATCTCTACCAGGCCCTTGGCAATACAGGGGCGTGCATGGCTGGTGCCGAGCAGATACTCCTCATACACCGCGCCCGCCTTCATCGTCGGAATGATGTAGTCATCCACGTATTCCTCCGTCAGATCCAGCACGTAAAGCTTGGAGGCACCTGTTTTCAGCGCCTTCTCTTCCAAGCCCTCCAGCTCATCAGCCTGGCCGACATTACCGGAAACGGCAATAACCTCGCAGTTATTGTAATTTTCCTTCAGCCACGGAATGATGATCGATGTATCTAACCCGCCCGAATAAGCGAGGACGACCTTTTTAATATTTTCCTTATTCATTTTCTTTTCCTCCACGAATAAAAAACCTGTTTTTTGTTTATTTATGCATTTATTATACACGTTTTTTTGGATTTGTCAAGAGGTTTTTTCGTTTTTTCATCGGATTTTTCAAAATTTTTTATCGTTTTATTCAATTATGCAGTTATAGTGCATACTTATTCATTTTTATACAAAACATTTCGTTGGCTCGCAAGCCTCTCTCTTGACAAGCAGGCAAAAAACAGGTATAATAGATATGAAGCCTATGGAGGTATCTATGAAGAGAGCTTTTCTTGCGATAGGGCTGTGCCTTTCCCTGCTGCTGACGCTGGGCGCTTGCGCGAATGGGAGCGAAGCACAGGATGCGCACGTAGCCCCCAACTTTAGCGTGACGGACGTAAACGGCAAGACCGTTTCGCTTTCCGATTACAGGGACAAGCCTGTGGTGGTCAATTTCTGGGCGACCTGGTGCCCGCCTTGCGTGGGCGAGCTGCCACACTTTGATAAAGCAGTCAAGACCTACGGCGACCGTGTGACATTTTTAATGGTCAACGTGGATAGTGGCCGTCTGGAGGACATTGCCGTTGCCAAAGCCTTTATGCGTGAAAATGGCTTCTCCTTCCCCGTTTATTTTGATATCGGCCAGCAGGCCTCTTACACCTACGGCGTTTCCTCGATCCCCATGACGGTGTGGATCGATGAGCGCGGTTGCTTAGAAAACGTTGCCGTAGGCATGCTGAGCGAGGAGTATCTTACCTATTATATTGAACAAATGTTAGCGGGTTAACCGCGCGGAGGTGCTATGTTACCAGATCCTATTTTTTTGAACGTGCATATGTACGGCGTGATGATCGCTGTAGGCCTGATGCTGGCCTTTCTTGTCCTTTTCTATTACGGCAAGCACCAGCACGTGGATGCCGGGTTTCTTGATTTTCTATTCTACAACGGCGTTGGCTCGATTGCCGTTGGCTTTGGCTCTGCCGCGTTGTTTCAGGCGATTTACAATTATATCGAGGATCCGAGCAAGGGCTTTCGCTTTAACGGGGGCATCACCTTTCTTGGTGGGCTGATCGGCGGTGCCACCTGCTTTTTACTGGTCTACGTGATCTCTAAGCGCTGGCGCAAGAGCGGCTCGCTTGCCGAGATATTCGCCCTGGTGCCCTGCTGCATTACCATTGCGCACGCCTTTGGGCGTGTGGGCTGCTTCTTTGCCGGTTGCTGCCACGGCGTTGCGTGGAACGGCTTCTGTGCCGTAAAGTTCCCCCATCTCTCCTACACCGTGCACCCGACACAGCTGTACGAGGCCACCTTCCTGCTTCTCTTGTTCGGCGTCATGAGCTGGCTGTTCTTAAAGAAAAAATTTTACCACAACATGAGCGTGTACCTGATCAGCTACGGCATCTGGCGCTTCTGCTTAGAATTTATCCGCGGTGATCACCGCGGCGAGCTGGTCAGCGGCATCTCACCCTCACAGTTCTGGTCCCTATTGATGGTGGTGCTGGGCGTTGCCCTGATCTTTGTTATGAATTACCTGGCAAAGCGCCCGATGCCGATTGCAGAGGAAAGCACCCCGGCCGATGAGCCTGCCATCGCAGAAGCAGAACAGGCCGAAGAAGCAACTGAAGAATAACATAAAAAAACGCCATCCGCAGATGGCGTTTTTTGTTTGCTTATTATTCGCCGAGATAGATGCGGCGTACCTCGCGCAGGCTCTCCTCCGGCTCAAGCAGCGGGCCGTATTCCAGACCGCAGGCGCCGGTATAGCCGGCCTTATCGATAGCCTCAAAGATGACCTTATAATCGCTCTCGCCATACTGCAGCTCGTGTCTGCCGGGGTGGCCGGCGCTGTGCAGGTGGGCAATGCAATCGAGGTTCTTGGTCACGTTGGGGATGATGTTACCCTCCGAGATCTGCTGATGGTAGATGTCGTAAACGATCTTGACCAGCGGATGGTCTACCTCGTGAACGATATCAAAGCCCTCTACGGCAGAGACCAAGTAATAGCCGGGGTGATTGAACAGCACGTTCAAGGGCTCGAGCATGATGGTAACGCCGGTAGCATCCAGAATCGGTTTTGCCTGCTTCAGCGTCTCGACGATAGCGGCATGCTGCTCGGCACGCGGGGCGCCGGTATCGGGGCCCACCTGGGTGATCAGGCGCTTCACGCCAAACTTGTTTGCCGCCTCGCAGGATTCCTTCAGGCCGGCCAGCCAATCCTTGCGGAAAGCAGGGTCGGTCATGCGGAACTCGGTGGTGCACATGCTGACAAACTCAACGCCGGTCTCCTCGCAAGCGGCGCGAACGGCAACGGGGTCTAAGCTCTTCCATGCGTAGGTCTCAATGGCATCAAAGCCGAGAGCTGCCACGCGACGGATAGCATCCGTAAAGGGGATGGTCTTATAAAAGCAAGGAATCGGAACACACAGTCTCATATGCTTTCTCCTTATCAGAAGTAGATGACCTCGCCGGTCTCCATAGACTTGTTCGCGGCAAAGGCAAGGCGGTGGGTCTTTAGCGAATCGGCATAGTCAGAACGGATCAGGCTGCGGTCACCGGTGCGAACGGCGCCGATAAAGGCCTTATCCAGCAGAAGAGTCTGATCAACACCGCGCGGGATATCCTTTTCACCATCGGGGGTAGAGATGATCAGGTTGTTACGCAGGCGATAATCCAGCACCATATCATCCAGCGTGATGTACAGGCCACAGCGCGGGCGAACACCGCGAGAGTAGCAGCCGCTGACCAGCGTAGCGGTCACATTGTTCGGGAAGCGGATAACAGCGGTAGAATGGTCATCGGTATCATACTCGGCCGAGGCATCTACACCGGGCTTTACGATGCCGCGGGAGCAGGTAGCGTAAACGGAAAGCGGCTCACCGTACAGCCAACGCAGGCCGTCTACCAGGTGAATATTCTGCTCAACGAGCTGGCCGCCGCAGGTGCTTCTCTTCTGCCACCACCATACGCCGGGAATACCGCCAACCCATGCGCCGTATACAAGGCCGCCGGTCTTGTGCTTCGGCAGCTCGTCCTTAATAATCTCCATCAGATCCAGGTAACGATCCTGGAAGCCAACGGCGGTGATCAGGCCAGTCTCTTCGATCTTCTTGCCGATCTCCTCAGCCTTCTCCAGGTCGATGTGGACAGGCTTCTCGATCAGGAACGGAATGCCCTTTTCGATGGCACGCAGCTCAGTATCGGTATGCGCGGTAGGCTCAATGGCAATAATCAGTGCATCCAGCGTATCCTTGCTCTCACTCGCATACAGCTCGGTATGATCCTTATAGATACGTTTGCAGCCAAACTTCTCGGCAGCGGCGTTGCGGCGCGCCTCGACCGGGTCTGCAACGGCAACGACCTCAACCTCATCCTTCATCTGCAGGAAGGAATTCATGTGTGCGCCGGCACGGCCGCCGCAACCAATAAAGCCAACTCTGATCTTTTCCATAAAAACATCTCCCTTTTGTTTTTATTTTCTTTTGGGGGTTGACATTTCCACCCCTTTCGCTATAATTATATTGTATTCACAACCGATTGTCAATAAAAATATTTTGCAAAAACTATAACGATATTGCTACAGGAGTGCCTATGTTTGCCGAAATAAACAAAGAACACACCGATCTCTTACCCTTTATACTGCGCCACGTGGGTGAAACCTCGCGGCAGAACCCGGTTTTACGGCCTGAGGGCAACAGCTTTCACGAATTTATATGGATCAAGCGTGGAGATGGGCTGTTCCATTTGGGAGACGAGCATATCACATTGCACGAGGGAGAGGGGGCCTTTATTCGCCGCGGCATTCCGCACAGCTATCGCGGCGAAGATTTTCACACCATATGGATCACCTTTAACGGTGCCGAGGGCTTGCTTGATTTTTGCGAGACGAGCGACTATTTTACCTTTCAAGCGCCGGCCTGGCTGAACGAGGCCACCGCCGAGCTGATGCGTGAGCTTTCGCGCGGCGGCTCGATCGTTAGCCGATCGGGCAAGGGCTATTCCCTGGTGGCTGAGCTGTTAGACGTGATCTTTTCTGAGCGTGCCTCCAGCATGCACCGGGTAAGGCAATACTTAGAAAACCGCTATGCCGAGCCGCTCTCGCTTGAGGAGATCGCCGCTGCGGTCGGTGTTGATCGCTACGCACTCTGCCACCGCTACCAGCGGGAATACGGCTGCAGCGTGATGGCAGACCTGTGCCGCATCCGCATTGCCAAGGCTAAGCAGTTTCTGCGCTACTCGGGCGACCCGATCGAGCAGGTGGGGCGACTGTGCGGCTTTCAAAGCCCCAGCTATTTTACCAAGCGCTTTCACGAGGTGGCTGGCTGCACACCCAAGACATACCGCGAACGGCACAATCATTAAAAAGCGCGCCTGCCTGATAACAAGTGAATACGCAGAAATGTAAAATACATAAAAAAAGACGGAGAACGTTCGTTCTCCGTCTTTTTGATAGACGATCGGAATTAGCCGTTGATCATCTTCTGCACTTCTGCAGCGAGATCGTCTTCCTTCTTCTCAATGCCCTCGCCCTTATCGTAGCGAACGAAGGAAACGACCTTGATCTCAGCACCCAGCTCCTTAGCGGAAGCGGCAACGTACTTGCCAACGGTGAGAGAATCATCCTTTACGTAGCCCTGCTCGAGCAGGCAGTTGGTCTCAAAATACTTGCCCATCTTGCCCTTAACAATACCCTCGATCACGTTTGCGGGCTTGCCGGCGAACTTGGGATCCTGCTCCATCTGCTTCTTCAGGATATCCATCTCCTCGTCGAGAGCCGACTGCGGAACGGATGCACGGTCAACATACAGAGAAGGCATAGCGGCAGCCTGCAGAGCGATGTTCTTTGCAAAGGCAGCAAATGCCTCGGTCTCTGCAACAGCAGCGGGAGCTACCTCAAAGCTGATAACAACGCCGGTCTCGCCTGCGCCGTGGATGTAGGTGCTGACAGCGCCCTCAATCACAACAAAGCGGCGAATGCTTACCTTCTCGTGCAGAATAGCACCGCTGATCTCCTGCAGAGCCTCGTCAACAGACACGCCGTTAGGCATAGCCTTGGTCATCAGCTCCTCAACAGTAGCGGGCTTGTTAGCAACGATGGTCTTCAGCAGATCCTTGACAAAGGACTGGAAAGCTTCGCCCTTAGCGGCAAAGTCGGTCTCGGTGTTAACCTCGGCCATAGCGGTCACGCCATTCTCAGTGTATACGGCAACAACACCCTCGGCAGCAATTCTGCTCTGCTTCTTAGCAGCGGTAGCCATGCCCTTCTCACGAAGGATCTTGATAGCCTCGGCAAAGTTGCCGTTTGCTTCGGTGAGTGCGTTCTTGCAATCCATCATACCGGAGCCGGTCTGCTTACGCAGCTCAGCTACGTCTTTTGCGGTAAATGCCATGATTTTAATCTCCTATTCGTATTTTATTTCCCGGGAAACTTATGCCTCTGTGGCAACCTCTTCAGCCTCGGCCGGTGCATCGGTCAGCTGCTCGCCGCCCTTTGCCTCGATCACAGCATCAGCCAGCGTGCCGGCGATCAGCTTAATAGCGCGGATAGCATCGTCATTGCCGGGGATGATGTAATCAGCATCCTCAGGGCTGCAGTTGGTATCTACGATAGCAATAACCGGAATACCCAGCTTCTTAGCCTCAAGAATAGCGATGTGCTCCTTGCGGGTGTCAACTACGAACAGGGCGGAGGGCAGGGTCTCCATGGTCTTAATACCGCCGTAGTTCTTCTCGAGATCGTCGATCTCCTTGATCTTCTTGGCAACTTCCTTCTTGGGAAGGAGAGCGAAGGTGCCATCCTCCTGCATCTTCTCCAGCTCGTTGAGACGGTTGATGCTCTTGCGGATGGTCTTGAAGTTGGTCAGCATACCGCCGGGCCAACGCTCGTTTACATAGTACATGCCGCACTTCAGAGACTCTTCCTTAATGGTCTCGGCGGCCTGCTTCTTGGTGCCTACGAACAGGATGTTGCCACCCTCAGCAGCCACGCTGCTGACAAAGTTGTAAGCCTCCTCGAACTTCTTAACGGTCTTCTGCAGGTCAATGATGTGAATACCGTTTCTTTCGGTGAAGATGTACTCAGCCATCTTCGGATTCCACTTCTTAGTCGGGTGACCGAAGTGAACGCCTGCTTCAAGCAGCTGCTTGATGGATACTACGAACATAATATGTTCCTCCTTGGTTTTTCCTCCACAGCAAGACTGCTATGCGACCCATTCGGGCACCGGCATACGCTCTGTTTGCTGTGTGTGTAATATATTTCCGTGCTTTGCGCACAGATAGGGCTATTATATCTCATTTCTTCTTATATTGCAAGCGTTTTTTTGAACTTTCTCAAATGTTCACAGTTTTTTTACAATTACTTGCGTTTTCCGCGCGGCTTGGGCGGCGGGCAGCAGCCCTCTGCATCTACCAAAATAATATCCTCGCCGATCTTTTGTATCTTTGCCCACGGAACAACGATATTCTCACAGCCGAAAAAGCCACTCTTTACCGGGATGACAATGGCCGTAATACGGCCGTCACACACGTCAAACTCGATGTCTGTTACAAAGCCAAGACGGCGGCCGTCACAAGAATTGACGACCTCCTTATCACGAAAGGTCTCGCCCGAACAGCTTCCCATACGTATTTCCCTCCTATATTATCATGTGTGGTAATGACAGCAGCGCGCGGCGCACGCGCCGATAAATGGCGGCAGCATCGCGAAGCGGCAGCGGATTTTCACCCAAGCCACATTCCAGCGTATAGGCCGGCAGGCGCAGCGCCTCGGCCATGTAGTCGCTCATGCCACCGTAGGCGGCCATGCCGTCTGCTTCGCCAAGCCGATAGCCAGTAAGCCTGGCAAGGCGCAGCCCCAGCTCCCTGGCCCCCGGCACGGGCGGCGAGACGGGGTGATAAAGGATCTCCTCGCCCTGTGTATGCAATGTCAAGATCGCAAGCGGATTCACCAGCGCTATCATACGAGCAAGAGCGGCCGTTTCTGGCTCGGAGAACGGGTATTCCCCACTATACCGGGTCGAACCGCCACCGATAATACCGGCTGCCCTTTCCTTTTCTTTATAGGCGGCAAAGCCGGCATCGTAGTTGTGGTTCAGGTCAACGCCACGCGCATTGGCCTGCCAGCGCGAAAAATCAGCGCTGCCACCATTTTGCCGTAAAAGACGCTCGCGCAGCGGGCCGCCGGCAGCGGCGCCGTGCAGCTGGATCTCTACGCCATCCGGGTTCAGCAGGGGCAGCACATATAGTCGGCAATCGGGCGGCAACAGCTCATTGCCCCGTTCACCTGCCAGCAGCACGTCATCCACCAGGCGATAAAGCAATAGCGCCGTGATCCATTCCATACTGTGATGGGCACCAACGTACAAGAAGGATCTTTCACCATTGCCCAGCTGAAAATAGCGCAGCTCCTTGCCCAGCATGCTTTGCCCGATCACTCCGCTGACAAGCCCGGGGTGCCTTGTAAACAGATAGCTGTTTATTTCCGCCTGCCGTTTTTTATCCGGCGTTTTTTTCCAGAATGCAAAGCGTTTTTCCTCCATAAGCGCCCCCTTCTTTTTTCATTTTATGCAACGCACGCGAAAAAAATGAAGGGCAACCTTGCTTTTTCACGTGGGTTGTGCTAAAATATATAAAAACTCACGTGCAAGAAAGGATCCGCCATGCAGGAAGCGTCTACCTATCGACCTCGCATTCTGCCCCCGGCGTTGGCCATGCTGGCTGCCGCCGTGCTGAACAGCCTGCTGCTCGTTAGCCGCACCTGGCTCACCACCGCTGTGGCCGTTACGGTCATCTACTACGCCTGTTCCCTTCTTTCGTTATTCGTAACGATGGTAGGAATGGGGTCTGCCTTGTTTTATCTATCGAGAAAATCGACCGGGCACGCCTGCCGTCTGCTTTGGCTGGCAGGGGCCGCTACCCTGCTGCCGCTACTATGCGCGGCCATTCTCAGCTCGCTTTCTTACCCGGATTACTTTGCCGATATACTGGTCTGGGAGCTGCTTTCTGCCATTGGCAGCGCCGCCTTAACGACCGGCACGTATTTCCTGCTTCTGCTGCTTTGCTGGCTCTGCTTTTTCCGCCGCGCGGGCGTGCAAACAGAAACGCCGCGCCTTTCGCCGCGGCGCAACCACCTGGGGCAGGCCAATCTGCTGATCGCCTGCCTTCTCTTTTTGTACCAGGCGGCGTCCGAAACGATAGAAACGGTGGACTTTCTCTCCACCTATTGGCCAAACGTCTATCGTAACGAGATCGCCTCGATCATCTTTGCCTATGTATTTATCCTGCTATCGCTACTGCTTGGCTATCTGATCCAATACGGCACGCAGGTGCTGCTACATACGCCGAACGAATGAGCCGCTTGATAAGAAAACCGGGCGAGGAATATTCCTCGCCCGGTTTTCTTATTTCTGAGGCGGAACAAAGGCGCCGTCAGGCAATAGCGAATGCTCACGGAACAGGGTGGCCACCGCTGCGCGGTATTCGGCCAAGTTGGCCGCCTGGCGAATCCGGCGGCGAGCCTGCTCGGCACCGGCAAAGAGATGGATCTGATAATTCCATAGGTCGGCCATACGGCAAAGCAGGTTGTTCCCCACGCCCATGCGGCGGCTATTTTCCTCCAGCAGGCGATCGTGCAGCGCGCGCAAGCAGGCGCGCTTGTCTGCCACCGGCTGCCCCCGAATCGCCAAAAAGAGGGTGGGATCGGCCACCGCGCCACGACCGATCATTACCCGTGTCGTAGCGGGAAAGCGCTGTAGTATCGCCTCGTAATCCGCAAGAGAAAAGATGTCGCCGTTATAACAAAGCGGCATTGCGGCGTTTTCCTGCGCATAGGCATAGCTGCCGTAGCGGGGGTGCCCACGATAAAAATCCTGTCGCAGGCGCGGATGAACGATCAACTCCTTGATGGGAAATTGATTGTAGACCTCTAGCAGGCGAGGAAACGCATCCTCGCTGCTATAGCCGATGCGGGTCTTAACAGAGATCTGCATACCGGGTGCTACGCCATCAATGCCGGCAAAGATTTCTTTAAAAAAGGTACACATATCATCGGGCAGTTGCAAAAAACCAGCCCCCTTGTGCTTTGCGCTAACGGTGCCGGAGGGGCAACCGAAATTCAAATTCACCTCACGGTACCCAAGCGCATAGAGCTGACCAACGGCGGTCAAAAACTCGGCCGGGCGCTTGGTCAGCAGCTGCGGCACGGTGATCGCGCGGTCATCCCCATCCAGCTCGGCGATCTCCTTTTTGGAAAGACCGACCGACCCCGGAGAATAGAAGGGGGTAAAGTATTTATCAACGCCGCCAACCATAGCGGCATGCGCGCGGCGATAGACCGCGCCGGTCAGCCCTTCTAACGGAGCAAAATAAAAGATCATTCCCTGCCCTCCGCCTTCTCTTGCTTCTCTTGCTCCTGCAGGCGGCGCGAGGCATCGTTGATCTGCTTGGCAAGCCGTTCGGCACGGGCGGCGTTTTTGGCGGCGCGGCCGGGGCGGCGCACGGCCTTATCCGGCGCCTTTTCAAACAGGTAAAAAAACGGGGCTGCGGGCGAATTCAAGATGCGGAAGCAGGAGGAACAGATCTGATAGCGGCTAAGACTGGCCGCAAAATCAGCCAGCATCTCCCCCTCCAGCCTTCCCTCCTCGTGCCCGGGATATACGGCAACCAGCAAAATGCCATCCGGCGCCAGAATATCCAGTGCGGCCTGCACGGCCGGCAGGGTGGTCGCGCGCTTGGTGGTGATGCCCTTTTCATCCCCACCCGGCAAATAGCCAAGATTAAACATGCCGGCCTTGATCGGCTCGCTGATAAACTCCTTCAGGCGGTGGTGCGAGGCGCAGATCAGCGTATAGTTTTCAGGCGCCCCCTTCTCCTGCAGGTAGCGACGGGTGGATACCAGCGCGCTCTCTTGCAGGTCAAATGCGTAAACGCGCCCCGCTTCCCCAACCGTTTCGGAAAGGAAGAGCGTATCGTTCCCATTGCCCATAGTAAAATCGGCGGCAACGTCACCCGGGCCAAGATGGGCAAGAATGAAGCTTTTTTGCAAAGAAAGAAGATCGACCATGGCTTACCCCCGCAAAAAGATGGCGCCGGCAAAGGTGGCCGCCCAAAGCACCAGCAGCAGGATCAGACCGCTGCTGACGTGCATCAGGCGCATCGCGCCGCTGGCAAAGGCTACCTCGTCAAGCTCCTCGCTCGCGCCCCCTTGGTGAAGGCGCTTCAAAAAGAGTGCCAGCAAAACGAGAACGGCCGCTACCAGCACGCTGTGGATCCAACCACAGGCAGCAACGGAAATCATAGAGAAAATACAAAGCAGATTGCCTATCAGGCAAATGGCAAGTGCCGTCATCATCACGGCCATGCCAATGGCAATGGAACGAAACAGGGTCAGTTTTTTCATAAAGCACCCCCAAGCATCAGGCCTCTTCCGGCTTGCCAAGGGCGGCAAGCGGTGCCACGTATGCCGTATAATTGGTCTTATAGATCACGTAACCAGGCTTGGCGCCGGCCGGCTTTTTTACGTGCCGCACGCGTGTATAATCCACCGCTACCGGCGCGCCGGATGCGGCAGAATAGTAGGCAGCAATGGCAGCAGCCTGGGTATAATCCTCGGCAGGCGGCTCTTCCCCGCCGCAAATAAGGATCACGTGCGAGCCGGGCACGCCCTTGGCATGGAACCAAAGATCGTCCTTTTCAGCGACCCGGAAGGTCAGCTGCTCGTTCTGCAGGTTATTACGGCCGCACAGCAGGCGATAACCGCTGGCCGTGGTAAATTCACGTGGCCGCAGCTTTACACTGCGCGGCGGGGTATAATTCTTCATGCGTGAGGCGTAGCCGGCACGGTAAAGCTCATCACGGATCTCAACCAGGTCGGCCTCGCTCTCGGCGCGATCTAAAAAGGTACGTACCCCCTCTAAATACCGCAGCTCCTCTTCAGCGGCGGCGATCTGCTCGCCAAGCACGCGAGCGGCCGTTTTTGCCTTGTTGTAATACTTATACAGACGCTGCGCGTTAGCAGATGGGGTCAGACGGCCATCTAAGTGCACCAGCACGTCACGCGGCTCCTCACCTGAATAATCTGTAGCGATAAATTCTGTCATTCCGCGGCTCAGGCGATAGATATTGGCCACTACCAGGTCTGCCTCGCGCCGGTATTCCTCGGCCTTGGCACAATCGGCCAGCTCCTCGCGCTGGGCGGCCAGCTTGCGCGTTAAGCGCGCCTCTCCGTGCGATAAAAGCTGCAGCAGGTCGGAAGCCCGCTGGCGGATGCGCTCGTGTCGATCACGCTCACCAAAAAAGCGATCAAGCAGGGTGGCAAAGGAATCTACCCGCTCGGTGCGCGCCGCGCTGCCGCGATGGGTAGAGGGTGCGTAGGTATAATCTAAAGGGGTACCATCCTCTCGCAAGACCAGCGTTGGCGTAAAATTGCCCTCACGAACATTATCAAACCACAAAGAAAATTCACGGCAGACGGCATTTTTGTCGGCATCCGCCAACTGTGTATCAGGTGCGCCGGTAGCACGAAAGGCGATCTCTGCCGCGGTTTGCGAGGCAATGCCAAGATAGGCGTCTGACAGCACGCGCGCCAAGGTCTTTTCAGCCGAGGCGTTGGCCAAGGTTCCGAGAAGCCCCGCATCCGTTTCGCAAAGCGGATCCTTCTTTTCCTGTGCGGGCGGTGCCTCGTAGATCATGCCAGACAGCACCTGGCGCTTACGGCTGGTGGTAAAATCAACCGGGCGTAGAACGGCCAAAATCTTATCCTGCCCATCCAGCAGCATCAGGTTGCTGTATTTTCCCATGATCTCTACCACCAGGGTCTTTTCGGTGGGGTAGCCCATTTCATCATAGCCGGCAAAGCGCAGGCGCGCCGCGCGCTCAAAGCCGAGCTGCTCGCCCTCAATCAGCTTAGCACCGGCCAGATGCTTGCGCAGCAACATGCAGAACATAGGCGCAACGGCAGGGTTTTCCTTGCTGATATGGCTAAGCGCCATGTGCGGACTGCCCGCGCCGGCGTTGATCACCAAGCGATTTTTCTGCCCACGGTCAGCAAGGATCAGATCAATCTCATCCGCCGCCGGCTGGCAAACACGCTCTACCTTGGCGCCGGCCGCGGCTTTATTCAGCTCCGTTAATACGGCACGAAGCATGCCGCCATCATAGGCCATTAATCTTTCCTTCCCACGTAATAATAATATTTTCCAACCTCACGCAGACCGGCAGCCAGCGCCACGCGGTGCGAGGCCTCGTTATAACGCTGGCAGCGGTATTCAACCGCGATGCCGCGCCGCAAAAGTTCGTTTGTTAAAGCAACCAAGCAGGCGGTGGCGTAGCCCCTGCCCCGCGCGGCGGGTACTGTTTCTACACCAACCTCGATCACCGGCTCCCCCTCCTCTGGCGCTTCATGCGTTACGGCAAGAGAGACGAGCCTGCCGTTTTCCTTGATACCGTAGGCAAGGCAGCCCGCCTCACAGGTTGCCTGCAGATCATAGGTGGTTTCATTATCCTTCTCATCGGCGGCGGTCAAAGGCGTCGCCGCATGCGGCGCATGGGCAACCGCCTGCCCTACCTCGGCACGGAGGATATATCCCCACCGATCACGAAAGCGATCATCGTGGTAGCCCCATTTTTTCATAAAGGGGGCAAGCGCCTCAAACAGATAGGCAAGCGCCTCGTCAGACGTAGGATCCCCCTCAAACCGGTCAAGAAAGCACCGTGCCACCTCCTCGATCTGCGGAAAGGCGGTCACCACCAGGCCATCTGACGGGGTGTGCGTAAAGGAGAGAGGGATGACCGTATCCCATTCGTTTTCAAAAACGAATGCCTCCTCCTCGGCATCTAAAATCAGCCGGCTCACAGCATCCCCTCCTTTTGCAGCAGCTCTTTTAATTCAAAAAGAGAAGATAAAACAAGGCAGCCGCACCCAGACAATCTTTCGCGTGCCACAGCATTGGCGCACACCAGCACACAATCAAAGCCGGCGCCTTGGGCACAAAGTGCATCGTGCGCATTGTCGCCGATCATAAGAACACGCCCAGGCTGCCGCCGCTCGCGCCAGGCAAGCACGGCATCCTCCTTTGAGCGGGCGTGCACGTCCTCTCGGCCAACCACCTCTTCAAAATAGGCAAGCACACCGTGGCTTGCAAGCTGGGAGCGCAGGATCCCCGCCTCAGAGGCGGAAAGGATACTTTGCGGAATAGAGGCGAGAGAAAACGCCTCTATCATTTCCCTCGCGCCAGGGCAAAGTGGAATAGTAGGCGTCAGGCTCCTGTATTCCACCATCCATTCAGCGGCCACGGCGGCATAGGTCTCACGCGTGAAATCAAAGCCAAGCCGCGCGTAATAGGCCTCTACCGGGAAGCCGAAGTGGCGAAAATGCTCGTCAAGCGAGGGGACCTCGGGCAAGCCGCGATCACGCAGCAGGCGATTGGTGATCGCCATGCTAACGGCAGCATCATCCAAGATCGTGCCGTTAAAATCCCAAGCTATATGCTCGTAACGCATCACAAGCCCCCCCTTGTTCTTTTTTCATAATATATGATTATACCACACCGCCTGGCGGATTACAAGAGCCAGGGCAAAGAAAAAAAGGCAGCCGGGGCTGCCTTTTACATCACGCCTTGCCATCCGGGCGTGTGGTCAGCTTTTCTTTTTTGCCGTCTGGGCGTTGGATGTAGGTGTTATCCAGCGTGCCGCGAAGCCCGGCGCGAAATTCTGCCACATAGGCGGCTCGAAGAGCTGCCTGCTCAAGCTTTTCTTCTTCGCTTAGGCCCTCTGCCTTGGCTTTCCTGGCAAGAAAGTTGATTCTGTCGATCTTTTCTTTTTCCATGATTGATCATCCTTTGCTTCTCTTGATACGCGCGCCCTCTTCCCAGCAGCCGGCCTGTACACAAGGCTGGGAAACGCGATCGGCTAACTGTTTTTTATTATACCTCTTTTCCCGCACGTTTGCAAGAGCATATTTATATACCATTTTATAAAGATCAATTTATATTGACAATTGATGGGTACAATGTTATAATAAAAAATGACATATTATTATTTTGATACAAATTGATCTTGAAAGGATTTGCCATGAAAAAGAAGCTGACACTATTCTTGTCTCTGCTATGCGTGGCAGCTATGCTGTTCCCCACAGCCGTTTCTGCTCTGCCGCCAAGCGATTACGCACCAGAGGCTGAGGCGCTGCGCAACGATGCCTTCGTTACCTACAAGCCCACCTACACAGGTGCGGCGTTTGATGGATATAGCGGGCCGTATACCGTAGATACCTTTCCGCTATCAGATCCCAAGAGTCTGACTACCTTCCACCAATTTGTTGAGAAGTACAAGATCCTTTGCAAAACCATCAACGCCGCCGGTGATGACGGTGACCAGTGGACCTACGGCGGTATATACCTATCCAATCTTCGACTGGCACTGGTGCAGAATCATGCCGTTTCTATCACCTATCACGTACCAAGGAACGGCATTGTTGATCTTTCCCTTGCCGAGCTGGCTGCCAGCGCCGATGGCGATGCGACCTTTGGTGCCAAATTTGCCATTTTTAAGAACGGTGTGCGAATTTGGCCTACCACCAGCAACAAGGGAGATGCAAACGGCTTCTATGTGTTTGAGGATACCAAGGTATCTACCTCGGGCACCAGAGCCAGCTTTTTGAACGCCGCCATGGCGTATGAGGCCTTCCCCACCGACCTGGCCGTGCAGCAGGGCGACACCATTTCCTTTGCTATGACAAAGGGCCTGACGTACATGGGCTACGCAGAGCCCTGCGTTACCTACACCAATTACAGCGGTGAGACCTATTCGATGGCGGAGCGCTTTAACGGGCTGCAATCCAGCGGCGGCTTTTATGCCGGCTATAGCGCCAAGGGTAGCGAGGCCGTATATTCCCTGCCGCGCTACGATAGCGTGTCAGGCGCCTTTTGCGGCAAGAACGGCGTAGGCACCGTTAGCGCCAACGGTCTGACGATCGAAAACGGCGGAGATACCGTTATTCTCTTCCGCTCGCCGCTGATCGCCACCTACACGCTGACCGCCCCTGCCTTCAGCACAACAAGCACTGTTGCCTTTTCGGCAAAGATCTACCGTGCGGACGGCACAACAGAGCAGATCGCAAGCCAGCCCTATCCGGCATCGGCTACTGTCTTTACACCCGTTACGGGTATCGCGCTTGACCGTGGTGACGTGGTGGCTATGCGCTTCTCGGCAGAGGAAGCAGCCAGCGTTACCTTCTCGCCCGTTCTTTCCTCTACCAACACCGTGCACGCCACCAGCAGAAACGGCGAGGCGCTTACCCAGCTGGTCGGCGGCTTTTCCCTGAAGCCGGATATCCTTCTGGATGCGATCGCCGCATCGCTTGGCGGCAGCATCAATCTGCATCTTTACGCCTACTTCTCCCCGGAGCTGCTGGCAAGGGCTGAGGAATACGGCATGCTCATCTTCCCCGTCGAACAGGAATCCTATGAGTATGACGAGGCCTACGCTTACACCGCGGCTGAAACGTATGGTAACAACGAATACGTTTATACCTATCAGGACATCGCTGCCAAGGAGATGACAGACGAGATCTATGCGCGCCCCTATTGCAAAACGGAAAGCGGCATGGTATACGGTGAGGTGCGAAGCGCCAGCGTTCGCTCCTATGCCGAAACGCTGAAAGGGCAGTATGCCGGCAGCACCACCGCGCAGGGCGAGGCGCTTTACAAGCTGGCCTGCGCCATGCTGAACTACGGTGCCGAGGCACAGACCTATTTTAACTATAAGACCGATGATCTTGCCAACGCGGGTCTGACGAACGAGGAAAAGCAGACCCCTGTAGGTGAATACGAGAATAAGATCGGCTTGACGGGTGAAGCTACCCTTTCCGGCTATCAGTATTACGGCGCTTCCCTGGTCTTAGAGGATCTGCCGGCTCTGCGCATCTTCCTGACCGTGGAGGATGGTCTGAGCATGGAGAATATTCGTATTGAAATGGCGTATGACGAGGCGTTTACCAATCCCAAAAGCTATACGCCCGCCTGGCATTCCTCGGTGGGGGCATACGGCATCACCGTTGTCGGTGTGCCGGTGGCGCTTATGCGCACCATGCATTATTTCCGCATTACGGATGGCACAAGCACCAGCTATACCCTTTCCTACAGCCCCGAAACCTATGCTGCACGAAGCCATGCAAACAACCTGGATAGCCGCGACGTAGCAGATGCCCTGTTTACCTACGTGGATGCAGCCCTGCACTTCGCCAACGTCTCCGGCCAGGCGCAGGAGGGCATTTCGATTTCCGCTGCTGCGCTGGTAGACGCTATTCGCAACGGTACGGTAACCCAAAATGCCGTTTACCGCATCAACGACGCCTCATCCCTACTCTTTAACAGCGTGGATGATGGAGCAGACTACGATGCCAAGAACATTACGGTTTACACAGAACAGCCGCTGCTGATCAGCGGCGCTATCGACCTGAGGCTTTCCAACCTGCACCTGATCTCTACCAACCGCAGCATTACCGCCATTGAGGCCACGCACGCTACCGCCTCTGTATTAGAGAACGTAACGGTAGGCGGCGCCGCCGCTATTGGTGTACAGGTGAAGAATACCGACGGATTTTTCCTGCGCGGCACCGACGTGACCGGCGATATCGAAACTGGCGTGATCATTTCTGAGAGCGCCGCCAACGTATACCTAACTGATGCAATCATTGAGGCGGGTAAGCTTGCCATCCGGGATGCCGGCAGGGTTGGCGCGTATATCAAGGACAATACGATTACCTCTGCCGAAACCGGCGTTTCCCTCTCTACCACCGGCAGCGAGCTGCGAGATAACACCATCACCGCCCCCGGCTGTGCCGTGTATGCCACGGGTGCCATCGACACGCTGGTGGCACGCAATACCGTAACCGGCGCGATTCTGTGTGAGGATAGCGATAATATCGTATTCTTGAAAAACAGCGCCACCACACTGACTGCAGGACACAATGAGAATTTGTATGTGGTAAGCAACCTGCTGAGCGGCCGCCTGACGCTGGAAGGCAACAACTACCTGTTAGCCGACCTGAACACAGAAGAGGCAGTAACCGACACCAACAATGAAAATAAGAACGGCGATGACGTGACCGACGTAAACGCCCGCCTGGCCGTTGGCGCGAACGAGGAGATACTGCCACACGTAGACCGCGACCAGTTCCTGCACCATGAAAGAAAGAATACCCTGCGCCGGCAGGACGGTAGCCACGTAAGCTTTATTGACTACGTAGATGCAGCCTTGGCGGAGGAAAGCGACGTTATTCTTGCCCCCGGTGTATACACCATCACAGGTCAGCACCAGCTGAAAAATCAAAGCAACAAGAACATTTACGCCTTTGGCGCTATGCTGGAGCAGCAGGAATACCTGAAGCAGATCTTTTACTTAAATGGCTGCAGCAACCTGACCATGCACGGCCTGACCCTGGGCTTTGCCCAGCAATCCTGCGGCCAGGTCTACGTGCTGGATAAGCTGGCAAACAACACCCTGCTGGCAGTCACCGGTGCCGGTATGATGAACGAATTTGGCAACACCAATGCCAATTACTACAACGTTACTGCCATGGGCGCGCAGCGCGCGGGCACCTTCTACGCCTATTGCGATACCTGGTTTGAATCGATCACAAAGAACGCGAACGGTACCATGAATATTTCCCTGACGGCCGATGTGTATAACATGATCAGAGAGGGCGACATTCTGACCTGCCGTTCGGAAAATAGCGGCAGAACCGTTGCCGTCTATAATTCGGGTGACGTTGCCTTCCGTGATATGACGGTATACGGCAACTCGGGCGGGTTTGCCTTTGTAGAAGAAAAAAACGAAACCGCCACCACCTATTATCGCGTAGCCAACACCACGAAGAGTGGCCCTATCATTTCCAAAGAGGTATACGACCGCTACAAGAGCCTGGAAAGCACCTACGGTGTTGATCTGGAGCTTGCCATTGATGCTGATGGCAATTACCGCGGTGCCCCACCCCACATCGGCTCTGTTGATGCCACGCACACCACCGGGTGTAAGGAGGGCTCGCAGGCGATCTCCTGCCTCTTTGAAAACATGTGTGATGACGGTACCAACCAGAACCACACGCCGGGGCGACTACACCGGGTAGTCGATAACGGAGACACCACCACCACGATCTATTATAAGGGCGTGCTTTCCCGCCAAAGCTACAGCAATAACAACAGAAAGCCCGAAACACTCTGCCGCGACTTTCAGGTAGGCGACCGCGTTTATATCTACACCTCGGCCGGCCAGCTGCTTTGTGATACGAAGGCGCTTTCTGCAACGGTCGATCACGGTAAGTTTGTCAATAGCGAATACGGTACCGAAACGCCGCTTCGCAGCGTGACGGTTTTAACCGCCAGCCTGAATACCGAGCCGCTTGCTGATTTTAATCTTGAAAGCAACACCCAAGAGGATAAGGACAAGGTCATGATCGATAACATGAGCATGGCATCTGACCATTTCCTGTTTGATAACGTGCTGGTGCGCAACATTCGCTCGCGCGGGCTGCTGATCAAATCCTCGAATGCGACCATTCAAAGCTGCACGATGGAAAACATTGGCATGGCGGCCATTGCCATCCACTATGAGCTTGATTGGGCGGAATCCGGTGTTTGTGAAAACCTGACGGTGAAGAACAACAAGATCGTAAACACAGGCTACTTTACGCCGAACGAGGTGCTACGCTCGCCGATCTCGGTGCTTGGTCTTACCACCACAAAGGCGGATGACGATTACCTGCTTTACAAAAACATATCGATCACCGGCAACCATATTATTGACCGCGCCACCAAGAATGCCATTTACATCAACACGGCCAAGGACGTTACCATCACCGGCAACGTGATCGGCGCCCCCAAGGGTGCTACCGAGGCAACAGACATAACCCCCTACGTCTTTATTTGCTGCGCGAAAAACGTAGAGCTGAGCGACAACGTTTATCCCGACTACGTAACCAGCTATTCGCACCGCCTGATGTTGAAAAATGCAATCAACGTATACGGAAACGACATCCCTGCTCTTATCACTGATAAAATGACAGACAGTGGCAACCTGTCCATCGTTTATTCTGCCAACAGCGTAACCTACCCCGGCAGCTGGACGTTTGGCAGCCTGCCCGTCGAAGCACCTTGTCTGGAGGACGGTAGCAGCACCTTCAAGCCCTTTACGCATTATGACCCCAATGACTGGATTACTGACGATAGCATTACGATCTGGGGTGGAAGAGGCGGCATTCGCACGTCCACCCGCGGTTACCGCATGGCCGCACAAGCAAATTACCATTGTGCCATTCGCTACACCGTGCCGCAATGCACGCACATCTCCATCGCTCTTGAGAATCTTCTTGTTCCGCAGGCAGAGGGCGCCAACGGTGCAGCCAACGGGTATATTGCCATCTTCCACAACGGTGAGATGATCTGGCCTACGGCAGGCGGCAGTTACACTGATGGCAGTGACTGGCAGCTAATCACCACCACCTCCTCTGTAGAAGAGATCAAGAGCTCGATAGCCGGCCAGCTGCGCCACTTGGCTGTTATGACAGGCGATGAGATCTTATTTGTTTCACGATATATCAGCGGCTGGTCCAACCTGGCGATTCACCCCTCTGTTTCTATTATTAACGAGAAAGCCTCTTCCTTTGAATTGGACAACGAAAACTGGCCCTCTTACACGCCGCCTACCGCCACGGGCGCCAGCTTCAACGGCTCGTTTGACGGCTTTAACGGACATTGGACGATGGGTTACCTTCCCTTAGCGGGCGGCACCTACACCAAATATGGCGCCATGTTCAACAACCTGCAAAGCATTCTGATGACGAATGGTGACGCAGATGCTTGGACGCACGGCGGCATGTATATGCCAACCGGCCGTCTGGCGCTGGTAGCCAATTACGCCACCACGATCACCTATCACGCACCGAAGAATGGCAATATTGACGTCTCTTTCCTGCGGCTTTCCTCTGGCGCAGACAAGGCTACCGTTTACGGTGCTAAGCTTGCCATCTTCAAAAACGGTGTGAAGATCTGGCCCACAACCAGCAACGCAGGGGATGCAAACGGCTACTACGTGTACTCCTCCGGCTCCTCTTATGCCGCAAGCTTAGAATTCAGCTTCTTAGAAGCAGCTGCAGCCTATGAGGCATTCCCCACCAACCTTTCCGTCCAGGCGGGCGATATGATCCAGTTTGCCATGGCACGCGGTAGTTCCAACATGGGCTATTGCGAGCCATGCATCGCCTACCGTTGATTTTCGGCATGAAAGCTCATATCCCCCCAAGAACCGCGAAGCAAGCTTCGCGGTTCTTTTTTTGCAAAAATACTGGCATATTGCACAAAAAAAGCACCTTTTTTTCTACGTTTTTGTCACTTTATTTTTTTGTGCGGATATGTTATAATATAAAATGTAATATTTTATCCTTTGAACATTCCCTTTCCCAGCAGGCACGGATGCCCGCGTGATAACAAAAATAATGGCTGAAAGGACCCACCTTTATGAAAAAGAAAATTCTTGCATTCTTAGCCCTGCTCTGCTTGGCCTCTATGCTGTTTCCCACAGCAGTCTCTGCCTTGCCGCCAAGCGATTACGCGCCAGTGGCCGAGGCGCTGCGCAACGATGCCTTTAAGGATTACCAGCCTACCTACTCGGGCACATCCTTCACCGGCTACCCCGGGCCTTATACAGTGGGCTATTTTCCGGTCAGCGACCCTAAAAACCTGAATACTTATCGGCAATTTTGGACCAAGGATAACTATAACATTCTTTGCCGCACGGGCAACGCCACCAGCGGCGACCCGTGGACATATGGCGGCATGTATCTTTCCCGCTCCCACGGTGTCACGAGTGATGGCACCTACATCGGCAACCTGACGCGTACCATCGTGGTTGACACCTACGCCACCGCCATTACCTATACGGCTGAAAAGGCCGGCCTGGTAACGCTTTCGCTGGATGCCTTAGCCATTTGGAATCAAAACGATGGCGGCTACAGCAATTGCATTTTTGGACTGGATTTTGCCATTTTCAAAAACGGCGAGAAGATCTATCCGGCAACGGGTAGCGCGTGGAAGAATTTTTCCACCCCGAACAATCTTGCTAATAACTCCGCCTATGCCTTCACCGCTGCCCAGCGGGCCGACACGACGTTAAAGAACGTGGCTGTGCAGGAGGGAGATCAGATCTCCTTCGCCGTTACGCGTGACGGTACCCACCCCTGCTTCCACGCATTTGTGCTGCCGCGTGTGACCTACACGGCCTATTGTGGTGAGACTTATGCTATGGCCGAGAGCTTTTCCGGCCTACAGGGGCATGGTGGCTATTATGCCGCCTATAGCCAAGCCGGCAAGGAGGCTGTTTACCTCTTACCGCAGTATGATGCCACCACCGGCTGCTTTGGCGGAAATCGAAACGCAGGCACGGTGAGCCGTACCGGGCTGACCGTAAAGGCGGGCTATGACACTGTGCTGCTCTTCCGCTCACCGCTGATTGCTACCTACACGCTAAGCAGCAGCAGCTTTTATACCGACACCCCCCTTTCCTTTACCGCAGCCGTTTACCGTGCTGATGGCACCGTAACAAACCTTTCTACCAAGAGCTATGCTGCTTCGTCTACCACCTTCGCGCCGATCAGCGGTATCGCGCTTGACCGTGGTGACGTGCTGGCCATGCGTTTCTCTGCCACAGCTGACGCCACCGTTACCTTCTCTCCCCTTCTATCCTCTACCGGCACCGTGCACGCTACCAGCAAAAACGGCGAGGCCTTTACCACGCTAACAAGCGGGATGGCCTTAAAACCGGACATTTATCTGGATGCTGTTGCCGCCTCACTTTCCGGCGATATCAGCCTGCATTTTTACACGTATTTTTCAGACGAGCTGAAAAGCAAGGCAGAGGAATACGGCATGCTCTTCTTTAACGAGGAGCAAGAGGAGTATTCCTACAACGCAGCCAATGCCTATACCGACGCCATTCCGTTAGACAACATGCTGGTATACACCTATACCGGCATAGCCGCCAAGGAGATGACAGACGTTGTTTACGCAAGACCATACTGCAAAACGGCTGATGGCTACGTATACGGCGAGCTACGCACAGCCAGCGTGCAGGCCTATGCCGAAAGCCTGCGCAAAAGCTACTATGGCAGCGCCACCGCACAAGGTAGCGCCCTGTACAAGCTGGCCTGCGCCATGCTGAACTACGGTGCCGAGGCACAGACCTATTTCAACTACAGGATCGACACCCTAGCCAACGCCGCACTCACCGAGGCCGAAAAACAAACACCCCTAGGCGAATACGAGAACAAGCTAAGCCTTTCGGGTGAGACGACCCTTGCCGATTACGGCTTTACCGGCGCCACGCTACTGTTGAACGATCTACCTGCGCTACGCATTCTGATGAAGGCACAAAACGGTGCAGCGATGGACGGCATCAAGATCGAATTTTCCCTCTCTGCCGATTTTCAAAGGGCCTTTACCTACACCCCGGAGTGGTCCCCCTCTAACAAGGCCTACGGTATATCGATCGAGGGCGTGCCTGCCTCGAAAATGCGTTCTGACATGTATTTCCGCATTACCAACGGCACAGGCTACAGCCAGGTGCTTTCCTACAGCCCGGAGACCTATGCCGCGCGCAGCCATGCAAACAACCTGGATAGCTGCAACGTGGTAGACACGCTGTTTGCCTATTCGGATGCGGCCGTACACTATGCCAACCTTTCCGAGCAAGGAACGGATGGCATTCTGATCACCGCCCAGGCGCTGGTCGATGCTATTCGCACTGGCACGGTAACCGAAAATGCCATTTATTGCATTTCGGATGCTGCATCGATGATCTTTACCGCCAACGATGTCAATAGGAGTTACAACGCCAAAGGCATTACGGTTTATATCGACAAGCCGCTGGTCCTTTCGGGTGCAAACGGCATGCAGCTTTCCAACCTACATCTGATGGGCACCAACTACTATATGACCACCCTGCAGGTACAAAGCACCGCAAATGCCGTTTTAGACAATATTACAATCACCGGCCATGCCGCGGTTGGCATGGAGATATCCGACAGCGAGCGGCTATTCTTGAAGGGAACAAGCGTTACCGGCACAATCGAGACCGGCATCGTGATCGATCAAACAGCCTCTGAGGTGTATCTGACAAACGCCACGCTGGATGTGACAACGCTTGGTGTACAGGATGCCGGCAAGATCGGTATATACATGAAGGACAGCACCATTCACTCAAGCGGTGACGGCGTTTCCCTGCTGACCACGGGCAGCGAGCTGCGCGATTGCGCCATTACCGCCACAGGCAACGGCATTTACCTGAAGGGCGCTGTTGACACGCTGGTGGCTCGTAATACCGTGACCGGCAGCATTCTTGGTGAAGACTGCGACAACACCGTTTTACTGAAGAACACCGCCACCTCGTTGACCGTCAAGACAGGTGAAAATATGTACGTTGTCAGCAATACGCTGAGCGGCCGCCTGACCTTAGAGGACAACAACTACCTGCTGGCAGACCTGAACACAGAGGCAGCGGTAACCGACTCTAACAACGCAAACAAAAACGGTGATGACGTAACCGACGTGGATGCTCGCCTGGCCGTAGGTGCTGATGAAAGCCTGTTGCCACACGTAGATCGCGACCAGTTCCTCTACCACCCGCGCAAGGAAACCGTGCGCACGGCAGACGGTGCCGGCAAGAGCTTTGCCGCCTATCTGACCGAGTGCATGAAGAGCGCGGACGAGGTGATTATTGCACCTGGCGTATACAGGGTGTACGGCAACCAAGCGGTAAACGGTTGGCAAAACAAGAACGTTTATGCCTTTGGCGCCATGGCCGAGCAGCAGTCCTACCTGAACGCCATCTTTTCCATCAATGGCTGTAGCAATCTCACCTTCCACGGCTTGACGCTGGGCTTTGCGCAGCAATCCTGCGGTCAGGTATACGTGCTGGATAAGCTGGCCGACAATACGCTGCTGGTTGTAACTGGGGCTGGCATGCTGAACGAATTTGGCAATACAAATGCTTCCTACTATAACACCACCGGCATGGGTGCGCAGCGTGCGGGAACCTTCTACGCCTATTGCGACACAGGCTTTAGCAGCATTTCCAAGAATGCGGATGGCACTATGAATATGGCTGTTAGCAGCGGTGTGTACAACACGATCGCCAAGGGTGATATTCTGACCTGCCGTTCAACCAATAGCGGAACCACCGTTTCTATCCACAATTCAGGTGACGTGACCTTCCGTGATATGACGTTATATGGCAATTCCGGCGGCTTTGCCTTTGTCGAGGGGACCAACAGAACGGCCACCAGCTATTACCGCGTAGCGGACACCACAAAGAACGGGCCTATCATTTCTAAAGAGGTATATGACCACTACAAGATGCTGGAAAGCACCTATGGTGTCGCGCTGGAGCTTGCCATCGATGCTGACGGCAACTACCGCGGCTCTCTGCCCCACATTGGCTCGATCGATGCCACACACACCACAAAGTGCAAGGAGGGCTCGAAGGCGATCTCTTGCCTTTTCGAAAACATGTGTGATGACGGCACCAACCAAAACCATACGCATGGCCGCCTGCACAGCGTAACGGATAACGGCAACGGCACCACGACCATTGTTTACAAGGGCAACCTCTCAGAGTATTCCTATGGGCAAGGCAACCGCACAGCAAACGGCTTATGCCATGATTTTGCCGTAGGTGATCGCGTATACGTCTACACCTCGGCCGGCCAGCTGGTTTGCGATACAGAGGCGCTCACCGCCACCGTTGGCGCCGGTAGTATTTCTGTAGACTGGGCTGCCATAGGCCTACCGAGCGCTGCCAGCAATACGGTACAGCTAAAGAGTGTTACCGTAGCCACCTCTGCCGTCAATCGGTCGGCGCTGACAGGCTATGATCTCACGGCCAACCACTGGGAAAACAAGAACAAGGTGCTTATTGACAACATGAGCATGGCATCGACCGGCTTTACGTTTGATAACACCGTGGTACGCAACATTCGTTCGCGCGGCCTGCTGATCAAGACCTCAAACTCTACCATCAAAAACTGCACGTTAGAGAACATTGGCATGAGCGCGGTGGCCATCCTGTACGAGATCTATTGGGGTGAATCCGGCGTTACCGAAAATCTGGACGTGCAGAACAACCTGATCAAGCACACGGGCTACTTCAAAAACCAGGATCTCTACAGCCCGATCTCGATCACGGGTCTTGGCAGCAAGGCAGACGATGATTATTTGCTATATAAGAACATCAACATCACCGGCAACCGATTTGTTGACCGCACGACCAGCTACGCCGTCTACGTGAACTCGGCCAAGGATATTCTGATCGAAAACAACGATTTTGGTACCAGAAAGGGCTATACCGTAGCCAATGATTATGCCCCTGCTATTCACATCTTCTGCGCCAACGGCATAGAGATCAATGGAAACACCTATCCCACCGGCGCTACCACCAACGCAGGGCGCTTCCTGTACACGAACGCCTCAAACATCTACGGTACAGACGTGACCGGTGTAACCTCCAGCGCCTCGCTGGATGCGCTTGCCAACAGCATGCCCGTTATCAGCGGTGACAGCGTTACCTACCCTGGGAATTGGCAGATGGGGTACATGAGCAGCGAATCGGTAAAAAAATCGGTTTTGGGTTATGTTTACTCATATTCCATGCCCTCCTTTAGCGTATTTTCCAAGTACGTTGGCGGGTGGATCGGCGACACGAGCTATACGAGTGGTAATAACGTGTTCAGTAAATACGGCGGCTTCTTTGCCAGCAGCGAATATCGCACGGCAGCACAAAGCAAATATAACTGCGTGATCCGCTATACAGCCCCCAAGGCAGGAACGGTAGACGTTTCGCTGACCTCGCTGCTCACACCGGCCAGCGGCGATGGAAACGGCTACAACGACGGCTATATTGCCATCTTCAAAAACAACGAGATGATCTGGCCGAGCAAGGGCAATGCTTCGTATTATGATGATGCCAGCAAGTGGTACACCCTCTCAGCCAGCAGCGACCCGCTAGAGGCCATTATGAGCATCAGCAACAGCCTTTCCGGCCTGACGCTGGCCAAGGGCGACTGCCTGTACTTCGTTAGCAAGCAGAAGAGCGGCTGGTCCGCCTCTGCCATGTCCCCTGCCGTTAACTGGCACGAAGCCTGATTCAAAAAAAGAACCGAGGAATTTTCCTCGGTTCTTTTCATTACGAAAACAAAAAATCCATCAGGCGAGAGGCGTTCCCATCAAACAGGTAGCCGGCAATACCGGCGGCACGGGCACCTTCAATATTGATGGCGCGATCGTCCACGAATACGCAGGTGGCCGGGTCAAGATGGTATGCTTGCAGCAGATGCTCATAGATTCCCCGCTCCGGCTTCACGATGCCTAAGGGGCCAGACATGACCATGCCGTGAAAGCCCTGTAGAATAGGCAGCTCGTGCGCGTTGGCAGCAAACTCGCGTGAGATGTTGGAAAGCAGGTAAAGCCCCCTGCCGGCCGCCCGCAGGCGGGCAACCACGGCGCCCATACCGGGAATATCCGGCAGGGTACGATACCAGCCGTCGGCCGCGGCCTTCATCACGGGGTGCAGGCGATCTGGCAGGCGCTTGGCTGCGGCGGCAAACCATTCCTCATTCGTAATGCTGCCATCATCCAGGCGGTCAAAATACAGGCGGTCAAAAAACACCTCACCAAACAGGGCGGCATCCGCCTCGTCTGGCACAAAGCGGCGGGCAATATCCCGCTCAATATAAGCGGCAAGCGTGTTGCCGTAATCAAAAATAACGTTCTGATACATGAAAAAACTCTCCCCTTTCCCTGCCAGTATAGCAGGAAAAAAAGAAAAAGTCAAGCGCCTTCTTGTAAAGCGACGAGAATTGTGCTACAATAGTGGCAAAGTGAGGTATATATCATGACAGTGATTGATCGTTTTCTAAATTACGTTCGCATTCCCACCCCCTCTGACCCGCACGCCGGTGAAGAGACCTACCCCAGCAACCCTGAGGAGCTAGTGCTGCTTTCCACCCTGAAGGCAGAATTAGAGGCACTTGGTCTTACCGCGGAAATGGATGAATACGGCTACGTGACGGCCACCCTGCCTGCCAACGTAGAGGGGGCGCCCACGCTGGGTCTGATCGCGCACGTGGATACCTCGCCCGCCGTTAGCGGGCGTGGCGTACAGCCGCGTATCATTCGCTATACAGGCGGCGACGTTCTGCTGGACGAGAGGGGACAATACCGCATTGCGGAGGCAGAAAACCCCGAGCTTGCCCGCTACGTGGGCGAAGAGCTGATCGTGACTGACGGCAGCACCCTGCTGGGGGCTGACGACAAGGCCGGCGTAGCCGAGATCATGGCAACATTAGATCGACTGGTAAGCGATCCGGCGCTGCCGCACGGCAAGATCCGCGTAGCCTTCACACCAGACGAGGAGATCGGCCGCGGAACGGATTTCTTTAACGTGAAGGCCTTTGGCGCTGATTTTGGCTACACGGTAGACGGCGGTGAGCTGGGCGAGATCGAATACGAAAACTTCAACGCCGCAGCCGGCGAGCTGGTGATCGAGGGCGTTAGCGTACACCCCGGCAGCGCCAAGGGCAAGATGAAAAACGCGGTCGATATCTTTGCCGATTTTCACGCCGGCCTGCCACGCGCCGAGCGGCCGGATGCCACCGAGGGCTACGAGGGCTTTTACATGGTAGACGAGGTGAGTGGCGGTGTAGAGGCGCTGCGCGCCAGCTACATCATTCGCGACCATGACCGTGAAAAGGTGGAAAAGAAAAAGGAATTTTTCCTGGCGCTTGCCAAGCAGATAGACGAGGCCTGGGGCGGTGGCTGCATCACCGCTACGGTCAAGGATAGCTACTACAACATGGCCGAGATTGTTGCGCGCCACCCGCACTTGATCGAAAATGCTAAGGCTGCCATGCAGGCCTGCGGCGTAACGCCCAAGGTCATTCCCATTCGCGGCGGCACAGACGGCGCCCGTCTCTCTTACGAGGGGCTGCCCTGCCCCAACCTTTCTACCGGCGGCCTGAATTTCCACGGCCGGCAGGAATACATCCCCGTAAAGAGCCTGAAGACCATGGTGGATGTACTGGTCAAGCTGGTTGGCCTTTACGCGGGAGCATAAATCCACCTTCCATCGGCCTGCCACCTTCTTTAGACAGCCGTGCGGATGATGTGCTGGCGTACAAATCCTGTGCTGTGAAGGAAAAAAGTTCGCTTCTGCTTTGAACCGCAGAATGACCACGCAGAAAAGAGCTTAGCGCTGCGCCCCTGAGGGCACAGCGCTAAGCTCTCTTTTTTACCGAAATGCCTGGCGATAATCACGTGGACACAGGCCTATATACCGACGAAAGCTGCGAGAAAAATACTGGGGACTATCAAAGTGCAGGCTGGTGGCGATCTCGGCAATGCTCTGCTCGCTTTCCAGCAACAAGCGCCTGGCCTCCTCCAGCTTGCGCGTATGGTACCAATGCATCACGCTATCCCCCATTGCGCGCCGAAAGATCGCGCTCAATCGACTTTTTCCGTAATGGAATTGACTGCAAACGTCCTCCATGGTCAGATGATCATCGTACAGCCCCTTCTCTAAAAAGGCCTGCATATCGGCTACCAGCTGCCGCTCTAATGCCGCACGTGAGGAAAAAAGACTTTCCCCCTCACCTACCGCCTCACGCAAAAGGCCGATCAGCAGTTGCTCTACGTATAGCCCGATCATCTGCTGGCCTCCAATCTGCTCGTCGGGCAGCGGCGTTAGGGGGGATATCGGTAGCGGCGCAAAGCAGCGCTCTCGCTCTGCAACAATCGCATCCACCAACGTGCGATGTGGTGGCGAAAAGGTCAGGGGGCGATCTGCCAGAGCGGCAAGCGAGGACGAATCGCTTTCAAAAGATATAATAAAAAATTCATAGGAATGAACCCCATCACCAAATAAGCCATGCGGCACGTTTGGCGCATGAAAAACCGCCTGCCCAGCAGTTAACACCCCCTGCCGCTCGCCGCCGCAATAACCCATGCGACCGCGACGCAGGTAAACCATTTCCCAAAAATTATGCTTTTCTATGGCAGAATGATAATCCGGGCTTTCTGTTCTTGCAAAACAGGTTATGACCTTTTTTATGCGCACAAGCCGCTTAAGCGGCACGCGAATATATGCCATTTTTTACCCTCTGTTTTTATAAAATTGGAAAAAAGTACAACTATTGTGTAAAAAAAGGTATCCCTATTCGGGCAAAAATATTGTATCATGAAGCTACAAGAAAAGCAAGAGCTTTTATAAAATAAAAAGGAGCGAGCTATGAAAGAGATACGTGTAGCCCTTCTTGGCTACGGTGGCATTGCGCGTGCGCACATGCACGGCTATGACGTTTTAGAAAAAGAGGGGTTCCCCATTCACCGCGTTGCTCTATGCGACGTGGATCCCGAGCAGTTTTCTGCGGTGCAAAAGATCAATATTGAGGCCGATGGTAAGCAGACCACCGGCAGTCTGCACCTTTACACCGACGTAGACGAAATGCTGGCAAACGAGGAGATCGACTTAGTAGATATCTGCCTGCCGACCTACCTACATAAGGATTATGCCATTCGCATGCTGCGCGCCGGCAAGCACGTGCAGTGTGAAAAGCCCATGGCACTCTCCTATGCTGACTGTGCCGAGATGATCGCCACCGCTAAGGAATGTGGTCGCCACCTGATGATTGGCCAATGCCTACGCTTCAACGCCAATTATCTGGCGCTGAAGGCACTGATCGACGAGGGTCGATATGGCCGCGTGATCAGTGCCAGCTTTGAGCGGCTAAGTGCCCTGCCGCGCTGGGGCTTTGAGGGCTGGTTCCGTGACGTGAAGCGCTCTGGCGGTGCCTTAATGGATATGGGCGTTCATGACGTGGATATGGTTCGCTATCTGCTTGGTGAGCCGGATGCCGTATCTGCCATATCGGTGGATATGGATATGCCCAAGCAAAGCTATACCTGCCGCCTCTTATACAAAAACGGCCCTTTCGTTACCACACAGGTCAGCTGGTGCGAGGCACCCGGCTTTCCCTTCTCTTGCCCCTTCCACGTAACGCTGGAAAAGGCTACCGTCACGTGGGATGGTAGAGGGCAGGTCACGGTCTACCCGGCAGGGGGCGAGGTCTATACGCTTGCATACGAGCAATGCGACCATATGGCAGAGGAGATCCGCTACCTTGGCGAAGTGATCCTTGGCATGCATGAAAACAAAAAGAACCCGCCTGAATCAGCCATGGCAACGATGAAGATCGTTGCGCTGTTAGACGCAAGCGCCGCACAGGGAGGCCAAACTCTATTCACAGAAAAGGAGCTTTGATATGATGAACTTAGGCGTGATGATCAACGTACACGAGGGGATATCCTTTACCGAAAAATTTCGTGACGCAAGAGACATGGGACTTTCAAGCTGCCAGCTCTCGATCTGGAGCCCCGCGCTTTACACCGATGAGACGGCTGCCGCCATCAACCGTGCAAAGGAAGAGACGGGGTTAGAGGTCTCTCTCTTGTGGGCGGGCTACACCGGCCCCTGCGAGTGGAACTTTACCGCCGGGCCAGACACTATTGGCTTAGTACCGCTTGCCTTTCGTGGCATGCGGCTTGAGCAGCTGGCAGCGGCCTCTGTCTTTGCCGAAAAGATCGGCGTGCGCGATATTGCCACACACGTAGGCTTCATACCGGAAAATCCAAGTGACGAAAACTATCGTAGTCTGATAGCTGCCCTGCGTTATCTGTGCAATATTTACAAATCGCGCGGGCAAAACTTTCTATTTGAGACCGGGCAGGAGACCCCGGTGACCGTGCTGCGCGCCATTGAGGACATTGGTACCGGCAACGCCTACATCAATTTTGATACGGCAAATCTCATTCTTTACGGCAAGGGCAATGCGGCAGACGCCGTGCGCGTATTCGGCA
This sequence comes from Clostridia bacterium, assembly GCA_017621755.1. Lineage (GTDB taxonomy): Bacteria > Bacillota > Clostridia > Oscillospirales > CAG-272 > UBA1740. The sequence continues at coordinate 91,366 of JAGASL010000026.1, forward strand.
AATACGTGCGCAATACGCACATCAAGGACGGCTTTTACCCCACTGATGGAAAAAATTTGGGCCGCGAGGTCAAGGTTGGTGAGGGGCTTGCCGATCTGCCCAAGGTTATTTCCCTGCTTCAGGAATGCGGCTACACTGGCCCCTACACCATCGAGCGTGAGATCTCCGGCGAGCAGCAAAAAAAGGATATTGCCGAAACGATCGTGTATTTGAAAAGCATTTTACATGCGTAACAAGCGCGAGCCGGCATCATAAAAATCGCAGGCACCAAACGGTGCCTGCGATTTTTGTTATAGAGAGGTGGGAGCCGAGGTAGCTACGCGTGCCTGCGGGCCGATGGCCGCTGCTGCGTGGCGCGCCTGCGATAGCGTATGGAACAGACCGAATACGGAAGGCCCGCTACCACTCATACAGGCGGCATAGGCACCAAGCGAAAGCAGCTGCGCGCGCAGCGCGGTGGCTGCCGGACAGGAAGGAAGGATCACTGGCTCAAAGGCATTATATACTGCATCGGCCGCGGTATGCAGCCGCCCGTCTGCCATAGCGCGGTAAAGCCGCTCCGGCCGGCCGCCGTGCGGCACGCTGCCATCAAAGCGGTGATAATAGTCGTCCATAGCGGCAAAGGCGCGCGGTGTAGAGACCCACTCACGCCCGTTGGCCAGCACGATATATAGCGGCGCGCCGCAGGCAAGCGGGCGCATCTCCTCGCCCCTGCCACGGCAGATCTGGGTGCCGCCCACCATGCAAAAGGGCACGTCTGAACCAAGCGTGGCGCCCAGGGAGAGCAGCTCGTCCTGCCTGAGGGGGTAACCCGCCAGCTCGTTCATGGCCAACAAAACGGCTGCGGCATCGCTGCTACCACCAGCCAGGCCGGCGGCAATGGGCAGGCGCTTGTGAATATGGATCTGAACTGCACCATTCTTCCCTGCTTTGGCAAAAAAAGCATCTGCCGCGCGATAAGCCAGGTTTTTAGAATCAAGAGGCAGGCGTGCGCCACGCACCTGCAGCCGGATATCACGCGCCGCGCCCAGGGAAAGACGCACGGTAACATCATCGTGCAGCGAGATGCTGTGCATGACCGTTAAAAGCTCGTGAAAGCCATCCTCACGGCAGGCAGTCACATCTAAATATAGATTGATCTTTGCATAAGCCGCACGGGTTACCTGCGCATCGGCACTGGCTTGTATGTTCATGTTGACCAAAGGCTGCCCTCCTTTATTGCCCGGATTTTTGGTTTTTGATTTATGCAACGCAGAAAACTAATATTATTATAGCACGTTTGTGAAGAAATTGCAAATTTTGCAATTTATTTTTATTCATGCGCCCCAGATACTTGATTTCGCATGAAAAATCCTGTATAATAAATTGTGTAGATATTTTTAAGAAGGGAGACGGTGCCTATGCTGCGCTTTCAGAAGAATGATCGCTATACGTCGATCGCCATTTACGCCTTTATCGTGCTGGCCACGCTGATGCTGGGCGTCGTGATCTGCATCAATATTCCCTTCATCATGGGGCAGCTTTGGCGTTTTGTCAACGTGCTGCGCCCGATTACCTTTGCGATGGCCTTCGCCTATATCTGCAACCCGATCGTGCGCTATGCCGAGCGGCGGCTGCTGAAGCGGCTGCAGGATCGCAAGCGCCTGGCTCGGGTTCTTTCCCTGCTGTTGACTTATCTTTTCCTTTCGGCGATCATTGCCGTTTTAGCGTTCATGATCGTACCGCAGATCACCTATAACTACCAGGATTTTAGCAGCAATATCGTTAGATACATCAACCTGCTGACCGAGCGTGTTGACGGCTGGATCCGTGATACGGGCATCTTTGGTGAGAGCTATGACGGCTTAGCCAATCTCATCCACCCCTCTGACATTGCGGCGGCTATCTCTACCGCGCTTGGCTGGCTGACTGCACAGCTTGGCACCCTTAGCCTGCAGCTGCTGGAGACGGCAGGCGTTGTTCTGATCGGCATTTTGCTTTCCGCCTCTATGCTTTATCACAAGGAAGCACTTTCTGCTACGGTGAAAAAGATAGCACTGGCCATATTCCCGCGCCGTGTCTATCGTGGTGCGCGCGAGGCGCTTCTGTTTGCCGACCGCGCCTTTGGCCAGTTTATTATCGGCAAGTTGATCGATTCCTTCATCGTGGGGGTGATCACCTTCGTCGTGCTGGCAATCGTACAAATGCCCTATTATCCGCTGATCAGCGCAATCGTATGCGTAACCAGCATTATTCCCGCCTTTGGCTACGTGATCGGCGCAATACCTAGTTTTTTCATTATTTTGATGAAGGACCCGATCATGGCCCTTTGGTTCCTTGTGATCCTGATCGCCATTCAGCAGCTGGATGGCAATATTATCGGCCCCAAGATCGTTGGCTCGGCCACCGGTCTTGCCTCGGTATGGGTTATCACGGCCATTATGCTGATGGGGGCATATTTTGGCCCGATCGGCTGGTTTATCGGCGTGCCGCTATTTTCTGTCATTTACCGTATGGTGGGCGATCTGGTCAACCGCCATCTGCAGAAAAAGGGACGCCCCATTGCCCTTTCCTATTACGAGGGCATTACCATGACAGAGGAAAGCCTCACGCAAGAGACACCAGTATGCTTGCCAGAGGCTGCAGAAATGGAGGAAGCGCATGAAGAAGTGGATGAATGATAAATATACCACCATTGCGATCTACGTTCTGCTCGTTCTGTTAGCCACGCTGCTCTTTTCCTTCGCCATTCTGAACTTAGGGCGGATATGGGACATTGCGCTGTTTCTTCTCTTCTCCGCTAAAAGTGTTGTGTTTGGTATTTTGATCGCCTTGGTGCTGTTCCCACTTTGCAGCGTGCTGGAAAAGGGGCTGTCTCGCTTTGCCGAACGGCGGCTGCATAAGACCTGGCGCCCCTTTCCCTTGCACGCCACGGCGGTGTCGCTTGCCTATCTGATCGCCCTGATTCTGGTCGGCATTGTCATCGTTTCGATCCTTCCCATGTTGAACCAGAACTACGACCAGCTACAATCGACCCTGACAGGGTACGTCAATTCCCTGCTGGCGCTGCTGCAAAAGAACGATTTTATTTATGACCTGATCGTTTCTATCGTAGGCGTTTCCGGTCAGACAGCGCAGGAATTTATCAACAACCTGCTGGTTGAATATTCCGGCTACCTCAGCAGCTTTGCTAGCAACCTGGTCAACGTGCTGACGGTGGTGATCACCAGTACCTCTGACGTGATCGTGGCGCTGATCCTTTCTTTTTACTTCCTGCTTTCTCGCAATACCATTGCAGCCATTACGCGCAAAATTGCCGCCGCGGTATTACCCGATCGCTTCCGCACCTGGTCGGCCAGGTTCTTCCGCCGGCTATACAGTAACGTGTTTGAGTTTCTTTCTGCGCGCATCCTCTGCTCCTTTTTGCTGGGCGTTCTTTGTTATCTGCTGACGTGGGCGCTGAACATCCCCTTCTACCCCTTACTTTCGCTGATCGTATTCGTGCTGAATATTATTCCCTTTTTCGGCCCGTTCGTAGCGGCGCTGCTGTGCACCGTGATTATTGCGATCGTGCAGCCCGAGGTTACCTGGATCTTTGTCCTGATCCTGCTGCTGATCAACCTGACCGAGCAGTTTCTCATTGAACGAAGCCTGCTGAGCAAGCGACTCAGGCCGAACATGGGTGTCACCCTGGCTGCCGTGCTGCTCTTTAATCAATATTTCGGCTTCATGGGTGCTATTTTAGCGGTGCCGATATGGGTCTCTGTAGCGACCGAGGTGCGCGCCTTCCTAAACCGCCGGCTGCGCAAAAAGGGGGTTCCCCTTTCGCCGGACGGGGCGCCTATCATCTGCGAGGGGGAGGGCTGCCCAGAGGAGGAAGCCCCCACCGAAAGCGCCGCGCCCGAAGCGGATCAAGAAGAGTTGCCGGATTATGACGAATCTGAAACTACCTGGATGCATTTCAAATCCGTCTGTCTCTCAATTTGGAAAAGGATCAAGCGCATGGCATGCGGCCTGGCGGCATTTACCTGCCGCGTGGCCGGCAAGATCAAGAGGGCGTGGTGCCGCATTTTCCGCAAAAAGAAGTAAATCAGCAAAATATTTGTTTTTCTCTAAAAAATCCCTTGACAAGAGAAAAAGAATATGATAGAATAACAAAATAGTGAGGTTGATCTATCAACCCACTCCTTGCCGCCCACGCGGCGGCCAAAAGTCCATAAGGAGGTGTAATCAGAATGGAGAAGGTCATTTGTTCTTACGAGACTCTGTTCGTTATCAAGCCCGATCTGTCCGAAGAGGCAACCGAGGCTGTAATGAACAAGTTTACCACGCTGATCACGGACAATGGTGGTACCATTGAGAACGTGAACGTGTGGGGCAAGCGCAGACTGGCATACCCGATCGAGAAACACGTTGAGGGTTACTATGTGCTTGTTAACTTTAAGAGCGAGGCTACCCTGCCGCTGGAGCTGAATCGTGTATTCGGTATTACCGATGAGATTCTGCGCAACATCGTTGTTCGCTCTGACGGTTACGTAGCGCCTGTTGCTGAAGAGAAGGCTCCCGAAGCCGCTCCCGCAGCAGAAGAGGCTCCCGTTGCTGAAGCAGAAGCTGAGGCATAATTTTTGAATGTGAAAGGGGACGGAAAATCATGGCAAGTTTTAACAAGGTCATTCTGGTTGGTAATCTTACCGCAGATCCGGAATTGAAGCAGACGCCCTCCGGCGTTTCCGTCTGCCGCTTTTCCATTGCGGTACAGCGTCGCTTCGGCCGCAATGAACAGGGTCAGACTCCTGCCGATTTCTTTAACATCGTTGCATGGCGTCAGTCTGCCGAGTTTGTCGCTCGTTATTTCACCAAGGGTCGCGCGATCCTGGTGTGTGGCCAGATCCAGAACGATAACTGGACTGACCAGCAGGGTGTAAAGCACTATTCTACCTCTATCGTAGCCGACGAGGTTACCTTCGCCGATTCGAAGGGGGGCGAGAATAGCGCCGCAGGCGGCAATGCCGCTGGCAATCAGTACACGCCCGCCTCTTACGGTACTCCTGCCTACAACAGCAGCGAGAACAACAATTTTGAGGAAATTACAAGCGACGACAATCTGCCTTTCTAATTTGCAAGGCATTCTACCGATTTTATCGGTACCCACCCTGCCAGACTCCCGGCTTGGTAGGTACACTTAGTATTTTGGGGTCAGAAAGGTTTTGGACCGTTTCATGGACAGAAATAACGAAAATGCACGTCCCTTCCGCCCTGTACACAGAAAGAAGAAGGTTTGCATCTTCTGTGTGGACAAGGTTGACGGCATTGATTACAAGGATGTTGCGAAGCTGAGAAAGTTCATTTCTGAGCGCGCCAAGATCCTTCCCCGCCGTGTTTCCGGCACTTGCGCAAAGCATCAGCGCGATCTGAACACCGCTATCAAGCGTGCTCGCCAGGTTGCCCTGCTTCCTTACGTAAGCGACTAAGCAACGAACAAAAAACCGCCCTGCACATGGCAGGGCGGTTTTTATTTTGCTTTTATTCAGAATAGTTATATAAATACTCTGACGGCGACACACCAATGATCTTTTTGAATTCAACAGAGAAATATTTATAGTCGGTATACCCAGACAAATAGGCGACCTCCTTTAGCGAATAATATCCCGTAGAGATCAACCCAGCAGCATGCTGTATACGCAGGCTGATGATATGCTTTTTAGGAGACATTCCATACTCCGATTGGAAAATCTTGCGAAAATAGACCTCACTCATATAGGATTTTTCAGCAATCTCCGTAATTGAAAGGTCCGCCTCCTGATAATGCTGATTCATATACTCGACCGATGCAGCGATTCTTGACAGATGCTGCTCCTGCTTGTAGTGCTGTGCGTAGCATTCAGCAAATATCTCATACAGCACAGCCGAGCACTGGTACTTGTAGCCGGCATCCTTGCGCCGCCAAAGCTGTAAGATCTTTTGAAACAAAGCAGCAAACCGCTCCTTTTTTTGCGGGACAAAATGCTCAATATCTCGCGTTTTATAGTTGACCAGCTCAAAGTGAACAACGATCAATTCATCTACACCGGCAATCCTGCTGTAATCCAAGCGTGCAGGAACATAGCATACTTCATTGCCCTGCATAGGGTACGCGTTAGTTTCGCTTTTTAAGACGGCATCACTGCAAAAGCGAAAGGACAGGGCGTGAAAATTGCGCCCGCTGTTTAGCATATGGACATTTCGTTGCTTCAGTTCCAGCACATCCAATATATTGAATGCAAGCGTTTCTTTTTCAAAAAGCATTGAACTTTCCCTTTCGTCTTTTTTCATTATTATAGCAAGACTGTTTCGAAAAGTCAACCTTGTTTATCGAAAAACAAGTGTCCTTTTAAGCCAGCGTATGCTATGATAGAAAAAGAAAAGCTTAGGAGGCAGCAGTATGAACCATTGCTCAAACCCAACCGATCTTCGCATCACCGACCTGCGCTTTGTCGATATAGACGGCGCACCAAAGCGCTGTACGATCCTTCGAATCGATACCAACCAAGGTATTTGCGGCTTTGGTGAGGTGCGTGATGCATCCTCAAAAACCTATGCTCTTATGCTTAAAAGCCGCATTCTCGGTGAAAACCCCTGCAACGTAGACAAGATATTCCACAAGATCAAGCAATTCGGCGGCCCCTCTCGGCAAGGCGGCGGTGTATCCGGCATTGAGATCGCGCTTTGGGATCTTGCAGGTAAGGCGTACGGTGTGCCGCTCTATCAGCTGCTTGGCGGCAAGTTTCGCGATGAGATACGCGTATATTGCGACACCGACGTTGACGGCAAGCACACGGGGCGTGACATGGGGCTGGCGCTTAAAAAGCGGATGGATATGGGCTTCACCTTCCTCAAAATGGATCTTGGGATAGGCCTGCTTCTTGACGAGCCGGGAACGATCAATGCCCCACTCGGCTTCATTGACGATATGAAAAAATACGCCTCGCACATTCTTAACGTGCAAGGCGGCAGCGTGACGGCAGATATGGTAAGGCACCAGAAGAGCTATTCCATCGTAACCACCGCGCACCCGCATACGGGCATTCACCTTACGGAAAAAGGTCTAGATTTCCTTGAAAACTATGTCAAGGAGGTGCGCGAGGTAATCGGCTACGAAATCCCCTTAGCGGTTGACCATTTCGGTCACATTTGCGTAGAGGATTGCATCCGCTTTGCACGCAGAATGGAAAAATACAACCTTGCGTGGATCGAGGATATGGTTCCGTGGATGTATACTGACCAGTACACTCGTCTTCGCAACAGCACAACCATTCCCATTTGTACCGGCGAGGACATCTACCTCAAGGAGGGCTTTGAAGCACTCATCAAAGCCGGTGGCGTATCGGTTATTCACCCCGATATACTTACCTGTGGCGGCGCGCTGGAGCTAAAGAAGATTGCCGACATTGCTGATGAGCATGGCGTAGCAACGGCTATTCATATGGCGGAAAGCCCTGTGGCATGCCTTGCAGCTGTTCATGCCGCCGCAGCCATGCACAACGTGCTGGCCATTGAATTTCATTCGGTAGACGTTCCATGGTGGGCGGATATGGTAACGGGCATAGGCAACCCGATCTTTAAGAACGGCTTTATCAAGGTTCCCGAGAAGCCGGGGCTAGGCTTTGACGACCTGAACGAAGAGGTCCTGCGCCAGCATATCAACCCCAACATCCCGGGGTATTTTGAGCCGACCGACGAGTGGAACAAGGAATTTTCAAACGATAGAATATGGAGCTGATGATATGAATTTCAACGATAGAGATAAAATTATTGCACTTACGCCGCTTTGGAAGGGCGAGCGCTTTCCTGACGGACGGCCGAGGGTAGCGGATAAATACCTGGATGCCCTGTACGGCATGACACTGGAGGAGGTATGGAAGCCGATATTCGTGCTCGGCTACGAGCATCAGTTTGTTGGCGGCGGAGAAGCGCCCCTACTGGCGCTCCACGATGATGGCAGAAAGCTGGTCGGGCGTGCGGTGACCTGCACGTATGCCCCCACCCGCCCCGATCTACATGAGGTGCAGTTCAATCGCGGTGCAGAGGACGGGCTCAAGGGAAATTATAATCAATGGGTAGTCGATTCCCTCGTTGAGCGCGACGTTGTTGTTTGCGATATGTACGATAAAATTTACAAGGGCACCTTCCTTGGCGGCAATCTTACCACGGCGATCCACAATCGCACAAAGACGGGGGGCGCTGTCATCTGGGGCGGTATACGCGACGTTGAGCAGATGAAAAAGGTGCCTGACGTTCAAGTGTATTATAGGGGGATCGACCCCACGCCGATCCGAGAATTTGTGATGAAGGATTGGAATGACATCACCAGCTTCGGCGGTGCCGTATGTCTGCCCGGCGACGTTGTGTTTGGCGCGGGTGGGGGTGTTCTGTTTATCCCCGCGCATCTTGTTGCCGACGTTGTTGAGGGGGCTGCCAAGACACACGTTAAGGACGATTTTGGTTTTGAAATGATCTGCCAGGGCAAATTCACCACGGCACAGATTGATAAAAACACCTGGTCAGAGGAGATGCTTGACCTGCTTCTTGACTGGATTAAAAACGACCCACGAGGGGAAGAATATCGCGATCTTGATTGGTCGAAGGAATACGACCTTGCAAGAAACGGCGATCCAAACGATACGCAAACCGCACTTTAAAGAGGTGGCGCATGAAAACTGCTTTTATTACCGGCTCGTCAAGAGGCATTGGCAAAGCCATTGCGCTCCGCTTGGCATCAGACGGGCTCCGGGTGATCCTTCACGGTGCCAGCGAGAGTGATCAGATAAAACGCCTGCAGAAGGAAATTGAGCAGGGCGGCGGCGTGGCGGAGATCGCTACAGCCAATCTATGCTGCCTGGAGGAAACGAAGCGCCTTGCCGGGCAGATTGCCTCGGTTGACGTTCTGATCTTGAATGCATCCGTGCAATACCGTGCCCCGTGGCAAGAGATCACAACCGAGGCGTGCTATGACCAGCTCAACTGCAATTTTATTTCTTCGATGCTTCTTATGCAAGCTGCCGTTCCTTATATGCGGAAAAATGGGTGGGGCAGAATCGTTACGATTGGCTCGGTGCAAGAGGAAAAGCCGCACCCCGATATGCTGGTCTATTCTGCCTCTAAGGCGGCGCAGACCAATATGATGCAATCACTTGCTCTACAATTAGCAAAGGATGGCATTACGGTGAACAACGTAGCCCCCGGCGTGATCTACACAGACAGAAACGTAGAGGCTCTTTCCGACCCCACATATGCCCAAAAGGTGACCGACAGCATTCCTGTTGGCTTTTACGGTGAGCCAAAGGATTGTGCGGGAATCATTTCCCTGCTCTGTTCAGAGGAGGGGCGGTACATCACGGGTCAGAGCATCTTTGTTGACGGTGGAAAGAGTGTGCAATAACCGTTTGCCACCAGGCCAGGCTAACCGGCGCACCACCTTTCACAAAAGCGCAAAAAAACAGACAGCCATGACTGTCTGTTTTTTATTGCCAAGGTGGCAGGCGAAGATCGATCGACCGCAAAGCAGCGGCGCGCGCCTGGTGATCCGGCATGCGCGCGGCCAGCGCGGAATAAAAGGCGCGTGAATGATCGGGGTGTAGCATATGCACCAGCTCGTGCAGCACAACGTATTCTAACGCCGGCATCGGCACCTGCAGAAGTCTTGTATTCAGGGTGATGCTTGCCTTTTGGCGGCAGCAGCTGCCCCAGCGCGAGACCATTTGCCGGTAGTGCACCGTTGGCCGGGCGAACAGGCCACCAAAATGCTGCGCGTAAAGTCGGTCAAAAACGGCGCCGATCACCTGCTTGGCGTACCCTGCAATATAGGTCTGCAGCAGGGTGGCATACTGCTTTTCCCCATCCTGATGGCGGATGGCCAGATGGATCTCACCATCTTCCTGCCACGTGCGGCGTGCTGTATCACGCAGAAGATGGAGCCGGTGCGGACTCCCCAGTACCATGACAATGCCCCCGTCTGCCAGCTGCGCCGGTGCACGCTGCCGCTTTTCCGCAATAGCATCCATGGCACGCAAAAGGCGCGGCATGTAGGCTAAAAGAAAGCCCTCTATCTGCTGCTGGGTGCATAGGCGCGGCGCAGAAACGGCAAGACTACCATCCTGCCGCACGCGGGCGTTCATATTTTTCACGGGCTTGCGGTACAATTCGTAAGAAATCTCCCGCCCCTTGTACAACAGTGTTTTCTTCATCCTCTTTCCCCCGTTTCATTATAGCATACTTTAAGTGTTTTTGTCCTGCTTTTTTGCAGATATTCATAGAAATATGCTTGATTTTTCGGGGCGTATATACTATAATAGGTAACATACACGGCCACGGAGGATGGATATGAAAAAGCCACACCGCAAAACAACGCCCCCTGCACGATACACACCACAGCCTGATATCGGCCTTTCGGCCGAGCAGGTAAAGGGTCGCATCGCAGAGGGGTATACCAACTATATAAAGCGCCCCTCGGCCAAGCCGGTTTGGAAGATCTTGAAGGACAACGTATGCACCTTCTTTAACCTGATCTGGGCGATCATCATCGCCGTTATTTTGGCGCTGCAGGCATATGGCGAGCTGTTCTTTACCTTTACGATCATTATGAACACGCTGATCGCCGTGGTGCTGGAGATCCGCGCCAAGATCACCTTAGAGAAGTTGAATTTGGTAACGGCACCACGGGTAGACACCGTGCGTGGCGGCCAGGTCGCTTCGATCGATTCTAACGATCTGGTGTTAGACGACGTGATCCTGCTTTCCGCCGGCGAGCAGGTGCCGGCCGATGCCATCCTGCTGGACGGCATGCCGGAGCTGAATGAGAGCATGCTGACGGGTGAATCGGATGCCATAAAAAAGAAGCCGGGCGATATGCTGCTTTCCGGCAGCTATATCATCTCTGGCAGCTGCCGTGCGCGGGTTGAGCGCGTTGGGCAGGACAATTACATACAGTCGATCGCGCGACAGATCAAATCGGTCAAGGCACCGCAATCCTACCTGTTCCGCGATATGAACAAGCTGATCCGTTATATTGCCATCTTTATTGGCCCGGTAGCGGTGGCCCTTTGCCTGAACAACTACTTCCAGGCTGATAAGGTGATGGATACCGCCCTGCTGAAAACGGCAGGGGCCTTGGTAGGCATGATCCCAGCCGGCATGTATCTGCTGATTACCGTTGCCCTTTCCTTTGGCGTGCTGAAGCTGGCACGCAAGCAGGCGCAGGTGCGGGATACCTACAGCATTGAAATGCTTTCTCGCACGAACATGCTGTGCTTAGACAAGACCGGCACGATTACCGATGGTACCATGCGCGTGGTCGAGCAGGTGGCGCTTTGCGACCTGCCGGATAGCGAATGCAGCAACCTGATCGCCTCGATCATGGCGGCGCAAAGCACGCAAAACTTTACCTCGGATGCGCTGGGTGCGTACTACAAGGTAGAGGAGCCGCTTACCGTTTCCTACAACATCCCCTTCTCTTCTAAGAGAAAGTACACGGCCACCGCCTTTGCGGGGCGTGGCACCTACGCCATCGGCGCACCGGAATTTCTTTCGGTCGGCGAGCTGGCACCGGCGCTGCAGCAGCAGATCAACGCCTACGCGGCGGCCGGGCAGCGCGTGCTGATGCTGGCTGGCTCTTCAACCGAGACGGCTGAGGATCAGCTGCCGGCAGACATGAAACCGCTTGCGCTGGTGATCCTAGAGGATCACATACGCCCAGAGGCATCGGATACAATTGCCTGGTTTGTGAAAAACAACGTGCATATCAAGATCATCTCGGGCGATAACCCGGTCACTGTTTCGGCCATTGCCAAGCGCGTTGGCGTTGCGGATGCTGAGCGCTTTGCCTCGCTGGATGGCAAGAGCGAGGAAGAGGTAATTGCCATGGCTGACGATTATACCGTATTTGGTCGCGTAACGCCCGAGCAGAAGCTGACCCTGGTCAAGGAGCTACGGCGCAGAGGTTACGTAGTATCTATGACCGGTGACGGCGTGAATGACGCGATGGCGCTGAAGGAGGCCGATTGCAGCATTGCGATGGCTGACGGCAGCGGCGTAGCACGCAACATCTCGAATATCGTGCTGCTGGATAATAACTTTGCCACCCTGCCAAGCGTTGTGCGCGAGGGACGGCAGGTGGTTAACAACGTACAGCGCTCCTCTACCCTGTTTTTGATGAAAACGCTGGTCTCGATCATGCTCTCTTTTATCTGCATCGTTCTAACAGAGACCTATCCGCTTTCCCCCTCTTCACTGGTGATGGTAGAGGTATTCGTGATCGCCATTCCCTCGGTGGTGCTAACCTTCCAGCCTAACCACAGCCTGATCGAGGGGCGATTCTTAACCTCGGTGCTCAAGCAATGCATCCCCTATGGGCTAACGATTTTGATCAATATCCTATTAGCGATGCTCTGCAGCCGCCTGTTCAGCCTTGGTCTGCCGGCAGACACCAGCTCTGCTGCGCACACGTTGGTAATTCTGGTCTTTACGCTGACGGCGTTTATGAACCTGATCTTTTTGTGCCATCCGTTCAACCGCATTCGCGCGGCCTGCGTTGGCCTTTCTGCCCTTTGCATTGCCGGCGGCATTTTGATCGACGGCCTGGTGCTGGGCGGCGAGATCTTTGGCGTTTCTACCCTGTCGGTGCCGGTGCTGCTGCTTACGGCAGTTTTGCTGGCGCTGGTCATTCCCCTACACCTTGGCCTAACTGCCTTGTACCGCCTGATCGTAAACGCGATCGAGCGCAAGAAAGCCTCGCAAGCATAACAAAAAAAATCGGGCAGAACGCAAATGCGTTCTGCCCGATACTTTTAGCCTTACGGGGTGAGACGGTTAGGCCCACGGAAGAGGAACTGCACCTCTTTGATCGACAAGCCGAGGAACAGCATGGTCAGGCGGTCAATGCCCAGACCAAAGCCGCCGTGCGGCGGGCAACCGTAGCGGAAGAAGCGAAGGTAGAATTCTACATCCTGTGCCAGGCCCTTTTCCTCTGCCTGTGCCTTCAACACCTCGTAGCGGTGCTCGCGCTGGGCACCGGTGGTAATCTCGACACCGCGCCAGATCAGGTCATAACCCTGGGGTACACCGTTTTCATCACGCATGTGGTAGAAGGCGCGCTCCTTCGCGTCATAATCAATGACGAAGAGGAATTCGTGGTTATACTTTTCCTTCGCGAAGCGAGCACAAAGTCGCTCGGCATCGGTGGTCAGGTCACCGTGCATGGATTCGGGAACCGAGTAGCCATAGCGCTCCTCCAGCTCCTTGTAAAGATCCTTCAGCTTGATGATCGGGAAGGGCGTGGTGGGCACGTTTACGGCGTATTCCTCGCCGTACAGACGAACGATCTCATCACCGTGCGCCTCCTTGACCTTAGCCAGGGCGTAGGTCAGCAGCTCCTCCTCCATCTTCATAACGTCATACATCGAATCGATGTACGAGAACTCGAGGTCAAAGCCGGAAAATTCAGTAGCGTGCTTGTTGGTATAGGACTTTTCAGCACGGAATACCGGGCCGGTCTCAAAGATACGCTCAAGACCTGCAGCCATGGCCATCTGCTTATAGAACTGAGGCGACTGTGCGAGGTAGGCATTGGTATCAAAATACTTGACCTCAAACACGTCAGAGCCAGATTCAGAGGCGGCGCCGATCAGCTTCGGCGTATGGATCTCAACAAACTTTTTTTCCAGCAAAAATTCGCGCAGGGCGCTGACCAGCGTGGTCTGCACCTTGATCATCAGCTGGTTCTCCTCACGGCGGAGGTCGATCCAGCGGTAGTCCATGCGCGCCTCGATCTCAGAATCGTTCTGGATCGGCAGCGCCTCAGCCAACGACTCGATCGTGATGCTCTCGGCCATCATCTCTCTGCCGCCCAGGCGCACAGAGGGGTTTTCCTTTACCGTACCAACAACCGACAAAACCGAATGCGGCGTTACGGTAACGATCTCAGGAATGGTAGCCTTATCAACGGTTACCTGAATCTTGCCGGTGGTATCGCGCAAAACGACGAAGGCACCCCACTTCATTTGGCGAATGGTGTCTACAAAGCCCGAGGCACGGCTGACCTGATCAGCAGGCAGATTAGCAATATATGTTCTTTCCATGGAAAAATCCTTTCTTTTTCGACTTTAATACTCGTATTATACTATAAAAAACACCGTCTGTCAAGTTTTTGCAAGCGCTTTTTGCTTCTCTTCTTCTACCAATCGATCAAGGTACGCGACCCATTTGACCGCAATGCGCGTATCCGGCTGCGGAAAGATATAAACCAGTTTGTTGTTATGATAAATATCAAAATGCTTGCCGACCGTGGTGGGGAAGGCGGTGATATCGACCGTGCGGCGAGAGACCGCGATCGGCTGGCCAAACAGCGTACCCTCTAAGGTAAAGGTCTCTCGATCCATGCGCACGTGCGCTTGGCCGGCATTTTCATCCATATTCCCTTTTTCGTTCACGGCACCTAAAATGGCATCGGTCTCTAACACGTCGCAAGCAAGGTCGACCTGCCCGATCTGCCAGTCATACCATTGAAGAATGGTGTGAAACGGCACGTCATGCATGCGATAGCGGGCATCCAGCCGCGCGCGCATGCCGCAGGTACAGTAGATGTGATCCCCCTCGGTGCGCAGGGTAAGCTCGCGCTCACACGAGGGGCAACGATACAGAATGCCATCAAGCCCCTCGGCCATGCCGTTTGCACGGTAGCTGACACCGGCCATGGCGGCGGCATCATCATGCCGGATGGCGTTTTGCATACGCTCTTCGATGGTGGCAAGCGGCAACGCCTTGACCTCCTCTGCCGTCATCAGCTTTTCTGCCGTCAGACGGATGCTGCCGCGGCGCGGCTGCTTTGCCCATTTGGGGAAGGTGAGCGAGGCGCCATTTGCCGTGACCACGTAGATATCAAAGCCCAACTTCTTGGCAAGGGTGGCGCTGCCCTCTGTCAGGGTGCCGGTACGGCCGTTGCAGGTCAAGCGCCCCTCCGGGAACAGGACGATGGTGTTCCCCTCCTTGGCCGCGCGCAGGATGTTCATAATGGTGCCCACGTCCGGGCAAAACATTTTTTTAGTAATTACGTGCGCTAGGTGCAGAATGGGGCGCAGCTTGGGTGATGCCATAAAATGCTCGCTGATCACAAAGGTGGGGCGCGTAGGATAGAGCGCGATGCCAAGCAGCCAGTGATCCTTATTCGAGGTGTGCGGCGCAATCACAAGGGCGGGCCCCTTGATCTCCTTCAAAGCTGCGGTATCCAGCGTCAGGCCATACCGCCGCCGATAGCGCGGATAGAGGAAATGATATATAAGCCAATAGAGCAATCTGCTCGGCTTTCCGATTTTTTTCGTTTTCTTCTTCGCCATGAATGCACCGCCTTTCTTTCTACTTATTATTTTAGTCGATATTGCGAAAAAAAGCAAGGGGATAATAGAAAAAGCAGGAAAGAAATTCCTGCTTTTTCTATATCAATAAAACTCCTTGTTCCACATCACACTACGGCCGCCATCGATCAAGTGATAGGAGCCGTTGACGAATGAGCCCTTTTCGCTTGCCAGATACATAATATAATCGGCAATTTCTTCCGTCTCTGCCGCGCGGCCGATCAGCGTGGTCATTTTATCGGCACCGGGGCGTGTTTTGACCGGGCCGGGAGCAACGCAGAAGCAACGAACGTTATACTTGGCGCCGGCCAGCGCGATCGATTTTGTCATACCGTTCATAAGGGCACTTTTCGAGGCCGCATAGGAAATATTATCCCGACTTCCCTCCTCACCGGTGATAGAACCCAAATGCACGATCACACCGCTTTTTTGCTTAGCCATTTGCGCCATCACGGCGTGGTCAAAGTACAGCGCCCCCTTCAGATTCAAGTCGATGCCGAAATCATAGACCTCGATGGGCGCCTCATGAAATTCGCCCGGCACACGGCAGATGCGCCGTTCGGCGCCGCCGGCACAGCTGATCAGAATATCGATCGAGCCAAAGGCGGCCACGGCACGATCACGCGCTCCACAAACCTGGCTGTAATCGCGCACGTCGGCACACACGCCGAGCACGCGGTCCGCACAATCGCCAAGCTCTGCCACTGCCGCATCAAGCGCCTCGCGGTTGCAATCCACCAGTACAACGCGTTCCCCTGCTTTCGCATATTTTTGACCGAGCATAAGACCGATGCCAGAGGCACCGCCGGTAATTAAGACTGTTTTTGCCATAATTTTTCTCCTTTTTTCTGGTTTTATTGACTATAGCATACCATGTTGACACGAGAAAGAAAATATGCTATACTACGAAAAACCAAAGATTTTCTCTGATAGGAGCAGTTATGAGCATTTCTGAAGAGTGCCTTGTGCATCTGAGCGCTGACGATCTGGCCACGCCGGATGGCGCGCGCTTTGATTACACCTGCAGCCCACGACCATTTTCTTCACTGGCTTATATGGAAAGCGGCTTTGCGGAATTTTGGGAGGGGGAGGCTTACCACGTTCTGCGCGAGGGAGAGGTGGTGTTGATCCCAGTGGGGGCCTGTTATCGTTCATGCTGGCATGGCAGCCCATCGCGTGCTGTCTCTATCCATTTTCATTTTTCGCCGTTGGCCTACCCCTATACCAAGGGGCGCTATGCCGTGCAGGTGATCCCGGGCAGTGACTCGCTTCACGCGCACATGCGCGCCATTCTCTCCCGCATAACCGTGCAAGAGGAAAGCATGGCGCTTCTCTCTCACGCCTACGCCATGGCAAGTGAAGCCTACCGTCGCTTGTCCTACACCCCTGTTCCTGCGATTGACGAGCGCCTGCGGCGTGCCATAGAATACTTAGACAGCCCGAGCATGCCACCGATAAGCATGGACGAGCTGGCCATGCAATGTAACCTCTCCCCCTCGCATTTTTACAGTCTGTTTCGCGCCGCCCTTCACACCTCCCCCGTCGAATATAAAAATCGCGCCGCCATTCGCCACGCCGAGCAGCTGCTGCTGACAGATAGGGCTCTGCCGATCGAGGAGCTGGCCACACGGCTTGGCTTTTCCTCGGCGACCTATTTTCGCTACGTATTTACGCGCTATACCGGGCTTTCACCGCGTGCCTATCGCGCACGCGGCAGTGGCCTATAAAAAGGACGAGAAAACTTTCTCGTCCTTTTTGATTATTTTTAGAACTTCTTCAGCGATTCGGCAACCGGGTCAATGGCTGCGCGCAGCGCGGGAAGAATGCGGAAGCGGAAGGTGAAGCTCGGCTCACGGAACTGCATGTTCCCTGCCAGCCATGGGCCGCAGGAGTTAGAGCCGATGCCGCTCTGCTTATAGTCTACCGTTACGGTCGTTTCACGCATGGGCTTCAGCTCGTAATCGTGGCGCGTTTCGGTCAGCTGCTCGGGCGTGAAGTGAGAGGCGTTGAAGCAGATATCGTCACCAAAGAAGAAGAGACCCTGCCCCGTATAGGTAGTCACAGCGGCGTAGCGGCAGCCGTAGTGCGAGCCGTTTTCCTGCGGGCGAACGTAGTGCTCAAAGTTCTCGTTTACCGTAGTATGAAAATCGGAAATACGGGCGGCCTGGCGCTTATCCACATAGCTTTCCATCGGGCCGTAGCCAAAGTAGGCCATGTTCTCATATCCCTCCGGCATGGTCAGGCGGATGCCGAAACGCGGCAGGAAGGTCTTTGTATGCCACGGGGTCGGATTAACAGAATCCGGCGTGCCGGTTACCACGTCATATGCCACAACCACACCGTTGCCGGGCTGGAAGGTGTAGGCAGCCTTGACGGTAAAGAGCATACGCTTTGCGCGGGCACCCATGACCAGGTGTGCCCCGATCACGATCTCGCCATCATCCTGCTTCTCTACCACGACCGAGCGGCAGCTGACGATCTGCCGGTCAAAGCCCTGGTTGAACCACTCACCCTTGACAACGCGGTCATTATCCGTGGGGGCACGCCATACGTTGGGCATAATGGGCGAGCAAAGCAGCTCGGTGCCGTTATCCGTGATCGAAACGATGGCGCCGGTCGCACGGCTGACGGTGTAGACCTTTTCGTCATCCGTAACAACGTAGGTGTCATGGCTCTCCTCCAGCGTCAGGATGCCGGCCTTTGCCGGGGCAGCTACCTTCTCACCGGAAGAAAGAACACACTGCTCGGTGCCGATCTCGTAGCCGGCAGGTGCCCATTCGGTTACATTCTTCTGGCGGAAGGAAAGGTTCAGCGTAACGATGCCGGCAGGCAGTTTGCCAAGTGCCAGGTCAAAGCTCTTTTCCTCCTGCGCGGGGATCGCCAGATCAGTAATCTGCGCGGTCTTGACCGCCTTGCCGTTCACCTCTACCCAGTAGACCAGGGCCAGGTCGGAAAGCGACTTGACATAGCGCAGGTTTTTGATGGTCAGCTTACCATCGGCATAGGTAGCACGCACGGGCTTGATCACGTTCTTCAGCTCTAAAAGGCCGGTGTGCGGACGGCGGTCGGGATAGACCAGACCATCTACGCAGAAGTTGCCATCGTTGGGATAGTCGCCAAAGTCGCCACCGTAGGTATACTTATGCCCTTCGATCTCGTTGCCGATATCAACCGAGTGATCGGTAAATTCCCATACGCAGCCGCCAAAAAGCTCGTCATGGGCGTAGATGAGATCCCAGTATTCCTTCAGATCGCCGGGGCCGTTACCCATAGCGTGGCAGTATTCGCACAAAAAGAGCGGCTTGGTGATCTTGGGGTTATTGACGTAGGTATCCAACATCTCCTGCGTGGAGGGGTACATGCGGCTCTCAAAATCAATGTATGCCTCGTACACGTCAAAGCGGGCCTGCACCTCGGGATCGGCGCTGCGCAGAGCGTCGGTCGCAAAGCGCGATTCATCCTCCATATGCACGGGCCTGGTCGGGTCATTCTTATGGAAATACTCGGCCATCAGGCGGTGGTTCTTGCCCCAGCCGCTCTCGTTACCAACAGACCAGATGATCACGGCGGGGTGGTTCTTATCCCGCTGCAGCATGCGAGCTGCGCGGTCGATATAGGCCTCGGTCCAATCGTCGCTATTTGTTGGCAGCGGATTGGGCTCCTTATTATATGCCCCCCAGCCGATGCCGTGGCACTCGATATCCGTCTCGTCGCAGAGCAGGATGCCGTAGCGGTCGCAAAGCCCCGGGAAGCGCGGGTCATTCGGATAGTGGCTGGTACGTACCATATTCACGTTATGCCGCTTCATGATCATGATATCCTCGATCATGTGCTCAAGCGGCGTGGCATGACCAAGCACGGGGTGGCTATCGTGGCGATTCACGCCCTTAGACTTGATCTTCTTGCCGTTGAGGTAGAAGGCCTTGCCAAGCACCTCGAAGCGGCGGATACCGAAGGGCAGATAAATGACCTCGCTACCGGCCGAAAGCTCAACGGCGTAGAGCGTAGGCTCCTCATCACTCCAAAGCGAAGGATCCTTGATATCGGCTAAGGTAACGGTGCCCTCGCAGCCAACATCTGCCTTCCCTTCCTCGATCACGCAGCCACAAGGGGCAAGCAGACGGTAGGAAACGGTAAGAGGCGCGGTGTTCTTGAGATCAAAGGAGAAGGAAGCGGCAGAAAAATCCGCATTCGGCGTAGGGTGCAGATAGATATCCTGAATGTGCGCGCAATCGCGCGAAAGCAGGTATACCTCGCGGAAGATGCCGGAGGCGCGCCACATATCCTGGTCCTCTAAGTACGAGCCGTCACACCACTTCAGCACCAGCACCTTGACGGTGTTTTTGCCGGGGCGCAGATAGTCGGTCACCTTGATCTCACTGGTCATGTGGCTGACCTGGCTGTAGGCAACGAACTGATCGTTGACGTAAAGATAGAAGCAACTGTCTACCCCCTCAAAGACCATATAGGTATCCTTGCCAACCACGGGCGTATAATTGAAATCGCGAATATAAAGACCGCAAGGGTTCTCAGAGGGAACGTGCGGCTCGTCTACAGGAAACGGATAGTTGATGTTGGTATAGTTGGGCACATCATAGCCGCGGCCAAGCGCCATTTGCCAATTCATAGGAACAGGGAGCTTGTCCATCCCGGCACGGTCAAACCATGCGGCGGTGAAATCCGGCACCTCGGTAACCGAGGAATAATACTGAAAATCCCACGTGCCGCAAAGCGACTTGACGTAGGCGCTATCAGCACGATTATCCGCCTTTGCCTTCTCGGCGCTTTCGTAGGGGATAAAATAGGCGTGCGGCTCCTCGCAGCCAACGTGAAGCTTTTCAAGAGATTTGTGATAATCGGGGACCTGCAATGGCATTGTCTTTCCTCCTTTTGCCGCCAAAAAAGCGGTGTTTACTGCCATTATTATATTAAAAAAAGCCTGCCCTGTCAAGCCAAAAAGAAAGAATAAGAAAACATTTTATATATTTTTCAAAAAAGACGCAAAATTTTATTGACAAAGAGAAATGGATGGTGTATAATGTTCTCGTAATGAAATTTTGTTTCATTTTATTTCGTTTCTCCAAAGGAGGTGGTCGCGGTGAACAGAACCCTGCTGCAGGCGCAATCGTTATATGCCGATATGGGCAAGGCAGAGCGCCGTGTGGCTGACTGGCTGCTCTCTCACCCCGGTGAGGTGCTGCCCTTTGCCATTCGTGAGCTGGCCACCGCGTGTGACACGAGCGAGGCAACCATCGTGCGGTTTTCACGCCGCCTGGGCTTTAACGGCTACCAAGAGCTAAAGCTTTCGCTGGCAAGCGAGGCCGAAAAAAGGATCATTGCCCCCAACATCACGGCAGAGGATTCCTGCTTTGACGTGTTTGAAAAGATCTGCAACGATGCCTACCTTTCGCTTGAGAGAACAAAAAAGACCCTCTCTGCCCCCGGTATGGCTGCGGCGGCAGATGCCATTGCGGCTGCCGGCCGCGTGGTGCTCATCGGCCTAGGCTCCTCGGCCTCGGTCGCTTCAGATGCATCAGACAAGCTGCTGCGCGCCTGCTGCAACAGTGCCTCCTACGGTGACACGCACATGCAGACCATTGCGGTCTCTCGCCTGCTGCCGGGTGACGTGCTGATCGGCATTTCGCATTCCGGCTCCTCAAAGGATATTGTAGATGCGATGCGTATTGCTAAGGAGCGTGGAGCCACCACCGTCTCGATTACCTCAAAAGAAAGATCCCCTATCACGCGGCAAAGCGATATCGTGTTGCTGACCGATACGGAGGAGGTACGCCATTCCTCGCTTGGCCTCAGCTCGCATCTTTCCCGCCTGCTGGTGCTGGATGCGCTCTGTTATCGTGTCGTATATAAAAATGAAGAAAAGGTTAGAGAGATGCTCAGCAATGCCGAGACCTCTCTGCGCTCGAAGCGCGTGACTTAATTATATTTTATCTGCAAAGGAGTTGCCCCATGAAAATTCTGGTCGTCAATGCCGGAAGCTCATCCCTGAAGTATCAGCTGTTTGATATGCCGGCGAAGGAGCCCCTTGCCAAGGGCCTATGCTCGGATATCGGCGTTATGGAAAACGGTGCGCCCAAGGTTGGCCGCATCAAGCACGTGCACGGCAAGGCCGAGCACAAGGAAGATATCGTGATTGCCAATCACGACGTGGCGCTTTCCCGCGTGTTGGCGCTGTTGACCGACAGCGAGCTTGGCGTGATTGAAAACGTGAGCGAGATTGCGGCGGTTGGCCACCGTTTTGCACACGGCGGTGAAAGGATCCGTTCCTCGACCGTCCTTGGCGAGGAGGAAATGGCCTACCTACATTCGATCGTACCGATCAACCCGCTGCACGGCCCCGGCTCGATTGCCGGTGTAGAGGCCTGCCGTAAGGTGATGCCAAGCGTGCCGCACGTTGGCGTGTTTGACACCGCCTTCCACGCTACGATTCCGGACTACGCATACATCTATCCCCTGCCCTACGAATGGTACGAGCAGCACATGGTGCGCCGCTACGGCTTCCACGGCACCTCACACCGCTACGTTTCGCTTCGCGCGGCCGAGCTGCTGGGCAAAAAGCCGGAGGAGCTGAAGACCATCGTTTGCCACCTGGGCAACGGCTCTTCGATCACGGCGGTCAAAAACGGCAAGGTGGTAGACACCACCATGGGCTTTACCCCGCAGGAGGGTGTGCCGATGGGCACCCGCTCCGGCACCATTGACCCGACCATTGTTACCTACATGATGAAGCAGCTGGGCGCCACGCCCGACGAGATGGATAATCTGCTGAATAAGCAATCCGGCCTGCTGGGCGTTTCAGGCGTTTCCTCCAACTGCTATGACGTGATGCAGAGCGATAGCTACCGCGCCAAGCTGGCGATCGACATTCTCATCCATTATATTAAGAAGATCATCGGCTCCTTCGTTGCCGAAATGAACGGCGTTGACGTGCTGGTCTTTACCGCCGGCATCGGTGAAAACGACGTGATCATTCGCGATCGCATCTGCCGCGAGATGGAATACCTGGGCATTACGGTAGATGAAGAAAAGAATAAGGCTGTTGGCCGCGGCGGCGAGGGCGAGATCTCGCAAAGCGGCGCCGGTGTGCACGTTATGTCTATTCCCACCAATGAGGAATACATGATCGCATTGGATACCATGGGTTTTGTAAAATAAAAAAATAATATATAAACGGTGAAAGGAAAAACATCATGACTGCATTTGAAATCAAAAAGGCCATCTGCGAGGTTGGTCACAAGCTGTACGACCACGGCTTTGTTGCCGCAAACGACGGTAACATTTCCGTTAAGGTCAGCGACAACGAGTACTACTGCACTCCTACCGGCGTATCGAAGGGTGATCTGACCCCCGATATGATCATCAAGATCGACGGTACCGGCAAGAAGCTGGAGGGCAAGCTGAACCCCTCCTCTGAGATCAAGATGCACCTGCGTGTGTACCGTGAGCGCCCGGATGTAAACGCCGTGGTTCACGCACACCCCCCGGTAGCTACCGCCTTTACGGTGGCCGGCATCCCGCTTGACCAGTACATCCTGCCCGAGGCTATTCTGACCATGGGCGCTGTTCCTACCTGCGAATACGGTACCCCCTCTACGATGGAGATCCCGGATTCCCTGGCTCCCTACATTCAGGATAACGATGCCTTCCTGCTCAAGAACCACGGTGCGCTGACGGTTGGTAACACCCTGAAGAAGGCCTTCTTCCTGATGGAGGAGGTTGAGTTCAACGCGCAGATCTGCAAGCACGCGCGCGAGCTGGGCAACGTAGAGGAGATTCCCTGCGATCAGCTGGAGAAGCTGATGGAACTGCGTAAGAAGATGCAGATCCCCGGCCGCCACCCCGGCTGCAAGAAGTGCAAGAACCTGGGCACCGAAAACTGCCGCTGCAAGCACAACGCAGAGAGCAAGAGCACCTGCAGCTGCGGCACGAGTGCTGCCTCGGCCGATGAAGATCTGGTAGCCGCCATCACCAAGAAGGTTCTTGCCGCTCTCGGCAGATAACCGGCTTTCTCCCAACTGAATAACGTAAGGAGAAAAACAATGGCTATCAACTGGAACGAGGCGATGATCGAGGAGATCGTCAAGCAGGTCCTTTCCGAAATGAAGCCCGGTGCCACTCCCCCTACCAAGGAGTGGGATGCTACACAGTATAACGGCCGCCGCTTTATTGGCATCTTTGAAAAGATGGAGGACGCGATCGAGGCTGCCTCTGCCGGCTACAAGGCCGTGCGCGCCATGTCGGTGGCGGAGCGGGAAAAGCTGATCACCGTGATCCGTGAGATGACGAGAGAGGAAGCCCCCATCATGGCCGCCATTGGCGTAGCCGAAACGAAGATGGGCCGCGTTGACCACAAAACGGCCAAGCACATTCTGGTAGCGGATAAGACCCCCGGCACCGAGGATATTCAGCCCGCTGTGCGCACAGGCGACTTTGGCCTGACCCTGACCGAGCAGGCGCCCTTTGGCGTGGTGGGTAGCATTACCCCCTCCACCAATCCGTCTGAAACGGTTATTTGCAACAGCATTGGCATGATCGCCGCCGGCAACGGCGTGGTGTTTAACCCCCACCCCGGCGCCATTGCCACCTCAAACTACGCGGTCGACCTGATCAACCGTGCGTGCCAAAAGGCCGGCGGACCGAAGATCCTAGTCGCATCGGTCGTCAAGCCCACGATGGATACGGCTAAGATCATGCAGACCCACCCGGCCATTCGCCTGCTGGTCTGCACCGGTGGCCCCGGCGTGGTAAAGGCGGTGCTTTCCTCCGGCAAAAAGGCAATTGGTGCCGGTGCCGGCAACCCGCCCGTTATTGTAGACGATACGGCTGACATCCGCAAGGCGGCCAAGGACATTATCGACGGCTGCACCTTTGATAACAATCTTCCCTGCATTGCTGAAAAAGAGGTATTTGCCTTTGCGAACATTGCCGACGAGCTGATCGACGGCATGAAGGCGGTAGGTGCCTACCTGCTTTCTGACGACGAGGCCGAGGCGCTTTCAAAAATCGTGATGCAGGACGTAAAGAACCCCAAGACCGGGATCACACAAAAGGTCGTTTCCCGCGATTGCGTGGGGCGTGATGCTGCCGTGCTGCTGGAGAAGATCGGCGTTAAGGCACCGGCCGGCGTGCGCTGCCTGATCTACGAGACCGATTTTTCACACATGTTCGTACAGCATGAGCTGATGATGCCGATTCTGCCCATCGTGCGTGTGCGGAATATTGACGAAGCGATCGACCTGGCCGTGAAGGCCGAGCACGGCAACCGCCACACCGCCCACATGCACTCAAAGAACATCGAGCACCTGACCCGCTTTGCACGGGCGGTAGAGACCACCATTTTTGTAAAGAACGCGCCCTCTTACGCCGGCATCGGCTTTGGCGGTGAGGGACACACCACCTTTACCATCGCCGGCCCGACCGGCGAGGGCATCACCTCGGCCAGAAGCTTTACCCGCCTGCGCCGCTGCGTGATGGCGGATAGCTTCCGCATTATTTGACAGAAAGGAACAAAAGAACATGGAGCTGAATTCCTCTCAGGTTGAAAGCATCGTACGCAAGGTTCTTGGCGAAATGGCCGGCGGTAACAGCTGCGCCTGTGCCTCGGCCGGTGTGCCAAAGACCGCCAAGGTCGCGATGCTGACAGCTGCTAAGAAAATCGAGGTTCGCGAATACCCCATCCCTGCTCTTGAGGATGACGATATCCTGGTCAAGGTTGAGGGCTGCGGCGTTTGCGGCACCGACGTGCATGAATGGAAGGGTGACCCCTTCGGTCTGATTCCGGTCGTGCTTGGTCACGAGGGCACCGGCGAGATCATTGCCCTTGGCAAGAACGTAAAGACCGACACCTCGGGCAAGCCGATCAAGGTTGGCGACAAGATCGTTACCTCGGTCATCTCCTGCGGTGAGTGCCAGATCTGCCGTAACCACCCGGCCAACACCAACCTTTGCGACAAGCAGGGCGTATTTGGTCTGATCGGCCATGATGATGCGCAGCCGTTGAACGGCTGGTTTGCCACCCATCTGCTGATCCGCGCAAAGGGTGCTACCTACTTCGTTGTCAATGACTTGAACCTGAACGAAAGAATGCTGCTGGAGCTGGCAACCGTTTGTGTACACGCGCTCAAGCGTGCAAATGGCACCGGTCTGATCAACTTCAACACCAAGGCGCTGATCCAGGGCTGCGGTCCCGTTGGTCTGATGCAGATCGCCGTTCTTCGTGCGGCCGGCATCAACCACATCATTGCCATTGACGGTAATGACAAGCGTCTAGAGATGGCAAAGCGCCTGGGCGCTAAGACCACCATCAACTTCCGCGAGCTGGATACGCTGGATAAGCGTGTTGCCGCTGTGAAGGCCGTATCGAACGGCATCGGTGCCGATTTTGCCTTCCAGTGCACCGGCGCGCCGGCGGCAGCAGCCGATATCTACGCTTACATCCGCCGTGGTGGCGGCCTGTGCGAAATGGGCTTCTTCGTCAACAACGGCGAATACAGCGTCAACCCCCACTTTGCTATGTGTAACAAGGAGATCAACCTGGTTGGCTCTTGGGATTACAGCGCAGACGATTATCCGACCTGCATTGCCTTCCTGCGCCAGGCACGTGAGATGAAGATTCCGATCGAGGAGCTGATCACGCACTCCTTCCCGCTTGATCAGTTGAACGAGGCCATGGAGGTCAACGTGGCACAGCAGGGCATCAAGATCTGCTACCGCGCTGACTGAGGATAAGCAATGGCACTCGGCATGCTGGAGGTCTACGGCTTTACAACGGCGATCCTGGTTGCCGACAAGGCAGCAAAGACTGCGCCGGTAAAGGTCGTAGCGATTGATAAAAACAAGCCCGCAAACGGTGATTCCGCACAGGTGCCGCTTGTAATGGCCGTAAAATTAGAGGGTGACGTTTCCGCCGTTGAGGCCGCGATGAAGGCAGGCCGCGAGGAGGCAGAAAAGCGTGGGCTGTTCATCACCGAAAAGCTGATCGCCCGCCAAGCCCCAGAGATCGAGTGGTTCGCAGAGCTGAACGCGCTCGGCAAAGACAAGCTGCGCTAAGCAGCCCCACAACACAAAAATAAAAAATTATAATTTCTAAAGGAGATCACAATCATGATGGAAGCACTTGGTATGGTAGAGACCAGAGGTCTGGTAGCTGCAATTGAGGCAGCTGATGCAATGGTAAAGGCTGCAAACGTTGTTCTGGTAGGTTCTGAGAAGATCGGCTCCGGCCTCGTTAGCGTGATGGTCCGCGGCGACGTTGGCGCCGTAAAGGCCGCTGTTGATGCAGGCGCTGCTGCTGCCGCCGCTCTTGGCGAGATTATCGCTACCCACGTTATTCCCCGCCCCCACGGTGACGTGGAGAAGCTGCTGCCCTCGATTAAGTAATCGATAAGAGAGCTGCTCTATGGAACAGGCAATTGCGTTACTTGAGGTCCAGGCTATGGTTGCGGCCATCGCCGGACTTGACGCCATGGCAAAGACCGCAGACGTGAAGCTGATTCACGTAGAAAAGCGGCTGGGCGGCAGACTGGTAACGGTTGTTGTCACAGGCTCTGTTTCCGCTGTTACGGCGGCTGCCCAGGCGGGCGCCGCCGCAGCGGCAGAGGTTGGCAATGTTAAGCTGTGCGAGGTCATCGCGCGCCCACATCCTGAGGTCATGAAATTCTTGACAACAGGCTAAAGACAGATCAAAAAATAAAAAACATAAAAATCTTTTAGGAGGATTTTTCAAATGGAAGCTCTTGGTATGATTGAGACCAGAGGTCTCGTAGCTGCTATCGAGGCAGCTGATGCAATGGTAAAGGCTGCAAACGTCGTTCTGATCGGTTCTGAGAAGATCGGCTCCGGCCTCGTTAGCGTGATGGTTCGCGGTGACGTTGGTGCTGTGAAGGCCGCTGTAGATGCCGGCGCTGCTGCTGCCGCTGCTCTTGGCGAGATCATCGCTACCCACGTTATTCCTCGCCCGCATGCTGACGTGGAAAAGCTTCTCCCCGCTATTAAGTAAGATAGTAAAGAGAAGAAATCCCCGGGTTTCCCTTGCGGAGACATCCTCCGCAAGGGCCCACCCCCGGATGGCGCTGGTCGGCCATCTGCCGGGTCTATATGCTCACACGAGTACCATTGACCAAAAAAAGAAAAAGGAACCAGGAATATGGAGATCAATAGCGCTACCATTGCCGAAATGGTGAAAAAGGTTATTACCGAGCTGGAAAACAATTCGTCCCCTGCCCCCGCGGACAACGAGGTGCCAATTGGCGTTTCTAACCGCCACATTCACCTCACGCACGAGGATGTTGAGCGCCTGTTTGGCCCTAGCTATCAGCTCACCCCAATCAAGGAGCTTTCCCAGCCCGGCCAGTATGCCTGTAAGGAGACGCTGACCATCATTGGCCCTTCCCTGCGCCCGATCGAAAACGTGCGCGTGCTGGGGCCGGAAAGAAAGCGCTCGCAGGTTGAGATTTCCTGCACCGATTCCTATACGCTGAAGGTGAAGCCGCCGGTACGGGAATCCGGCAGCTTAGATGGCTCTGCCCCCATTACCATCGTAGGCCCGCGCGGCGTAGTCACCCTGAAGGAGGGCTGCATCATCGCCAACCGCCACATTCATATGTCCCCCGCCGATGGCGAGCGTTTTGGCGTGAAGGACGGTGATACGGTAACGGTAGAGGCCAACGGCACCCGCCGCACCCGCTTTTATGACGTGCAGGTGCGCGTGCACAAGGATTTCCGTCTTGAAATGCATATCGATACAGACGATGCCAACGCCGTAGGTCTTGGAAACGGCTCTACGGTAACGGTAGTAAAGGAGTAAATTATGCTGAAGGGTATTGTAAGAGATAACATCGTTTCGACCAGAAAGCAGGAGGCGCTTGTCGGCTCTAAGTTTTTAGAGGTACAGCTGATCGAAAACAGCCAGCTGACTGAAAAATATCTGATCGCTGTCGATTCTGTTGGTGCCGGCATTGGCGAGACTGTGCTGATCACCACCGGCAGCGGTGCGCGCCTGGCGCTGCACAACACCTCTGCCCCGACGGATGCTGTGATCGTCGGTATCGTTGATTAAAAGGAACTACGTACATGACACTCAAAGATACACTTCGCGAGGCAGGCATCGTTGGTGCCGGCGGCGCGGGGTTTCCCTCGTACATGAAGCTTGCCGAGGGCGCAGATACGCTCTTGATCAACGCCGTGGAATGCGAGCCGCTTCTGTACACCGATTACATCCTGTTGCGCGAGCGGATGCCGCACATCCTACGCGGTGCCGCGGCTGTGATGAAGGAATATCATATCCCCCGTGCCATGGTCTGCATGAAGCAGCACACCGTAGAGGCCTTAGGCCTTGAGGACGGTGCGGAGCTTGCCGCGCACGTCACCCTCAAGCAGCTGCCGAACGTGTACCCCATGGGTGACGAGATCAGCATGATCTATGAGGCGACCGGCCGTGTTGTTCGCCCGGGTGCCCTGCCCATCACCGCCGGGGTGATCGTATTCAACGCCGAAACAGCCTGCAACATCGCCTATGCGGCAAAGAACGGCACGCCGGTGACCGATAAATGGCTGACGATCGGTGGCGCAGTTGAAAAGCCGCTGGTGGTATGCTGCCCTGTTGGCACTACCGTGCGCGAGCTGTTTGCCTTTTACGGCATTACCGTACCCGAGGAGCACGTGGTGCTTGACGGTGGCCCCTCGATGGGCAAGATCATCCCATGGCAGACCGCCGTGGTACGTAAGAACACCAAGGCGCTTCTCATTCTGCCAAAGAATATCCCCGCTGTTGTTTCAAAAATGACTGGCATCAAGGCCGCCATCAATCGCTGTGGCTCTAACTGCTGCCAGTGCACACGCTGCACCGATATGTGCCCGCGCAATCTGCTTGGCTACCCGCTGGAGCCGCACCGCATGGTACGCAGCGTGACCACCGTAGCAGAGGTCTCGCCCGAGATGGTAAAGGCCGCTACCCTGTGCTGTGGCTGTGGAATTTGCGAACTGGCAGCCTGCTGCCAGGGAATATCCCCTAAAATGATCATTGACGAGTTCAAAAAGATCTTAGCCAAAAACAAGCTGCGCTACGTGGCCGAGGAGGACGTTACCCCTTCCCCCGATCGCGCCTACCGGGTGCTTCCCTCTGACCGCTGGGCAAGCCTGCTGGGCGTTTCCGCCTATGACAAGCGTGGCGAACGGGATAACCGCGTCATCAGCCCAGAGGCGGTTACGATCTATCTTTCTCAGCATATTGGCGCCCCATCCCTGCCGCTGGTGAAGGAGGGCGATACCGTTACGAAGGGCCAGCCTGTTGCCGCCGCGGCCGAGGGGCTTTCCGTACCGCAGCACGCATCGATCGATGGGCAGGTCACCCTTGTTGACCATGAAAAAATCATCATAGAAAGAGTATGAGTATGTATCAGGCAGTTGGTATTATCGAACTGAAAAGCATAGCAAAGGGCATTGAGGCCTGCGATACCGCGCTGAAAAGCGCCGGCATTCGCCTAGTTTCCGCACACCCCTCCTGCCCCGGTAAATATGAGATCATCATCACTGGCAGCATTTCAAACGTGACCGCCTCGGCTGACGTGGTAAAGGCACGGTATGATTCCGCCATTATTGATTCCTCGATCATGGGGCGCATCGATCCGCAGGTCATCTCTGCCCTGTTTGGCACGCAAAGCGGTGTAAAAAAGGGCTCGCTTGGCGTGATCGAAACCTACAGCGCCGCCTCGGCCATCAAGGCTGCCGATATTGCCGTTAAGACCGCAAAGGTGGAGATCTATGACCTGCGCGTTTCGCGCGGTATGGGCGGCAAGGGCATCGTGCTACTGACTGGCGAGGTTGGAGACGTGAGCGCGGCCGTTGAGGCGGGCGGTGCCTATGCAGGTGGCCTTGGCCAGCTGAATGCCACTAGCGTGATCGCCGCACCACATGCCGAGCTGTGGGATCAGATGCAATGATTTTTTCCTAAAAGGAAGATGAAATATGGAACAGTTACCATTTGTGATTACGAAAAGTGAGCGTATTCCCCGCCTGGTGGATACGCTGTACAGCGTGATGCCCGAGATCGAGGCTGACCGCGGCGTACTGCTGACAGAAAGCTACCGGGCAACAGAGGGGCTGCCGATCATCAAGCGCCGCTCTGCTGCCTTTATGCATATTTTGAAAAACATTCCCATCGTGATCCGCGAGGGAGAGCTGATCGTTGGCTCTAACAGCCTCTCGCCGCGCGGCTGCCAGGTATTTCCCGAATACTCCTACGAGTGGTTAGAGGCTGAGTTTGACACCGTGGCCACGCGTGAGGCTGACCCCTTCTATATTTCCGAGGAGACCAAGGCGCGCCTGCGCGAGGTATACCCCTATTGGAAGGGAAAAACGAACAGCGACCTGGCAAAATCACTGATGGACAAGGCAGCCTATGATGCCTTTACCGTTTACAACATCTTCACCCCTGGCAACTATTTCTACAACGGCATTGGCCACGTAAACGTCAACTACGGCAAGGTGCTGCGCATTGGCTACAACGGCATTAAAAAGGAAGCCGAGGCAGCCATGGCAGGCTTAGACGTGGCAGAACCGGATTATAACACGCGCCGCCTGTTCTTAGAGGCGGTGGTAGAATCCTGCGAGGCCGCTATCATCTACGCTGCCCGCTATGCCGAGCTGGCCAGAAAAACGGCCGTTTCCTGCCCGGATAGCGCACGGCGTGAGGAGCTTTTGCGCATTGCCGCCAACTGTGACCGCGTACCCGCCGAGGGCGCGCGCAGCTTCTACGAGGCGTGCCAATCCTTCTGGTTCGTGCAAAGCCTGCTGCAGGTAGAATCCAGCGGCCACTCGATCTCCCCCGGCCGCTTTGACCAGTACATGTACCCCTATTACGCAAAGGATCTGGCAGCCGGCCTGATCACGCGTGAGAGCGCGCAGGAGCTGATCGACTGTATTTTTGTTAAGCTCAATGACCTGAACAAGGTGCGTGATGCCGCCTCGGCCGAGGGCTTTGCCGGCTACGGTCTTTTCCAGAACATGATCGTGGGTGGCCAGACCGAAAGCGGCGCAGATGCGACCAATGATCTTTCGTATATGTGTATCGAGGCTTCGATGCACGTGGCCCTTCCCCAGCCCTCACTTTCTATTCGCGTGCACAACGGCTCGCCCCAACCGCTGCTGATCAAGGCTGCCGCCCTGACGCGCACGGGCATGGGCATTCCCGCCTACTACAACGATGAGATCATCATTCCCTCGCTGATCTCCCGTGGGCTGACGCTGGAGGAGGCAAGAGATTACTGCATCATCGGCTGCGTAGAGCCGCAGATTGGCGGCAAGACCGACGGCTGGCATGATGCTGCCTTCTTCAATATGTGCCGCCCGATGGAGCTGGTATTCTCAAACGGCATGGAAAAGGGCGTACAGGTTGGCCCCCGCACGGGTGATGTGACCGAGATGAAGAGCTTTGACGAGTTCTTTGATGCCTACAAGGCACAGGAGGCCTACGCCATTAAGCTGTTGGTCAATGCCTGCAACGCCATAGATGCCGCGCACGCCATCCGCTGCCCGCTGCCCTTTGAATCCTGCATGGTAGAGGATTGCATTGGCCGCGGCAAGAGCCTGCAGGAGGGTGGCGCCCACTACAACTTTACCGGCCCGCAGGGCTTTGGCATTGCCAACATGACCGACGCGCTGCTTGCCGTTCGCGAGCTGGTATTTGAAAGAAAGCAGCTCACCCTGGCTGAGCTGCGTGAGGCGCTGCGCGCCAATTTCGGCTACGGTCTTTCGGGCAAGGGTGCCGAGAATATGACCCGCCTGCTGGTAGAAAAGCTGGCTGAAAGCGGTGTTACCATCAACGAAAGCGTGGTGCACACGGTCTACCGCGAGGTGACCGAGGCCGGCCGCCTTTCGGCCGAGGAAAAGGCAAAATACCGCGCCATTCGCGAGATGATCGACGCCTGCCCGAAATACGGCAACGATCTGCCGGAGGCAGACGCGCTGGCGCGTGAGGTTGCTTATTCCTACACCCGCGAGGTTGAAAAGTATAAGAACCCGCGTGGCGGCATCTTCCAAGCCGGGCTTTACCCGGTATCGGCCAACGTGCCGCTTGGCGCCCAGACTGGCGCAACGCCGGATGGCCGCCTGGCATATACCCCCATTGCAGACGGCGTAGGCCCCTGCTCTGGCAAGGACGTCAACGGCCCCACGGCTACGGCCAATTCGGTGGCTAAGCTTGACCACGCCATTGCCTCTAACGGCACGCTGTTCAACCAAAAGTTCCACCCCTCGGCCCTGGCCGGGATGGATGGGCTGACCAAGTTTATTGCCCTGATCCGCTCCTTCTTTGACCAGAAGGGCATGCACATGCAGTTCAACGTGGTCACGCGTGAAACGCTGATCGAGGCACAGAACAACCCCGAAAAATACAAAACGCTCGTGGTTCGCGTAGCGGGCTACAGCGCACTCTTTACCACCCTATCCCGCAGCCTGCAGGACGATATCATTAACCGTACCGAGCAGGGATTCTAAAGCAGAAAGGAGAGCCGCATGGAAAATCTATCGCAAATAACAGGCAGGATCTTTGATATCCAGCGGTTCTCCCTGCATGATGGCCCTGGCATTCGCACCATCGTATTTCTCAAGGGCTGCCCGCTTCGCTGCCGCTGGTGCTGCAACCCCGAGGGGCAGGAATGGGAAGCACACGTGATGAAAATGCCCGGCAAGCCGCAAAAGCTGATGGGGCAGGACGTCACAGCCGGTGAGGTAATGAAAACGGTTATGCGTGACATGCCCTACTATGCCCGCAGCGGTGGTGGTCTTACCCTTTCAGGGGGCGAGGCGCTCGGCCAACCGGAATTTGCGCGCGCCCTCTTAATGCTGGCGCACGAGCAGGGGGTCAACACCTGTATCGAGACAACCGGCTACGCCGCGCGCGAGACGATTGCTTCACTGCTCCCCTACCTTGATACCGTGCTAATGGACATCAAGCACATGGATCCCCGCAAGCACGAGCAGTACACAGGCCGCTCAAACGAGCTGATCCTAGAAAACGCGCGCTTTATTGCCGCGCACGCCAAGGAGCTGATCATTCGTGTGCCGGTCATCCCCTCGTTTAACGACACGCCTGAGGAGATCCGCGCAATCGCTGGCTTTGCCAAAGCGCTGCCCGGTGTGCACCGGCTGCATCTCTTACCCTATCACCGATTGGGGCAGGATAAATACGATGCGCTGGGGCGCGAATACACCATGCGCGAGTTTTCACCCCTGCCGGATGAAAAGATGCGCTACCTTCTCTCGGTGGCCGAGGAAAGCGGCCTGATCTGCCAAATAGGAGGCTAAGATGGAATTACAGAACAATATGCGTATCGTGCAGGAGCTGGTACCCGGCAAACAGATCACGCTAAACCATATCATCGCCAACCCCGACCCGGTCCTGTACCAGAAGCTGGGTCTTGACCCTAAGACCGATTATTCCAAATCCGCAATTGGCATTATGACGATCAGCCCGGCGGAAACGGCCGTCATCACGGCCGATATCGCCCTCAAATCCTCGGGCGCAGAGGTAGGCTTTGTTGACCGTTTTACCGGCACGCTGATCATTACCGGCACCGTTTCGGAGGTAGAGGCAGCGCTGACCGCCATTACCAGCTACGTGCGTGACAAGCTGGGCTACACCTGCTGCGACGTCACCCGTACCTGACCATGCGCAAGCTGATTCTCATTGGCCGTGTGGCAGCCGGCAAGACCACGCTGACGCAGGCGCTGCGCGGCGAGGAGCTGCACTATTTTAAGACCCAGTATATCAACTATATGGACACCATCATTGATACCCCTGGCGAATATACCGAGCTGCGGCAGCTGAGCGGCCCGCTGGCACTGTATTCCTACGAGGCAGACGTGGTTGGCCTGGTGGCCGGGGCAGACGAGCCCTATTCTATCTTCAGCCCCTGCATCACCAGCCTGGTGAACCGCGAGGTGGTGGGTATTGTTACCGGTATCGACCGTGAGAATGCCAAGCCGGAGCGTGTTGCCAACTGGCTGCGCCTGGCCGGCTGCAAAAAGATCTTTTTTGTCAGCTCCTATACGGGAGAGGGCCTTTCCGACATTTTAGATTACCTAAAGGAGGAGACCGATGCGTAACACAAGGGTGATCGCCTTTGCCAACAACAAGGGCGGCAGCGGAAAATCCACCTCGGCATCCAACGTTGGTGCCGCGCTGGCGCAAAGCGGCATGCGCGTGCTGGCAGTAGATGGGGATATGCAAATGAACCTCACGCTGGCCTTTATGGATGAGGAGCAGGCGTTGACATTGGCGCAAAGCGGCAACAACCTTTACCACGTGATCAGGGATGGCAGAGCGATCGAGGACGTGATCGTTCCCACGCCGATCGAAGGGTTAGACCTTGTTCCCTCCTCTACCCTAATGAGCGGCATTGAATTTGACCTATTTACCAAGTGGCAGCGCGAATTTATTCTTAAAAAGGCCTTAGAAAAGATCAAAGCCTCCGGCGAATACGATTATATTCTACTGGATGCACCGCCTACCTTGGGCGGCTGGGTGATGAATATTATCTGCGCCGCTGATTTTGTGGTGATCCCGGTCGAGGCAAGCCCGTGGGGCGTGTTCGGCCTGGCCAACATGGTCGATTTTATCGAGCAGGTGCGCGGCATTGCGCCGCAGGTCTCGATTCTCGGTATTGCCATTACCAAGGCAGACGAGCGTAAAAAGTACTTCAAGGAGACGGCTGCCGAGCTGCGTGCGCAGAACGCCTTTCCGCTTTTTGAGACCATGATCCATACAGACAGCGCCGTAGAATGGGCGCAGGACCAATCCACCCCGGTAGTCGTATGCAAAAAATCCAGCCGTAGCGCAAAAGAATATACTGAACTTGCAAAGGAGATACACGATCATGTCTGTAGGTAAAAGCAGTATCAGCCGTATGGCTAAGGCAAGCAGCCAGCCCGCAGAGGGCATTCGCACCCTGGCGCCCGAGGTACCGGCCGGGGATGCCGCCACTCCCCCGAAAAAGACCACCACAGCTGCCAAGAAAAACACCACAAGCAGCAGCAAAAAGTCTGCCGCCAAGAGCACGGTAACGGCAAAGCCCACCAAGGCAGAGGGCTTTTCCACCGTAGCCATCGGCGGAGAGCTTCCCTACTGGCTGCTGTAATCGCATGTGAGCTCGCCCGCCACCGGGCGAGCTCTTTTTTGTTCAAAGCGCACAAAAATACAGTTATTTTTTGTGCAATATGTACTCTTGCTATTTATATGAAAGCATGATATAATATAAGTAACATTTTATATGAAAGGAACTTTCCTATGAAACGCTTTCTTGCCTTTTTGATGGTTGTTTTTATGCTGACCGGTCTGCTGGCCGGCTGTACGCCGACCGGCGAAACGCCCAGCGGCGGTGAGACCCCCGGTGGTAGTGAAACCCCTGGCGGTAACGACACCCCCGGCGGTAATGACACCCCCGGTGGCAATGACACCCCCGGTGGTGAGGATACCCCCCCGCCCCAACCGACGTG
The DNA here is from genome assembly GCA_017621755.1 of Clostridia bacterium. Lineage (GTDB taxonomy): Bacteria > Bacillota > Clostridia > Oscillospirales > CAG-272 > UBA1740. The sequence goes on from JAGASL010000026.1 coordinate 127,239, forward strand.
ACCTATCAAGCCGATTTTAAGGTAGCCGGCGCTGCTGCTGAAAAGCTGACCAAGGCTCTTGCCGATGCAGGCATTACCCCCGGCGGTGACGATGCTACCAAGGTCATCTACGCCGGCGAGGATGCCGCCGCCTTAGCCGCAAGCGCCAAGGCAAGCGCTACTGCACGCGCTGCAAGCTACAACGATTATGCCATCCTGTGTGACGGCACGAATCTGGCGCTATACGGTGCCAGCGACTACGCAACCGAGCAGGCTATCGCATACCTGCTGGCTACTTATGCAAAGGAAGGTGCCATTACCGTGCCGAAGGATCTTACCTATACCGCCCAGCCTGCCCTTGCCGCCATCACCGTAGGTGACAACGCGATCGAGGAGCTGACCATCGTTGCTGAAAATGCCAGCTGCCTGGGCATTGCGAATGATCTGGCAAAACGCCTGGCTATTCTGACCGGTAAGGAGCCGGCCGTTTCCACCAGCCGTGCCCGCCGCGCCATCACACTGACGGCAAACAACGGCACAAACGAGGACGATTTTTCTACCTCCTACACGGTATCGGCCACGGCCTCTGAGCTGATCATCACCGCACCGACCCGTGCTTCTCTTTCCTACGCCGTACAGGATTTTGCCGCCTCTCTTGCTGACGGGGCTGCCTTTGCAGCCGGCCACCAGGCCGATAAGAGCTACGAGCTGGTGCACGTAGACGCTACCGACACCGCGCTCTTTAAGTATTGCGGTACCTGGCAGGCAACCGACGAGGAGCACCCCAACACCATGGTCTCTTACTGGAACGCCGCGTTCGTAGAGATCGACTTTACCGGCAACGCCATTACGGTAGACTTCTCTCGCCCCACCACCTTTAAGATCAAGATGGACGATGCAGCCACCTATTCTGCCAACTACACGGCAAACGGCGCGATCACCTTCTTTGCTGAGGGCGATGGCCCGCACACGCTGCGCATCTATTCCAACGATCGCAATTCGCATATGTACTTTGCCGGTGCCGCTGCCCCCGCAGCTACCACCCTTTCCCGCACGGCGAACAAGCAGCACTACATCCAGTTCGTTGGCGACTCGATTTCGGATTCCACCAACAGCTTCTCTCACCGCGTGGGCGATGTGCTGGGCTGGGACTTCTCGGTTACCGCTCTTTCCGGCATCGCGTTAGAGACTGACAAGGGCTATTGGAAGTATAATAACGGCTTTAAAAACGGTGTTACCACCCCCGGTAGCATGGCTGATCTGATCAAGAAGAACTTCGGTATTGATACCATCGGTATGGAGGATGCCTTCTTTAAGCTGGGCATCGCGCAGGAATACATGACCGGTGCCGAACGCGAGCTGTACGCCAACTATTACTACGGCCCGCAGCTGGATAACCAGTTCACCACCGGCTACAACCCTGATATCGTCTTTATCTTCCTTGGCACCAACGATGAGCTTGGCAGCGTTTCCGATACCCAGCGCTTTACCAGCACCTACCTTTCCTTTGTAGAGAACATTTTGGCCACCTACGGTGCCGAAACGCAGATCTGCGTGCTGCAGGCGCTGACCCACTCCTCGCTGCCGAACAACGAGGGGCACGCACGCTACACCGTTATTCGCAACGCGGCCAATGCGCTGATCGAGGCATATCCAGAGAACGTAACCTTTATCGACCGTGATATCATCACCACCTGGAATGCAGAGATCACCCCGCCGCCGGCTGATAACTACACCCACCCCACGCTCAACGGCTACAACACCCTGACTGAAAAGATCGCTGAGCTGATGCAGGAATACTACGGCTAAGCAAAAACGAACAGGACAGAGAATGAACATTCTCTGTCCTGTTTTTTGTTTTTTGCAGCCTGCACTTACTGATAGAGCGCCAGCAATTGATCGGCGGCCTTTTCAGCATATTCCTCAAATTTTCCCTGGTCACGAAGATAGAACAGTATCGTATAGCGGTCACGCATGATCAGCGCCCTATGAATACCGTCTACCACCACCTGCCTGTCTGTCACGGTGGGGGGCACCTGCATACGGATGCAGAATTCCTCTACCGCATCAAAATACGGCAGATACTTTTCAATCAAGGCCTTCAGGTGTGCATCCTTCGTTTCCTTGTATAGCATCTTGTACATAATGGCGATCAGCCGCGTTGCCTCACACACCTCTAACCCATGAAGGTGGGGCAGCCTGCCATGCTCTACGTCATGCAGCTCCCACGCGTGGGCAACAATATGCTCTGCCCCGGATGCCGGGCGTGAATTGCCGGTATAGGCCATGCCAAGGCCCGTAACCAAAAAGCCCTCCATGATCGCCTTGATGCAATCCTTATCGCGCGCCTCCAGCTTGTAGCCGTTTTCTAAGCACTTGTTGGCGGCAGCGATCACATCCTGCCCTATCTTATCACAGAAATACTCGCCCACGTAATCTCTGGCAAGCTCCCAATCCAGCATGCCGGTATATTTACCAAACATATCGCCAATGCCCGCCAGCATCATCTCATAGGGGGCATCCTTCAACACGTCCAGATCCGCAATGATATACCGCGGGGTGGTTGCCTGCACGGTAGCCTTAGAGCCGTTGAATAGGAACGGCGTGCCAGCCGAGGCATAGCCATCCATCGAGGGGGCCGTTGCCACAACACCATAAGGAAGATTCAAGCGGTATGAGGCAAGCCGGCAGGAATCATTAACCGTGCCAGAGCCAACGGCAAGAATAAAATCAGGCAAAGGGGAATATGAAAATATATTCGGCTTGGCAGCGGTGTCATTTGCGTTCAGTATAATCTTTCCTAAGGTCTCGCAATTCGGCAGAACCACCTCGCCATCCAGCACCAGCGTTCGCAAATGCTTGCCGCACGCCTTCAAAACCTCTACCACTTTTTCCCCTGCCGCCGCATAGGTGTTTTCATCTGCCACAACGTAGATCTTGTGGTAATCCTTTAATATCTCGGGAATCTTATTGATCGCCCCCGAAGAGATCTCCCACCCCTCTATGGGTGCTTTGTGCTTTTTCATGGCACAGCTACATGCAAATTCAATCACGATTATCACCTCAAAAATATTTTTACAAAGAAGGTGGGGAGAGCCTTACATCTCTCCCCTGCTCTGTTGGTAAGATTGGCTACGGCACAGCCGAGAAAAACTCGTCAAACAGTGCAAGACGCTCGGTCATGTAGCTGACGATCTGATCACGGGTGGAATCATCCGGCCCGGGCATGCCCGGCCAGGTCTTGCGCTCACATTCGTAGAACACGGGCGGCACGCTGGCAAAAAAGTCGTCAAAGCGGGTAATCAGCGCCGAGGTGCGCATCGGCCCCTCTCGCAGCTCCCAATAGCGCTCTACGATCTCGTCTTTATAGTTATCGCACAACTTTGTCCACAGATTGTTACCATAAAAGTTAAAATGGCCGTTTGAACGCATGGTAGGCATCATATCCGATACGGCGTTATAGTGCTTACCATCCCAGAACATGCCGCAAACACCGTCCATATCGTACATAGAGGGGATCCACACCTTGCCGTCATACGTGGCCCAGAGAATGTTTTTAGAGGTATTGTCCTTAGCACAGATCAGGTAGGTAAAGAGCATGTTATCAATGGCGGCATCCACGTCTAAATATTGGTCAATGCCGGCACGGAAGGCTGCGCCATCGTTATTATTCACAAAGGTCATCAGCTCGTTAAAGCTATCAGCCACCCAATCGGTATCAGGGGTAGAGCAATACTCTAACTCCCAGCCGCCGGAAACGTAATCCTTCGGCACCGGTGCTTTGAAGGCAACCGAATCGCCCCATACCTCGCCAAACAGCATGGCCTGCTTCAAATGCACGTCATCATTATCCATGCCAAACATCCATTCATCCTTGGGGATGTTCATGGTATAGAAGCCGTGGTAGGCCCCATTCACGTACACCAGCACGGGGTAGCCGTCAATGGCACCACCGTTCGGTGCTAAGGCCAGGGGATCACCCGGCTCCAGCCGGGTCTGTACCACGTCGCCGTACAGGCGGCCACAGACCACGTTGCGAGATTGCGAGAAGTCTACGTAATTAGCCTTCAGACAGTATTTGCTTTCGTTGCCCCAGCCAAAGGGGTCAAACTTCAGCTTTTTGGTCATATACTTATCGGTATAGAACCGAATGGTATAGTTCTTTTTAGGATACCCGGCAGAGGAAGCGCCCTGCACCTTCAGCGTTACGGTACAATCAAAGGTGATATCCTCGCTAACAAAGGATGCCTCAAAGGGGGTTTCCTTGCTTTTATTAACCCCGTTTACCGACCCCTTGATATAGATGACCGGCACGCCGGTACTAACGGGGTCGATGGCCGGAATGGTACGATTCCATTCCGTCTGGCACAGGGTACAGCGGTAAAGCCCTGAGCCCGCGTTCAACAGCGTGGCCTTCTGCGTTTCCTCCGCCAGCACGATCTCGTGCGAGGGGGGAAGGATCAGGCTACAATGCTTGCAGCTTCTGGTACGGCAGATATCGTTTGGCTCAAAGCTGTGGTCGCCGATCGAGGTCTCATCTCCCTGCTTGCTTTCACCACAACCGGTGCAGGTGTACACCGTGTAGCCGCCGCATTGACAGGTAGCGTCTACCACCTCGGTAGCCACGTAGGTGTGATCTGTGGCCGCGCGCTGAACCGTTTTGCAAACTGAGCAGGTGCGCGTTTTACAGGTCGCCTCATGATCCCAGCGGTGGCCGACGGCGGCGATCGTCTCGCCGACATAGCTATCCCCGCAGGAAGTGCAGGTATATGTGATCTGCCCCTCTGCCGTGCAGGTGGGGTCGGTTCGTTCCTCTTGGTAATCATGCTGGCAGCAGCCGCTCAGCAACAGCAGCGCGGCAAGCAGCAAAAGAGCAAGCAGCCAGAGCTTTTGGTATTGCTTCATACAGTTCCTCCCCATGGGGTACTTTTCTTTATTTTACCATAGCTTGCCACCACCGTCAAGCAACTTTCACAAATTTTTATCAGGAATGGCCTTTTTTATCGGCAATCTGCTTGAAAACACCGTATATGTATGATATAATGAACAAAAAATCGGAGGTACCATCATGAAAGAGCCTTCCCTTTCTGCCGTTCGGGCGGCAAGCCGCGCCGCCGTAGAGCGGATCCGCACCTACCATATCAAGGAATTTCCCGGTGCTGCCGGCACCGTCTTTCTGATCTCCAACGCCTACCCCGGCGTATGGATGGAGCACACCTACGATGCGCTGGCCTGGGTCAATTTAGACCCAAGCGACCCCGGTATTGCCCTGCGCCAGACCAAGCTGTTTCTTGACCGACAATCGGAGGAGGGGCAATTCCCCTTCCGCTTTGTTGATATCTCTAATCCCCATTGGGGCGGACAGCCGCAGCCGCGCAATATGAACCACATGCAGGAATGCGTTTCCTTTATGCGACTATGCCTCGAGGCGTATCACCTCAACCCCGGTGATAGCAGCTATCTGGCCTCTACCTACGAGGCCGGCTGTCGCCGCGACCAATGGATGGTAGAGCACCGCATGCAGACCGGCCGCGGGCTGGTCGAAATGTACTGCGGCTACGACACAGGCCATGATAACAGCGAGCGTTTGCGCGGCATGAAATATGAGGGCTGGGTTTGCGAGGACGGTGGCTATATGCCGACAGACTGCCCCGTAGCCCCTATGCTTGCCACCGACATGAACGCCAATTTCTACGGCAACCGTATCGCCTTGGCCGAAATGGCCGACCTGCTTGGCAAGCCGGAGGAGGCCGCTGCCTGGCGCAAGAAGGCCGAAGAGATCCGCGAAAAAATATTTGAGCTGCTGTTTGACGAAAAGGATTGCTTCTTCTATGACGTAGACAAGCACGGCAAGCGCCGCCGCATCAAGAGCATTGCCATCACCAACGTGATCTTAGAGGACGTCTGCTCGCCCGCGCTGGTAGACGAGATCTACGAGCGGCATCTCGCCAACCCGGAGGAGTTTGCTACCCCCTACCCCTTCCCCTCTCTGGCTATGAATGACCCGCGCACACGCCCGCATAAGCATAACAATGACTGGGGCTATTTCTCTATGGGTCTAACGGCTCTGCGCTCTCTGCGTTGGATGCCTCGCTACGGCCGTGAAAAGGAAATGCACGAGATGATGCGTGCCTGGATCAAGGCCTGGACGAGCTGCTTTGACACCATGCCCTTTGGGCAGGAGCTTGACCCCTATTCCGGCAAGCCCTCGGATTGCAGCAGCTGGTACAGCGCCACCATGCTTTATTATCTGCACGCCGTTCGCGAACTGGGGCTGTTTGACGAGCTATGATAAAAAAGGGATAGAGATCTTGAGGTCTCTATCCCTTTTTGGTTAATAGCAGAACACCATACCCTTCACGGCATCCGGCCTGGCGGCATAGGCGGCGCAGGCCTCGCGCGTCAGGTCAAGAATGCGGCAATCATTGGAAAAGGCGGCATAAAAGACCTTATCCATATCGTTCAGGTGCGGCTGTGAAAGATTGATGCCGTACAGCAGCGGGTGAGCTGCCAGCTCGCCCACAAAGTGATCGCCCTTTCCGCAATAGTGCAAAATGCCGCCGCCGTAGTAGTCTAAAAGCTCCGTATCATACGGCAGGGCAAATTCCCTGTATTGCGCCGGCGAGAGATTGATAGCGCTATCGTTACGCAAGCAGATGGTACCGCGATGCCAAAAGCCCCAATGCACGTTCATGCCGCTGCAAATGGGGTACAGCTGAAACCACTTGTCCATAAAGGCACAATAGGTATCGGTGATCAGGCGCATCAGGCGCTGCACAAAATCCGGGTCGTCATACATCTCATAGAACATATCCCCGCCCCACAGCAGCTCGGCAATATCCAAGGGGCCTTGCGTATCTGGGTGGTAGACGGTTACGTAGCGTGCCAGCTTGGGGTAATCCCGCAGCACCTCGCGGCACATTTCACCAAAATCAAAAACACGCTGACCAAGCCCTGCCGTCAAGGGCGGCATGCCAGCCTCCACAATGGCCCGAACAGCATCGGTATCGTTTAGCGAGTGGGTTGTGGGGAGCGTATCCTTTTCCCTAGCCATCATAAACAGCGGGGCGCCAAACAGCGATGTCATAATGCCGGTGCCGTAATTGGCACGCATGCTGAGCGCCTGTGAGCGGCCCTGCAGCGCTCGGCTGACCCCGGCCAGCTGCATATCCAGCATCAGCTCAAGATCGTCTATCGCCTCGTTAAGGTAGATGCGCTGCAACGCCACGCCCGGCTCAGAAATTTTCTTGCGTTTTGGGGTAAAAACGATATCATCGACATTTCCTTTCCAAAAGGATTCCCATTGCTTAACAAAATCCTCTTCCGTTTCCGGATCAATGCGGCGCTCAATATCTGCCAGCAGGCTGCGGGTATAGGCTGATAATTCCATAAATTCTCCCCCTTGTATTGCTTTTTTCTGTTAACTCTATTATAATAGATCGTGTAGCAAAATACCTTGCGCTGCTATTCTATTTTCTTGCGTTTTTTGCCAAGAGGAGACTTATATGAAGGCATACCGTGAAAAAACTACTCATACGGAGAATCTACAGGGGGAATTTTCTGCCACCTATACCGAATCAAAAGAAGCCCCCAACAACGATTTTCATATTCACGAGGCTTATGAGCTGATGCTAATACTTTCCGAGGACGTTTGGCTGGATATCAACGAAGAGGTCTATCCAGTACCATCCGGCTCTCTGCTGTTTTTTAATCCTATGGATCTGCATCGCATCCGCTACAGGGGCAATCTACTTTATCAGCGCTTTGTTCTCTGGTTCAAGCCTGCCTTTTTGCAAGAGATTGCCACGCTTCGCTACCCCTTTATGCGCTGTTTTTTCATGCGCGGGCGTGAAAAGGCCAATCTTTTACCACTCACAGACACGCAATTGGCAAGCGTGCGCCCCCTCTTCGAGCGCCTGTGCTGCGCGCCGTCTTGGCAAGGGCAAGCGCGGGAGATGACCACCAGGCTGCGACTCGGCGAGCTGCTGATCGCCGTGCAGGAGCTGCTTTGCCCGCTGCTCGGCCAATCTGATCAATATGAGCTCTCGCAAGAGCAAGCGGTTTACTGTGCCATTCAGTACATACAGGAGCACTATACCGAGGTAATTCGTCTGCAAGATATAGCCAAGCTGACCGGCATGAATAAAAAGGAGCTATGCGCCGCCTTTCAAGCTGTTACCGGCATGGCCTGCGGTCAATATCTTTTGCAATACCGGATCACCACCGCCAAGGCGCTGCTGATCCAAGGGCTCAGCGTTACCCAGGTCTGCGAGGCAACCGGCTTTGGCGATTGCTGTAATTTTTCAAGAACCTTTCACAACCACGTCGGTCTCAGCCCCAAGCAATATGCCATGCAGCAGCGCAACGCCACACAAAACGCAAAAGGATAGGGGTTTTATGTTTGGTGGCGGGCTGTCTACCACGCGCTTGAAAACATGCCACCGGCAGGTTTTCATCGGCTCCGCCGTCGCGCTTTAGCCTCCCTCCATCCGTTCAAAAAAGAGCAAGAGGGGTGCAAAGCACCCCTCTTGCTCTTTGGTGGAGCAGGTGTCGTCATAGACGAACACCCCTCCTTTCCTTCATTTTCGCCTTCAAAAGCTTCTTCAATCTCGTCAAGCGGGATATTGTCGATGCTCAAAGGCTTCTTGCTTGCGTTGATGATTATAGTGAAATGGTCATCGTACAGATAGACCGAGTGTACGAAGATGTTTATAAGTGCTCTGCGCTTATTGAGGTCATCCATCGGCATTTCGCAGATAAAATCAAGAAAGGCATATATCTGCGCTTCGGTCAGACAGATCTTCTTGTTATTCTCAATGGCGAGCTGAGCTTCTAACTCCGCCTTTTCTGCTTGGCGGCGGTTAAGTCGCTCGGTTAGCATATCCACCGCTTGTCCTTGCTCAATACCTTTCCAAAGGTTCTCAATAGCGGCATCAACCTCCTTGATAGCCTTCTTGAGTTCCTTTATAGAAAGGTTGTCCACGCTTTTGTTACATTCCTCCGCAACACGCTTGGCAATATAGCGTATCTTATCGTCGGTGAGCATTTGTAGACACACTTCAATTACGCGGTTTTCGATATACTCCTTTCCAACGACCTTCTTATCGCATTTGTTTTTGCGAGAGTTCTTGCATTTGTAATAATGGTACTGTCTGCCCGACTTACCCGTGCCGCCGTATCCGACCATCATTTCCTTGCAATGACCGCAGAAAAGCTTGGTTGTCAAAAGGTATTCGTTTTCACCGCGAGTCCGCGCGGGTGCGGATTTGTTCTTGTTCATAAGCGCTTGTACCCGATAGAATAAGTCGTCGTCCATAATA
>JAGASL010000027.1 GCA_017621755.1 Clostridia bacterium
ACTGTAGGGACAGGCTCTCGCTGCGGCTCGGTCACGCTCGGGGTCTGACAGCCCACCGGGCTGTCATTCAAGACCCTCGCGCCGCTTCGCTACCTCGACTGTCCGCAGGTGGCATAACGAACGCTATGGCCGGAATTTTATTGCGTGGTTGCCCCATTCGGTGCCACGCCGAAATGAGGCTCCCCGACAGGGTGATGGGGCGAAAGGTAATTCTTCGTACTGGGGTTAACCGCGTGGAACCCATTTGCTATCGCAAATTGGCACCGGGGCGGACAGTCGGGGACGCCTGTCCCTACGAGGAATGGCCGCACACACCACCGTAGGGCGGAGGCTCGCTCCCGCCGCACGGGCCGTCCAGGAGGCCGGTCCCTACGAGGAGAGACGCACACACCACCGTAGGGACAGGCGTCCCCGACTGTCCGCCCCAGCCGCTGCATACTTTCTTTTCGTTTTGTCTAACGGCAAAAAATTCCCACACCAACAAAAGGAGAACGCTATGAAAAAAACCGTTGCCCTGCTTTTGCTGGCCGCGCTCTGCCTGTGCTTTTTGCCGGGCTGCGCCAGCTTAGATACCACCGGCCTGCTGGAGGCCGCGCCCGGGCTGATCGAGCGCGCCGCCGCGCTGAACGAGATCTATTACGGCGCCGGCATCCCCTATGACGAGGGGGGCACCCCCATCGGCAACTACTACCCCGCCGACCGGGATTACCTGCGCGCGCAGGGCTTTTCCACGATCGACGAGCTGAAGGAAAAGACAGAGACGGTCTTTTCGGCCGATTATTGTCAGGCTATCTATTCCTCTACGCTCTCCGGCTTCGCCGCCGAGGGCAGCGGCTACATCTACGCGCGCTACAGCTCCAGCCAGCCAAAGGATGAGGACCTGCGCGATGAAAACGAGACCATCCTGGTCTCTTCTACCGCTGAAAATAAGCTGGCGCATATCCTTTCTATCGACTACGATTATAGCAGCCTGCACCTGGGCGAGGGTGGGCGCGATTACGCCACCGTGCTGCTTTCCGTCACCACCCAGCTAGCCGCGGATGAGGATCACCCCGCCGGCCCCTACACCGTGACCGAGGAAATGGCTATTAAATTTGTCTACGAAAACGGCTGGCGCATCGACAGCGCGACCTATTGATATGAAGCTAACCATTCTGATCCCCATGTATAACGAATCAGCCATCCTGCCCGAAACGCTCAAGACCCTGAGCGCCTACGCGCGTGAGCGGTTCGTTTCAGACTACGAGATCCTGTTCGTTGACGACGGCTCGACCGATCATTCGGCCGAGATCGTTGAAAAATACCCGGATGAGGCCACCCGTGTGTTGCGATATGAGAAAAATCGTGGCAAGGGCTGCGCCGTGCGCACCGGCATGCTGGCCGCCCGTGGCGAGCGGATCCTGTTCACCGATTGCGACCTGGCCTACGGCGCCGGGGCGCTGGGCGACATGCTGACCTATTGGGAAGAAAACCCAACGGCCGACGCCGTGATCGGCTCGCGCGCCCTGCACCCGCAGGGGTATGTCGGCTATTCGGCCGTGCGCCGCCTGGTCTCGCGCACCTACCGGCTGGTGTTGCGCCTGTTCTTTGGCCTGCGCCTTTCTGATTCGCAAAGCGGGCTAAAGGGCTTTTCGGCCACCGCCGCGCGGGAGATCTTTTCCCGCTGCGAGGTCGATCGCTTCGCCTTTGATTTCGAGGCCATCATGATCGGCGAGCGGCTTGGCTTCCGCTTTGCCGAAATGCCCGCGTGCGTGGTCTATAACCGCCCCGGCGGCAAGGTGCATCTCATCCGCGATAGCGCGCGCATGCTGCGCGACCTCTTCCGCATCAAAAGGCGCGTGAAGCGGATGGATAAAACAAAGGTTTGATGTTTCCCCTACGAAATGAGGCCGCGCCCATCGCGGTAGGGGAGGGCCTTGGTCCTCCCGCACCAGTCTCCACTTGCTGTCATCCTGAGGGAGCGCAGCGACCAACCTCCACTTACTGTCATCCTGAAAGAGCGGAGCGATTGAAGGATCTTTCCGCGGAACGCGGAACTTCTGTACCATTGTAACTTCCTGTTTCGCCTATCGGCGAAAAGATCCTTCACCCCACAAGGGGGTTCAGGATGACAGGTTGAATAAGATCGGTGCGGACAGTCGAGGTAGCGAAGCGGCGCCACGGCAGTGAATGACATGCCGGGGGCATGTCAAAAGGGTTCCCCAAAACGTGCATTGCACGTTTTGGGGGTC
>JAGASL010000028.1 GCA_017621755.1 Clostridia bacterium
AGACGAGGCGCACCGCGCCTACGCGGCGGCCGGGGGGCTGGAATATCGCGGCCGCTGCCGCGCCATGCTGCTGCGCATGGGCTTTGCGGAAAGTGAGCTGGCGCTGCCGATCTCCTCTCTTTCCGGCGGGCAGAACACCCGCCTGGCGCTGGCGCGCCTGCTCTGCCGCGAGCCGGACATCTTAATGCTGGACGAGCCGACCAACCACTTGGATATTGACGCGCTGCTCTGGTTAGAGGACTTTCTTTGCACCTACAAAAAGACCGTGCTGCTGATCTCGCACGACCGGTATTTTCTTGACCGCGTGACCACCAAGACCCTGCATATTGAGCGCACGCGCGCCAAGCTCTACCCCGGCAATTATACAAGGGCCAGGGCGCTGCGCGAGGGCGAGCGCGAATCGCTTGAAAAGCAATACAAGGAGCAGCAAAAGATCATTTCCCGCATTGAGGCGAATATTGCCTTTCAGCGCCGCTGCGGGCAGGAGCATAATTTTGTAACCATTCGCGCCAAGCAAAAGCAGCTTGACCGGATGGAGAAGGTAGAGCTGGCGCCGCCGCCACCGCGTGAGATCCGCCTCTCGTTTGCCGAGGAGGAGGGCTCCTCAAACGACGTGCTGATGGCGAAGGGCCTTTCCTTTTCCTTTGGCGAGAAGCCGCTGATCAGCGGGCTGGACTTTTTGATCCGCAAGGGCGAGCGGGTGCTCTTTTTAGGCCCGAACGGGTGCGGCAAATCCACGCTGATGAAGCTGCTGATCGGCAAGCTTTCGCCGCGCGCGGGGCGCGTGGAGCTTGGCTACCACGTCACACCCGGCTACTATGACCAGGAAAACCAGACCTTAGACGAGCGAAATACGGTGTTTGGCGAGCTGCGCGAGGCCTACCCGCAAAAGACGGATGGCGAGCTGCGCTCGGCGCTGGCGCTCTTTCTCTTCTTTGCCGACGATATGGACAAGCCGATCTCGGTGCTTTCGGGCGGCGAGCGCGCGCGCCTGACGCTGGCGAAGATGATCTTAAAAAAGATCAATCTGCTGATCTTAGACGAGCCGACCAACCACCTGGATATTGGCTCGCGCGAGGCGTTAGAGAACGCGCTCTCTGCCTTTGAGGGCACGGTGGTGGCCGTTTCGCACGACCGCTATTTTATCAACCGCGTGGCCACGCGCCTGATCGAGCTGGACCCGACTGCACCGGGTGGCTGTGTAGATTACCCGCTTTCTGAGGATGAGGATGCCTATGCCCAGTACCGCCGCATGCGGGAGGAGCGGGCTGCGGCCGCCGCAGCCGAGCGGAAGGCGACGCCTGCCGTCTCGGATGGGAAGCTGCAATACGAGCAGGCCAAGCGTGAGGCGGCCGAGCGCCGCGCAAGCGAGCGCCGCCTGCGCGAGGCGGAAAAGAAGATACCGCTGCTGGAAAACGAGCTGGAGGAGCTCGAAAAGGAGCTCTTTGGCCCCGCCGCCAGCGACTACCTGCGCGCCGCCGAGATCGAGGAGCGCCGCGCCGCCATCGAGGAGGAGCTGCTTACCCTGTACGAGCTGACGATGGGGTAAGGACAGGGAGCGCTGGGGTCTTTTTGAAAAAGAAGGGGAGCGCTGGGGTCTTTTTGAAAAAAGACCCCAGACCCCCAAAAACTTTTTGGGGAAAAGGGTTTTGTGCCCGCATGACACTGTAGGGACAGGCGTCCTCGACTGTCCGCAGGCGGTTTAACGAACGCTATGACCGAAATTTTTCCGGGTGGTTGCCATATTCGGTACCACGCCGATACAGGTTAAAGAGGGACTGCCTACCACGGCCCGGCTCTCTGAACGGTATGACCGCGCGGAACCTGTTTGCGTGCCGCAAACGAGCACCGGGGCGGACCGCCCTGCGGGAGGAGCAAGCCCCTCCCCTACCACGATGGGTGCGGCCATTTCTCGTAGGGACAGGCTCTCGCTGCGGCTCGGTCACGCTCGGGGTCTGACAGCCCACCGGGCTGTCATTCAAGACCCTCGCGCCGCTTCGCTACCCCGACTGTCCGCACCAACCTTATTCTACCTGTCATCCTGAACCCCCTTGTGGGGTGAAGGATCTTTTCGCCGCCAGGCGAAACTGGGAGTAACAACAAGAAGAAAAATTTCTCGCTCCGCTCGAAAAGATCCTTCGGTCGCTTTGCTCCCTCAGGATGACAGAAAGAAAAGATTCAGAATGACAGCAAAGGGAGCTTGGTTTTCAGCACGGGGCTCACGTTCCTTTCACCACCAGGCAAAATGGTAGAGGACAAGAAAAAAGAGCCGCCTCTTGCGAGGCAGCTCTATTCCTTTTATCGCAGCAGCCGGAAGGCGGCGTTTTCCATTTCCTTCATCATCTCGGCATAGATCTCCTCATACATGGCCCAAAATTCCGGGTCGGAGAAGGAGACAACGTAGGAAAAGGTCATGTACAGGCCGGCTACGGCACCCAAAATACCAAGGATGAGACCGGCAGTAGACATACCGTCAAAGAGGCACAGGCGACGGCGGCTGATGGCGGCAAACACGATGGCAAGCAGCGAGCAGATCAGGCCTACGGGGCCAAAGCAGCAGCACAGCAGGCCAAAGATGCCAAGGATCAGCGAGGCGATCGAAAAACCGGTCGTCCGCGCCGGGGGCGGCGCATACGGATCAAAGCCTCGCCCGTATTCGGGGGCGGTGTAATAGTGGTTACTTTGCTGGTTTTGCGGGTTTTCCCCATTCTGGTTTTGGGGCGTATAAGGCTCTTGATTCATAAGCATACCTCCTTGTTTTTTACTATTGTAGCACAAAGGGGGCACAAAAATCAATAATTTTCTGAAAATTCATGAAAAACAGCCCGTATCTATGGTATAATGATAGAAAAGAGTGAAAAAAGGAAGGGCGGTATGAACAAGGCAAGGCGCACCTTTTTGGTCTACAACCTGCTACTTCTCTTAGCGGCGGGGGGCATTGCGGGCTACCTATGGCTGCTGGCGCGCACCGGGCTGCGCGCGCTGTGCCCTTTTTCTTTTTTTACACACCTCTACTGCCCCGGCTGTGGCTTTACCCGTGCCGGGCGCGCGCTGCTACAGCTTGATCTGCCGGCGGCCCTTGGCGCCAACCCGATGGCGCCCTGGCTGCTGCTAACGCTTGGCTATTACGAGATCGCCTTTTTTCTGGCCTGGCGGCGTGGCCGGCGCGTAGCGCGCTGGCCGGCGATCCTTTTTGCTTACGCGCTGGTCGCGTACGCGATCCTACGCAATCTGTTGCTTGTCTTTTTTGCTATCGACCCACTGGGGGATCTTATTCGATTCTGGAGTTGACTATGGCTGACATCTTGCCCCGCGAAAATCTGCACAAGGCACACCGCTCCCGCGTAAAGGAGCGCTTTTTGCGCAACGGCTTAGAAAACTTTTCCCCGCACGAGCTGCTGGAGCTGATTCTCTTTTACGCCATCCCGCAAAAGGATACCAACGAGCTGGCGCACAGGCTGATCGATCGCTTTGGCTCTCTTTCCCGCGTTTTTCGCGCCTCACACGAGGAGCTTTGCCGGATAGATGGCGTGGGTGACCACGCCGCCACCCTGCTTTGCCTGTGGATGCAGGCCTCCTCTTACATTCTAACGGCAGAATATCACCAGGCGCGGAAAAAGTTTTCTACCGTTGGGCAGCTGGGGCGCTTCTTCATTGACCGCTACGTGGGCAATGGCACGGAAACGGTATACCTGATGCTGCTGGACAACGGCTACACCATGATCGACTGTGTGCGCGTGCACGAGGGGGCTGTTAATTCTGTCAGCATTACGCCACGCAGGCTGATCGAGCTGGCGCTGCGGCAGGATGCCGCCATGGTGGTGCTGGCACACAACCATCCCACCGGCATTGCCATCCCCTCGCGTGAGGATATGGACACCACCTCCTCGCTTCGCGATGCCTTTGAAACGGTCGGCGTTCCGCTATTAGAGCATATTTTAGTAGCGGGCGAGGCCTACACGCCTATCATTCTGCGCACGCAAAAGCACCTGGGCAAGCTCAAGGCGGGGCATGGCTTTTATTCCGATTACACCTTATTAAAGGATGAAGAATAGTATGATCACCACACACTACACCATCCGCGCGGCCGGTATCCGCCGGGCGCTGCGCCTGGCCGTGGTAGCCGACCTGCACAACTACGCGCCGCGCGCGCTGTTTGACGGTCTGGCGACAGAGCGGCCGGATATCGTGACCCTGCCGGGCGACTTTTTAGAGGGGCCCGGGCAGGTGGAAAACGGCCTGGCCTTTTTACGCGCGACCGCACGCCGGTTTCCCACGCTTTGCTCGGTGGGCAACCACGAGCAAAAGGCTGCCCTGCCCAACCTGGCGGGCGCGGTGCAGGAAACGGGGGCAGAGCTGTTAGACAACCGCAGCGTTTTTCGCCACGGAATCTGGTTTGGTGGCCTTAGCTCTGGCTGGCGCACGGCCGATAAGCAGACGCACATGGCGCAAACGCCGCCACCCGACCGCGCCTTTATTGATGATTTTGCCACCCGCGAGGGCTACAAGATCCTGCTTTGCCACCACCCGGAATACTACGAGCCCTACCTGCAGAGAAAAAGCATCCCCCTCATTCTTGCCGGGCATGCGCACGGCGGGCAATGGGAGATCGGCGGCCAGGGCATTTACGCGCCGGGGCAAGGGCTGCTGCCCCGCTATACGGCCGGGCTGTATGACGAGCGGCTGCTGGTCAGCCGTGGGCTGTGCAACACGCACCGCTGGATCCCCCGCTTTGGCAACCCGCGCGAGCTGGTGATCATCGATCTCTGGCCGGGCTAAGAAAAGCACCGATGTTTTAGAGCGTCGCCCTAAAGGACAGTTTTCAAAAATATGGTATATCTCGAAAGAGGTATGCCGTATTTTTGCATTTGTGGACACAAATGCAGTGCTTGTCAGGAAAATTGATAAGTCATAGATGAACATAAAAAGGCTCCCTTGTGCAAAGGGAGCTGTCGCAGAGCGACTGAGGGATTGTCTTTTGCAAAATTCTGCTTTTACAACCCCTCCGTCAGCCTTCGGCTGCCACCTCCCCTTACACAGGGGAGGCTTTTTTACCTCCCGGAAGGTAATTTTATAAAATAAACTAAGAATATTTACAAATCCAGAAATTTGTGATATAATAGTTATGCCAAACGAACTTAATAATAGCGCCGATAGGTATATTTCTCTTTAGGGGATAATTATACCCTTTTTACGCATATCATAAACGATATCCATTTGGTAAAAATGCGACTCCCGTTTATGGTGTGCAAACACCTATCAGCGTATAAGTTCGTTTGGCGACAACTTGGAGTTTGCGTTTTTCGGTGCGTGGCTTCGGTTGCGCACCTTTTTTATATGCTGATGGGGGATATATGAACAAGAACATTCAAGAAAAGATCATAGACATTACCGGTATTGAGCTTACGCCGGAAAACCCTACCATTTGCCTTGGTAACGGCGAGCAAGATTTTGAGTGTTGTTGCGACGGGTGTGATTACTTTCTGCTTTGTTTTCCCGAATTTGATGTTCAAATCAAAGAAGAAAATATTGATGAAAGTAAAGATAATACTACAAAATAGTCAAAAAATGACAGAGAATGTAAAGTGTTCTCTGTCATTTTTGTTAGTAAATAAGATATTCTTTTTAAGTTCAAAAACTGTCCTTAAGAGCCCGAAGCCTTTTCATCGGTGCTTTTCTTTAGAACGGGAGCCGGCTTACCCGGCAGGGGAGGCGGAGAGCCGAATGCCACATGCTGTCATTCAGAGCGGCGTAGAAAAGGCTTTGCTTATCGTGTTCCCACCGCCGCGTGGAATCTTGCCCGGGCGGGGAGACCAGGATGGGATATAGGCTCTCCGTCTGCGTAGATTCCACGGGGCGCTTGCGCCCCTCTGAATGACAGCAGGTGGGCTTTTACGCTACGCAGGATGGAATGTTGAATAAGATTGGCGCCCCACGGGGCTTAGGCGGCACAAAAATAACGGCCCTGCCGAAGCAGGGCCGTCTTTTAGAAAGGAGACTTATATGAAAAAAACGTAATCAAATCATTCTATAAGTCTATTGGTGAATCGCCGTAAGAGAGTGAAACGTACAAAACTCTCTTATGACTAACGTACGCTGGTAACGGGCGCTTACGCCCTTATACCCATTCCATCAATATCCTGATGCGAGAGGTCATGTAGCCATTTTGTGGTATAAAAAGGGTGGATCGAACCATGGTAAATTCCGTCCTTTCTTTCATGCGATGGTTACATTCGTCGGCCGTGGCCGTATTTATCTTGCCATTGGACTATACCTCTATTTCTTCAATTCAGGGGTCGCCTTACTCATTCGGTGGCAGACACCGGGTTGCATAAAAACGGGTACACAGGATCTTCTTGATCAAAACCTTCTTTCTTCTTCTATCCAACGTCAAAGCGGGTAGCATCATGGGGGAAGCCTCCCCCCGGGGATGGGTCTATATTCGGGTTCCTGTGTTACACGTATCACGTGCACATGGGAGTATACCTCCTTGTTTTGGTTGGGGGGTATGCTTACTTGTGCATGGGACCGTACCTCCTGTATCTATTCGGGTAACGTTCGGGGGCATTTAGCGGTACATTGGACCGTACCTCCTTTTTGATTTTGCCGGGGGTCTTGCCTGGCGCGGCCACCGCCGGTGGCCTATTCTAATCCTCACGCTTCTTAACATCGTGCACGCTCGTCGCGTGCATGTTGCGCACAGGCTATATAAAAAGCGCACAGCCGGGAAAAAGAACTCTTCTTTCTCGCGGTTTGTGCGCCTATTATCTATTTCTGGCTTGGGCGTTTTAGCTGCCCTTTTGATGGCACATCAAAAACCGCGCATGAGAAAAATACAGGTTGCTTTTGGTCATTACGCGCATTTTTGACACCCCTTTCGGCTTGATTTTTGGTTATTTTGCCCTTTTCACTTACAGTATAGCAAAACGATTTTGATTTGTCAACCCCTTTTTTGAAATTTTTTCAAAAAATTTTTCGGGGTATTTTCTCAACGAATTTCGGTGCCGCCCCACTCAACCACCACAAAGCCCTCGCGCACAAAGGGCTGGATCGTTGGCTTTTCTACCTCGATCGGTGCCGCCAGTGCCTGCCAGGCCATAAAGATACGCAGCACGCTATCCGGCTGTGGCGAGACCGTCAGACGGGCGCTTTCGGTATAGGCCGTGGTCTGAAAGGTGATCAGATTATACGCGTTGCCCTGCATCTTGGGCAGCCAGTACACGATAAATTCGTTATATTCCTTGGGGGTCAGCCCCATGGCGGCCAGCGTTTCTTGCAGGAACGCGGCCGTATCCTCTCCGGCGACCACGTAGCCGCTGCTAAGATCGTAGGCCACGTTGCTGCTGCCCTCCCAAAACAGGTAGGAATATTCCTTGCCGGTCGCTTGGTCGATCAGGGTGCCATCCGGCCGGGCGGTCACGTGCCAGCCACCCTCATACGCGGGGTAGGTGCAAAGCAGGCTACCGTTATAGTCTAACCATACGTCGACCTCTGTCTCCTGCTCCGGGTACAGATAGATCACAGGCTTATCCACTACCATACCGCCGGGCTCGCCGCCGGGCACGTATATATCAAAGGGATCCCCTGATCCCTCGCGCGGATAAAGCGCGATCACCAACAGCACCAGCGCCAGCACAACAGCCAAAACGATCCATATCTTTTTCATGGGATACCCTCCGTTTCTTTTATTTGGTATCTCCATTATAGCAAAAAAGGGCCGGTTTGTCAACAGCCGCGCTTGGCGGGAGGGCCAAGGCCCTCCCCTCCCGGTGGTGTGGGCGGCCGTTTCCTGTAGGGACCGGTCTCCCGGACGGTCCGCTCCCGGTGCTCGTTTGCGCCAGCAAACAGGTTCCCCGCGGTTAACACCGTTTAGAGAACCGGGCTGTGGTAGGCAGTCCCTCTTTAACCTGTATCGGCGTGGCACCGAACGTGGCAATCACCCGGGAAAATTGCGGCTATAGCGTTCGTTAAACCGCCTGCGGACAGTCGAGGACGCCTGTCCCTACAGTGTCATGCGGGCGCAAAACCCTTTTCCCAAAAAGTTTTTGGGGGTCTGGGGTCTTTTTTCAAAAAGACCCCAGCGCTCCTCGTTCTTTTTTCAAAAAGCGCCCCACCATCTCTACCCCAGCGTTCCCTACCCCTCCTCTGCCGCCTCGATGCACAGGAGCGCGACGGTCATATCGTCGCCGCCGGGGGCGTGGGCGCGGGCGGCGAGGAGGATGCGCTCGGCCATCAGGGCGGGGTCTGCTTCCCACCGGGCGGAAAGCAGCTCGCACAGCCAAAAGGACTCCTCCGGCGACTGGCTGACCCCATCTGAAAGCAGAATCACGCAGTCGCCCGGGCAGAGCGCCATGCTTGTTTTTTCCACCTCCGGCTCGGCAAGGATGCCCATGGGCAGGTGCCCCGGGGGGATATGGAACAGGCTCTCGCCCCGCTTGACGTAGGAGGAGGCTGCGCCGCTTTTGAGAAAGCAGGCGGCACCGCTGAGCAGATCCAGCTCGCACAGGTCTACCGTGGCGGCGCACTCGCCCTCTCGCTCGGCAAGCAGGGTATTCAGCGCGCGCAGCGCGCTGGCACGGTCGGCACCGGCGGCCAGCACGTGAGAAAGAAAGGCGCCGCACAGCCCGGCGGTGATGGCGGCCTCTTGCCCGCTGCCCATGCCGTCGGCCAAGAGGGCGTAGCAGCGCTCGCCCTCGCCGGGGAAGGTGGAAAACACGTCTCCGCTGACCTCGCGCCCGCCGGCGGCTGAGGCGGTATAGGGCACAACGGCCAGGCGGCGTGCCGCCGTAT
>JAGASL010000001.1 GCA_017621755.1 Clostridia bacterium
CCTCTTGCTGGCGCTTGCCTTTTATCTGGCTGGTGCCGCTGTGTGGGGCGCGGGTAGTCTGCCCGCCGGCCTGCTGGCCGCTGCCGGCTTTCTGCTGGCTTTTCTTGTGACTATGTCTATCTCTGCTTTTCTTTCGCGGCGCCTGCCGGAGGCTGAGATCGTTGCTTTGATAAATAATAGGGAAGGCGAGTAGGCTTTGCCCGCTCGCAGAGTGAAATAATGTTAAAAAAGAATGAAACCGCAAGAGAGAAGCGCTGGCTTCTACACGAGGAGGCGGAGGGCTTTTCCGCTTCTGCGGTAGAAAAAATCGCTTCTGCTCTCGGCGTGAGCCGTGTTTTGGCGCGCCTGCTGGTCTGCCGTGGCCACCAGGACCCTGAGCGCGCGCGCGCCTTTATCTGCATGGAAAGCGAGCTGCTGCACAACCCCTTTGCTATGAAGGATGTTGAGCGTGCCGTGAACCGCATCCGCAGGGCCATCCGCATGAAGGAGAAGATCACCATATACGGCGACTATGACGTAGACGGCGTGACCGCCGTTTGCACCCTGTATCTGTACCTGAAAAAGCGCGGTGCCGACGTGGATTACTATATCCCCAACCGAGCCGGCGAGGGGTATGGCGTTTCCTGCCCGGCCATTCAGAGCCTGGCTGAGGGGGGCACCCGCCTGATCGTGACCGTGGATACCGGCATCACCGCCAAGGAGGAGGTGGCCTACGCCAAGACCCTGGGGGTAGACGTGGTGGTTACCGACCATCATGAATGTCGTGCCGACCTGCCCGAGGCAGAGGCGGTGGTCAACCCGCACCGCCCGGATTGCCCCTACCCCTTTAAGGAACTGGCAGGCGTTGGCGTGGTATTTAAGCTGATCTGCGCGTATGAGGAAAGCGAAAGCGGCGACCGCCGCTCGGTCTGCGTGCGCCGCATGTGCGAGGAATACAGTGACCTGGTTGCCATTGGCACTATTGCCGACGTGATGCCCATTCGGGATGAGAATAAGCTGATCGTTAGCTTTGGCCTGCACCAGATGGAGGATTGCCGCCGACCAGGGCTGCTGGCCTTGATGGAGGCCGCCTCGTCACGCACCGATTCCCGCCACGGCAAAAAGCAGCCGAAGATCACCTCTGGCTACATCGGCTATACCATTGCCCCCCGCATCAATGCGGCAGGCCGTATTCGCAGTGCCTGCCGCGCGGTAGAGCTGTTTCTTGCGCGTGATAAGAGCGAGGCTGCCCGCCTGGCCGAGGAGCTGTGCGAGGCAAACCGCGAACGCCAGGACGAGGAAAACCGCATCATGGAGGAGGCCTACCGCCGCATAGAAAGCGACCCCACCTTTGCCGGCAGCCCCGTGATCGTGCTGGATGCCGAGAATTGGCACCACGGCGTCATTGGTATCGTAGCCTCTCGCATTACCGAGCGATATGGCCTGCCCTCTATTCTCGTCTCCTTCGAGAGTGGGGAGGGAGAGGCGTATTTAGATAGTGATATGGGCAAGGGCTCTGGCCGCAGCATCAAAGGGCTGAACCTGGTAGATGCCCTGGTGCACTGCCAAGAGCATCTTGTGAAATTTGGTGGTCACGAGTTGGCCGCCGGGCTGAGTGTCACACGCGGTCAGTTGCCCGCCTTCCGTGAAAAGATCAATACCTACGCGCGTGAGCATCTGACCGAGGAGGCCATGACCCCTGTGCTGGAGGCCGATTGTGCGCTTACCTGTGCCGATATTACTATGGCGCTGGCCGAGGAGCTTCGCATGCTAGAGCCCTATGGCGTGGGTAACCCGGTGCCTGCCTTCGTGCTGCGGGATTGCCATATTTTAGAGTGTGTGCCCATCAGCGGTGGTAAGCATACTCGTCTGGTGCTGGGTGACGGTACATACAGCTTTACTGCCATGTGCTTTTCCCGCAGCCAGGCACAGATGAACCTGTTTGTGGGTGACGCGGTAGACGTGCTGTTTAACCTGGATGTGAATGAGTATAACGGCCGCCGCAGCGTGCAGCTTATCGTGCGGGATATCCGCCTGTGTGCTGAAAGCCGTGCCGAGGCAGCTGACGAGCGCACCCATTTTGATGAAATATGGGCGGGCGCGCCCTTTTCCGCTTCGGAAAATCTGATCCCCACGCGGGATGATTTTGCCGCCGTGTATACCTTGGTATGCCGCAACGTGCGTGCGGGCTGCGATACGCTTTCGCACCGTGCGTTGCTGACCAAGCTGCAGGCTGCCGGGCGTGGGGATATTGGCTACATCAAGCTCAAGATCATTATTCGTGTTCTGCAGGAGCTGAATTTGATGGGCATTGAAGAGGTCAGTGATGAAAACTACCGCTTTAGTATTCAATTTACCAATAAAAAGACCGATTTAGAAAAATCAAACTGGCTGCATCGCCTGCGGGCGCAGCAGCGATAAACGAAAGGGGCCGATAGCGCTCGGCCATTCGGCGAAAGGAGGATTGCCGCAGGGTGCGGCGAGGTTGTATGGAAGAAAAGAAGGTTATGACAGAGGAAGAAAAGCAGGCCGCCGTTCACGCGATCAGAGAGCAGTTTGATGCGCTGCTTGCGCGCCTTTCCGCCTCCGGCCGTCATTATCAGCTTGACAAGATCCTTACGGCGTACGAGTATGCCGATGCGCTGCACACCGGTCAGTTTCGCCTGAGTGGTGAGCCCTATATTTCACACCCGCTAGCGGTAGCCACCATCGTAGCCGATTTGGAGCTGGATACCGATTCCATCTGTGCCGCGCTGCTGCACGATACGGTAGAGGATTGCTCGGATAAGACCGATCTTGCCGAGATTCGCCGCCGCTTTGGCGACGACGTGGCGTTGCTGGTAGACGGGCTGACCAAGATCCTGCAGCTGCAGATCGAGGATAAGGAAGAGGCGCATATCGAGAACATCCGTAAGATGCTGCTGGCCATGAGCAAGGATATCCGCGTGATCTTCATCAAGCTCTGCGACCGCCTGCATAATATGCGTACTCTGGCGGCCAAATCGCCCGAGAAGCAGCGCACCATTGCGTTAGAGACCATGTATATCTACGCGCCGCTGGCACACCGCCTTGGTATGCAGCGTATCAAGCTGGAGCTGGAGAATATCAGCCTTTCCTACCTAGACCCGGTGGGCTACCAGGAGATACACGAGGCCATTGACAGCCGCTACGGCCAAAACCGTGATCTTTTGGTGCAGGCGCGTGATAAAATTGAAGAAAAGCTGAACGAAAACGGCATCCGGTATATGGTAGAGGGGCGTGTGAAGTCTGTCTACAGCCTGTACCGCAAGATGTATAACAATAATAAAAGCATTGACGAGATCTACGATTTTTACGCCCTGCGCGTGATCGTGGATACCGAGCTTGAGTGCTATACCGTGCTTGGCATCGTGCACGAGCTGTTCAAGTCTGTGCCCGGCCGCTTTAAGGACTATATCTCTACCCCGAAGCCAAACCTTTACCGCTCGTTGCATACCACGGTCATCAGCCGCGGCGGTATCCCGTTTGAAATTCAGATCCGCACCTTTGATATGCACCGCGTGGCCGAATTTGGTATTGCGGCGCATTGGAAGTATAAATCCGGCGAGTCTGCCGGCTCAGAGACCGATGAAAAGCTTGCCTGGATCGCCCGTCTGATCGAGACCGAGGATAACACCCGCGACCCGGATGAATTCATGCAGGCCTTTAAGACCGATATCTTCCATGACGAGACCTTTGTCTTTACCCCCAAGGGGGATTGTATCTCGCTGCCGCTTGGCGCCACCGTGATCGACTTTGCCTACGCTATTCATACCGCTGTTGGTAATAAGATGATCGGCGCTAAGATCAACGGTATGATCGTGCCCATCGACAGCGTGCCGGAAAATGGGCAGATCGTAGAGATCCTCACCTCCTCAGCCAATAAGGGGCCAAGCCGTGACTGGATCAAGCTCGTCAAGACCAGCGAGGCGCGTAACAAGATCCGCCAATGGTTCAAAAAGGAAAAGCGGGCAGAGAACATTGAGGTTGGCCGCGCCGAGATCGACCGCGAGCTTGGCCGCATTGGCCGCCCATATACCGATGCCGAGCGGCAAGAGGTGGTTACCAATATTGCCAAGCGCCTTGGTATTCAAGGGCCGGATGATCTGTATAACACCATCGGCTACGGTGGCCTTTCGATTACCAAGATCGCCGTTCGACTGCGGGATGAGTTTGAACGTGTGGTAAAATCGGATACACCGGTACAGCCTATGGAGATCTCACAGGTCAAAACGGTGGAAAAGCCAAAGAACCTGCGTACCAGTAGCGGCATTATCGTAGACGGTACGGCCGGCTGCATGGTCAAGTGTGCCAAGTGCTGTAACCCCCTGCCGGGTGACGAGATCATTGGCTTTATCACCAAGGGCTACGGCATTTCCATTCATAAAAAGGATTGCCCCAATGCGATAGAGGGGCGCAAGAACCCCGATAACGCCGACCGCTGGCTGAAGGCGGAATGGGAGCAGGATTTTGCCACGGCCACCTCGGTCTACGAGGCCATGATCCAGATCATTGCGGAAAGCAACATCACCCTGATCGCCGACGTGACCGGCGCGCTGGCTGATATGAAGGTCACTATTATGCAGATCAACTCGCAAAAGAGGCCGGATGATATGCAGTCCATCCAGCTCACCATCGGGTGCAAGAACGTTGGGCACTTCCGTTCGATCGTTTCACGCCTGCAAAGCATTCCGGCTGTGCGGTCTGTCAACCGCGGGCTGGTCAGATAAAGGAAAGGAACAAGGCATAGTATGATCGCCGTATTACAACGCATCCGGCATGCCTGCGTGGTGGCTGACGGTGTAGAAAGTGGCCGCTGCGAGCAGGGTCTGCTGATCCTTCTTGGTGTTGGCGTGAGCGACACAGAGGAGGACGTTCGCCTGCTGGCAGACAAAATTCCGCGCCTGCGCATCTTCAGCGATGAGAATGGCAAAATGAATATATCGCTGCTGGATATCGGCGGCGGCGCGCTGATCGTTTCTAATTTTACCCTGCACGCCAATTATAGTCACGGCAACCGGCCGGACTACCTGTCTGCCGCCAGGCCGGAGCAGGCTATCCCCCTGTACGAGGCCTTTATCGAGGCCATCAAGGGGCAGGGCATCCCCGTTGGCTGCGGTGTGTTTGGTGCCGACATGCAGATCGATATGGCGGCTGATGGCCCTGTTACCATCGTTATGGATTCTGAAAAGCTGAAAAGAGGACGCAACAAATGATCTTGACCGTTGAGGGTGACATCAGCGCCTATTACGTACAAACGCTTTGCTTGCTTTTCTTCCCTGGCTCAAAATTCGGGGTAGAGGAGAAGCCGTCCCCCGAAAACCCAGAGGCGCACGTTCGCTTCTATCGAGAGGGCGAGGCCTTTTGCTCTACCGCTACGCTCTCGCTTGGTGATCGCCAAAGCACCGGCACCGGTGAGATCCTTGTAAGCGACATTCCGGATGCCAGCGCCGAGCGCCTGGCAAAGATTGCCGTTGGCCGCGCGGTATTTGCCGCCGGCAAGGAGCTGCTTGGCTATACGCCCCCCTGGGGCATCTTAACCGGCGTTCGCCCCTCTAAGGTCGCTAGCGAGCTGATCTTGACGGGCAACGGCATTCTGCGCTCTAAGCGCGTTTTGCGTGACGAATACTTTGTGAATCCCAAAAAGGCGGTCTTAGCCGTTTCGGTGGCCGCTACCGAGCTGAAGATCACCAAATCTATTTCGCTGCACGATTCCTGCAGTGTGTATATCTCCATCCCGTTTTGCCCCTCGCGCTGTGCCTATTGCTCTTTTGTTTCCGGCACCTCTGGCAGGCTGCTTTCTCTCATCGACGATTATTTAGAAACGCTGTTTTTAGATATCGATAATATCTTTTCGGTCATCCGCTCGCTGGGGCTTACTGTTAGCACCGTATATATCGGCGGTGGTACCCCCACCGTGCTTACCCCCACCAAGCTAAAGGCCCTGCTTGCTCGTGTGGCTAAAAACGTAGATACAGCCTCGCTTGCCGAATTTACCTTAGAGGCCGGCCGGCCGGATACCATCACTGCCGAAAAGCTGGAGATCGCTAAGGCGTATGGCGTTACCCGCGTCAGCGTCAATCCGCAGACCCTGTCAGATGAGCTGCTTCTCAGCATTGGCCGCCGCCACACGGTAGACGATTTTTACCGCGCCTATGAGCTGGCGCGCTCGTCCGGCATTCGGGATATCAACGTGGACCTGATCGCCGGTCTGCCGGGGGATAGCTTCAGCAATTTCTCGGTCTCGATGGATGCGATCTTGTCGCTTGCCCCTACCAATATCACCGTGCATAGCTTCAGCGTAAAGAACGCGGCCGATATTCGCAGGCAGGATGGCTTTGCCCTGCCGCTTGGCGGTGGTGATGCGGCCAAGAGCGTTGAATATTCCCAGCTTCGTGCTAAAAATGCCGGCTATCGCCCCTATTATATGTACCGGCAAAAGAACACGGTTGGCAACCTGGAAAATGTAGGCTATGCCACCGAGGGGCACGAGGGGCTTTACAACGTGCTGATGATGGAGGAGCTGCACAGCATCTTTGCCGTGGGCGCTGCTGCCGTTACCAAGCTGGTGCATCATTGCGCGCCGCGTGCCGGTACCAGTAAAATCCAACGCATATTTACTCCCAAATATCCATATGAATATTTAAGAGATGCGGAGAAGATTCGCGTGGGAGATGCAAGCGTAGGCATGCCATCCCTTGCGGAGAAAATTCAGGGGTTTTACGAGCAGCATAATCCCTGACCCGCGTCAGGGAGGTATGCATGAAGCAGCTTGCAGAAAATACGCCTGGGCGTGATCGGCGCCTGTTCTTCACCGGCGTTTTGTTTCTTGGTGGTGCCAATATTTTGGTAAAGGTCATTGGCTTGCTGTTCAAGATCCCCATGTCTTATTATTTAGGGGACGAGGGGATGGGCTATTTTAATTCCGCCTATCAGATCTATACTTGGCTGTATATGTTCTCCACCGCCGGCCTGCCGGTGGCGGTATCTATTCTGGTGTCTGAGGGCCGCACAAGAGGAAATGCGCAGCAGGTGCGCCGCATCGAGCGTGTCACCTGGCTCACCTTTCTTGCTTTGGGGCTTGCCTCTACCGCGCTTATGCTGTTTGGCGCGCGCCTGCTTGCCCTGATGATTGGCACGCCGGACGCGCGCTATTGCATTGCCGCTATTGCGCCTACTATGCTGTTTATCTGCCTTTCCAGCGCCATGCGCGGCTATTTTCAGGGCTTTCAGCAAATGGCGCCCTCGGCCGTTTCGCAGGTTTTAGAGGCGCTTGGCAAGCTGCTGATCGGTGTGCTGCTGGCCTCTTACGCCATCGCACAGGGCTACCCTCTGCCGCTGGTGGCCGCCTATGCGGTAGCCGGTCTGGCGGTGGGTGAGGCGGCTGGCACGGCCTATTTGCTGCTGGCACGATGGCTGTATGCACGCAGTGGCCGCCTTGCGGTCATAGCAAGCGCTGAAAGCGAAGCACCCCGAAACGGAATTTTTGCCCGCCTGCTGAAGATCGCACTGCCGATCACCCTTTCCTCGCTCGTCATGGGGCTGACAGGGATGATCGATCTGGTCATCGTGCAGCGCCGCCTGCAGCAGATCGGCTATCTGCCGGCGGCGGCTACCGCCTTTTACGGCAACTATACCACCCTGGTGGTTCCCATGTTCAATCTGCCGCCGGCCCTGATCTACCCCATTGCCACGGCGGCTGTGCCCCTTCTTTCGGCTACTCTGGCAGCCGGGGAACAGGCAGCGGGCGAGCGACTCGTTTCCTCTGTTTTGCGCATCACCTCGCTGATCGCCATGCCCTGCGCGCTTGGCATGGCAGTCTTTAGCAGGCCGATCCTGCGCCTCTTTTTCCGTGCCGATATGGCCGATGCGGCCGCCCCGCTGCTTTCGGTGCTGGCTATTGGCTCGCTCTTTCTTTCGCTATTATCGGTCACCAACGCCATCCTGCAGGCAAACGGCCTGGCAGGGAGACCGGTGCTCTCTATGCTGCTTGGCGGGGTAGTCAAGCTTGCCTCCAGCTATTTGCTGATCGGCATGCCACAGGTGGGCACCATGGGCGTTCCGCTTGGCACCGTGCTTTGCTATCTGGCGGCTATGCTGTGTAACCTGGGCATCATGATGAAGCAGCTTTCGCTTCGCCCTTCGCTTTCCTACACCTTTTTTCGCCCCTTTTTGGCGGCGGCCGTCTCGGTGGGCGCGGCGCTTGGCTTTTATCTGCTCCTTGGCGGTGATGTAGGTGGGCAGCTACTCATTTTACCCACCATGGCCATCGCCGCGCTGATCTATATCGCAGCTGCCTTCTTAACGCGCACCGTCACAGGTGAGGATCTGCACCTGCTGCCCGGCGGCAAGCACCTGACAAAGCTCTTTTCCCACAAGAGTCGTACTGCCTGATTTTTTCAATATAAGGAGACAACGCCGTGCCATTTTCACCCAAAGATTTTCAAGAACAGGAAACCTACAGCTTTGACGATCTGCTTGCGCTTGTGCGCTTTTTGCGCTCGCCAGAGGGCTGTGAATGGGATCGTGCCCAAACGCATGCCAGCGTGCGCAAAAACCTGTTAGAAGAGGCCTATGAGGTAGCCGAGGGCATAGACCGGGATGACCCTAAGATCTTACGCGAGGAGCTGGGGGATCACCTGTTCCAGGCCGCCTTTCACATCATCATGGAGGAGGAGCGCGGTCGCTTTTTGCCGCAGGAGGTTTTGAACGATATCTGCCGCAAGATGATCGCCCGCCACCCGCACCTTTTTGCCGCCAACAGAGAGCACGTGGCCGCCGAGGCTGTGCCCGCGAAATGGGAGGCGCTCAAGCGGGCAGAGAAGGGGCAGCAGACGGCGACCGACACGCTGCGCGCCCTGCCTAAAACCTTGCCCGCCCTGATGTATGCGCAAAAAATGACTGAAAAGGCTGCCCGTGCCGGGTTTACCTACGAGGGGGCAGAGGAGGCGGGCGAAAAGGTGTGTGAGGAGTGGCGAGAGCTTGCCGCAGCCAAGACCCAGGCAGAGCGGGAGGAGGAGCTAGGGGATCTGCTGTTTGCACTAGCCAACTATGCGCGCATGATTGGGGTCGATAGTGAGGAGGCGCTTGCGCGTGCCGCCCGAAAATTCCTTGATCGCTTTGCCGGGATGGAGGAAAATTTCACCCAGGTGGGGAGAAAATTGGCAGATTGCACAAAAAAAGAGCTGATTTTTTCGTGGTATGAGCAAAAAAACACAGAAAAATCAACAAAAATTGCAAAAATATAGAAAAAAACCCTTGATATGTAGTAGGGAATGTGGTATACTAAACTTAGAGAAAGCGGAGAGACCTTCCGCATTTTTTGAAATTTTATATGAAAGGAACCCACCACTATGAACAAGACGGAACTGATCGAACAGGTTGCAAAGGAAACCGAGATGAGCAAGAAGGCTGCTGAGGCAGCTGTGAATGCCGTGTTCGAGGCAATCGCAAAGGCACTGGAGAATAAAGAAGAGGTACAGGTGTTCGGCTTTGGCAAGTTTGCCGTAAATGAGAGAGCTGCTCGCGAGGGCCGCAACCCCGCCACCGGTGAGAAGATCACCATCGCTGCATCCAAGTATCCGGCATTCTCTGCCAGCAAGGCTCTGAAGGATCGCGTAAACGGCTAATTCTATGCGGCTTGATAAGTACCTTAAGGTTGCGCGGATTATTAAGCGGCGCACTGTGGCCAACGAGGCATGCGATGCCGCTCACGTCATGGTAAACGGCAAGCCGGCAAAGGCATCCTATGATGTTAAGCTTGGCGACGTGATTGAGGTTGGCTTTGGTAGCCGTGTGATGCGGGTGCGCGTTTTGGACGTGAAGGACAGCACCAAGAAAGCCGATGCAGCCGATATGTACGAGGTTATCCCTTAAAATTTCATAATCAGCAGCGCCTTCGCATACAATGTGGTATCACGGTATGGGAGGCGCTGTATGAATTTGTCTGAGGGGATGCATGGCGGCACGCTGGTGCTGCGTGATCGTACGAAGCTGGAGCTGGATGGCGTGCAGGACGTTGCCAGCTTTGACGAGGCTGCCGTGCTGCTGCAAACCACGCTTGGCGGCATGACGATAGAGGGAAGTGGCCTGCATATCACCCGCTTAGATCTTGAAAAGGGGCTCTTGACGGTAGAAGGGCAGCTTTGCGGCGTGTTTTACACCGCCGAGCCTGGTGATAAGAAAAAGGGCGGCTTTCTTTCCCGCCTGGTGAAATAGGCATGGCGGTATCGATGTGGGGACTGCTGCAGGCCCTGCTGGCATCGGTTGCCTTTGGGGCTATGCTGCACCTGCTTTATGACGGGATGCGGCTGCTGCGTGCTCTTGGGGGTGAGCGCTTTGACAGCCGCCCGGCGGCATGGCTGCGGCAGCGGCGCATGCCCGGACTTTCGCCCGCGCTTTTTACGCGCCCACCGCGCAAAGGGGGCGAGCGACTGCGCACGCTGCTGCTGATCACGCTTGACCTCCTGTTTATGGCAGCGGCGGGGCTGCTTTTTTCGGTGTTCGTCTATTGGCAGAATGATGGTCAGCTGCGCGCTATGTTTTTGGTTGGCGTTTTTTTGGGTTTTTTTGCTTGGCACGTGACGCTTGGCCGGTTTTCACTGGCCGTGAGCGAGCTGCTGGCCCTGCTTTTGCGTGTGCTGCTTGCCTATTTGCTGCTTGGTGTACGAGTGCCTCTATTGTTTGCTGCGCGTCTGCTTTTGCGTGTAGCGCGGTGGCTACGCGCATGCCTTGCGCGCCTGCTGCTTGCCTTGTACGAGCGTGTGCTGCTTGCCCACTATAGCCGGCGTGAGGAGACACGCCGCCTGCGCTCTGCCTTTCGCGATCTG
Source organism: Clostridia bacterium (assembly GCA_017621755.1). Taxonomy (GTDB): domain Bacteria; phylum Bacillota; class Clostridia; order Oscillospirales; family CAG-272; genus UBA1740. The sequence continues at coordinate 10,827 of JAGASL010000001.1, forward strand.
CCGCTGTAGTCAAACAGCGGCTTTTTTGCGGAAATATGCAAATATATCTTGCAAAGGACAAGCATCTGTGGTATAATAAAGAAAATTACATACAACTTATCAAGAGCGGCGGAGGGACTGGCCCTGTGAAGCCCGGCAACCTGTCATGGGATAAGGTGCTAATTCCCGGAGATGAGATGTTTTATGCAACCTCGGGAGGCTGGCCAGGCTCCGAGGCTTTTTTGTTGTAAAAGAAGAGGTATTTTATGAGCAGAAAATTATTTACTTCCGAGTCGGTGACCGAAGGGCATCCCGACAAAATGTGCGATAAGATCTCGGATGCGATTCTTGACGAGATGCTGCGCGCAGACCCCATGTCTCGTGTAGCCTGCGAGACCTTTGCCACCACCGGCATTATTATGGTTATGGGTGAGATCACCACCAACGCCTACGTGGATATCCCCGGTGTGGTGCGCCGCACGGTAGAGCAGATCGGCTATGACCGCGCCAAGTACGGCTTTGATTGCCACACCTGCGCGGTGCTGAACTCGATCCACGAGCAATCGCCCGATATTGCGATGGGCGTTGACCGCTGTGCCGAGGCCAAGAGCGGCGAAATGACTGACGATCTGGATACCGGCGCTGGCGACCAGGGTTTGATGTTTGGCTACGCCTGTGATGAAACGCCTGAAAAAATGCCCCTGCCGATCTCGCTGGCGCATAAGCTGGCGCTGCGCTTGACGGCTGTACGCAAGGAGGGCATTCTGCCCTATCTGCGTCCGGATGGCAAGACCCAAGTAACCGTGGAATATGAGGATGATACCCCTGTGCGTGTCGATGCGGTAGTCGTTTCCTCTCAGCATAGCGAGGACGTTTCGCTTGAGACCATTCGTGCCGATATCATTCGTGAGGTGATCGAAAAGATCATCCCGGCTGACCTGATGGATAAGGATACCAAGATCTACGTCAACCCCACCGGCCGCTTTGTTATCGGTGGCCCGATGGGCGATACGGGTCTGACCGGCCGTAAGATCATTGTGGATACCTACGGCGGCTATGTCCGCCATGGCGGTGGTGCCTTCTCAGGCAAGGACCCGACCAAGGTAGACCGCTCTGCCTGCTATGCCGCCCGCTACGTGGCAAAGAACGTGGTGGCTGCCGGCCTTGCCAGCCGCTGCGAGGTGCAGCTGGCTTATGCCATTGGCGTGGCACGCCCGGTATCGGTTCGTATTGATACCTTTGGCACGGCTAAGGTGGCCGAGGAAAAGATCGCCGAGGCGGTCAACTCCCTCGTTGACCTGCGCCCGGCTGCCATTATTCAGCGCTTTGGCCTGCGCCGCCCGATCTACAGCCCGCTGGCTGCCTACGGCCACATGGGGCGTGAGGATCTGGACGTAGCCTGGGAAAAGACAGACCTCGCTGACGAGCTGCGCAAGACCTTGGCCTGAACCCATCCTGCCCCCGCTGCATACGATGCAGTATAGGGGAGGGGATGCTATGATTTTTACCGTTATTTTAGAAATTTTAGTGTGCATGCTGGCCGTTTTTGGGATTTATGCGATCCTATGCCGTCTGCTGGCGCACGGCTGCTACCAGGGGGATACGGCCATTGGCCTGCGCCTAAAGGGTAGTGGCGAGGCTGATTGGGCCGCGCTTGCTGATGGTGTGCGCCGTGCCCGCCTATTGACCGAGGGGCAACGTGGAAAAATGTTGCCTCCGGTCATTTTGCTCACGGGGGAGCCAAGCGAGGCCCTTGCCGAGCAGTTGCATGCGCTGGGCGGCGAATGTGAGATCTATTACAAAATCTGAACGAGAGAGGAGGGGGCATATGGCAGCACAGGAGCCGGCCTGCGTGAGCGGCACGGTAGATACCATTGTTTATCACAACGAGCAGAACGATTATACCGTATTCGAGATGGTTGGGGATGACGATAGTCTGATCACTGCTGTGGGCGAAATGCCCTTTCTTACCGAGGGGGAGGAGGTCATTCTGTACGGCCGCTGGACCACGCACGCCACCTATGGCCGGCAGTTTGTGGTAGATAGCTTTGAAAAACGCCTCCCCTCTGACGTGCACGCCATTCTTCGCTATCTTTCATCGCGCGCGGTAAAGGGGATAGGCCCGGTTATTGCGGCCAAGATCGTCAGCCGCTACGGGGCCGATAGCTTTGACGTGATTGAAAACCATCCGGAATGGCTGGCCGACGTGCCGGGCATTTCGCTGAAAAAGGCCGCCGTCATCAGCGAATCCTTTCGCGAGCAGAGCGGCGTTCGCTCGGTGATGATGTTCTGCCGTGATTATTTTGGGGCGGCCACCACCACCCGCGTGTATAAGCGCTTTGGCGCCGGCGCCGTTGGCATGATCAAGGAAAACCCTTATTGCTTGTGCGACGCCGAGCTGGGCATTGGCTTTGCCAAGGCGGATGAGATCGCCGCCTCGCTGGGGGTAGACCGGCAATCACCGCTGCGCCTGCGCAGCGGTCTGCGCTTTGTCTTGCGCTATAACGCGATGGCAAACGGCCACAGCTGCCTGCCGCGTGAGAAGCTGATTGCCGGCACGGCAGAGCAGCTTGGCGTGCCCGCCACACCGATAGAGGAGGCCTTGACCGCCTGCCTGCAGGATGGCAGCTTGGTCGCATATGCGCGGGCAGACGAGGGGGAAGAGAGCCCCCGCACCTATATCTTTAGTGCCGAGTATGCCGAGCAAGAGGCCTACGTTGCGCAAAAGCTGCTTACCTTAGACCGCTATTGCACCACCTACGATACGGGGGATATCGATCTGCTGATCGCCCGCGCCGAGGGGGAGCAGGGGATCCGGTATGCCGCGCTGCAGCGCCAAGCGATCCACCGTGCCCTGAGCGGCGGCGTGCTGGTGTTAACGGGTGGCCCCGGCACCGGTAAGACTACGGTGGTCATGGCGCTTTTGCGCATCTTTGAATTCCTTGGTAATAAGGTGGCGCTGGCCGCGCCGACAGGGCGCGCCGCTAAGCGGATGTCTGAGGCAGCCAATCACGAGGCACGCACCATTCACCGCATGCTGGAAATGGAGCGTAATGACAATGCTGACGTGCCGCGCTTTAACCGTAATAGCGGCAATCCCTTAGAGGAAAACGTGATCATTATTGACGAGGCATCTATGCTGGATCTGCCCTTGATGCACAGCCTGCTGCGTGCCGTGCGCAACGGCACGCGCCTGATTTTTATTGGCGACGTGGATCAGCTGCCCTCAGTGGGGACAGGCAATATCCTATACGATATGCTATCGGCCGAGACGTTTGCCACCGTACGCCTGACAGAGATCTTTCGCCAGTCGCAAAAGAGCCTGATCATCACGAACGCGCACAGCATCAACCGTGGTGAGGCACCCGTGCTTGATCGGGCAGACGGTGATTTCTTCTTCGTTTCGCGGCCGATCGAGGCGCACATCGCACCCACGGTGGCATCCCTGATCTGCCAGCGCCTGCCGCGCGCCTATGGCGAGAGCATGCGTGAGAAGATTCAAGTTATCACCCCCTCGCGTAAGGGACAAGCTGGCACCGAGGTGCTGAATACCCTGTTGCAGGAGCAGCTGAACCCCGCCGCACCAGAGAAAAAAGAGATCCATTTCCGTGATCACGTATTCCGCGAGGGAGATCGGGTCATGCAGGTGCGCAACAATTACGATATCGAGTGGGAAAAAGGCAGCTTAGGTGGCAGTGGTGTCTTTAATGGGGATATTGGCGTGATCGAGCGTATCGATCCGCGTGGTGAGATGCTTTACATTCGCTTTGACGATCGGCTTGCTAAGTACGAATACAGCATGATAGAGGAGTTAGAGCACGCGTATGCCATTACCGTGCATAAGAGCCAGGGCAGTGAGTACCCCGTGGTGCTGGTGCCTCTTTATAGCTGTGCCCCACAGCTATTAACACGTAACCTGATCTATACTGCCGTCACGCGGGCAAGAGAGATGGTGGTGCTGGTTGGCCGCAGAGAGATCATCGACCGCATGATTGCCAACAACCGACATGATATGCGCTACACCTGCTTAGCAGCCCGTCTGCTGGCCGGGGAGGCGTGATGAAGGGAGCTTCCTTTTGGCAGCAGGTATGGCATACCCTGCTAAATCTGTTATTTGTGCCACGCTGTGCGGTTTGCGGAACGCGCCTGCCGCCGGGCAGCGAGCTACCGCTTTGCCCTATGTGCCGCACCTTGTATGAAAATGATAAAGAGGTGACCTGCCCGGTCTGTGCCGGCCGCATGGGAGATTGCCTGTGCGTTCCACGCGATATGCCACGCTGCGGCGTTCGCCGTATGGTGAAGCTGTTTCGCTATCGCCCGGGCGCAGATGATGCCTCAGCCAAGATGATCTATGCGCTGAAGCACCGCAACCTGAAAATATTGCAGGATTTTTTCGCCAAAGAGCTGGCGCTGCCTCTTTCCGGCCTGGTAGAGCAGCCGGGGGAATGGGTCGTCACCTACCCGCCGCGCAGCAAAGGCGCCGGTCGGCGTGACGGCTTTGACCATGCCGGTGCCCTGGCAGCGGCGCTTGCTAAGTGCCTTGGCTGTCGGTTTACGTGTGCCTTTATCCGCGAGGATGGTGCCAAGGACAGCCAGCAAAAGCGGCTTTCCCGCACGGCGCGCTTTGCCGCCGCCCGCAAGAGCTATCGGCTTCGCCCACAGCAGGGGCTGGCCGGCAAGCACGTAATCGTGGTAGATGATGTGGTGACTACCGGTGCTACGCTGGCCGCCTGTGCAAGACTTTTGCGGCATGAGGGCGCGGTAAAAGAGGTCGTTTTTGCCGTGCTGGCACAAACACCCTCGCAAAAAGGGCGTGTGTGAGGATATTTTTGCACAAAAACAGAAAAAACACATTGCATTTTGCCTTGTACTGTTGTATAATAAAATTGTATGACTTTCGCTACAGGACGGCCTGTGGTGATCAATAGGGGGAACCATGCATAAGGAGATAGGAATAGACCTTGGTAGTGCGAATATGCTTGTCAGCACCGCCGAGGAGGGTATTATCGCCAAGGAGCCTACGGTCGTGGCCATTGCGCGGGATACCAATCGCCTGTATTCTATCGGCGGGGAGGCCGAGCGTGATGCGGCCGATGCCGCTAAAAATCTACGCTTGGTTCATCCGCTGCGTGACGGCATCGTGGCCGATGCTGAGGCTACGCGTACCATGATTGGCCATGCCATTCACCTGACCTGCGGCAATATGATCATTAAGCCGCGTGTGCTGATCGGCATTCCGTTTGATCTTAGTGATGAGGCAGAGGCCGTGATCGAATGGCAGGCGGCCCATGCCGGCGCCCGCGAGACCTTTTTGGTCTATACGCCCGTGGCAGCCATGGCCGGGCTCGGTCTTTCGTGGGAAAACGCTGTGCTGATCGTAGATATCGGTGCTACCAGGACAAGCCTGATGCTGACTGGTGGCGGGAAAATTCTGTATAAAAATACCGTAGCCGTAGGCGGTGATTCCTTTGATAATGCCATTGCCTCGTACCTGCTCAGCCGCCACCGCATGCGCATCAGCACGCGCTCAGCCGGGGTGGTGAAAAACAAGATCGGCACCGTGTGGATCAACCAAGAGGATCGCCGTATTGATATTAAGGGCAAGCAGGCAGACGACGGTATGCCGGCCACTGTGCGCCTTTCCTCGCACGAGATGTTTGATGCGTTAGAGGAGCCTACCGCCAGGCTGATCGCCGCGGTGTGCGAGGCCATCAATGCCATCCCCTCTGCCAACGTAGGCGAGATCTTTCAGCGCGGCATTCTGCTTTGCGGCGGTGCAGCTCAGTTAGACGGGTTAGATAAAATGATCTCGGGCGTGACCGGGGTCAACGCCCACGTGGTTGACCGGCCGGATGAAGTGGTGGCCATGGGTCTTGGCCGCATCTTGGCTGACCTTCCCACGTCTATGAAGAACGAAAAGATCAATATTTCACAGCGCTGCATGCGTGCAGAGCTATAAATCCGGTGAGGAGAGAGATGAAAGAAAAAAAGACCTCATTTTTTGTGCGGCTGGTCTGTTTGGTTTTGGCCGGGCTGATGGTAGCGGGTGGCTTATATTATTTGTTTGCGCCGCTGTTTTAGAAAGGATATTTTTGGTTTATGATGCAAGAAAACTATACGCTCTTGTGTGATTTTTATGAGCTGACAATGGCCAATGGCTATTTTGAGCTGGGGCGTAAGGATGAGATTGCTTATTTTGACGTATTCTTCCGTACCATTCCGGATGGCGGCGGCTTTGCTATTTTTGCCGGGCTGGATCAGCTGATCCAATACGTGTATAACCTGCACTTTACAGAAGAGGATATTCGCTTTCTGCGCACCAAGCAGATATTTGGTGAGGAATTTTTAGATTATTTGCGCAATTTCCGCTTCAGCGGCGATATCTGGGCTATGAAGGAGGGCACGCCGATCTTCCCCGGCGAGCCGATCATCACCGTGCGTGCGCCGATCATCGAGGCACAGCTGATCGAGACCTTCGTGCTCCTCACGGTCAATCTGCAGTCGCTGGTGGCCACCAAGGCCAACCGCATCGTTCGCGCGGCAGATGGTCGCGCGGTAGCCGAATTCGGCTCGCGCCGTGCCCAGGGCGCCCAGGGCGCTATTCTTGGTGCCCGCGCCGCTTATATCGGTGGCTGCGGCAGCACCGCCTGCACGCTCAGCGACAGGGAATATCACATTCCCGTTTCCGGCACGATGGCACATTCCTGGGTGCAGATGTTTACCGATGAATATGCCGCCTTCAGCGCCTATTGCAAGCTGTATCCGGATAATGCGACCCTGCTGGTGGATACCTATAACGTGCTGGAAAGCGGTGTGCCGAATGCCATTCGCGCCTTTCGTGAGCATGGGCTGGAAAAATGCGCGATCCGCATTGATTCCGGCGATATTGCCTATCTTTCTAAAAAGGCCAGAAAAATGCTGGATGATGCCGGGCTGACACAATGCAAGATCATTGCCAGCAACTCGCTTGATGAATTTATTATTCGTGATCTGATCTCTCAGGGCGCAAGGGTAGATGCCTTTGGCGTTGGCGAGCGGCTGATCACCGCCAAGAGCGACCCCGTCTTTGGCTGTGTGTATAAGCTGGCAGCGGTAGAGGATGAGCTGGGCAACGTTGTTCCCCGCATCAAGATCAGCGAAAATAACGAAAAGATCACCAACCCTTCCTATAAAAAGGTCTATCGTATTATCGATAATGAAAGCGGTCAGCCGATCGCCGATTACCTGACCCTGGCAGGTGAGGAGATCGACGAAAGTCAGGCGCTGGAGCTGTTTGACCCTATCAGCACCTGGAAGCGCAAGAGCGTGACCAACTATACCGCCCGCCCGTTGCACGTGCCGATCTTTGAAGGGGGCGAATGCGTGTACGAGAGCCCGAGCCTAGAGGAGGTCAAGCTCTATTGCCAGGCCGAGGTAGATTCTCTGTGGGATGAGGTAAAGCGATTTGAAAACCCGCATCGCTATTACGTGGATCTTTCGCCGGAGCTGTGGGATATGAAGCAGCGTATGCTGAAAAATGAAGGTCAGTTTTAAGGTGATAGGATGATGAAACGAATTTGCAGCCTTGTTATTCTGTTGGGTATGCTGCTTAGTCTGCTTGCGCTTGCCGCGTGTGACAACGCGCCTGGCGAGGTGACCATTGGTGGCGATGAGCTGCTGCCCAATGAAAAAAATGACACCACCACGCCGGGGGTAGAGGATGTTCCCGAGCATGATGGCGGCATTGGTGACAACCAGCCGGTAGATCTACCGTATCTGCCTGTGTAACAAAAAAGAGAGTGGATTGTTCCACTCTCTTTTTTATCAAACTGAACAATTAGCTCAGCTTTGCGTAGTTTACCTTAATGCCAGGGCCCATCGTGGTTGCGATAACGCAGCTCTTGATGTACTGACCCTTTGCGGTAGCCGGCTTAGCCTTGATAACAGCGCCAACCAGAGCATTGAAGTTCTCCATGATCTTCTCTGCGCCGAAGGAAGCCTTGCCGATGGGGCAGTGAATGATGTTGGTCTTGTCCAGACGGTACTCGATCTTACCGGCCTTAGCCTCGGTAACAGCACGGGCAACGTCGGGGGTAACGGTGCCTGCCTTCGGGTTCGGCATCAGGCCCTTAGGACCGAGAACCTTACCCAGACGGCCAACCAGACCCATCATGTCGGGGGAAGCGATAACAACGTCAAAATCGAACCAGCCGCCCTGAATCTTGGTAACAAGATCCTCAGCGCCTACGTACTCGGCACCTGCATCCTCTGCAGCCTTTGCCTTATCGCCACGGGCGAAAACCAGCGTTCTTACGCTCTTACCGGTACCGTTCGGGAGAACGATAGCGCCGCGAACCTGCTGGTCAGCATGACGAGAGTCAACGCCCAGACGGATGTGGATCTCGATCGTTTCATCAAACTTGGCCTTTGCGGTCTGGCAAACCAGGGCAAGAGCCTCAGCGGGGTCATACAGCTTGGATTTCTCAACGAGAGCAGCGCTCTCCTTATACTTCTTTCCGAATTTCATCGTCTAATTCCTCCTACGCCTTATTCTTCTACCGTGATGCCCATGCTGCGTGCAGTACCGGCAACCATGCTCATAGCAGCCTCGATGGAAGCAGCGTTGAGGTCGGGCATTTTCGTTTCTGCAATCTTGCGAACCTGATCCTTGGTCAGCGAAGCAACCTTGGTCTTGTTCGGGGCGGCAGATGCGGTCTCGATGCCGCAAGCCTTCTTGATCAGAACGGCTGCGGGAGGAGTCTTGGTGATGAACGTAAAGGTACGGTCAGCAAAAACGGTGATAACAACCGGAATGATCAGGCCAATATCGTTCTTCGTTCTCTCGTTGAACTCCTTGGTGAAGTTCGGGATCGAAACACCGTACTGACCCAGAGCAGGACCTACAGGCGGCTGGGGAGTAGCCTTGCCGGCGGGAAGCTGCAGTTTGATATAACCCATAATTTTCTTAGCCATAAAATTACACCTCCGAATGTGGTACATATACGGGAGAATGAAAAATTTTCTCCCTCCCACAGGGTACCCCTCCAACAGGGAAGGGGGAAAAGGCAAGTTGCCTTTGTGGCTGATCAGTCAGCCAGCTTGATATCCTTAGATTCTACAATGATCGGAATATCGCGTTTGCCGGTCGAAGCCAGCACCGTAACCTGCTTCTTATCTTCAGAAATCTCTTGTACAGTGCCGCTATAGCCTTCAAACATGCCGGAAATAATGGATACGGCATCGCCGATCCGGAAGCCGGCCTCCTCCTTGTGGCTCTCTACGTGGAGCGCCTCTACCTCTGCCTCTGTCAGCGGCACGGGCTTGGACCCGGGGCCAACGAAGCCGGTAACACCGGTAATGTTACGAACAACATGCCAGCTTTCATCAGTCATGACCATCTTCACGAGAACGTAGCTCGGGAAGATCTTGGTCTCAACCTCTTTCTCAACGCCCTTGTCGTTTACCGTGCGGGTGATCTCAACCGGGATCTGCACGTCAAAGATCAAGTCGCCGAGGCCGCGGTTTTCAACGATGCGCTCGATGCTGCTCTTTACCTTGTTTTCATAGCCGGAATAAGTGTGTGCGACGTACCATCTGGGACCAAGGTTCATCTGATCAATATCACTCATGACCGTTCGCCTTTACACAAGCTTTCCGAGTGCGCCAATCGCCTGCGAAAGACCGAAGTCAATCAGGCCGATAACAACGCTGATAACGACCACACCAACCAGAACCAGAATCGAGTTCTTGCGGAGGTCGGAACCGGACATCCAAACAACCTTCTTCATTTCACTTCTGAAATCGCGCCAGAACTTCGCAATGCGAGCGCCCATGCGCTTGAAGATGTTGGGCTTCTTTTCAGTATTCTCTGCCATATACAAACCTCTCAAATCAAAATTTGGGATCCCTTGAGGGGATTACTTGGTTTCCTTGTGCAGGGTATGTTTGCGGCAGAAACGGCAGTATTTGTTCCGCTCAAGTCTGTCAGGGTCGTTCTTTTTGTTCTTCTCTGTGTCGTAGTTTCTCTGCTTGCATTCGCTGCATGCCAGGGTAATTTTGACTCTCATATCGGCACCTCCTGTTAAAATTAAAGCCGAAGCTTCTTCAAAAATCACGGGCACCCCCGTGAATCGTACCTCCCTCGTGTCGGTGCTTTGCCGGCCTGCCTGTCCCAGTAGGAAAGCACAACAAAAAAACCTCCGACAGAGGTAAGGATAGTATAACACATTCCTTGTCCTTTGTCAAGAGGTTTTTTACATATATAATAATTATTTTTAATTTTCGGTTTCTTCGCTCTCAAAAAGGTCGGGCTGCTTGGCTCCCATGGGTGATACGCTGGTGTAGGGAAGCCCCAAATGATTGTAGGCCTGCACCGTAGCGCAGCGCCCACGCGGTGTGCGGCTCAGGAAGCCGATCTGCAGCAGGTAGGGCTCGTACACGTCCTCGATCGTAATGGCCTCTTCACCGATCGTGGCTGCCAGCGTTTCCAGGCCAACAGGGCCGCCGCCGTAAAACTTGATAATCGCCTCTAACATCCGGCGGTCGGTATTGTCAAGCCCCAGCTCGTCGATCTCTAACAGGCGCAGCCCGGCACGGGCGATCTCGCCATCTATACAGCCATCCCCCTTTACCAGGGCAAAATCGCGCACACGCTTCAGCAGCCGGTTGGCGATGCGCGGCGTACCGCGCGAGCGCGAGGCGATCTCTCTCGCGCCATCCTCGGCGATCTCCATATTAAGGATCGAGGCAGAGCGCTTTACGATGCCTGTCAGCTCCTCGGTCGTATACAGCTCCAGCCGTTGGATCACACCAAAGCGGTCGCGCAGCGGGGTAGAGAGCTGGCCGGCGCGCGTGGTAGCGCCGATCAGGGTGAATTTGGGAATGGGCAGGCGAATGCTTCTGGCGCTTGGCCCCTTGCCGATGATAATATCAATGGCAAAATCCTCCATCGCCGGGTAGAGAATCTCCTCTACCTGGCGGGAAAGGCGGTGGATCTCGTCAATAAACAGCACGTCGCCCGGGGCCAGATTGGTCAGAATAGCGGCCAGGTCACCCGGCTTTTCAATCGCCGGGCCGGAGGTGGTGCGCAGGTTCACGCCCATTTCGTTAGCGATGATGGCAGAAAGCGTGGTCTTGCCAAGGCCGGGCGGGCCGTAAAGCAGCACGTGATCCAGTGCCTCGCCACGCAGCTTGGCAGAATCAATATAGATGCGTAGGTTTTCCTTAGCCTTTGCCTGGCCGGTATATTCATCCAGCGTTTTGGGGCGCAGGGATGGCTCGCTATCCCGATCATCCGGGATAGATTCGGTTGAGACAATGCGATTTTCAAAATCAAATTCTTCCAGCTCGTTTGGCATGCTCTAACCTCACTTCGCAAAATATTTCAGGGCAGCGGTGATGATCTGCTCAACAGACAGGTTGGCCGTATCCATTCTTCGCAGCGCCTCGGTTACCTCGGCGCGGC
>JAGASL010000005.1 GCA_017621755.1 Clostridia bacterium
CCCCGCAGGGCAAGCGCCTCGCCCTCGATCAGGCAAAGCAGCACGCGCAGCTCCTCGGGTGAGGCATCTGCCAGCGCCGCGCTGCCGCCCAGCGGCGGAAAGGGGCGTTTGATGTGTAGTTGTTTCATATGGTCTCCAATCGGGGGATGCGCCGGGGCCTTTTTGAAAAAAGGCCCCGTACCCCCAAAAACTTTTTGGGAAAAAGGATATGGTGCCCGCCGTCGCCTGGTAGGGGAGGGCCTTGGTCCTCCCGCAGGGAATAACGCCTACGGCTATCCCTCGTCTTTGCCTTGTGGTTGCCACATTCGGTGCCACGCCGAAATGAGGCTCCACGGCAGGGTGACTGAGCGAAAGGTATCTTCCTTTCTGGGGTTAACCGCGGGGAACCCATTTGCTATCGCAAATTGGCACCGGGGCGGGAGGAGCAATTCTCGCTGCGGCTCGGTCACGCTCGGGGTCTGACAGCCAACCGGGCTGTCATTCAAGACCCTCGCGCCGCTACGCTACTCCTCCCCTACCGGTTATGGGCGCGGCGGGGACGGGCGGATATGGAATCCGCCCCTACACCTTCTTATGCTTCAAATCGTAGCAGAATTTCATCAGCGGGTCGCTCAGGTGCACGTTTTCAACGATAATATCCGGGCGGGTAACGGCCAGCTCGGTGTTGGCAAAGTTCAAAATACCCTTGATGCCCAGGGCCGAAAGCCGCTCGGCGATCGCGGGCGCCACCTCACGCGGGGTGGTCATCACGGCAAAATCCACGCCCTCGGCCAGGCAGATCTCCTCTAACCGGTCGATATGGTAGACCTGCAGGCCAAACATCACCTGTCCCACCACGGCGGGGTCATTATCAAACATGCAGACCCGCTCAATGCCGCGGCGCTCGAACATATGCGTGCCGGCCAGCGCGCGGCCCAGGTTGCCCGCGCCAATGATCACCATGCGGTAGCCCTCGTTCACGCCCAGCAGCTCGCTGATCTTGCCGTACAGATACTTCACGTTATAGCCGTAGCCCTGCTGGCCAAAGCCGCCAAAGCAGTTCAGATCCTGCCGGATCTGCGAGGCCGTCACGTTCATCCGCCGCGAAAGCTCAGAGGAGCTGATGCGCAGGCATCCCTCCTCGATCAGCATGCGCAGATAGCGGTGGTAGCGCGGCAGGCGGCTGATCACCGCGCGCGAAACGCGCGTGCTATCCACGCTGGGTGCTTCGTCGGTCTTTTCAAAGGTGCCGATCACTTTATCAATATGTTCCATGGGTTTCCTTCTTTCTATCTACACGCCGAAAACGGCGTACAATTTACGGTTTTTTAGGCGTTTTGCCGGTTTTTGATGTTCAAAATTCATTTTTCAGGGCCGAAAAGCCCCCGTGTATATCCATGCATGAATGAATATTCTCCACATTTTCAACAGGGTTTTCCACAATTTTTCCGGTTTTCAACCGTCGAAAAAATGGAAAAAGCCGATGGCCATTGACTTTTTTGTCAAAATTTTTCTGTCAATCCCTTTTTTGAATATTCATGTAGGGCAGTTTTCCACATCCTGTTGAAAACGGTGTTAGGTTTCGTAATGATTGCGAAACGTGCAGGATTTGTGGCAGGCTTTCCTACCTGCCGCCGATGGAGAGCTGAACGTAATCATTCTGTCATCCTGAACCCCCTTGTGGGGTGAAGGATCTTTTCGCTGCCAGGCGAAACAGGGAGTAACAATAAGAAGAAAAATTTCTCGCTACGCTCGAAAAGATCCTTCAATCGCTTCGCTCTTTCAGGATGACAGAAAGTGTAGGAAGGATAATAATGACAGTTAGTAGAGGACGCTCGCTGCGCTCCTTCAGGATGACAGTAAGAAGGGCACAGAATGACAGCAAGTGGAGATCGGGGCGGGCGGATATGGAATCCGCTCCTACTTATGATAATTCCCGCCCGAGAGAATGCGAAAGGAGCGATAAAGCGCCTCTAACAGGATCACGCGCATCAGCTGGTGGGGGAAGGTCAGGCGCGAAAAGGAGATGCGCTCGTTCGCGGCGCGCTTCACGCTGTCAGCGAGGCCGTGCGAGGAGCCGATGATCAGGCATAGCTTGCCGCAGGCATCCACCGCGCGACCGATCTTTTGGGAAAGGGAAACCGAATCGGGCATCTCGCCCTCAATGCACAGCGCCATCGTATAGGCACCCTGCGGCACACGGGCAAGGATCTTCTCACCCTCGGCGCGCAGCGCCGCGCGGATGGCGGTCTCGTCCTGCTCATCCGGGATCCGCTCCTCCTTGATGGTGATATTTTCTACGCGGCAAAAGGAAGAAAGCCGCTTTTCGTATTCGCCGACCGCCTCGCGGAGGTAGCCCTCCTTCAGGCTGCCGACCGAAATGATCGTCAGCTGGGTCATGCGGCCAGACCGGGGAAAAGATCAATGATCGGCCCCCACAAAAACAGGCAAAGAATGTCAAAGGCAAAGCAAAGGAACAGGGGCAGAATCAAAAAGACAACCACCGGGCGGGTGTGCCTCCACCACAGGCGTGCCTCGGCAAAGAATTGATCCTTTTGCGCCTCGCTCCAGGCGCGGGGCAGCTCCTCGCGCTTGTAAAACGCGCGGTGAAAGCCGCGGTTATAGATGGCCACGAACAGGCAAGCCGCCGCCAAAAGGGCATAGTAGCCCCAGAACACCGGCTCCCACACGTAGCGAACAGAAAGCTCGTACAACAGCAGCAGGAAAAAGGTGATCAGCAGCACCAGCGCGGCTTCGCCCAGGCGCAGCAGGGTACGTTTGGTTGTGTTTTTCATGGTTTGGGTTCCTTAATAAGGGATTTTTAGGCTCCCTCCGGGAGGGAGCTGTCGAGCGAAGCGAGACTGAGGGAGTAACGGGTAGTTTGAATAAGCAAAGAAGTAAACGCTATTCTTGCTTTGTTTCGTAAATCAGTTCTAACGGATAAACAAATACCTATCAGAGAATATGCACATAGGAATATGTTTTTTCTTTTGTTACTCTCTCCTACCCGGTACTCCTTCCGTCATTTTGCCTGCGGCAAAATGCCACCTCCCTCCCGGAGGGAGGCTTTCATCGGCCATCTTTTTCTGCCGGTGCTCGTTTGCGCCAGCAAACAGGTTCCGTGCGGTTAACGCTGTTCAGAGAACCGGGCTGCTCTTGTCACTCTGTCATGGCACCGGGCATCGGCGTGGCACCGAATGGGGCAACCACACGGGAAGGATGCGGCCATAGCCGTCAGCGTTACCACCGGCGGGAGGACCAAGGCCCTCCCCTACCAAGCGACGGCGGGCGCAAAACCTTTTTCCAAAAGGTTTTTGAGGGTTTGGGAACTTTTTTCAAAAAGTTCCCAATACGCCTCTCCTTTTTGCAATTTCCCCCTCGCCCTTACTCCTCCACCACCGTGAGATGCGTGTCCTCTTTTTCCATTTCGGCATCTTCATCGGCGGCGGCGCGCTCGGCATCGGCCTTTTCTTCATCGGCATCCGGGGTGGGCAGGGTGGCAATGGTCTGTTCCTCGGCGGCCAGGCTCTTTTCGATCTCCTCGGCCTTATCTACGCGCGCAAACGAGATGATCTCGGCGCCCTCCTCCAGGCGCATCACGATCACGCCGCCCGCGCCGCGGGAATAGACCGGAATACCGGAAACCGGCATACGGATCATCGTACCGGCCGAGGTGATCATCATCACGTCGTCGCTCTCGCTCACCGTGGCGATCGAGGCCAGGCGCCCGGTCTTATCATTGATCTTCTGGCAGCATACGCCCATGCCGCCGCGGTTCTTCATCTGTCTGAAATCCTCAAACCGAGTGCGCTTGCCGTAGCCGCCCTTGGTCACCGTCAGCAGCTCGCGGCTTTCATCCACCACGGCCACGCCGACCACAAAATCATCGCCCGACAGGCGAATGCCGCGCACGCCGCGCGCACCGCGGCCCATCACGCGCACGTTATCCGCGCGGAAGCGGATGGCCTGACCCATTTCGGTCGCGATCACCAGCTCCTCGTCGTCCTTCGTGCGGCGCACGAACCACAATTCATCCCCCTCGTCAAGCGTCAGGGCGATCTTGCCGCCACGGCGGCGGTTCGAAAATTCGGAAAGCGCGGTACGCTTGATCGTGCCCTGCCTTGTCACCATCGTCAGGCTCTCGCCGGTCTCAAAATCGTTGACCGCGATCATCGTGGTCACCTTCTCGCCCTCGCCCAGCTCTAAAATGTTCACCACGTTGGTGCCCTTTGCCGTGCGCGAGGATTCGGGGATCCGATATGCCTTGACCGTGTGCACACGCCCACGGTTGGTAAACAGCATCAGGTAGGAATGGCTGTTGGCCACCAGCAGGCTGTCAACAAAGTCCTCTTCCTTGGTCGTCATGCCGATCAGACCCTTGCCGCCGCGGTTCTGTGCGGTGTAGGTATCGGCCGGCAGGCGCTTGATATAGCCCTCACGCGTCAGCGTGATCACGCAGGTGTGCCGCTCGATCAGATCCTCCAGGTCGATCTCGTCTACCGCCTCGCACAGCTCGGTGCGGCGCGGGTCGGCATATTTATCCCGCAGGGCGGTCATCTCGTCCTTCACGATGGTGGCCACGCGCACGGGATTTGCCAGAATATCGCGCAGATCAGCCACGATCTCGGCAAGCCTTGCAAGCCGCTCCTCTACCTTCTGGCGTTCGAGGCCGGAGAGCTTGCCCAGCGTCATCTCCACAATGGCCTGTGCCTGCACCTCGGTCAGCGCAAAGCGCTCCATGAGGCGCTCCTTCGCGTCGGGAATCGAGTCAGAGGCGCGGATCAGGGCGATCACCTCGTCGATATGGTCAATGGCGATCTTGTAGCCCTCTAAAACGTGCATCTCGCGCAGCGCCTTCTCTAAGTCAAAGCGTGTGCGGCGCTCTACGATCTCCTTTTGGAAGCCGATATAATTGTCCAGCATGGCGGAAAGCGGCAGCACCTTCGGCTCGCCGTTTACCAGCACCAGCATGTTCACCGCGCAGGTGTCCTGCAGCTGGGTGTATTTGTAGAGCTGGTTAAGAATGACCTCGCCGTTCGCATCCCGGCGGTATTCGATCACAATACGCATGCCGGCACGGCCGGATTCGTCACGCAGGCCGGTAATGCCCTCGATCTTTTTATCCTTGACCAGGTTGGCAATGCTCTCTACCAGCATGCTCTTGTTCACCATGTAGGGAATCTCGGTCACGATAATGCGGTGATGCTCGTCCTCAATGCGGCAGCGGGCGCGCACCATCACGCGGCCGTGGCCGGTGGTGTAGGCATCCATGATGCCGCGGCTGCCGTAGATCTGGCCGTGGGTCGGGAAGTCCGGCCCCTTGATGAACTGCATCAGCTCCTCAACCGAGCATTCCGGGTGGTCGATGCGGTAGACCGCACCGTCGATCACCTCGCCCAGGTTGTGCGGGGGAATGTTGGTGGCCATGCCCACCGCAATACCGACCGAGCCGTTGACCAGCACGTTTGGGAAGCGGGAGGGCAGCACCGTGGGTTCCTTGCGGCTCGAATCAAAGTTCGGCACCATGTCCACCACGTTCTTTTCAATGCCGTCCATCATCTCGTTCGCGATCTTGGCCATGCGCGCCTCGGTATAACGGTAAGCGGCCGCGCCGTCACCGTCTACGTTACCAAAGTTGCCGTGGCCCTCGATCAGCGGATAGCGCAGCGAAAAATCCTGCGCCATGCGCACCATCGTCTGGTACACGGCCGCGTCACCGTGTGGGTGGTACCGACCAAGCACGTTACCAACCGTGGTCGCCGACTTGCGGAAGGGCTTGTCAGAGGTCAGGTGGTCCTCGTACATCGCGTACAGGATACGCCGCTGGCCGGGCTTCATGCCGTCGCGCACGTCGGGCAGCGCGCGCGAGGTGATCACGCTCATCGAATATTCAAGAAAGGACGTGCGAACACGCTTTTCCATATTCTGCGCAACGATCTTCTGCTCGGGAAATTCAATGCTCTCGCTGAGTACTACTTTTCTTCTATCCATGTTTGCCTCTTTTAATAGGGGGATGCGCTGGGGTCTTTTTGAAAAAAGACCCCGGACCCCAAAAACTTTTATGGGTATTCTCTATATGAAATTTTTTGTTTCTTTCTACCCTGTTGTCCTGTCATTCTTCGCCTATTCTAACCTGTCATCCTGAGCCTTCTCTTACTGTCATCCTTCCTTTTCTACCTGTCATCCTGAGCGTTAGCGAAGGATCTTTTCGCCGCCAGGCGAAACTGAAAGTAACAATGATAGGAAAGTTCCGCGTTTCACGCGGAAAGATCCTTCAATCGCTCCGCTCTTTCAGGATGACAGTTAGTGGAGGAAGGATGATAGTAAGTTGAGTTTGGTAAATTCTCTCTCAGAATGACAGTTAGAGAGAAAGCATTTCCATCACACGTCCAGATTCTCAACGAACCGGGCGTTTTCCTCAATAAACCGCTTTCTGGGCTCTACCTCGTCGCCCATCAGGCGCGAAAAGATCTCGTCCGCCGCCAGCGCGTCGCCAATCTCTACACGCAGCAGGGTACGGCGCTCCGGGTCCATCGTGGTCTCCCACAGCTGCTCCGGGTCCATCTCGCCAAGACCCTTATACCGCTCGGCCTCAATGTTGCCGCCAAGATCGGCAATAATCTGGTCTCTTTCCGCATCCGAGAAGGCATAGTGCTCAGCCTTGCCCTTGCGGATCTTGTAAAGCGGCGGCTTGGCCATATACACGTGACCCTGCTCGATCAACGGCTTCATGTGCCTAAAGAAGAAGGTCAGCAGCAGAATGCCGATGTGCGCACCGTCTACGTCCGCATCCGCCATAATGATCACCTTGCCGTAGCGCAGCTTGGCCATATCAAATTCCGAGCCGATGCCGCAGCCCAGCGCCTGAATGATCGGAATCAGCGACTGGTTGTTGTATACCTTATCAATGCGGCTCTTTTCTACGTTCAGCACCTTGCCGCGCAGGGACAGAATGGCCTGGTAGCGGCTGTCGCGCGCATCCTTGGCCGAGCCACCTGCCGAATCACCCTCGACCAGATACACCTCGGTCAGCTCGACCCGCCGCTCCTGGCAGTCGGCCAGCTTGCCGGGCAGGGTAGAGCCCTCAAGGGCGGATTTACGCCGCGTCAGCTCGCGCGCCTTGCGCGCCGCCTCACGCGCACGGGAGGCAGAAAGCGCCTTTTCAATAATGATCTTACCCGCCGCCGGGTTCTCTTCCAAAAATTCAGCCAGCTTCGCGCTCACCACCGCGTCAACCAGCGTGCGCATCTCCGAATTGCCCAGCTTTGCCTTGGTCTGGCTTTCAAACTGCGCGTCCTCCAGCTTCACCGAAATAATGGCGCAAAGACCCTCGCGCACGTCCTCGCCCGAAAGGTTCTTGTCATCCCCCTTCAGGGCCCCGGTCTTGCGCGCGTAATCGTTCAGCACGCGGGTCAGGGCGTTCTTAAAGCCGGTCTCGTGCGTACCGCCCTCAATGGTGGTCATGTTATTGGCAAAGGAGAAGAGGGTCTCGGCATAGCTGTCGTTATACTGCATGGCGATCTCGGCGATCGAGCCGTTCTTCTCGCCCTTCATATAGATCACGTCAGGGTGCAGGGGCGTTACGCCCTTGATCTCGTTCAGGTACTCGACAAACGAGCAGATGCCGCCCTCGTAGCAAAGCTCCTCGCGCTTTTCCTTGCCGGGCCGCTCGTCGCACAGGATCACGCGCACGCCGGCGTTGAGGAAGGATTGCTCACGCATACGGGTCAGGATGGTCTCGTAATCAAACACCGTCTCCTCAAAAATGGTCGGGTCGGGCTTAAAGCGGACGTAAAGACCGTGCTCCTCGGTCTCACCCAGGCAGGCAAACGGCCGCGCTACCGCGCCACGCTCAAAGCGCATCGAATAGCTGTGCCCGTCGCGGTGGTTCTCTACCTCCACCCATTCCGAAAGGGCGTTAACGACCGAGGCACCCACGCCGTGCAGACCGCCGGCGATCTTGTAGCCGCCGCCGCCAAATTTACCGCCCGCATGCAGGACAGAGTAAACGACCTCCAGGGTCGGCTTGCCCAGCTTTTCGTTCATACCGGCGGGAATGCCGCGCCCATCGTCACGCACGGAAACGCTATCGTCCTCGTGCAGCGTGATCACAATGGCATCGCACTCGCCGGCCAGCGCCTCGTCGATCGAGTTGTCTACGATCTCGTAAACAAGGTGGTGCAGGCCGCGCAGCGAGGTTGAGCCGATGTACATGCCCGGCCTCTTGCGCACCGCCTCCAGACCCTCAAGCACCTGGATCTGGCTGTCGCCGTAGCTTTCGGTTTGTTCCATTACGTTCTGTTCTGTCATGTTTTCCATTCCGTTTCCTCTTTATAAATGGGAGCCGCCATGGGGACTTTTTGAAAAAAGTCCCCAAACCCTCAAAAACTTTTATGTTGTATATAGGCAATACGCTTTTTTCTCATTCTTTCTTTCTCGTCCTTCTTCTTTCCGTCCTTCTTCTACCTGTCATCCTTCCTCTTCTTTCTGTCATCCTGAGCATCCTCTTACTGTCATCCTGAGCGTCAGCGAAGGATCTTTTCGCCGCTAGGCGAAACTGGGAATAACAACGGTAGAGAAGTTCCGCGTTCCGCGGAAAGATCCTTCAATCGCTTCGCTCTTTCAGGATGACAGTTAGTAAAGTTCGGTCGCTCCGCTCTTTCAGGATGACAGAATGATTAAGTCATGCTTTTCTTTAGCGAAACCCATACCCTCTTTTTCAAAACAACGCTTTTGATAGATCATCCCATTTGGGATTTTTTTCTTCTATCAATTTTATTTTTCTTTCTCTTTTCCAGCCCTTTAGCTGCTTTTCACGCGTGATCGCAGCATACACGTCACTGGTTGCATCAAAATACACCAATTTATGCACGTTATACCGTTTGGTAAATCCGTCAACCAGTCCATTTTTATGTTCATACAGGCGCCTCTTCAAATCATTCGTCACGCCTATATATAATACTCGATGATTCCAATTGCTCAATATGTATACGTAATACATATTATTCCCCCTCCACCACCAGGGCGTTTTCTGCCCGGCTGCAGAGCGAAAGGGAAGAAATGTGTGAAAGAAGCACGGTATGCGACACACGGGGCGGCCGTTTGCCCGCCGGCGTGCGGCGAACGCGGTCGTACCGCCCGTCGTCTACCAATAAAAACGAGCGCGGAATATCGTCATCCGCATATTCTACCCGCCCCTCGCGCGCAGCACGAGAGATAAATTGCTTTCCCGTCGCCCGCACGGTCACGTTGTCAAGATCGAAGATCCCTATGATCCCCTTTTGCTTCACCGTCTTGCCGTTTCCTATATGTAGGATCATGCTGGTCTCCTTTCTGTTTTTATGCTATTAAATGGATTTTATCCCTATCCTTTTTCTAACCTATTATCCCGTCCTTCTTCTACCTTTTATCCTGACCCTTTTCTTACTGTCATCCTGAGCGTCAGCGAAGGATCTTTTCGCCGCTAGGCGAAACAAGGAGTAACAATGGTACAGAAGTTCCGCGTTTCACGCGGAAAGATCCTTCAATCGCTTCGCTCTTTCAGGATGACAGTTAATGGAGGAAGGATGATAATAGATGGGGAAAATGAAGACTAGAATAAAAGTAGCACATCCTACTCATACACCCCATCCTTCACGCAGATCTCATTGGCCGCCACGCCCTCAAAGCCGCGGCGCTCGCAGGAGGTCATGATCACCTGTCGCTCGCCCGCGTCGCTTAAGATAAACGCACGCCGCCCTTCATCCAGCTCGGAAAGCACGTCGTCAAACAAAAACACCGGGTATTCGCCGCTCCTTGCCCGTGCCACCTCGCCCTCGCCGAGCTTTAAGGAAAGCACCAAGGATCGCTTTTGCCCCTGCGAGGCATAGGCGCGCGCGTCGATATCATTTAATAAAATCTCCATCTCGTCACGGTGCACGCCAAAGAGCGAGCAGCCCGCCGCGATCTCGCGGTCAAGCGACGAGGTCAATTTTTTCTCATAATCCTCTTTGCTGCCCCCGCCGGTATAGCGCAGGGTCAGTCGCTCACGGCCAGAGGAAAGCGCATGCAGCAGCGCCTCGCTCTCTCTTTCCAGGAAAGCAATATATTTCTCCCGTACAGCGGCGATCGTGGCGCACTCGGTCGCCATCCCCTCGCTGTAGGCCGCCAATAGATCACGGTCTAAAAAGCCGAGCCTTTGCGCATCCTTTAGAAGCGCGTTGCGGTTTGCAAGCAGCTTTTCAAAGCGGGAAAGAGAGGCAAGATACAAGGGATCAAGCTGTGAGATGGCAATATTCAAAAACAGCCGCCGCTCACCCGGCCCACCCTTGACCAGCTGTAAATGGTCGGGGTAAAAGAGCACCGCACGAAAATGACCGATCATCTCAGAAAGGCGAGAGACCGGCGCCCCACCAAGACGCCGCTCACGCGTGCCGCCGGCATAGCGGTAGCCAAGCGTGACCGCCCGGCCGCCCGTGTGGCAGGTCAGGGAAAGGGAATAGGTGTCTGTTCCAAAGCGGCACAGCTCACTGTCCGAGGCACCGCGAAAGCTCTTGCCCCGCGCAAAGGTGTAAATGCCCTCAAGCAGGTTGGTCTTGCCCTGCGCGTTGTCTCCCCAAAGCAGGTTCACGCCCGGGCAAAAATCAATCGAGGCAGTCGCCACGTTGCGGTAATTCTGTGCTTGAAAATTCGTAATGTGCATAGTGAGGAATGATTAGGAAACTTTTTGAAAAAAGTTTCCTATAACCTTCAAAAACTTTTATAACGATAAAACTTTGTGCCATCCTTCTTCTAACTGTCATCCTTCCTCTTCTTTCTGTCATCCTGAGCGTAAGCGAAGGATCTTTTCGCCGCCAGGCGAAACTAGGAGTAACAACGGTAGGAAAGTTCCGCGTTTCACGCGGAAAGATCCTTCAGTCGCTGCGCTCCCTCAGGATGACAGTTAGAGGAGACAGAATCTTTTCGCCTCTCTTCTTCTCACTGTCATCCTGAGCGTAAGCGAAGGATCTTTTCGCCATTAGGCGAAACTGGGAGTAACAACGGTAGGAAAGTTCCGCGTTTCACGCGGAAAGATCCTTCAATCGCTTCGCTCTTTCAGGATGACAGTTAGTGTAGGACGGATAATAATGACAGTTAGCGGGGTCTGGTCGCTTCACTCTTTCATGATGACAGTAAGAGGGGGGCAGGAGACAATAAATGGAGAACCTTTCTCGATCAACCTTTACCCATTCATCCGAACAGGCAGCACCATGTAGAAGAAATCGCGCTCGTCGCTCTTTTCGTGCGGCACCATGGTCACGCTCTGCGTGGGGGTCTTAAAGGAAAGATCCAGCACCTCGCCCGTGGCGGCGCGCACGCTGTTGATCAGGTAGCGGCAGTTAAAGCCTATCTCCAGCTCGCCACCCTCGTGCGTGATCGGAATTTCATCGTATACGCGACCGTTAACCGAGGTCGAGGTCACGCTCATCTTCCCGTCAGAAAGCACAAGCTTGACGTAGCTGCGGCCACTACCCACGATCTTTTCCTCAGCGATCAGGTTCGCACGCTCGAGGGCGGCCAAGAACCGGCCACGCTCGATCTGCACGAAGATGGTCTGGTCACGCGGGATAATACGCTCGTAGTCGATGTACTCGCTGTCGATCATGCGGGTAAAGAAGATCATGTCGCCCATGCAGAAAATGGCGTGCTTACGCGCGATCTGCACCGTGGTCAGATCGTCACCCGTGCCAAGAATACGCACCAGCTCGTTCAGTGCGTGGCCGGGAACCAGGAAGGAAAAGTCCATCGCGCTCACCTCGCCCACGTCGCGAATGTCGCACTTTACCGAGCAGCGCGAAAGCGTGTAGGAATCGCAGGAGATCACCTCTAACTTGTTCTGCATCACGCGGAAAAACGCGCCGCACAGCATCACGCGCGAATCCTGCTCAGCCACCGAGTGGATGGTCTTGGCGATCATGTCCTTGAGCACCTCGCTCTTCACCTCAAAGCCGCGGCTGCCCTTCAGCTCCGGCATAGAGGGGAAGTCCTTGCCCGGCAGGGCAGAAAGAGAGAAGGAGGCCGGGCCGGATATCACCGTGGCCGTGTGGTCGTCTGAGACCGTGATGGTCAGCTCATCCTCAGAAAGCACGCGAAGGATCTGCAATAAACGGTTCGCGTTGATGATGTAGCTGCCCTCCTCCAGCACGCGCTCTGCCGTCAGCATCACACGCATGCCCTTGTTCATATCGAACGTGGAAAGGCGAACGTTCGCGCCGCCCATCGTCTCGATCAATACACCCTCGATGGATGGAATGGTGTTTTTGGTGCATACCGTACCCATCGCCGGGTACAGCGCTTCCATCAGCTTGGATTTCTGAAAGACGATCTTCATAGGGGTTTCTCCTTTATTATGTTTGAAAGGGAATGTGAAAACTTTTTGAAAAAAAGTTTTCACGCTTTCAAAAACTTTTATAATTTTTATGATTTTTAATCGATGGTAGCCGTTTCTTTCCCGTTCGTTGCCATATTCGGTACCACGCCGAAAGTAGGCTCCCCGACAGGGTGACGGGGCGAAAGGTAATGCTTCGTACTGGGGTTAACCGCACGGAACCCATTTGCTATCGCAAATTGGCACCGGGGGCGGACCGTCCGGGAGGCCGGTCCCTACGAGGCAAGCTGCACCTATAACCGGTAGGGGAGGGGCTCGCTCCTCCCGTACCGATCTTATCCAACTCTTTGCATAGCCCGTCTTTTTGAGACCGCCCGGCGGGCGGTTTTCAACAAAAGAGAAATGTTTTATCTTTTTATTTTCTCGTAGTAGCCGTAGTAGGGGGTGTTGAAATGGTGGAAAAGCCAAAATACCCAAGCAGGACAAGGGGTTTTGCTTGCAAAAATGAAAAAATAGATTGTTATACTAAGGTGTAGAGCATGTGGAAAATTAGGCACTTTTCAACAGCCTCGGTTATCAACATTCTTTCAACACCTGTTGTTGACGATTTTGTGGAAAACAAAAGGGGTATTTTTCTAAATAAAGAGAAGAGCCGCGAGAAATTCTTCTTGGAGAAAATCTTTTTTCCATCCTTCTTCTATCTGTCATCCGTTCTCCTCTACCTGTCATCCTGAACGAAGTGAAGGATCTTTTCGACGTCAGGCGAAACAGGGAATAGTAACGTAGAAAAGTTCCGCGTTTCACGCGGAAAGATTCTTCGGTCACTTCGTTCCCTCAGAATGACAGTAAAGGAAGGAAGGATGAAAGTAAGTGGAGGTTGGTGAGGGAGTATATCATCCTCCCGCCCCGGTGCTCGTTTGCGCCAGCAAGCAGGTTCCCTGCGGTTAACGCAGTTCAGAGAGCCGGGCTGTGGTAGGCAGTCCCTCTTTAACCTGTATAGGCGTGGCACCGAATGTGGCAACCACCGGAAAAATTCCGGCTATAGCGTTCGTTATGCCACCTGCGGACAGTCGAGGTAGCGAAGCGGCGCGAGGGTCTTGAATGACAGCCCGGTGGGCTGTCAGACCCCGAGCGTGACCGAGCCGCAGCGAGAGCCTGTCCCTACAGTGTCATGCGGGCACATAATCCTTTTCCCAAAAAGGTTTTTGCGGGGTTTGGGGTGCTTTTTGCAAAAAGCACCCCAACGCACCCCTAAACCCCTCACGCATTGATCGTCGCGATCATGTCGTTTACTTCACTCTCTGTGCCGGGTACCGAGGCGATCTGGCCCTCGACGTACTTGATCGAGGAAATGACCGTCGCGTGGTCACGCGAGAAGAGCTTGCCGATATCCGAAAGCGAAAGCTCGGTCATCTGGCGGATCAGATAGATGCACATATGCCGCGCCTTGGCGATATTATCGTTCCGCTTCTTGCCGCGGATGTCCTCTTCCGAAACGCCCATCTTGCGCGAGACCAGATCAAAGATCTTCTCGATCGTATCGTTTTCGGATTTATCCCCCGTCACGAGCGAGGCCACCGCCGTGGTGCACATCTCTAACGTAATGGGCGTGTTGGTCAGCAGGCTGACCGCGCTGATCTTCTTGATCGCACCCTCAATGGTACGAATACTGTTCTTCAGCTTCTGCGAAAGGTAGGTCACCGCCTCGTCCGGGATCTTGATGCCCAGCGCCTCGGCCTTCTTTAAGATAATGGCCTGCCGCAGCTCAATGCTCGGCGGCTGAATATCCGCAATCAGACCCCACTCAAAGCGCGTGCGGAGTCGCTCCTCTAAGGTCTTGATGTCGCGCGGCGGCCTGTCCGAGGTCAGAATGATCTGCTTGTCGGCATCGTGCAGCGCGTTAAAGGTATGGAAAAATTCCTCCTGCGTCGATTCACGGCCGGCAATGAACTGAATATCGTCGATCAGCAGCACGTCCGCCTTGCGGTACTTGTTGCGGAACTCCTCCATCGAGCCACCCTGGATCGAGCGGATCAGCTCGTTGGTGAACTCGTCGCCCTTCTTGTAAACGATCTTTACGTCAGGCATCGTGTTCTTGATCTCGTTCGTGATGGCGTAAAGCAGGTGGGTCTTGCCCAGACCGCTTTGGCCGTAGATAAAAAGCGGGTTGTACGAGGTGGCCGGGTTGCGCGCCACGGCAATGCAGGCCGCGTGGGCAAACTTGTTCGATTCACCCACGATAAAGTTGTCAAAGGTGTATTGAGAAAAGACCTTTTTGCTCTCAATGTCCGCGCCGATATCCGGCTCCGGCTCTTCTTCCTTTTTGCTCTTCGGAATGATCGAGGGCGGGGGAGAGGAGAAATGCGGCAGCGTAACGCCCTCCTTCCCCTGTGAGGAAACGATGGTGATATCCACCTCAAAGCCGAGCAGCTCGGCCACCGCTTTGCGGATCACGTCGGCATATTTTTTTTGCAGAATACCCTGCTTAAAATCGCTGTTGATCTTAAAAACAGCCTCGCGATCGTCAAGCGAGAGCAGGTGCAGATCGCCAAACCACAGCTCGAACACGGTAGGCGAATACAGCTCGCGAATGCTGGCCATGATGGCGGCATGGATATCGTCAAGTCCCTGCATGGTCAAAAAAAGTCTCCTTACGCGTTAATTATATAATATATTATAACATATAGTTATAGGATTTGCAAGGGGGAAAAACCCATTTGCAAGACTATTAAACCCCATAAAATTAGGAATTTTCGGACACTTTTGCGATATATGTAACTTTTTTGTGAACGAGTAAAAATGAGATGATATCATTATTATTTCTTGTTTCGCCTTCCTCTTCTACCTGTCATCCTTCCTTTTCTACTTGTTATCCTGACCCTTCTCTTGCTGTCATCCTGAGCGTCAGCGAAGGATCTTTTCGCCGGTAGGCGAAACAGGAAGTAACAATGGTACAGAAGTTCCGCGTTCCGCGGAAAGATCCTTCAGTCGCTGTGCTCCTTCAGGATGACAGTTAGTGAAGGAAGGATTTTTTGCCTCTCTTCTTCTACCTGTCATCCTGAGCCGCCAGGCGAAGGATCTTTTCGCCGGTAGGCGAAACAGGAAGTAACAATGGTACAGAAGTTCCGCGTTCCGCGGAAAGATCCTTCAGTCGCTGCGCTCCCTCAGGATGACAGTAAGAAGAGGTTCAGGATGACAGGTAGAAGAAGTCAGAATGAAAGAAAGAAGAAGTAAAGAATAAAAGAAAAGCAAGGAAAACTCTACATCCCATCGATTTCCCCTTGCAAATATCCACAATATGTGATAAAATATACAAATAAACCTGATGGAAAAGAGGAAAATCAATGTTCCGCATTCTGGAAAAACGCGTATTGAATGAAAGCACGGTCTACATGACCGTAGAAGCACCCGCCGTGGCGCGCCGCGCAAGGCCGGGGCAGTTTATTATCTTCCGCACGCACGAGGGCGGCGAGCGTATTCCGCTCACCATCGCCGGCTACGATGCAAAGCAGGGCAGCGTGACCATCATCTTCCAAACCGTGGGCGCCTCTACCGCTATCCTTGGCGCTATGAACGAGGGGGATGAGATCCTTGATTTCGTAGGCCCCCTTGGCACGCCCAGCGAGTTTGAGGGCGAAAGCCGCGTGGCCGTCATCGGCGGCGGCCTTGGCTGCGCCATCGCCTGGCCGCAGGCTAAATTTTTGCATGAAAACGGCATCGCCGTGGATATGATCGCCGGCTTCCGCAACAAGGATGCCGTGATCCTTGAGGAGGAAATGCGCCAAGCCTGCGACGAGCTGATCATCATGACCGACGACGGCAGCTACGGCCGGCACGGCCTGGTCACCGCCGGGCTGGAGGAGCGCATCAAGGCCGGGGTCAGGTATAGCCGTGTGATCGCCATCGGCCCGCCGATGATGATGAAATTCGTCGCGGCGCTGACAAAGCAGTACGAGATTCCCACCACCGTCAGCCTCAACCCGATCATGATCGATGGTACCGGCATGTGCGGCGGCTGCCGCGTGAAGGTGGGCGGTGAATATAAATTCGCCTGTGTAGACGGCCCGGATTTTGACGGCCACCAGGTCGATTTTGACGAGCTCGTCCGCCGTAACCGTATGTACGGCGAGCAAGAGCGCCACCAGCGCGAAGCAACCTGTAATTTGCTGAAAAGCAAGTAAAAGCGACGCCCATAGTAGCCTCCCTCCTGTTACGTTAGGCTCCCTCCGGGAGGGAGCTGGCACGGCTTGCCGTGACTGAGGGAGTAACGGGTAGTGACAATAAGCAAAGAAACAATCTCTATTCTTGCTTTGTTTCGTAAATCCGTTCTAACGGATAAACAAATACCTATCAGAGAATATACACATAGGAATATGTTTTTCCTTTTGTTACTCTCTCCTACCCGGTACTCCTTCCGTCACTCCGCTTCGCTCCGTGCCACCTCCCTCCCGGAGGGAGGCTTTCATCGGCCATCTTTTTCTGCCGGTGCTCGTTTGCGCCAGCAAACAGGTTCCCTGCGGTTAATCCCAGTACGAAGCATTACCTTTCGCCCCGTCACCCTGTCGGGGAGCCTACTTTCGGCGTGGTACCGAATGGGGCAACCACCCGGAAAAATTTCGGTCATAGCGTTCGTTATGCCACCTGCGGACAGTCGAGGTAGCGAAGCGGCGCGAGGGTCTTGAATGACAGCCCGGTGGGCTGTCAGACCCCGAGCGTGACCGAGCCGCAGCGAGAGCCTGTCCCTACAGTGTCATGCGG
>JAGASL010000029.1 GCA_017621755.1 Clostridia bacterium
ATACCGCGACCAAGAGATAGAAATCTACTACCGCTTCATCGGTAAAATCGATTAACAAATTGAATATATAAAAAATGCAGTGCTTCGTATGTCCTTAATTAAGGCATACGAAGCACTGCATTTGTGGATACAAATGCAAATTTAGTGAAGTTTTCGCTCACGCGAAAGTGAAGTTGTTGTGCAGTGAAGTTCGTGCTATCGCACGAGTGAAGTTAAGTTTGCCCACTTTGCCGAAAGCAAAACTTCACTATCCGCAGGATAACTTCACTTACGAAGTAAACTTCACTTGCCCACAAGGGCAAACTTAGTTGCGTAGTGTCCTTAAGGGCACTACGCTAAAGGTCAGCCTTTTGTACTACATTTCCCGTTCGGGGCATAATGCGGAAGTCATGTCTTACCTTTCCGTCACTCTGTCTCTGTAAAGCAGCGGCAGGCGCGCACCGCGCGATGCCAGCCGGCCAAATGGGCAAAACGCGCTTGCTCATTCATGGCGGGGGTAAAGCATCGCCCAGCATCCGCCTTGCCACGCAGCTCTTCACGGTTTTTGAAAAAGCCTACGGCCAGCCCGGCCAGATAAGCAGCCCCGGTCGCGGTTGCCTCGGGGTTAGCAGAGCGCTGCACGGCAATACCGGAAAAATCGCTTTGCATCTGCATCAACAGATCGTTGGCCGAGGCACCGCCGTCTACCTGCAGGCAGGTGATCTCACCAATATCGGCCCGCATGGCGGCAAGCACGTCCTCTGTCTGATACGCGATCGACTCTAACGCCGCGCGAATGATATGATTCTTCCCTGTTCCGGCCGTCATACCCAGTATCGTGCCCCTGGCATGCATATCCCAAACGGGGGCCCCCAAGCCGGCAAAGGCAGGAACGAGATACACACCACCGCAATCCGGCACCTTGGCGGCAAAATACTCGCTATCCTTAGCATCGTGGATCAGCTTCATTTCATCACGCAGCCAGCGCACAACCGCGCCACCTACAAAAACGCTGCCCTCTAAGGCGTATTCGATCGGCCGGCCCTGCTCGCCGGCGGCAATGGTGGTCAACAGGCCTTGCCCACTCTCCACCGCTTGATTGCCGCAATGGGCTAGCAAAAAGCAGCCTGTGCCGTATGTATTTTTGGCCTCTCCCGCCGCAAAGCAGCATTGGCCAAACAGGGCGGCCTGCTGGTCACCCGCGATACCGGCAATGGGCAGCTCTGTTCCCATACACTGAAAGCTACCATATATCTCACTACTGCTGTGAATATCGGGCAGCACCGAAGCGGGGATATCTAACATGCGCAGCATGCCTGCATCCCATTCGCCGGCATGGATATTACAAAGCATGGTTCGCGATGCGTTTGTGAGATCGGTAACGAAGACCCGCCCCTCTGTCAGCTTCCAGATCAGCCAGGTATCTACCGTTCCCACCAAGAGATCCCCGCGCGCAGCCATCTCTCGCGCGCCCTCTACGTGATCTAAGATCCATTTGATCTTGGTACCGCTGAAATACGGGTCTAATCGCAGGCCTGTCGTTTGGCGAATATAGGCCTCATGCCCTGCCTTCTCCAGCTCCTCGCAGATCGAGGCGGTACGCCGACACTGCCACACAATAGCATTATAGATCGGCTTGCCGGTGCTTTTATCCCATGCGACTACCGTTTCGCGCTGATTGGTAATGCCAACTGCTGCGATCTCCTCTGCTGCGATGCCGCTTTTAGCAATGCACTCGGTCATGGCGGCATACTGATTGGCATAGATCTCCATGGGGTCCTGCTCTACCCAGCCGGGCTGGGGATAGATCTGCGCGAATTCATGTTGTGCCATGGCAATGATCTTCGCATCGTGATCAAACAGAATTGCGCGTGCGCTGGTCGTGCCCTCGTCCAGGGCGAGAACGTAACGTTTTTCTTCCATCTTTCTCATGCCTCCTTCACCGTTTTTCCGCACATATTCTCCGGCAGAAGGCGCAAAAGCAGTGTTTTCTTTGCATATTGCTCGATCTCTTGCCGGATATATTCCTCATCCTGTGTGAATTTCAGACTCAAAGCAGTTGTAATCTCCCGCAGCACGGTAGGCTCTTCCACGATCCCAACGCGACCGAATACGATCACGCTTTTTACACAAAATGCCCATTCGCCCGGTGCGCGCTCCCCCTCGTTATACACGCAAAAGGATGCCTTTTCGCAACGTCGTAGCGCATCGATGCGATGCCCCTGTCGGCCGCAATGAAAATAAAGACAACCATCCTGTTCGTTATAATAGTGGTTCATCGGCATACCGTAAGGATAGCCGTCATCCCCCAGCACAGAAAGAACGCCGCGCCGCTCTTTTTGCAGCAAGGCAATACATTCTTCCCGTGAAAGCTGTTGCTTTTTTCGTGCCAATTCCCTAAACATAACGCCCCCTAAGTGAGTTGTTCATTGCCGTAACCTTATCCGTATACCGCGCGATATTCCTCGGCAGCTTCATAAAGCGCCAACATAGAAGTAAGCAGAGCCGTACTCTTATTCTCCGTTTCGGCCGCCTCCCTTTCCATGATGCGAACGATATAGCTGGTAACGCTATAGGTCAAGATCGGCGACACTACGTTTCCTCCTTCATCCAAAATGCGGAAATAATACGGCGTGTTCCACATAGTGGGCGTGATGCCGGTTAACAACACCGAATCTTCTTCCCCGGCCACGAGCGCCCGCTCGACCGTTGCGCAGGAAGAAAACGCTTCGTCCCTTGCCATCTGGATGCGGTAATTACCTCCTTCTTCCGCCTCTACGTACATGCGAAAATCAACCGTATCATTCAACGAAAGCGCCATACCGCTTGGCAGCACCGCATAGGATCCGCTATCACGGGCGGCAAGCACGCTTTCGTAGCGCCCCGTGTACGCAGCAAGACGCTGTTCCTCGCTCAGTTGCGCATTCATCGGCCTGTCTGTATGGTAATCAAAATATTGCTGCGCCGCGGTGCCATAATTGAGAATGGCGATGGCCAGCCGCGCTTCCTCGCTTTTATCATCCGCGTGGATATATTGCATCAGCAGATCGGCCGGCGAGAGTGTGATCGGAGAAGCCTTCAGCACATAGCCGCCTATCATTTGCACAGGAATCACCGTGATCGCATCCCCTAAACGCTTAGCAGCAATGTCACCGATCGAAAGCAGATAGCTACCATCTTCCTGGCACGTGGCGGGGTGATAGACCTCATTTACCAGCAGGCCGACCTGCGTTGCATTCTCATCTGCCTGCAAATAGTAATCAACCGCAAATTTATCATCTACCGTCATGCCCGCCTGCACACTGATTGGTGTAAGGCGCGACGTATACGTGATAACTGGCTCCATAGCCAGATAGCAGTTAGAAGCGGAGCCATAGGCAGCTACAAAGGCAAGCTCATCCCCCTGCTCTACGTAAAGCAGACTGGGCAGCGCCTCTGCCGCGCGCAGTGAAGCCAGCATATCCTCACTCGCGCTGCGCGAGGTGTAACTCACCATGCTTCCCTCATAATGCCACGGCTGCCCATTAGAGGGCCAGATGATTTTTCCATTGTGTGTAATGGCGATATCGTAGGAAAAGACCTCCTCCGGATAGGCCATGGCCATCGCGCCACTCACGTTGCCGGCGGCCTTCATTTTTCCGGTTGCAGCATCATAGCGAAGCCATCCGCCGGCCGGCGTACCGGTCACGGTGCCGCCGCTCTTGACGTAATAGTGCTTTGTACTATCTGCCTTAGAATAATAGCCGTAATAGGTAGTTCCATTCACGACTATCTTCTCTTGATTGGCCATGCCACTGGTCAAGCTACGATTGCCGCTCAGCACGTCGAACGAAAGCGTGACGAGCCCACTTTCGCTCGCCGTATACATCGCGCCAACGCCAACGCCGCTGCCGGCAGAAAGCAGCTCAAAGCCACGATTGCTGCGCCATGAGCCGCCCGAGGAGCCCTTTGCCGTAAATTTCGAGCTGCTGTAATAATTCAAAGAAACGATATCAGAAAACCCATCTGCATCCCAAGTCCCCTTCACCGGGGCCCATCCATTCAAAAACGTTACTTCACTACCGGAGGTGGGTTGAGTCGGTAGGCAATCTATAAAGCGTGTCTCGCTCACGCCATCCGTCGCCGCAACCGGCAACACTACAAAACACATTACCAAAAGCATGCATAAACAACAAAGGAAAATACGCGTAAAAAAAGAACCCTTTGCAGTTTTTATATATTTTACCATTCTGCTGACTTGGTGTCAACACATTTTGGAGAAAATACCGGGGTTCTCGGCCTTATGCTGAATAAACCACCCCCTAACGGTACATGATGCTGATACAGGGCATTTGCCAAAACTGAAAAGGTCTGCCATTTTGGCAGCAAGGAGGAAGTATGTTCAAGCATGAAAAGATGCTGTTTCACCCAGTAGCAGTGGAAAGACCAAACCCGCAGTATGCCGTTCTGCTGCAGGAGCAGCTTGGCGGTGGCAATGGCGAGCTGAAGGCGGCTATGCAGTATATGTCGCAAAGCTTTCGCATCAAGGACCCCGAGATCAAGGATCTGTTTTTGGATATTGCCGCCGAGGAGCTTGGGCACATGGAAATGGTAGCGCAGACGATCAACCTGCTGAATGGGCATGACGTTGATGCAGCGGCCGTGCCGGCCGGCGAAATTCAAACACACGTGCAGCTGGGGCTGAATCCCGGCCTGATCAATGCCTCAGGCTACTCCTGGACGAGCGACTACGTGACAGTCACCGGCGACCTTTGTGCTGATCTGCTCAGCAATATTGCCTCAGAACAGCGCGCTAAGGTTGTATACGAGTATCTGTACAGACAGATCGACGACAAAAAGGTGCGCGAAACGATCGACTTTCTGCTTAACCGTGAGGAGGCGCATAACCAGATGTTCCGCGATGCCTTCAACAAGGTGCAGGATAGCGGCTCTAACCGCGATTTTGGAACCACACAGGCAGCGAAAATGTATTTTTCGCTTTCAAATCCTGGCCCGAATGCCTTTGCGGGCGGCGAGGTAAAGGCACCGGCCTTCCAATAAAACCTTTCCCGGGCGGCAAAATTTGCCGCCCGGGAATTTTTTACTTGAAAACCAATCGTACATATGCTATAATACAGTTAACAAATCCGAACAAGGAGGAAAAACCACCATGAAAATGATCACCGCTATCGTAAACAAAAAGGACACCGGCGCCGTATGCCGCGCCCTGACCGACGAGGGCTTTGAATTTACCAAGCTGGCGACCACAGGTGGCTTTTTGAGAGACGGTAACACCACCCTGCTGATCGGCGTAGCGGACGAAAGACTCCAGCCTGCGATCGAGGTTATTCGCCACAACTGTGCGCAGCGGCTGCAAAAGGTGCCCGCCCTGCCACCAACAGAAATGGCTGCAACAGTCTACCATTCTTACCCGGCAGAGGTTATGGTCGGCGGTGCCATCGTTTTTGTTTCTGACGTTCTGCATTTCGAGAAAATGTAAAAAGAAGCGGCATTTGCCGCTTCTTTTTTCTTTATTGCTCCACAAAATTACATGCGGTGACACCGGTCTCTGTGAGCCGAAGCGTTTTGATCTCAAACGGTCGAAAGGAAAGCGTGAGAGATCTGCCGGCAAGCTCTGCACGACAATCAATCTTCCTTCCCGCTGTCTCGGCCAGGCGAAGAATCCTTCCGTTACCGTCTTCGGCATTCTTCCACGTAATAAGCGATATGCTTTCGGCATCGCAGCGCCAGAGCGAGCAGCATTGCGGCAAAGCACCTTGGTGATAGGTTTCGGGGATGGCAATAAAGTCGGTATGCAGCTCCTCTGCCGTATGTGCCACGGCGGCAAGATCACCCCGATACGGCTGAATGACATAAGAAAATTCCTGCTCGCCGATATCCTGCAAAGCCATCCGGTCGTCACGCGCACCGTAATGATCCGCATAATAACAGCTACGCGCGATAACCATACGAAGCTCGCCGTCCTTTGCCGAGGCGGAATATTTACCGCGATTGATAACCGCCAATCCGCTCGCCTCACCTTCAACCAGCATATAGCGGAGCATGGGCTGTTCTCTGCCGTCCATGGGTGCCTCTGCAATACCGCCGGGAATCTCGCGAATCCACCTCCCCTGTGCGCAACCACTGTCAAAGGACAGCTTCAGCATAGCAAGCGGCTCGTTCCACACAAGATTTGCCGAAACGTATACACGCTCATCCTGCGGGTATAGCGTATAGGTCTGTGTCAAGGTGCTGTTTTGATAACGCTGCGTTACTTCAAGTGATATCTGGCAAGGGCCATTTTCAACCACAGAAAACGCAGGTGCGCTAAACTCACCAAGCTCGCCATCAAAATAAAAACGATTATGCCCCCATGTATCATTCTCTTTGTCATCAATGACAATCGCGCGGGCGGCAAATTTACCGATCAGATCCTGCCCGTCCTTGGTACGGATGGCAGAAATACAGCCACGCTTCTCATCAAAGATAACCTCAATCCGGTCATTTTTCAGCCGGTGCAACTCTGCTATCATTTCGGTTGTTGGTGCAGCAGTAAAGCTCTTACTCTGGTACGACCAGTAGGTGCGATAACCGAGGGGCGGCACGGTTGCCATGAAGCGGATGCCGTATTTATTCGACCAGCCGTCTGTATAATCAGCACGGATGATCTGGAACGGTACAGGGGTATCATGCTCGTCTGTCACGGCGGCGCAACGGTATCCATGCACGTATACAGGCACCGTAACCTCATGCGCCAGTGGGTTAAACACCACCAACGGCGTACCAAGCTGATCCTGCTCCCAAAGCACGTTATCGGTTTCCTTGCTGAGTGCCCGAACGCCCTTAGAGGTATCAACCGCCCAGGAGACCCGTTGTGCGGCAGAATTACATTGACGCAAACCTGTCGCAATCGCAGATTGCATAAAGGCATAGGCGTCCTCATAGGCCGCCTTGACCGAGCAACCGCACAAAACATCGTGGAACTGGTTGAACAGCAACGCCTTCCATGCGTCAGTCATAGCGGCGTGATCGGCGCGGTGACCGATTAAGGCATCCGAAAGTGATGCCAGAACCTCCGCCTCTCCAAGCATGCTCTCAGCACGGCGATTTAACAGCTTGACACGCGAATTGGCAGAATAGCAGCCGGAGGCATGGTTCTGCAGCTCGCCCGTGTAGATTGGCAAACGGTCGTATTCTTTTGCACGAATCTGTTCAAAATACCGATCAGGATGCGAGAAGGTCAATGTGGTCCTTGCCTTTTCCCGATACGCCAGCAGATACTCTATGTTAGCAATGGTTGGACCGCCGCCATGGTTACCAACGCCAAAAAAGAGGCAAAAATCGTCGGCAGATTGTGCCATCGCGCAACCCTCGTACTTGGCAATATCCTGTTCCTCCTGCACACGGTCATTGTATCCATGATAGATACGGAAGGCAAGGACCTCCTCTTCTCCGTGCCGCCAGCGAAAGACTCGCTCGTTAAAGGGGTATTCCTTTTCAGCCCCTTCCGACGGGCGCAGGTATACGTAGTTTTCCATCCCACCGGCATGAAGAAGCGACGGCATAGCGGCCGTATGGCCAAAGGAATCAACGTTATAACCCGTTTTGACGGTTACGCCGAATTTCTCTTGAAAATAACGTTGCGAATAGAGAAAATGACGGGCAAAGCTCTCCGCAGACGGCATGTTGCAATCCGGCTGTACCCACATGGCGCCAACCAGCTTCCATTTCCCGGCGGCAACGGCGGCTTGAATTTCTCGAAACATTTCCGGGCAATTTTCCTCTACCCACTGATAATAAAAGGCGCAGGCAGATGTGAATACAAATTCATCATACGTACGAATGCGGTCAAGCGCAGAGCGGAAGGTGGCCTTGATCTCTGCAAGGCCATCCGGGAAGCGCCATAACCAAACCGGGTCCAAGTGTGCGTTGCCAATCAGGTGGATCGTTTTCATGTCAATTCTCCTCTTTCACATAAAAATCTTTCTCGTTGCAGGCAAGTGATAGAGCGGCAAGATCACCAAGCTCCTCACCGAGCGCAGCCGCTGTGATCGTCACCGCCGCAAGCGATGCGGGCAGGCATTCCTCAGCCAACACGCGGCGCATGGGCTCCTCTAACAGATCAGAGGCGCGGCGATAGATGCTGCCAAGCAAAATCTTTTCAGGATTCAGAATGTCTACCAGCATAGAAAGGCCATACCCCAGCATCTCACCACATTGCTGATAAACGCGCTGCGCTACCCGGTCGCCCACCCGCGCAGCTTCTGCTACTGTTTTTGCCGTCACACGATCAAGCTCGTTCATGCTTTTGCAATACAAGGTAGATCTGCCCTGCTGTATCTCGGCAATGGCGGAATTTTTAGCCATCATAGCAATGCCGGCACCACTGGCAAACCCCTCAAAGGATCCCTCTTTCCCATAGCCGACGGGACCAAAGCGACACAGGCGCACGTGCCCCACCTCGCCGGCATTACCGTTCGCCCCGCCATATATCTTACCGTTCAAAACGATGCCGGCCCCCATACCGGTGCCAAAGGTAAGAAATATCATGCTGCGGCTACCGCGGCCAGCACCAAAGCGCCACTCAGCCAACGCGCAAGCGTTAGCATCATTTTCTAACCGCACGTAGCCGTTGTACTTTTTTTCCAGATAGGAAACGATCTCTACCCGATCCCACCCCGGCAGATTGGGGGGTGACAGGATGACCCCCCGCTTCGCATCTAACGGGCCACCGCAGCTGATGCCGATGCGAGAAAGATCATCTGTCATTTCCTCCG
Organism: Clostridia bacterium; assembly: GCA_017621755.1. Classification (GTDB taxonomy): domain Bacteria; phylum Bacillota; class Clostridia; order Oscillospirales; family CAG-272; genus UBA1740. Next base: position 8,736 of record JAGASL010000029.1, read on the forward strand.
CCAAGGCGCACATACGGTCTATCATCTCGTAGGGAGAGATCTGCGTATCCGTAGGGATCTCGCGGCGACAAGAAATGCGCACCAAGCCGTTTTCCAGGCTGCCGCAAGAAACAGCGCACTTGGTGCCACCAATATCAAATCCGATCATGGCTACTTCTCCTTTTTTCTTTAATTATACATGACAAGCAACGCTTGCAAACAATGATTATTCATGCTATAATAGAGAAAATCAATACTTTTTGAGGGTACAAGATGAAGAAGGAAGCGGTGCAGCACGTTCATTCGTATCTGCCGCGCGGCATCAATTATTACTTTGAACGCAGAATGATTCGCGCAGGTGATCATTTTGCACCGCATTGGCACGATTATTTTGAATTTGAGATTGTTTTACAGGGTTGCGGCGAGCACGTATATAATCACACGCACTACACAGTAGAGCGTGGCTCTGCCTATTTGATGTCCTACTATGATTTTCACGAATTGACCGCCAAAACAGATATGAAACTATTGAAGCTGCAATTCAACGAGCATGCTATTCCCAAGGAGCTGTGCGATTATCTTCTGCTTAGGCATAATTGCCTGTTTTGCAGCTTTTCGGAAGAGGCATTTGTCAATATGATCCGCCAGTTTGAAGAGATCGAGCATGAGGCTACTTCCTGCTCTTTCTTAAGCAATTTGCGGATAGAAGCCCTTCTTCGCACAGCATTGATCGATCTTATTCGGCAAGTGGGAACAGAGGCTCTGCCGGCTACCCCGTCACTTGTGCAGCGTGCTGCCGCACACGTGCACAACCACTTTCGCGAGGAGGTCTCCTTGTCCCGCGTGGCAGGTGAGCTTGCCGTGACCCCCAACTATCTCGGCGCCTTATTTTCCCGTTTTACAGGCAGCAGCTTTTCTGAGTATCTGAACCAGGTGCGCCTGCGCTACGCCTGCAGCCTACTAACAAGCACCAACCTATCTATCAAGGAAATTGCATTTTCCGCCGGTTATCATTCGGCAGAGCATTTCATTTACACATTCAAATCAAAATTAGGCAGCACACCACTGCAATTTCGAAAATCCGCCGGTTACACAAAGGAGCAGCCATGAAGATCGTTAAGTTAACGAAAGAAAAAGACACGACGCTTGTCCGTCAATTATATGAAAGCGCCTTTCCACCTGAGGAGAAAAAGCCCTTTTCCTTGATACTAAAAAAGAGTGACGAGGGCAGCATGGAGATTCTTTCTATCGAGGAGGATGACGGCAGCTTTCTTGGCCTTGCCATTTTTATTCTTTACAAGGAGCTGGCGCTGCTGGACTATTTTGCTATCTCGCCCGAGCGGCGCGGCGGCGGCGTGGGCACG
>JAGASL010000030.1 GCA_017621755.1 Clostridia bacterium
GCAAGCGCCAGCAAGAGGGGAAATAAAAAGACCAGCGCCGCATAGGCGAGCATGCGCCGCTCAGAGGATGCCACGCGAACGCGGGTACCGGCCGGCGCGCCAATCGGGTTGCGCACACGGGCCAGGTGGCGGCGGTCACCGCCCAGCAGCGAGCAGGCAGAGCAGCCCTCTGCGTGGCGGTGGCAGCCCTCACAGGCTGAGGCACGCATAAAAGAGACAGTGGCAACCACACCATCGGTATCAACAACTGTGCCAACCTGCTCCAGCATACGGCCTCCTTAAATCTTACAAGAATAACGCGCCATCAGCGCCTCGGCGGTATGAATACCGTCTAACGCGGCAGAGGTAATGCCACCGGCATAGCCGGCGCCCTCGCCGCAGGGATAAAGGTTACAAAGGGTGGGAGATACCCTTGCCTCGTTGCGTAAAATACGCAAGGGGGCCGAGGTTCTCGTTTCAGGCCCGGTCAATACGGCATCAGGTGCGGTATAGCCGGCAATGCGCCGCTCAAATTGCGGCAAGGAATGGCGCAGCGCCGCCGTTACAAAGGCGGGCAGATACGCGTCCGGCAGGGCCGGGCGAACGCCGCCATCCATATAGCTGGGGGCAATGCGACCAGAAAGCTCGCGCGGCTCACGCGCTGCCAAAAAATCACCAAGCAGGCAGGCAGGGGCGCTATAATCACCGCCGCCGGCCAGATAGGCGGCATGCTCGATCTCTTGTTGAAAGGCGATGGCCCCCAATGGGGTTCCGCCGTAATCTTCACGATTGATGGATACGGCTACGGCTGCGTTGGCATTTTTACCATCACGCGCATGGGCGCTCATACCGTTCACCACAACACCCTGCACCTCGCTGGTAGCGGCAACCACCTCGCCGCCCGGGCACATGCAGAAGGTGTAAACACCACGATCGCCGCTGCGGTCGGAAAGGGTATATTCGGCATGCCCTAACGCCGGGTGGCCGGCAAATTTACCGTACATGGCACGGTCGATATCCTCTTGCAGATGCTCGATCCGCAGGCCAACCGAAAAGGGCTTGCCCTCTGCCGCCACGCCGCTTGCAAGCAGCATGCGATAGGTATCTCTTGCGCTATGGCCAATGGCCAGCACCAGCGCACCGCAGGAAATCTCCTCCCCGTCAGCCAAGCGAACGGCGCGCACGCGGCCGCTCTGTAGGCAAAGCTCTGCCACGCAGGCATGGTAGCGCACCTCACCGCCCAGCTCCTCGATCCTGGCCAGCATGCGAGAGACCACCGTTTGCAGGTAATCGGTGCCGATGTGCGGCTTAGCCAGCAGCATGATCTCGGCAGGGGCGCCAAAGGCAACAAAGCGAGAAAGCACGTAGCTGTTCAGCGGGTCATTGACCCGGGTGACCAGCTTACCGTCAGAAAAGGTACCGGCGCCACCGGCGCCGAATTGAATATTGGTTTCCGCGTTCAGCACGCGCGTTTTCTTAAAAGAGGCGATCGCCTCTACTCGCTCGGCCACGTTGCCGCCACGCTCCAGCACCAGGGGGCGATAGCCGTGCTCGGCAAGCAGCAGGGCGGCAAACAGGCCGGCAGGGCCTGTACCCACCACCACCGGGCGAGCAGAAAGAAGCTCGCTGCCGATGGTTACGGTCGGCTCACCGTCTAAGAGTGGCGCAAGACCAGCGCGGGCAAGCCGCTCTGTCTCGCGAACAGAAAAATCGCCGCTGGCAGCAACGGAATACACGAAGCGAATGTCCTCCCGCTTGCGCGCATCCACCGAGCGGCGATAAATATGATATTGAATAGCATGCCCAGGCGAAATGCCAAGTCGCTTTAGCTGCCGTGCGGCAGCTGCAAGCACCTCCTCGGCCGGGGCGGTGATAGGCAGAGCCAATGAAGGAATCAAGTAGGTAACGGCCATATCACGCCTTCGCTTTCAAGCGCACGCGAACGGTATAGCCGCCGTCGATCAAAAGCCCCTCGGGCGTTTTGAAATACACCGTCATCTCACAGATCTGATCCTCTGCAAGCGACGCATTGAACTGTAGATCAGCCATATCCACGTAAGCACTTACATCACTCGCCTTGGTGGCAGCAAGAACAGCCTTGGTGCCGCGAACGCGCACGCGACTGATCGTATCACTTTCCGGCACGCCGGTGTAGACTACCGTTTCAGAGTTTACCACCGAAAGCGAGACCCCCGTTAAGCTGCCGTTGCAGATCGGGTCGGCCACGCGCATGACACACAACCAGGTGATCACCGCCAAAAACAGGCAAACGATTCGCGCTATCAGGTGCTGTGGGCGGCGGGCGACCCATTCTTTGGTTTTCATCCGTTCCCCCTCCTTATTTGCGCACGCAAAGCTCGGTCAGCGTCTGCTTCAGCGTTTGATAGTTCTGGTTTCTCTTCAGCTCGCCATCAAAGGCGATCGAAATAGTTCCCGTCTCCTCCGAGACCACGATGATCAGCGCATCGCTGATCTCGCTCATGCCAAGCGCCGCACGGTGGCGGGTACCCAGATCCTGGTTGATGGCACGCTCGGTCAGGGGCAGGAAGCAGCTGGCAGCGCATATACGGCCGTTGCGAATGATCATGGCACCGTCGTGAAGCGGGGCCTTGTTGTAAAACACGTTACGAATGAGGTAGGCGGTCACCTTCGCATCCAGCTCGACACCCGAACGAATAATATCGCCCAGCTTGGTAGAGCGCTCCATCACGATCAGGGCGCCGGTTCTGGTACGAGACATATCCGAAACGGCCTCGCAAAGCGCCTCTACCATTTCGGCACGGCTGGCAAGCGAGCGCTGCTCACCAAAGCCCTTAATACCGCGAAGCGGCTCCTCGCCCATCTTCTCCAGCGCGCCGCGCAGCTCAGGCTGGAAGAGAATAATCAGCGCGATGATGCCCACCTGGAACACGTTTCCAAGCAAAAAGCGCACGGCATATAGGTTCAAAAAGTCACTCACCACCATGACGATGGCGATCAACAGGATGCCGATGGTCAGCTTACCGGCACGGCGCTCACTGATAAAGCGATAGCCGTAGTAAAGCAGAACGGCCAAGATGAGTATATCCAAAACATCCGTCCAACGGATGGTGGTAAATTGCAGCTGGAGAAAAGAGAGAAAATCCTCAAAGCTCTTAAAATAATTCATAATTTATCACCGTATAAATGGATGAATTTCATGAAGGAATACTATATGATTATATTATAGTATAACATACCTGTTTCCTATTTTCAATGTCTTTATCTACATTTTTTATAAAATTCACAACTTTTTCTATTCATTTTTCTCTCTTTTGTCAGAATGCCCACTTCCGGCGTGTGGGGCAATGCCAAAATCGCTGGATATAGTAGCGCCCGAATCGATCGAGGAGCGGCCGTACCTGGCCCGTATCTTATCCATCGTATCCTCGATGCGGGTGGTCTTTTCACGCCGCCGATCCTTTTCCGCATCAAAGAAGCCAATCTGTTCCCCTCCCTCGTCAAGCGCGATGAGGTTCATGGCCGTTACGGTCAAGGCGCGGATTGGTCGCCCGATGTTCCAGGCACGGCGCGTCAGCCTCATGGCCGCATCTGCCAGCTCGCGGCCAAGGTTGGTGGGGGTATCCAGCGCCATCTGGCGCGAGATGGTCTGCAGCATGGTATCCTTGATCGCCACCGAAACGGTAGTAGCCCGCCGCCCGACCGCCCGCAGACGGGCAGCCACCTCCTCAGAAAGAAAGCCGAGGCCGGCGCGGATCTCCTCGGCGCTGACGATATCGTGCCGAAAGGTCATGCCGTTGCCCACACTTTTAGGGGCAGCCCGCTCCGCACGGGAAAGCACAGGGCTATCATCTATCCCGCAGGCGTAAGCGTGTATCTGCTCGCCCATCTTACCAAAGCGGCCGGCAAGAAAGGTGGGCGAGGCGGTGGCCAAGGCACCAATGGTACGAATGTTGCATCCCTCTAACGCCGCAGCCGTGCGCGGGCCGATATACATCATCGCACGAACGGGGAGTGGATATACGATCTGCTTGAAATTATCTCTCGATATCAACGTAATGGCATCTGGCTTTTTATAGTCGCTGCCCATTTTGGCAAACATCTTGTTAAAGGAAACACCGATGGAAATCGTCACGCCGATCTCGCTTTTCACCGCCTGACGAATAGATTCAGCAATGGCCATGCCGTCACCAAACAGCTTTTGCGAGCCGGTCACGTCCAACCAGGATTCATCGATCGAAAAGGGCTCTACCAGGTCGGTATAGCGATCGTAGATCTTGTTGATGCGGTGCGAAAATTCTACGTAGGCATCGTGGTGCGGCGGGGCGATCACCAGCCCGGGGCACTTCTGCTTAGCCGACCAGACCGTTTCTGCCGTCTCGATACCGTATTTTTTCGCCAGCTCGTTTTTGGCAAGCACGATGCCATGCCTCTCCTCCTGGCTGCCGCAAACTGCCATCGGCACCCCGGCGTAGGCGGGGTTCAGCACCGTTTCTACCGAGGCAAAAAAGCTATTACAATCGCAATGCAGAATGATGCGATCCTTGTGCTGCTCCTCCACGCGGGCACCTCCTTTTGGGATAAAAAGACCGAGAATGGCAGAAAACGCAATTCTCGGTCTCTTGTTTTCAGTTTGGCTTAGATGCTCTTTACAATGTAAGGAGCCATCTCGGCATCGATGGCGGCCTGCTCAGCAGCCTCAGCTGCGGCAGCCTCATCCTCTTCCTTGCGCTTCTCGGCAAGAAGGAGAGCCTTGATAGACAGGCTGAGCTTACGCTTCTCGTCATCCACCTCGGTGATCTTTACATGAACGGTCTCGCCAACCGAAAGAACGTCCTCCGGCTTTGCGATCTTGTCAAGCGAGATCTGCGAAATGTGAATCAGACCGTCTACACCGTCAAACACCTCAGCAAAAGCGCCGAAGGGCATCATGTTAACGATCTTGGCATCTACCTCGTCACCCTCGTTGTAGTTCTTTCTGAACTGATACCAGGGATCCATCTCCTCGGTCTTGTAGCCAAGAGAGATTCTCTTTGCCTCACGATCAAGCTCCTTGATGTAGACCTCGATCTCCTGACCTACCGAAACAACGTCAGCCGGGCTCTTGATTCTCTTCCAAGACAGCTCGGTATTGTGAACCATACCGTCTACACCGCCCAGATCAACGAAGGCACCGTAGCTGGTCATGTTCTTAACCGTACCGGTAAAGTGCTGACCAACCTCCAGCGTGCTCCAAAGAGCCTCTTCTCTTGCCTTGCGCTCTGCGGTGAGAACCACGCGGATAGAGCCCTTTGCGCTGTTCTTGCGCTGCGGGTCGATCTCGATGAGCTTAAAGCGCTGGGTAGTACCAACCAGGGTAGAGAGATCGCCATCCTTCGGCACGCCCGTGTGCGAGGCAGGAACGAATACCTGTGCGCCACAGTACAGAATGATCACGCCGCCCTTGATGGCCTTGATAACCTTGCCCTCAAGAATCTCGCCGTTTTCCTTAGAAGCAACAACGCCTGCCCAGTTCTTGTCAGCATCGATGCGCTTTTTGGAGAGGGTTGCCATACCATCTCTATCGCTCACACGAACGACGAATACCTCTACCTCATCACCTACATGGAACAAATCGGACAGCTTGGCGTTATCGTCATCGGTTGCCTGGTCACGGGCGATTACGCCGGTAACCTTCGCACCGAGGTCAACATAAACATCATTGCTCGTGATAGCGGTAACGATGCCACGTACGGTTTCTCCTGTATGTAATGTTTTGAGTGAATCTTCCAGCATTTCTTCGAAACTAATTTCATTATTCATAGCTTCAAAAACCTCCTTTATTATATCGCCGGGTGTGGAAGCGCCCGCCGTAATAGATATGCGTTGCTTGCCGCGGCATGCCTCGTAGGCCGAGGGGATGTCCGCCGCAGATTCGACCCACAGGGTCGTAGGGCAAACGGCCGCACACAGCTCGTACAGCTTTCGCGTATTCGAGCTTTCGTGCCCGCCAATGACGATCACCGCATCAGAGGTACGCGCAAGCGCGGCTGCCTCAGTCTGCCGTTTTTCAGTCACTTTACATATTGTATCAAATTTTTTCGGATTTGTATATAGTTTTTCAATATTTTTTTGACTTTTTTTCCACTCTTCGAGGCTTTGGGTCGTTTGAGCAGCGAAAATTGGAATTTTTTGGTTAATTTTCTTGTCTTGAAGAAGCTCATCCAGCTCCGCGGCGCTTGAAAACACGTAGCAATCCCCCTGCACGTGGCTCACGATCCCCTCCACCTCCGGGTGGTTGCGGCTGCCAAGCAGCAGGAACACGGTATCCTCGCCGCTGTTTTCATCAGCGATGCGGTGTATCTTTTTGACAAAGGGGCAGGTCATATCCAGCACCGAAAAGTGCGGGTAGCGCGCCGCCAAGGCGCGCAGGGCCTCTTCTTCCCCGCGCGGAATGCCGTGCGTGCGGATGACCACCACGGTGGGGCAACCATCCCGCTCGCCTTGCGCGGCAAAGGTCTCTGCCTCGTCGATCGAGATATGGCGCGCGCCGCGCGCCTCTAAGCCCTCGTTATACACACGGTTATGGATCAGGTGGCCTAAGATAGCCACACGCGCCTGCCCTGCCGCCAGCAGCTCCTCAACGGCATCGGTAGCGCGCTTCACGCCAAAGCAAAAGCCTGCATTCTCAGCTATCTGTGCGCGCATCCTGCTTCTCCTCCCCCGTGGGTGTGCTTGGTAAAAAGCCGCCAAGAGCGCAGATCCTTGCAAAGATCCGCTCGCTGGCCACACGGTAGGCCTCGCCACCGGCAAGCCCCTCTTCAGTCAGCTCCTCTACCGGAATGGGGTCACCGAAAATGACCTCTACCCGGCGAAACAGCGCATAGCGCTGCTTTTTCATACGCAGGCAGACCGGTATGACCGGGCAGCCCGCCCGTAGGGCGATCATACCGGCGCCGTTTTTGATCGGCGTATCAGCCGGGTTTTGCCCACCGTACCGGTGCCCCTGCGGAAAAATGGCAACCAGCTCGCCGCCCGCGGCAAGCGAGATGGTCTTTTTAATGGCGGCTACATCGCCGCCGCCACGGTCAAGCCGGCAGGCGCCCAGCGCGTTGATCAGCCGACCAAGGATCGGTATGCGAAACAGCTCTGCCTTAGCCAAAAAACGCACCTGACGCGGCAGCACGGCGGCAACCGATATCACGTCGCAAAAGGCCACGTGATTGGCACAGATCAGGTACCCGCCCGTGGCCGGCACCTTTTCGCGCCCCCGGGGGCGCAGGGTAAGCAGGGCGCGGAACATGCCCGCCAGCACGCGGTGGGCGCGCATATAAAAGCGGTGATCCCGCTCGGCCTTGGTTAATTTCTTTTTAGGCGGCTTTTTCACAAGCTGCCTCCTTTTATCTACTTATTTTTCTGTTTTGTCGCGGATGATCGCCAGCGCGGCCGCTATGGTTTCTTCCACGCTCAGGTCAGAATTATCCAAGAAAACGGCATCCTCTGCCGGAATGGCAGGGGCGGTCTTTCTGGTGCTATCGTTGGTATCGCGCTCGCGCATATCGGCCAGCACCTCTTCATAGGTGGTGGAAATGCCCTTGGCTGCCAGCTCCAGCGTGCGGCGCTTGGCGCGCGCCTCGGCCGAGGCGGTGAGAAAGATCTTGACCTCGGCATCCGGCAGGATCACCGTGCCGATATCACGCCCATCCATGATCACGCTGGTCTTGCGGGCGATCGAGCGCTGCGTTTCCAGCAGGAATTCCCGCACGGCGGGAATGGCCGAAACGGCAGAGGCGTACATCGAGATTTCGGGCGTGCGGATACGGTCGCCCACGTCCTCGCCGCACAGATAAATGTGCTGCTCGCCCTTTTCAAACACCATCTCCAGCTGAATATCCGGCAGGCAGGCGATCACGGCCTCGGCATTCTTGGGGTCTACCTCGCGGCCTCGAACAAACAGCCCAATCGAGCGATACAGGGCCCCGGTATCCACGTAAACGATATGCAGCTCCTTGGCAATGGCCTTGGCCAGGCTGCTCTTGCCTGCCCCACTTGGCCCATCTAACGCAATTTTCATGGTCATTCCTCCGTTTGTGAGATATACGCTGCCGCTGCCCTGCCGGCACACACGCCGGTGGCAAAGGCGATCTGCAGGTTATAGCCGCCGGTATACGCATCCACATCTAAGATCTCGCCGGCAAAGAAAAGACCCGGCACCCTTTTCGACATCATGGTCTTAGGGTCTACCTCCTTCACCTCGATACCGCCGGAGGTGATAATGGCCTCCTCGATCGGGCGAAAGCCGTCAAGCCGCACGCGAAAATGCTTCAGACAGTTAAGAAGCCGCTTGCGCTCCTCACGCGTGATGGTATTTACCTTTTTCTCACCGCTGATGCCGCTGCGGCGCACCATCACGGGGATCATGCCCGAGGGCAGCAGGTCACCAAGCGAATTGGCAAAATTGCGGTTGGCGTATTTAGAAAAATCAGCACACAGGCGTGCATCCAGCGTTTTTTCATCTAAGGCAGGCTTAAGGTCGATCTCGGCCACCAGGCTCTCGATCGCCACGCCGCGCAGGTGGGCAGAGGCACTCAGGATCATCGGCCCACTAAGGCCGAAATGGGTAAAGAGCATCTCACCAAAATCCTCATAGATCGTTTTGCCGCCGGCAGCGGGCAGAATACGCAGGCCCACGTTTTTCAGGGCCAGGCCCATCAGCTCACGACAATCGGGGTCTGGTGAGGTAAGCGGCACAAGCGAGGGCGAGAGCGCCGTAACGGTATGCCCAAGGCCGGCCGCCAGGCGATAGCCTGCACCGTCTGACCCGGTCAACGGATAGGAACGCCCACCCGTAGCAAGGATCACCGCCTCGGCTATATAGCTGCCGCCGGGCGTTTGCACGCAAAAGCGACCGTCCGGGCACAGGCTTAGCTTTTCTGCTCGCTCGTGACACCATTCCGCCCTGCGGCTATAGGCAGCCAGAGCATCTACGATATCCAATGCGCGGTCAGATTGCGGAAACACACGGCGCCCACGCTCGGTTTTCAGCGGCACACCATGCTCCTCAAAAAAGGCGATGGTTGCCGACGGCGGAAAGGCCGCCATAGCGGCAAAGAGAAAGCGCGGGTTGCGCGGCACGTTCTGCAAAAGCTCCTGTGGGGTGCAATCGTTGGTCACGTTGCAGCGCCCCTTGCCGGTAATGGCCACCTTGCGGCCGGGGCGCTGATTGCCCTCTAACACCGTGACGGCGGCACCGGCCTCCAGCGCGCAGCCGGCGGCCATCATGCCGGCGGCACCACCACCGATGACCAGCACACGCGGCCCCTTAGCGCTTTGCATAGACTTCATATTCATCCCAGATGCGTTCCAGCTTATCAAAGCGGGCGGTCACCCGTTCCTTCTGCGTTTTGGTAATAGCCACCAGAATGGCATTCAGAATGCTGAGCGGCGCTACCAGCGAATCCACATAAGAAACCATATCGCTTTGCGCGATCAGCACGTGCTGCGCATCCTTCGCGATGGGAGAGAGCATGCTGTCTGTCAAGGCGATCACGGCGGCATTCTGCGCATGGGCATATTTGACCGCATTGATCACGTTGGTAGAATAGCGCGGGAAGCTCATGGCAAAGATCACGTCGCCCGGGCCGATATCAAGGATCTGCTCAAACACCTCACCACGGCTGGCAGGCTGCACTAAGATCACGTTATCTAAGATCATTCGCAGATTGAAATTAAAAAAGGACGCAAGTGAGGCAGACGAGCGCGCACCGATCACAAAGATGCGCTTGGCGCTTGCCATCGCCTCTACCGCCGCATAAAAGGTCGGGCGATCGATCGTTTCCATCGTATACTTGATCTTACCAATATCCGTGCTAAGCACGCGCTCCAGAATATCCCCATCCCCATAGCGGATATCCGAGATCTGAATGCGCTGATTTGAGGTCAGCTTGGCACGCACCAGCTCCTGCACGGCACGCTGCAGCTCGGGGTACCCCGTATAGCCCAGCTCTACGGCAAAGCGCACAACGGTAGATTCAGAGACCTCTACCAGCTCGCCAAGCTTTACAGCGGTCATGTACGCAGCCTTATCATAATTATCCAAGATCGCAGAGGCGATCTTTTTTTGCCCCTTGGAAAATTCCGAAAACCGATTTCGGATCCTTGTCTCGATGTCGTTTTCCATGCTTTGTCCTCCCAAGCTCGACCGGCACACGGCCGGCAATGCGATACGATAAGTATAGCACATCTTCTTTATTTTTGCAAGACAACTTGCAAAAATATTCATATAATTATTATTTTGCAGGAAAAAAACAGCAAAAAGGAGATCTTTCGATCTCCTTTTGCTTTTATTCGATCACAAGGCGGCGAATGGTCGTTTCTGCCAGCACGTGTGAGCCACCCACCATGCTTTCGTATACCGGGCCGCCGCTGCAATAGCTGAGCAGCATGGTCCTTTCATCTACAAAGAAGATGGCCGGGTAGCAATAGCCGCGTGTTGGATCATTTTCCAGCACGATGGGGCCGCCAAAGTGGATGCCATCGGTGCTTTCGGCGATCACCAGCGGATTGCGGCACCAATGCACGCCGGTATCCGGGCGGCCGTTGTAATAGGGGATGGGATTCCAAACGGCATAGTACCTGCCGTTGTAAGGGTTCCGCGCAATGCGCAACGGGGCATCAGGCGAGGTAAAGCTGCTGGGCTGCGCCGCCGACCAATTCATACCGCCATCATACGAAAAGCTTTCGTACTGACTCCCCAGATCGGTGCGGGCAAACAGACGCACAACGCCGCTTGGCAATTCACAAAGCCCCGGCTCCTGCATGCCGGAGCGGGAAACACCGATATTAGGCAGCTGTACGGCACCGGGCGCCTCGCACCAGCTGCGGCCATCATCATCCGAATAAAAGATATGCGCCTCTGCCCGGTGGTCAAAGACAGCACGCCCGCCTACGTAGTTCAAAAAATGGCGTGCGGCCGGCAAAAGCAGGCGACCGTTTGCCAGGCGCAGTACACGGTCGTTGTTAACCACGTAATAGGCGCGCACGCCGGTGGTGCAAAGCACATCGCTTTCCTTCAAAAAGGGCTGTCCCTCCGATGCACGGCGTAAAACAAAATCCAAGTGCCCATCACGGCGGTTGTATTCATCGGCCGCCAGCCCCTGGTGCTTTACGCCAAACACAAGCCCTATATCCCCATTCTCCATATGCAAGAGTGAAACGCTCATCACGTTCTGCACGTCATCCCCATATTCATCGGCAGAGGCCAGCGTAAACGGCTGTTCACTCAAAAGCCGCTCGCCCTTTTCATCCAAATAGAGACCGGCGATCTGGCAAGGGGCATGGTCACTGGCACCGCCGCCCCTGAGAAAGCGGCTGTAGCCAAACAGAATGCGCCCATCGTTTAAGCGGATAAAGGAGCCCTCGCTATTCCGGGGATTATCCTCAGAGGGGGTCAGCCTTGCAATGACCTTCGATTCCAGAATTTTCATGTTTTCTTTCCTCCTGTTGCTTTTTATACAGCGCACGTGCACGGAAGATGGCGCGCACGGCAAAGATGGTCGAATACAGCGTCATGATCAGGTAGGTGATCTGCCCTGGATTATCCTTCATAAGAGAGATCTGGAGCAGGATGCCGAACACGTTTACCACGATCTGCAAATAGGTATACTCAATGAAGGAGAACATGGTCAGGATATACACGAGAACGCCGAGCAGCGTGGTGGTATTATCCAGCACGACGGAAGCAGAGCCGAGTGCGTTCAAGATCAGATACAAGGCCGTCCACACGATTGAAAAGATCGCCAGCGTCAGCAGGCGGGCACGCCATTTCATCTGTCGCAGGATGGTAGAATGGCCATCTGCCCTTCTACGCCACATAAAAAAGGTGATCATCTGCATGGGAAAAGAGATCAAAAATGCCGAAGCAGCAGAGCCGTAGACCTTAAGGCTGAGGTAAACGACCGTATAGAGCAGCGAGTTCAGTGAGCCAAGCAGATAGGCATAGCGGCTGACGTGGGCCTGCAACAGGTAAATGACCATCGACACACAAAGCGGCAGATAGCGATAAAGGGGCTGCTGTGTCCAGATCGCCGCCGCAGTTACCAGCACAAAAACAACGCCCAAAACCACGTATTCCCAATTCTTTTTCATTACAAAAAACCTCTTTTAATGACATACCAAATACAACACCTATATTTTAACGCTCTTGCCTTTCATTTGCAAGCAGCCGAAAAGACATTTTTACCAAAACTATGTCCGTTTAGGAAAGAACCGCGAAGGGCAATGCCCTTCGCGGTTCTCTTAGTCGGCCTTCTCGATCAGAGAGGCCAGCGTCTCATAATCCAGCTCACCCTCATAGCGGGCAAGCACAAAGCCGTTTTGATCCAGCACGACGGTAATGGGGTACAGGTCCCTACCTCCAAGCAGCGCATAAAAAGCATCCTCTGCCGTGTCCTGGCCAAAGAGCATGGCGCTATCCGGGTAGTATTCCTCAATATAACCGGGCGCCAGCGCAGCCTCCAGCGAGCTGTGGATGGCAAGCACGGTGGCGCGCCCGGCATAATCGGCCGCGATGGCAGAAAGAGCAGGCAGCTCCTCCTTGCACGGCGCGCACCATACGCCCCAGAAATTGATCACCGTGATGCGGCCGCGGTTTTCAGAAAGCACGTAGCACTCTTCCCCCTCGCCGTATAACGGAACGGAAAGATCGTAGCATAGATCGCCAACCGCGCTGCCGTACACGCCGCTACCCTCTACGCCGGGCTGCACCCGGTCAAGAAAATTATAGTAGACCAACGCAAACAGCAAGAGACAAGCAAGCAGCAGCGAGATGACTGTGCGTACCAGCTGGTGCCTCTTATCCCGCTTTTCCCTTTCAGCCGGTGCCTCGACCTCACTTGCAGGCAGCACGGGTCTGCCGCCGCGCCAGGTGATCGCCCCAGTGGGGCAAACGGCGATGCATTCGCCGCATTGAATACATTCGTGGTCGCCCACGCGGCGAATATCCATCCCGCAATGGCCGGTGCACAGGCCGCAATCAATGCACTTGCTCTGCTCTACCCTTACGCCAAGCAGGCAAAAGCGGTTGAAAAGGCCGTAGATCGCGCCAAGCGGGCAGAAGAAGCGGCAGAAAAAGCGATATAGAAACACAGAGCCGACAACAAACGCCAGTAGCAAGAGGAATTTCCAGGTGAAAAGTGGCCCCAGCATGCGAAATATGGCCGAATTGCCCACGTGCGAAAGAAGGGCAACCGCCCCCTCCAACGTGCCGGCCGGACAGACGTATTTGCAAAAGGCAGGCAGGGTTCCATCATGCAGCATGTAAAAAATGGGGTAAAAAACAACCAGCACCGCCAGCAGCAAATATTTCAGATAGGAGAGGGCGCGTGTAAGGCAATTCTTCTTCAGCTTGGGCGTTTTGATCTTATGTAATAGCTCCTGCAGCAGCCCAAATGGGCAAAGGAAGGAGCAGATCGTGCGGCCAAGCAGCAGCCCATAAAGCAAAAGAATGCCGAAGATATAGTACGGCACGCGCGCGCCGCTGGCAGCCAGTGAGTTTTGCAGCGCGCCAAGCGGGCAGGCTGTGGTTGCCCCAGGGCAGGAATAGCAATTCAGCCCAGGCGCACACAGCAGCTTGCTGGGGCCCTTATAGATGCGGCCGGTGGCAAAACCCTTGAGATTTGCGTTAAACAGCAGGGCGGCATATACCTGAATCAGGCGTCGCTTGCTTGGCCGGTGAGCCGCAAGCCAGGCGCGAAGAGAGCCATGTTTGTTTTTCATATCAGCCAAGTCCTATACATTCGGTGCAAATACGCACGGCCTTTTCCAGCACGTCACGCATGCTGCCATTCAGGGCGCCAAGCAAGATGAACAGCAGGGCGACCGCCAGCAGCACCAAGCGTAATATGCGTTGTCTATGGGGTAGGGTCTGCGGTGCCTTATCCGGACAGATACCACGAACGGTGCCCCTCTTTTCACCAAAGCGCACCGCCTCTACGATCTGCAGCGCTACGCTCGCAGCAAGCACAAGCAATGTGAGCAGAAAAAGCGGCAAAAGTCGAGAAAGCGCCTCGGTCACGCGCTCACGCGTGAAAGAGCCATCTCCCACAAAGCAAATGCGAACAAAGGCGCCCCCTATCAGCAGGCCGCAAAGCAGCAGCAGGGTGGAAAGCACCCAGCCTATAATCTGCCCGATCTTTTCTACGCGTTTTTGTTGCATGGTAATCCTCTGCCTTACAAAAAGAACTGAAAAAGTCCAACTACGCCGTACGAGGCAAGCGCCATGATCACGCCGGCCGCCATCACGCCCAGCAAAATCGAGGGTACCGCGTATTTCATACGCATACGAAACAGCGCGGCTACCAGCGCTCCCGTCCACGCCCCGGTGCCGGGCAGCGGAATGGCTACGAACAAGAACAGACCAAAGGTAGCATAGCGCAATACCTTATCTGAATGCTTTTCTGCCTTTTCCTCTAACCAAAGGGCGATCTTGGCAAAGCGCTTGGTCGTCTTCATCCAGGCAAGAATGTGCCGAATAAAGAGCAAAATGAAGGGCACCGGCAAAAAATTGCCGACCACGCTGACCAGATAGTTGGTATAGATCGGCAGGCCAAGCCCAGCGCCAAGCGGAATAGCGCCGCGCAGCTCAATGACCGGCACCATGGAAAGCGCAAACACGTAAAGATGCTTCAAAAGCTCTGACATAGCAGCTCCTTTATCCTATGCGCCCAGGCGCATCGTATAGCTTGGCAAGACCGCCCTCGCTGGTTTCCCGATAACGGTGTGACATATCCTTGCCGGTCTCGTACATCGTTTCGATCACCTTATCTAGCGATATCTTTCTTGTCTCGGACAGGAAGCCGGCAAGCGAGAGGGCGTTGATGGCACGCATGGCGGCCACTGCATTACGCTCGATGCATGGTATCTGCACCAGGCCGTAGACCGGGTCGCAGGTCAGACCCAGGTGGTGCTCCATGGCTACCTCGGCCGCGTATTCGATCTGCGGCAGGCGCATATCAAACAGCTCGCCAAGCCCAGCCGCCGCCATCGAGCAGGCAGAGCCGATCTCGGCCTGGCAGCCGCACTCCGCGCCGCTGATCGAGGCGTTCGTCTTGATCAGATTGCCGACTACGCCGGCAGCCGCCAGCGCACGGGCGATCTCCTCATCCGAAAAGCCACGCTTCTTTTGCATATAATACATCACCGCGGGAATAACGCCTCCCGCGCCACAGGTGGGCGCGGTTACGATGCGGCCGCCGGCCGCATTCTGCTCGGCCACCGCAAAGGCATAGGCGCATACCAGGCGGTTTTCCCGCGTTTCGGGCGTTTCGTCTATATGCCGCTGATTATACAGCAGCTTGGCCTTACGCTGCACGTTCAGCCCGCCGGGCAGAATGCCCTCGGCCGAGAGGCCGGCGCGCACGCTCTCCTTCATCTGCCCCCAGACCGAAAGCAGGTAGGAAAGGATCTTGGGCTCACGATCCAGCACGTAATCGGAAAGGCGCCAATCGTTTTCCTCACACACCTGGCGGATCTGCTCAAAGCTCTCTTCGGCGTAAACCTCGGGTGGGGTATAGGATTCCTCCCCCTCAAAGCGGATGGCACCACCACCAATGCTGTATACGCGGCGCACAGCCTGCTCGCCGTGCGGCAGGTAGGCGGTGATATCCATGGTGTTAGGGTGCGGCAGATCGGCCGTTTCAGCATCGAAATGAATTTCGGTACCCTCGCCCAGCACGCGGCGCAAGACCGCATCGGTGCCGTGGCCACGCCCGGTCAGCGCCAGCGAGCCATAAAGAGTAACGGAAAAGCTATGCGCGGTGGGGTAAAGCGCCTGCATTCGCTCGGCAGCCCTCTCTGGCCCTATGGTATGCGAGCTGGAAGGGCCAGCACCGATCTTATAAAGCTCTTGTAAGGATTTCATGCTTTCTCTCCTAATCTTCTATTATGCCGCAGGCAAAGCGCACGTCCGGGTCTCTTTGCACGGGGGCGTGCAGGTCACTCCCCTGTTCCCGGCACAGGCAAAGAAGGTAGCGAAACAGCGGCAGGCCGGGCGCACAGCCGTCCTCCCCCTGCAAAATACGCTCCGGGTGCCATTGCACGCCAAACAGCGGCAAGCGCTCATGCTCAAAGCCCTCTACCGTGCCGTCTTCTGCCCAGGCCGTTGGCACCACGCCGCAGCCCGGCAGGCGCAGCGCCTGGTGATGGCGGGAATTGACCATGAAGCTACTATCATACAGATCCCACAGCAGGCTGTTTTCCTGCGCGCGCACCGGATGCGAAAGATAGCCAGCCGGCGCGCGGTGCTGCGCAACGGTATAAAGACCTTGCCATAGCGTGCCACCCAGGGCTACGTTCAGCACCTGTGCCCCGCGGCAGATACCAAGGATCGGCTTGCCATAGGCAATATAGGCGCGCGCCAGCGCCAGCTCGGCCTCGTCTCTTGCCGGATCGGGTGTCTCGGCGCCATGGCTCTCTTCCCCATAGTGGCTGGGGGCAACGTCCTCACCGCCGCAAAGCAGCAGGCCGTCGTACGAAAGATCGACCGGCGGGGCATACAGGCATACCGCCTCGCCACCGGCTTCTTCAACTGCCCGGATATAAAACTCGTTTTTGGCATTGTCCGCATAAGCGGTAACCAAAATGCGTGGTTTTTTCATGAATCCCTCTTATTTTGCAAAATGCTTTTTCATCGTGCGCATGTAGACCAGCCAGTCGGTACGGCTGAAAAAGTGGGCACCGGCACGCATGTGAAAGCCCACGTTACCGTCGGTAAATTCATCCCCGATCGCAGGTAGTCGATCAGGCGCGAGGAAGCCTGGCTTGCCGTACAGATCCCAAACGGGCGAGGCGGCAACGCAGCAAAGGTACTGTGAATCGTTATCGGCCCAATGGTCCTCATCCGCCGCGCCAACACCAACGATGCGCGGCGCGATCAGCGAAAGCAGCGCGTGCTGGTCAAAGGGCAACGTGGTCGGGTCATTGACGTAGCTCTCATAGCGCGGGCAGAACCAGTAGGGGAAGCGCTTGAATATCTCGGCCGTTGTTTCCCCATCTGCACAGGTGCCGCGGGAAATGGCAGCGCCCGAGCAGCCGGAATCGTTTGAAAAGGCGGCGGCAAAGCGCTGGTCTAACGCCGCCGTCAGCAGTGCAGTCTTGCCAAGGCGAGAGTGGCCGGCCACCGCAACGCAGTGCAAATCCGCCTCCTCGCGCGTTTCTAAATAATCCATCACGCGCATGGCCATATAGGCCCAAAGCGTGATCTTACCAAAGGAATCCTCTGCCCGCTCCCCCTCTGAAAATACGCCGGCAAGGCCGTTTGAAAAGTCGCCGTCATCGCTCGTTACGTCCTGGTAGCAGAAGGTGATGATGCCAAAGCCGTTATCGATCAGCTCCTCGACCGGCAAATAGCGATCTGGGATGTCGGGGCGGAAATTGATCATCACAAAAAACGGAATGCCCTTGGCCCCGCGCGGATAGATCAACTGCGCGGGTACGGTATGGCTTTTAGAGCCGTAGGAAAAGGTGAAGCGTAGGGTCTCCCAAACCACCTTGTTCGCAAAGTTGATCGGGTTTACCGACACGGTTACGGCAGGCTGCACCACCGGCGGCAGCTGGCCGTATTCATGCGAAAGCAGCAGCGCGCGCCAATAGGCACGCTGTGCCTCCCAGCCGGGCACATCGGTCACACGCGTGCCGTCTGCACGCAAAAACAGGTCAGGCAGGCTTCTTTTTTGCAGTTCTTGATTGATCATGACAAACTCCTTACACCAAAAGGCCCTCAAAAAGGGCATATAGCCTTCGATACGTGATCTCTTGATAGGAGGCCACAGGCTGTGCCACGGCATGGTTTTCCCGCACCGAGGCCAGCAGCGCCTCGCAAAAGGCACCGGGCTGATTTGGCAGCTCAAGGTTCAGTTCATCCAGCTGCCGAAAAGCCTTTTTTGTAATATTGGTAGAGCCAAGGGATATTCGTTTTTCGCTGACGATCAGCTTGGTGTGCAGCATCTTGGGCGAAAGCAGCACGCGAATACCGCCGTGCGAGCGCTTTAGCAGCAGGCGCACGGCCCTGCGGTTGGTATCGCTTTGAAAATTGGCCCGCTCGGGAATCATCACCGTCACGCGCACGCCGCGCCGGTATGCCGCCAAAATGGTATCCATAAACCGCGGCAGCGGTGAAAAATAGGCCATGGTGATCAGCATCTCGCGCTCTGCCTCGTTGATCAGAGAAAGGTATCGCTCCTCCATTTCAAACAAGCGAAGGCGCTTGCTATTCATGCCAAAGCAGTAGCCGTTTCCCACGTTCTGCCCCTGCTCCAGCTTGGTGCGAAAGGCACGCACGTGCGCTTCCCCCACCAGCTTTACCATATAGTCCTGGTACACGCGGCCTTGCATATCCGCGCCGTTTTCTTTATCCTCGATATTAATGCCGCCGAGAAACAGCACGTCATCGTCAATGATATAGTATTTCGAATGGTCTGCCTTAAATTGATCGCAGGAAACCGTGATATTCGGGTGCGTGATCACGCGCCGGTACAGCGCGCTCTCCTCGTCTTTTGCATGTTTCGGCGCGCCGGGCATGGGATAGCAGAGTGAGAGGATGGTGCTCTTTATCCGTTCAAGGGGCGACTGCTTTTTATGGAAAAAGGACTTTTTACATTCCTCGCATTTTTCCAGCACCACGCCATAGCGGTCGATCGATAGCGTGATCGCTACGCCGCGCTCGGCAGCGGCCAGCACCGCCTCGGCCATGCGATTGCCGATCACGTCATCCCGCCAGATGAACATATTGATATGCACGCTTTTTTTCGCCTGTCCGATGCAACGAATGATCTCAGGAAAGGCGTTTTTTCCATCCACCAGCAGGGTAAAATCGCGGTATGCGTTTTCTTCGACCATAGCTACTCTTATAGCAATGCCCGCAAAATGGCTTCGCGGTACTGGATGTGCGCCTCGTACGAAAGATCGCAATGCCCGCGTAGCGGCACGGTAATAAAGGCAACGTCGTGCGTAGGGCGCATGGCCTCTACAAAACGAAGCGAGTGCTTTTCAAGATTTACAGCACGATCGTCCTCGCAGTGGAAAATGGTATACGGCACATGCGGCATCTTCTCTACCAGGTGTAGCGGCGAGCGTGAGCGTAGCGCTTCGTCCATGCTCCCCTCAAAGGTGCCAAAGGCGCTGTATAGCGTGCGCGGCAGATCCTCGCGTTCGGTAAAATGATAGGGCAGATCACACACCGGGCAATTTGCTACACAGGCAACGGGCGTTATACGTGCATAGGCGGTATAAACCAGGGCAGATAGGCCACCCATGCTACCGCCGGTAGAAACGACCTTTACCCCATCTCCCAGACCATAATGCTCCACCAGCACGGAAACGATCTCGTCTACGAAGTCAACTGCCTGTGCATTCATCCAACACCAGGGGTTATAGTAGGGCTGCACAAAGATAACGCCTTGCGCGGCAAACTCCTTCGCTTCGCCCGAATCATCGTAAAAAATAGGCATGCCGCCCAGCCCAAAAAAGTTAAGCACGATACCGCGAATATCGCCCTTGATCAGCTTATCATTTGAATACGCGAACCGCCGCAGCGTTTCATAAGTGATGATCTTTTCCATATGATCGCTCCTTGACAAGAATTCGTTTCCTGTTTATATTAGAATTATTATACCACACTCTCACACGTTTCTCAACCGTTTGCGGCAGAAATGTAAAAAAAGAGCCCGATGGGCTCTTTTTATAGCCGGTCGGCCTTCCCCTCTGCCCGGCTGAGCAGAAAGACGGAAAGCAGGATCAAAGCAACACCCGCGCCGGAGGACCAATTCATCGGCTCGGAAAACAGCATCACGCTGAACAGGGTGGCCGCCATGGGCTCTACGATGCCAAGCGCCGAGGCCGTGCCGGCAGGCAGCTCCTTCATGGCCAGCGTATAGAAAATATAGGGCAGCGTGCAGGTCACCACACCAAGGCCGATCAACAGCGGCAGCGTAACGGCGGGCGCCCGGGCGGCGCTGGCAGCCAGCTCCCATGGCGTCGAAAAGGCAATCCCAACAACCGCCACACTAAGAAAGCTGTACAGCGTAGCAGACGCGGCACGCGCGCCGCGCTGCATGGCCAGCTTGGTCAGAATATTGTAGGCAGCAAAACCCAGGCCGCTTGCCGCGCCGATCGCAATCCCTGCGGCATCAAACCGCAGCCCGCCGATCACGCCGGAGACCAGGCAACAGCCGATCAGCATCAAGGCAACTGCCACCAGCTTCAACCGTGACAGCCGCTCGCCAAGAAAGAGCACCGAAAACAGCATCACGTACAGAGGTGCCGTATACATCAGCACCACGGCCGTAGAGACCGAGGTCATCTGCATGCTGATAAAATAGCAGCTCGCCGTGCCAAACAGAAACACGCCCATGCCGATAAAATAGGCAAGATCAACCCACCGCACACGGAACAGGCTACGATCACGCACCAGCGCAAAGATCGCAAGGCAAAGGAAGGAGACCAGCCCGCGCACCATGGTCATCTGTAACGAGGTAACGCCATAGGGGGCCAGGTAATGCACAAAAATGCCTGAGGTACCCCACAGGACACCGGCTAAAATAATAAAGAAAAACGCTCTTTTTTTCATAACGGATCTTCTTAGTTATACTCCGCCAGCACTTGCTGCAAAAGGGCCGGGTTATCCGTCATAATGCAATCGCAGCCCAGCTCGATCAGCGCACGCATCGTTTCCTCGTCATTGATCGTCCAGTACTGCACGGCAATGTTCCGGCGGTGTGCCCGGTCGATGTAGGTCTTTTTATCTAAGCGCAGGGTAAAGCCCAGGTCATACGAGGTAGGGATCTGCAGGCAGGCAAAATCACCGGGGTCGAACAGGTTCACACGCAGCGCCTGCGTGGCAACGAACACCGCCGCACGCCCTACCGGCGCGCCGCGGTAGAGCGAGGGGTACTTCTCCTTCAGCTCGACCTCGATCTCATCGTGGAAGGTACCTACCACGATCCGGTCACGATACCCGGGGTACTCATTCAGCACCTCATCAAGCAGGCGGCAGGCCTCGTAGCCGCGCTCGCCCTCGTCCTTGATCTCTACGATGAACAGTAGCGCGGGGTGGGTTTGGTAAAACTCCTCAAACAGCTGCTCTACCGTGGCGATCTGCAGCCCCGCGGCGGCCGGGTCAGCCTCGTGCTGATAGATGCGCGCGCCGCTCTCATCCTCAAAATAATAGCCGAAATTATACTGCCGCAGCTCGGCAAGGGTCATGTCGGCAATGTAGTGGCGGTTCTCTTTATCCTTGCAAAGCGCCTTGACCTCGGAAAGCGGGATGTCGCCGTTTACGTTGCAGGTCTCGTCAATATAGCCATCGTGGTTATATACCAGATAGCCATCCTTGGTCAGGTACAGGTCGCTTTCTATGATGGCCGCGCCGTAGCTGTTCACCGCCTCGCGGAAGGCAAGCAGGGTGTTTTCCGGGTTGCAATCCCCACCGCCGCGGTGGGCAGCGATCATGGGCAGCTCACCATCCCCCACAAGGAACGGATTGCTTTCTACGCTTTTTTTCGGCGGGATGAGATTGATCACCAGCCAAAACAGCAGAATGGCAGCCAGTATCACACAAAAAATGGTAAGCCCCTTGTGCTTTTTCATCCTATCTTTCCTTTCGTTACACAATGCTGATCAGGCGCACGTCGTCACACGCGGTCATCACCTGCGGTATGCGCCCGGCAAATACGCCCTCATAATTACAATGCAGATGGCCAGTGATCAAGGCCTGGATCGCCGGGGTCTTGGCAATATAGTCCAGCATTTGCTTCGTGGCCTCGTCAGCGAGCTGCTGCTCATAGCGATCGGGCGGGTAGCTCTGCATACGTGCCTCCGGCACGCCAACCAGGTAGGCGCAGGGCGCCTTTTTCATCTGAATATCGTACAGCGCCGGCTCATACAGCGGATTGTGCATGAGAAGCACCACCGGGGCCCCCTTCTCTACCTCTTTTTTAAGGAAATCCAACTGCGCCTCCTCAAACAGATAGTAGCCGTTATCCAGCGCCACAAAATTCACGCCGCCGATCATGCGTGATGCCATGCGAATATCGTTAGAAAAGGCCGCCTGCACCGTCGCCAGGCTTTGGTTGCGGTAGGCCGCATCCTCCTTTGCCTCTCCCACGTAAAGCGAAAATTCATGGTTGCCGGCGGCGAGGAAGCAATCGTTTTCTCGAACGAAGCGCCCAGCGCGCTCTAAATTGGCCACCGACACAAAGTCGATCAGGTCGCCGGTATGTACGATCGGAATGCCCTTCTCTCTTGAAAGATCGCCGGCTAACTGCAAAACTGCCTCTTCATCATAGGGGAAGCAGGTCTTTCTGCCCCGGGCCAGCTCTACCTTGCACTCGCCATCACGCATATCGGCATAGGTCAGGTGCGTGTCGGAAATATGAATGATCTGAAAGGGTGCTTCCACCCCGATGCGCAGCGTTGATTCAATGATTTTCATGAAGTTATCTCCTTTGTTATAAACGGATTGGCGGATATTTTCTCGTCAGACATACACCACGCTCGACATGGGGGGTGTTGTCTGTGACAGTGCCATTAAAAATTATTTGCATTCTATTTTTTGTATAAAAGCGCCGCAACCTGTTCGGAGATTTGCTTCATTCCTAACTCAGTAGGATGACCATTTTCCTTGTCTATTTCTTTAAGACGTAAATAGTTAATTTCATTCTTTTCACAAGCTTCTACAAAGCCTTCGGTGATCTCTTGCTTTAAATCGGTGTTTATGATAACAATTACCTCTTCAACCACTTCCTTTGCTCTGCTGATTAGGTAGCAAAAGGCAGGCAACACACACGTTAAAGAATCCTCCGTCCAATCGGAATACATAAGATTTCCAACAGGAGCACCTATCCAAGAATCATTCGTTCCCCCAAAGATAAGCATTGTGTTGATTTTATTTTCAGCAAAAAAATTCTCGGCTATATATTTATCAAGTCTGCTAACAAACGATGTTTCAATAGTAAACGTTTCTCTTACCGTATTGCAAATCGTGGAGCCTGAAAAGCTATCGTTACATATTACGTTGAGGTGGTTTTCATTCGCCAAGATACGCCACCATGTTTTTTCCACTCCCCCAACAATGGGTTTTTCCTTTCTTTCATCGCTATAATAAAAGCGATACCCTTTCGGAATATATCCCTCATACGTTGAATAACTGTCACCCATTATACATACATTGTTTTTCATTTTTATACCTCTGTTATACTTAAATTTTTCGATGCAGCAGCGCAACGCTCTCCACAGTTGTCCCTTTAGGTAGGGAGTCTACCAAAGCGTTTGATATATTGGAATTGGTCAATCTGTCCCGTTTGCTTTTTTATGTATGCAATCCAGTTTTCCAGACTCTCCGTACTGAAATCTGCAAGAGCCGTTCGATAACAAGCAAAAGCGGTGGGATGGTTTTCCTCCATCCATTTCAAAGACTTTTTGGGACCCCAGTAAGGCTGGCGCATTACATCACAGAAAATTTCCAAACTATCAATCAGCACCCAATGCCATCGAAACATTCCCTCTGCATCACATCGTTTTACCCGTGCAAGCATTTTAACACACCAATCGACATTAGCATCAATTTCTGCCTTTGTTTTTTGCGGACGGTTTTGCAGATAAGATAGCACATTCGCTTGAAGTGCTTTTCCTCGTCCATCCCTATCTACAATAATCTTTCCATCAAAAATTTGAATAAAATCGTTGCAATCATAGTTGCCGTCAAAATGAGAAGCAGGATATACGAAAACATCCAACTGAATACCACCCACGAACGATGTATCATGGAATTGTTCGTGGCTATCCGAAATAACCAACGAGTCAAAATCACTGTTCAGATTGTTTGTTCCGTTGGCATACGAGCCATAAAGGATGATGGAAATTGGATTGTAATTTTGCTTTATGTATTCAATAATCTGCTCCAATGAAATCACCTCGTCAAATTCCAGTTTACCAGTCAGTTTGACTTCGTTTGCAAATCCTTTGTATGAACCGAAATGCGAACATAATCGTCGGCCTTTTCCCTACTCAAACAAACAACGCTCTCGACGTGGGTCATAAGACCAAAAGGTATATTTTGCGCCAAAAACGGGGATTGTAAAGCCAAAAGGTATATTTATCAACCATCACAGTCCAAAACGCGCAGTCCTTCTATCACCCCGTGTTTGTATTCGCTCATAAAAGAACCCGCTTTTAAGTAATATATTTTTTCATCGGTTATAACAATCGGTGTAAAAAACTTATTGTACCTGTATCTGTGTATTTCAACATCAACAACAGTTTCTTTTATATAATTCTTCAACACATCAAGATTTTGGGCGATGTTTTCTCTGACGAAAATATATCCTATGTTGTAGGTTGTCATACCTTTGCTAAATTGCTCCAAAAGCATTGCGATATCTACCGTCATGTTTATTTGCAGCAATGCTGCATAATAATGACTAACAACAATTCCACCGTCACCGACATCATCCTCGATTTTTCTATAAAAAATATTTTCTGTTGTTTTTGCATATCCACGAGTTTTGAGCTTTTCGCAAAGCTCATTTGCGGTTACAGAATATTCAATAGTAGTAAAATCTACGTTCTGTATCTTGTTTTTAATTTTGACAGAATCGTAAGCAACGAGCTTTTTGTAATTTATCGCAATGAAAGTGATTGCTGAGATCAAGCTAACACAAGCAACCATTACAAACACATAAAAAGAAGTTATCGAATCTTCCTTGAGCGATAGTCCCCAAAAGAACAATGTCGGGGCAGCCGCAATAAGAAGGAAAAACACTATGAAAGTTAAAATATATTTTTTGTTGCCATAACATGTTCTTTTCGATATGTTATACGTACTGCTATAAAACAGACTTTTGAGTTTCGCTCAAAAATCACATTTGTTCTTATACATGTTCCTTTGCGGTGGTGATGGATTTTACGAGCATACGGCGGATAATGCCACACTCTTGCAAAAGGTCTTTGGCAGTTTGCTCGCTAATTGCATTGGAGCCAAGCATTTCAATCCAATATTCAGTTTCACCGCACTCTTTAAGGGCAATATGAAATTTATTGATAAAATCTGCTTTACTTGCAGCATAGTTCGCTTCGTGAATATTCGCGCCGATAGAGGTTGCACTCCTTACAATTTGATTGACAAGTACACCTCTGCCCTTACGAGTATCTACCTCGTCACAGACGGCTATGATATGTAACGCAAGAGCTTTTGCCCTTGTACGCAATTCGGAATCTTTCATGGGTTTCTCCTTTGGGATTGTTGATGAAGTTTTTGCTTCGCAAAAGTGAAGCCCGATTTGGTGAAGTTTTTGCTTCGCAAAAGTGAAGTTACTCACTTCGTTCGTAGTGAAGTTTTGCTCGTTTCACTCGCAAAGTGAAGTTAAGTTTGCCCCACTTCGCCGTCAGGCGAAACTTCACTCACGCAGTGAACTTCACTGCGTAGCAACTTCACTTGCCCGTAAGGGCAAACTTAGTTGTTGAAACTATTGTTTGCAGAGACAAACAATAGTTTCGACTTGTGTATCATTGTCCAAACTTATTTGCATATCTTCCTCAATGATCGGAAGCTTGAATTTGATGGATTTAAGCCACTGACCGTTCGGCTGGCGTTCCTCGTAAATATGGACTTCGAAAATCAGCGATTCCATGATCTGCCGTCTTTCCTGTTCGTCCATGACCGCATACAGCTTTTCAAAATAGATCAGCACCTTGTAGATATTGTCGGCAGTCAGCTTTTCCGCTTCGATTGCCGTTTTCTTTGCTCTGGCTTCAATCAGCAGGCTTTCCGTATCCTCGATTTTATCATACATCTTGTAAAGGCGATCATCAAGGTCTGCCTTGCGCTTGATGTAGTGCTTATCGTCGGGGTCAAGAGTATCAATTTCGTCAATCAATCTGGACTTGATGGAATAGCTTTGGCGAAGCTGCTTTTCGTAGTTGGCGATCTCCTGCTCGATAGCGGAGGTATCCACCTTCATGCTGATTTTCTGCTGCATCAAAGCGGCAAACTTCGGATTACTGACGAGCTTAGTAATTACCTCCGCAACTGCGCTGTCCAGCAGTTCCTCGTGAATCTGTTTTTTGTAATCGCACTTGTGACCACGGGTCATGTTGCGGTGCTTACAGCCATAGTAGAAGAAATCCTTGTATTTACTGCCGTCTGCCTTGTGCTTGACACTCTTGTTGCCGTACATTCCGGCTCCGCAGATCGGGCATTTGAGCAAGCCTGTCAGCAGATGCACCTTGTTATCCTTGCCGTGATTGACTTTCTCGTACTTCTTCGCTTGTGCAAGCAGCTTCACTTGTGCATCGTGCCAGAGTTCTTCGGAAACAAGGGCTTCATGCTGACCATCGACCAACAGGTAATTGTCCTGCTCTACCAAGCGATAGTCGTTTCTTGTGCCATGCACCTTTTCCGTTCTGCGTCTGCCGTAAGCGATCTTGCCGCAGTACACGGGATTCTTTAATATTCTGCGAATAAGAGCCGCATCAAACAGGGGATTCTTGCCGTTCTGTCTCTGGATTTTCCCGATGCCGTGATTGGCAAGATATTTTGCAAGACCGTTTGCACCCATGTCGGTATGCACATACTGGTCAAAGATAATGCGAATTGCTTCGGCTTCTTCCTCATTCACATACAGCTTGCCTTTTTCAAGCGTATAGCCGTAGGGAGCAAAGCCGCCATTCCATTTGCCTTCACGGGCTTTTTGGATTCTGCCCTCCATCGTCTGCACACGGATATTCTCACGCTCGATCTCAGCAACTGCTGACAGAACAGAGATCATCAGCTTTCCTGCATCCTTAGAGGAATCAATGCCGTCCTCCACACAGATCAGATTGACACCAAAATCCTGCATCACCTGCAAGGTGGACAGTACGTCTGCTGCATTTCTGCCGAAACGGGAGAGCTTGAACACCAGCACATAGGAAACACCATCCTTGCCGGATTTGATGTCCTCCATCATGCGGTTGAACTCTAATCTGCCCTCGATGGACTTACCGGATTTTCCGGCATCCTCATACTCACCGACAATTTCATAGTCATTGTAATCGGCAAATGCTTTCATTCTGGCTTTCTGAGCATCCAGAGAGTATCCATCAATCTGCATCGTGGTGGATACTCTCGTGTAAATATATACTTTTATTTTGTCTTTTTTCATATCGTTATCCTCATTCGTGCCGCTGTATGCGACACCGTTATGTAACCCCTACTCCGAAATCACTCTCAGAGTAGGTTTGGACACTCATCACACGTATATTATATCATGCAATGTCTGTCTTTTCAATAGATACCGCAAAAAGTTTGGAATTGTTTACAATTTCATTCTTTTCGCTGTCCAAACAAATCGGCGGCTCCGGAAGATTATCAATATCCAGAACCGCCGCATATTTCTCTATTAAGTTGGCAAGTAAATCGGCAAAGCCGTTCCATTCATCCTTTTTGCGATTATCTATAATGGTGTACCTCCTGCTTTCTATTGCTGTTCTGTGTATAAGCCTTAATGACATCCGGTGGGATGCGGTCAAGAATACCCTTGGCACGCTCATAATCGCTTTTCAGCCTTGCGTCCTGTATCTTTTTCAGAGTGCTTTCCTGCTGGCTCTTTTCCAGAGCATCCGTCAGATCAGCATTTTTCTTCTCCAAGGCTTTCTGCTTACCATCCGCTGTTTTGAAGAACTTTTCGTATTTCTTAATCTGCGTTTCCATTGCGGCAACATCGGGGATATACTTTTCAAGAAATGCAGCGATCTGTGCGGATTTTTCCTTGTAGTTAGTAAATTTCATATCGGACAGCATTTCTTCCAGCTTGTCGTGCTGCTTGTTGAGCCTTGCCATCTGCTTGAATACCCTTGTGGGGATATGGTCACGCCCGGTTTCGCTGGCACTCTCGCCACGCTCCAGATCGGGATATTTCTTTACCATGTGTTCCCAATACTTGTCCTGCCATTGTGTCAGCTTCTTTTTGTTACCCAAAATCTCCTTGGCACATAAACGCTTATCCTCGGTCAACGGAACAAAACAAAGGTGCATATGAGGCGATTTCTCGTCCAGATGCACCACAGCGGATATGATCGTTTCGAGAGCTTGGTTTTGCTTAATGAACTCCAACGCTTCA
>JAGASL010000031.1 GCA_017621755.1 Clostridia bacterium
ATCCCTGCCATGTGTGAAAAATTCACATCTACCGACGTGTTGTTCTATGCAGCAAAGAAGATCGCATCAAAGGAACTTGGATTGTCAAAAAAAGATCGTATTGTTATCACCGGTGGAGATACTACGGGACATTCCGGAAATACCAACCTTATCAAGATTGATGAGATATAACATAACAAAAAACGCCACCTTAGACTTTCATCTAAGATGGCGTTTTTCTGTTAGTATCAGAACGAAACCTTTACGGCGAAGCCGCCGCTAAAGAAGTAGGTGTTCGTCCAATACACGTTTGGTGGAGCATAGGGGATTCGAACCCCTGACCCCAACACTGCCAGTGTTGTGCGCTCCCAACTGCGCTAATGCCCCGTTCCTTTGGTATTTTAGCAGATAAACGGCCGTATGTCAAGTCTTTTGCGCAAAAAATATGAAAAACTTCTCTCGCAGCCCGTCTACACCCCTCGGCAGAGGGCGTGCCGATCTGCCAAAATCTCCTGCTCGCCGCAAAAAATCGGCAAAAAGATGCATTTCCCGCGGTGCGGCTTCGTGCTTTTTCTGCCCCGCCTTCTTGTATGATAGAAGAAAAACGGAGGTGCGGCATGGCATTTTTATGGATGAACGAGGGAGACGTGGGTGAGCGATATCCCGCCGCCAGCGGGCAGATTGAGGAGATAGAGACGGCACGCATCTCGCCAAACCCGGCGCAGCCGCGGCGGGAATTTGATACCGAGGCGCTGCTGGCGCTTTCCGAAAGCATCCGCCGCCACGGCATCCTACAGCCGCCGGTGGTACGGCGCATGCCGGACGGCCTGCACTACGAGCTGATCGCCGGCGAGCGCCGCCTGCGCGCCGCGCGCATGGCAGGCCTGACCGTGATCCCGTGCTTAGTGCGAGAAAGCAATGCCGACGAAAGCGCCGAGCTTTCGATCATTGAGAACCTGCAGCGGCGCGACCTGGATATGTTTGAGGAGGCGGCTGCCATTGCGGCGCTTTGCGACCGCTTTCGCATGACGCAGGAGCAGATCGCCTCGCGCCTGTCTGTCAGCCAATCCTACGTGGCGAACAAGCTGCGCCTGTTGCGCCTGCCGATTGAGGCGCGAGAGATCATTCGCTCTGCCGGCCTGACCGAGCGGCACGCCCGTGCCGTGCTGCGCCTGCCGGAGGAGCGGCGGATACCCGCCCTGCGCCATATCGCGGCCGAGGGGATGAACGTGGCAACCGCCGAGCGCTATATTGAGCGCCTGCTTTTAGAAAAAAAGCACCGGGCACGGCATGCCGGGGTGATCAAGGATATTCGCCTGTTCTACAACTCGCTTGAGCGAGCCATGGGCCTGGTGCGCGAGGCGGGCATTGGTATACAGGCAGAGCGGCGGGAAACCGACGAGGAGATCGAAATGGTGATCCACATTCGTAAGCCGGCACCGCGCCGGGGCAAGAAAGAAACGGCCGGATGATAAAAAAATCACAATTCCTGCAAGTTTTTTTGCAAAAGGGGTTGCAATCCAGAAAAAAGGTGTTATAATAAGGATGATCATAAGAATAGAGGATGAAGAGTGGGCGCAAGTTCACTCTTCCTTTTATTGTAAGGAGGCGTGTTTTTGAAAAAGACGAATGTGGCAAGCGAGGTAGAAGAGCTGCTCCGCCCGGTGGTAGAGGGGCTTGGCTATTCGCTATGGGACGTTGTTTACCGTAAGGTAGGCGCCGATTGGACACTGACCATCACCATTGACCACGAGGATGGCATTTCGATCGACGATTGCGAAAAGGTGCACCGCACGATCGACCCGCTGCTTGACGAGGCAGACCCGATCGAGGATTCTTACCAGCTGGAGGTCTCTTCCCCCGGTATCGAGCGTGAGATCCGCACCGATGCGCACATTGCCGCCTGCATGGGCGAGGAGATTGATGCGCGCCTGTTTGCCCCGCACGAGGGCAAGCGTGCCTACACCGGCATTCTTGCCGGCTACGAGGGCGGCGTACTGACCCTGCAAACGGCAGAGGGTGAGGTTTCCCTTCCCCGTTCGGCCATTTCGCACATGAACACCACTTATCAGGAATAAAGTAAATACGAAAGGAAAAGCGGACACCACCGCAGGACAAAGGAAAAATGAACAGCGAGTTTTTTAACGCCCTTGACCTTCTGGAAAAAGAAAAGGGCATTCCGAAGGAATATATGATGGAGAAGGTCACCGCCGCACTGACCAGCGCCTTTAAGCGCGAGCTGGGCGGCACGGATAACGTGAAGATCGTGCTTGACCCGGTTAAGAAGGATATGAAGGTCTACCAGCTGCTGACCGTGGTAGCCGAGGTAACCGACCCGGCCACCGAGGTAACCACCGAGGAGGCTGCCGCCATCAAGGCCGACAAGCATAAAAAGTGCAAGACCAGAAGCATCAAGGTTGGCTCTGTGCTGGAGATCGAGCTGGATACCAAGAACTTCCGCCGTCTGTCTGCCCAGGCTGCCAAGCAGGTGATCATTCAGGGCATCCGCGAGGCAGAGCGCAGCATTGCCATTCGCGAATACGAGAACAAGAAGGAAGAGATCGTGACCGCCCTGGTCGACAAGATCGACGATACCGACGGCAGCGTGATCCTTGACACCGGCACCAGCCGTGCCGTGTTGACAAAGGCAGAGCAGATCCCCGGCGAGCGCTTTGCCGTTGGTGACCGCGTTAAGGTCTACATCTCTGAGGTGCGCAGCGAGGCATACGGCCCGCTGGTTACCCTTTCGCGCGTGCATCCCGGCCTGGTGAAGCGCCTGTTTGAGCTGGAGATCCCGGAGATTCAGGACGGCACCGTGCTGATCAAGGGCATCGCCCGTGAGGCCGGCTCCCGCACCAAGCTGGCGGTATATTCCCGTGATGAGAACGTAGATGCCATCGGTGCCTGCATTGGTAACCGCGGCATGCGTATTGATGCTATTCTGCGTGAGTTGCACGGCGAGAAGATCGACATCATTCAGTACAGCGATGACCCGACCGCCTTTGTAAGCGAGGCACTTTCGCCTGCCAAGGTCCTTTCGGTTGAGGAGGATGGCGAGCGCTCCTGCCGCGTGCGCGTAGCGCCCGACCAGCTTTCGCTGGCAATCGGTAAGGAGGGGCAGAACGCCCGCCTGGCCGCCCGACTGACCGGCTATAAGATCGACATTAAGACCTAATAGCATTCCTGCAAAAAAACAAGGAGGATCGACATGGAGCAAAAGCCACGTAAAAAGATACCCGAGCGGCGTTGCACCGGCTGTGGCGAGCGATTTGAAAAGCCCATGCTTATCCGCGTGGTTCGCTCTCCCGAGGGGGAGATCACGCTGGATTTCACCGGCAAGAAGCCGGGGCGTGGAGCCTACCTGTGCAAGAACCCAGCCTGCCTGAAGAAGGCAAGAAAAACGCACCGCTTAGAGCAGAACTTAGCCGTGCAGATCCCCGATGAGATATACGATGCTTTGGAAGGAGAGCTGACGGGTGAAAGATAAGGGCATAGGGGACATGAAAAACTTTCTTGGTTTTCTAGGGCTATGCCGCCGTGCCGGCAAAACCGTTTGCGGTACGCCGCTGGTATGCCTGGCCTTACAGAAGAACCCGAAACCGCAGCTTGTGCTTTTCGCGGCAGGGGCCTCGGCCGCCACACGAAAAAAGATCGAGACCAAATGCGCCTTTTACGGTGTGTGCGCGCGGGAGCTTGCCGTTTCCCCCGCTGAGCTGGCAGCCGCCATGGGCAAGGGCAGCAATCTTGCCGCCGTTGCGGTGACTGATGCCGGCTTCGCCGCTGCCATGCTGAACAAGCTGGCGGCCATGCAGGAACGCTGACCCCTAATTCGACAGGAAAGGAATCTTTCGCTTGGCGAAAGTGAGGAATTACGATATGACGCAAAAAAAGCAAAAAATTGCACAGTTATCTAAGGATCTGAATATTGCCAATAAGACCGTGCTGGAGCTGATGAAGGCAAGCGGTGTGGAAAAGAAAACGGGCGGCACGCTGGAGGATGGCGAGCTGGATCTGTTTTTCGATCGCTTGACCGAGGAGAACCAGCTGGAAAATCTGGAGGAATACGTAAACGGTACCGCCAAGATCATTATGGCGGCCGAAAAGAAAGAGGAGCCCAAGGCCGAGGAGCCGAAGAAGGAGGAGCCGAAGCCGCAGGCAGAGGCACCCGCCGCGCCCAAGGCACAGCCAGAGGCCCCCAAGGCCGCCCCGGCACCGAAGGCAGAGGCACCCAAGGCTGCCCCTGTACAAAAGCCGCAGGCGCCCGCCGCAAGACCGGCGCAGCCCGCGCAGGGCAACCGTCCGCAGCAGC
>JAGASL010000032.1 GCA_017621755.1 Clostridia bacterium
AGGGGAGCTGAGCGAGGCGGGTGGCCACATTTCTTGGCTGGTGGCGGCGGCGGGGGTTGGCTATATGGGCGAATTTGCCGCGCTGAGCGAGGGCGAGATGCGCGAGACGGTGACGCTGAACTGCATCGCGCTGAGTGCCCTGATCGAGACTGCCCTGCCCTATATGGCAAGGGGGGCGCATATTCTGACGCTGGCAAGCGCCGCGGCCCTTTTGCCGCAGCCGGGCTTTGCCGTTTACGCGGCAAGCAAGGCCTACGTGCTTTCGCTTTCCCGCGCGCTGGGGCGCGAGCTGCGCGAGCGCGGCATTACCGTGACGGCGGTCTGCCCCGGGCCGGTAGACACCCCGTTTTTAGAAACGGCCGCACGCCACGCGCCCATGCCACGGGGCAAGAGAAAATACGTGGTGCAGCCGGCGGTGGTGGTACGCGCCGCCCTGCGTGGGGCCAAGCGTGGCCGGGCGGTGGTTCTGCCCACGGCGGCGATGAAGCTGGCCGCCGTGGCGGCCAAGCTGCTACCGCACGGGCTATTGGTTCGGTTTTTTAGGTAAGCGCCTTGCAATCCACTATCCGGTGTAGTATAATAAAAGCATCAAACAACGAGGTTTTTTACATGAAGATTATTGATCTGCTGAAAAAGGATACCCTGTCGATCTCCTTTGAGGTCTTTCCACCCAAGACGGAGAGCAGCTTTGAAAGCGTGAAGGCGGCCTGCGGCGAGATCGCCAGCCTGCGCCCGGCCTTTATGAGCGTGACCTACGGTGCCGGCGGCGGCACCAGCCAATACACGCTGGACATCGCGCGTGGGATCAAGGAGCGCTTTGGCGTGCCCTCGCTCGCGCACCTGACCTGCGTTTCCTCTACCCGTGAGACGGTGCGCGAGAAGATCGCGGCCATTCGCGCGGCGGGCATACAAAATATTATGGCCCTGCGTGGGGATATTCCTGCCGGGCGGGAAAACGAGGACCGCTCGCGCTGGGATTACCGCTACGCCATCGACCTGGTGCGCGAGCTGCGTGAGGCGGGCGAGGATCTTTGCATTGGCGGTGCCTGCTACCCGGAGATCCACCCCGAGAGCAGCGACCAGCGCGAGGACATCAAGCACCTGCGCGAGAAGGTGGAGGCCGGCTGCGATTTTCTGACCACGCAGATGTTTTTTGATAACAACCTGCTCTACAACTTTCTATACAAGATCCGCGAGGCGGGCATTACGGTGCCGGTGATGCCGGGCATTATGCCGATCACGAATGCCAACCAGATCGAGCGGGCTATCAAGCTCTCGGGCTCGTTTATGCCGCAGCGCTTTAAGAGCTTGGTGGACAAGTTTGGTAGTGACGCGGCCGCTATGAAGCAGGCCGGCATTGCCTACGCGACCGACCAGATCATTGACCTGTATGCCAACGGCATTCGCAACGTGCACGTATATTCGATGAACAAGCCGGAGGTGGCCGAGAAGATCATGGCCAACCTTTCGGACATTTTGGGGAAATAAGGTATGAGCTTTTCTGACTTTCTTGCAAGCCATCTTGTCATCTTAGACGGGGGCATGGGCACGCTGCTGCAGGCACGCGGCCTGCAGCCGGGCGAGCAGCCTGAGCGCTGGAGCCTTTCGCACAGGGAGGACGTGCGCGCCATTCACCAGGCCTATTTTGAGGCGGGCAGCCACGTGGTGAACACCAACACCTTTGGCGCTAACCTGCTGCATTTTTCGGCGGCGGAGCTGGACGAGATCATTCCCGCGGCGGTGGAGAACGCGCGCGCGGCACAGGCGGCCTGCCGCCTACCCGGCGAGCGGTTTGTGGCGCTGGATATCGGCCCCTCTGGCCGCCTGCTGCGGCCATACGGCGACTTAGATTTTGAGGACGCCGTTTCCCTGTTCCGGGAAACGGTACGCCGCGGCGTGGCCGCCGGGGTCGATCTGATCACCATTGAAACGATGAACGACAGCTACGAGACCAAGGCGGCGCTGCTGGCGGCACGGGAGGAATGTGACCTGCCCGTGATCGTGACCAACGCCTACGGCGAGGACGGCAAGCTGATGACCGGGGCAACCCCCGCCGCCATGGCCGCCATGCTGGAGGGCATGGGGGCTGCGGCCATCGGTGCCAACTGCTCGCTGGGTCCCCGGCAGCTGCGCCCGGTGATCGAGGAGCTGCTTGCGGTCTCCTCGCTACCGGTGGTGCTGAAGCCGAACGCCGGGCTGCCGGTGGCACGGGACGGCAAGACCGTATACGACGTGCTGCCAAACGAATTTGCCAACGAGGTGGCCGAGCTGATCGCGCGCGGCGTGCGCGTGGCGGGCGGCTGCTGCGGCACCACGCCAGACTATATCCGCGCCCTTAGCGAGCGGGTGCAGGGCCTTTCCCCCCTGCCGGTAAGCGCCAAGAGCGAAACGGTGGTCTCCTCCTACACCCACGCCCTGTGCTTTGGCCGCGCGCCCCTCTTGATTGGCGAGCGGATCAACCCGACCGGCAAAAAGCGCTTTAAGGAGGCGCTGCTTGCGGGCGACACCGACTATATTCTGAACGAGGGGCTTCGCCAGCAGGAGGCGGGAGCCCACCTGCTGGACGTGAACGTAGGCCTGCCGGGCATTGACGAGCGCGCGGCGCTGACGAACGCGGTCTGCGAGCTGCAGGCAGTCCTTTCCCTGCCACTGGTGATCGACACGGCCGACCCGGCCGCGATGGAAAGCGCCCTGCGCCGCTACAACGGCAAGGCGCTGATCAATTCGGTCAACGGCAAGGAGGAGAGCATGCACGCCATCCTTCCGCTGGTGAAAAAATACGGCGGCGTGGTGGTGGCCCTGACCTTAGACGAGGGCGGTATTCCCGCCACGGTAGAGGGGCGCGTGGCGATCGCCAAGCGGATCCTCGAAGTGGCCGAGAGCTACGGCATTGCGAAAAAGGATATTATTTTTGACACGCTGACCATGACCGTCAGCGCCGACCCGCAGGCGGCGGGGGTCACGCTGGCCTCGCTACGCCGCATCCGCGAGGAGCTTGGCTGCCACACCTCGCTGGGTGTTTCTAACGTTTCCTTTGGCCTGCCGGCGAGAGAGGCGCTGAACAGCACCTTTTTTGCCATGGCGCTGGAAAACGGTCTTTCGGCGGCCATTCTGAACCCGCACTCGGCCGAGATGATGCGGGTATACTACGCCTACCGCGCGCTGCGTGAGCAGGATGAGAACTGTGCCGACTACATCGCGCACGTGCCGGCGCTCATGCCGGTGGCGGCTGCGGCAACGGCGGCTCCGGCAACCCCGGGCACGCCGGCAAGCGAGGAGGGCAGCGAGCTGCACCGCGCCATTACGCGCGGTCTGCGCGAGCAGGCCGTTTCGCTGACCGAGGCGCTGCTGAGGACCGAGGCGCCCTTAGACATCATTAACCGTGAGGTGATACCCGCCCTGGATGCAGTTGGCCGTGGGTTTGAGCAAAACAAGATCTTTTTGCCGGGGCTGCTGATGGCGGCCGAGGCGGCCAAGGGTGCCTTTACCTGCATCAAGGCAGCGCTGGCGGCGGATCATGCCGCGGGCAGCGGCCGTGGGCCGATCGTACTGGCCACCGTGCAGGGGGATGTGCACGATATTGGCAAGAACATTGTGCGCCTGCTGCTGGAAAACTACGGCTATGAGGTGATCGACCTGGGCAAGGACGTGCCCTGCGAGCGCGTGGTGGAGGAGGTCGTTGCGCGGCACGCGCCACTTTCCGCTTTGAGCGCGCTGATGACCACCACCGTGCCGGCGATGGAAAAGACCATTCGCCTGCTGCGCGAGCAGGCGCCCTGGTGCAAAACGGTGGTAGGCGGCGCGGTACTGAACCGCGAGTATGCCGAGGCGATCGGCGCTGACCGCTACGCCAAGGACGCGATGGAGACCGTGCGCTACGCGGGCGAGGTCATTCTGTAAGAAAAAAGGCAGAGGATTTTGGCGTGATACTCTTATCGGAGTATCACGCCAGTTCTATTCGCCTGTGGCGAGTGATATTGCTATGCAGTGATATTCGGCTCGCGCCGAGTGGTATTCGCTTCGCGAGTTTCAGGGCGAATAGAATACCACTGAAGCCGCAAGGCTTCAATATCACTATTGCGGTAGCAATAATATCACTCTTTGCGAAAGCAAAGAATATCACTAAAAAAGCAGAAAAAGAGAGAGCTTCACGGAATTTTGTAACCGCGTTACTCTCTCTTCTGTTTTTATTGCAAGTTTCGCATTTGTTTAACAAATGCACAGGGCTATGCCCATACCCTTATTTTATTTCTCCGATAAGGACAACAGCCTTTACGTTCTCTGTCCTTTTTTTCTTTGCAACCACTGACTTAATTAAAGACACAAAGCCATCATATTTTTATCATTCTCTCAAGTTTTATTGACAAATAGATAGAAACATGGTAAAATATACTCGTCACACAATCTAATATTTTTTTGTATTGGTGGGAAACTACCCTTGGTAAAAGGTGTTTCCTTTTTTCCTCATACCCACTAATACTGGCGAGAGATTGTGTGACAGCAATGGAGGAACACTTTTTCGGTGCGTTCCTTACATGGAGCGCACCTTTTTATGTGCCGAGGAGGAACATATGGACGATAAACCAAGAAGGATAGTAGATATTACCGGTGTAGAACTCACACCCGGAGAGTCTGCCGTTTGCCTTGGTAACGGAGAACAAGGCTTTGAATGTTGTTGCGATGAGTGCGACTACTTTTTGCTTTGTTTTTCTGAGTTTGATCCAAAAAACAAAAAATCAGAGAAATAGCAACCCCTCAGCCGCCTTCGGCGGCAGCTCCCTTTACACAAGGGAGCCTTTTTTATCTCATCTATAACTTGTCAATTTTCCTGACAAGCACTGTATTTGTATCCACAAATACAAAAATACGGCATACCTGTTTTGAGATATACCGCATTCTTGTAGAGCTGTCCTTTAGAGTACGCTCCTAATTCTCTGTCCTTTTTTCTGTTATTGACCCATAGCGGCGATGCTTTCGTAATCGTTGATCAGCTGGTCCATATCGCCGGGCAGGTAGTTCTGGCAGGATTGCCAGTAGGCCGAGATATCCTCGTGCGAGTTTTTGACCAGGTAGCGGAAGAAGAGGCCGAGCGCGCCATCGCCGTGGTTCTTGTTCACGACCAGATCGTTATAATGGTAGGTGGTGAGGTCGTAGACGCGGCCATCCATGATGATGTCGATCATGCGGACCGAATCGGGGTCTCGCGTGTTCTTATGCGTGATGATGGACTCGTAGTACCGATCGTTGACGTTGAGGTTGTTATAAGCCGAAAGCGCCTCGACCACGGCACCTGTGCGCTCTAAGTCGAAGTTGGTGAAGGGGATGGAGAGCACCGAATAGTGGTCTACCGTGCCGGTGAGGTACTTCTTTTGCGTCGTGTTCAGCTTGGGGTAAGGCAGCACGCCGTAGGCGGCCTCCATTTCATGAATGGTATCGCTCTTCAGATATTCCAGCGGGTGGGTGGCGAAGAGCGCGTGCCCATCGGCAAAGAAGGCGCGGTGGTCGGCATCGGTATAGCCCAGGCCGTAGGTATAGTGACAGCCGCGCGAGGCGGTAAAGGAGCGCAGCGTTTCCAGCGCGGTGACCACGCTGAGGGTAACGCTCCACAGCTCGGGCGCGTTGACGGCATCGTTGATCACGTAGTGATAGCCAAAGGAGAAGGCAAAGGCATCGACACCGGTGGTGCCCTGCATCAGCATGCCGTATATGTCGTCCTCATCCTCGCCCTCGGCCCCCTGGTCGATGTAGAAATCCTTTAGGGCGGTATTCATCGCCTCTAAGGTCCAGGCACCGTCATCCACCACGGCATACATGGTATCGTAGTTGCCCATCTTGCGGGCGATATTATGGTCGGTAACCAGCTCCTTATTGAACACGATGGCCCAGGCCATTTCGATGGCGGAGATGCTGATATCCGAAACGGCCACGTACTGGTGCCCGCACACGGTGCTATCATCGTTGATGCCCTTCGGCCACCAGGCGTTGCCCGCCTTGATGCTATCACCACAGTAGGGCACCTCGCTGCGCCAATCGAGGTAATAGCCAGAGGTGATCAGCTTGCCGGATTGCCAGGCCAGCATGGCGATGAGGTCAAAATCTGCCTCGTTGCGCGAAAGGGCCCGCTGCACCTCGTTAAAATGCGATTCCATATCGTAGGGGCCGGTGGTCTGGGTAGGGACCGAGACCAGCTCGACGTTAAAGCGGTCGCGCAGCGCGGTATTGCGCTGAAAGAGCAGCTGGTCAAGCGTATCCTCTGATTCCTCTTCGCCAAACAGCTCGTATTCGTGGATATCCACCACCGAAACGGCGACCTCCTCGCCGCCGAAATCCATTTCGCCAAGGGTATCCTGCCACACGGTCTCAGAGCCGCCGGGCGTGGACCCGTCATCCTTATTGCCGGGGGTGGTCGGGCCGGCGCAGGCGCTAAGCGGCAGCAGCATGCACAGCAAAAGAAGCATAGCGATCAATCTTCGCATCATTTTTTCCTCCTTTTTGCCCGCCGGGGCGAGCGGGATCGTAAAACAAGTATAGCACACTTCTCTTGCTTTGTCTATCACATTTTTAAGATTGATTGTCACTTTCTTGCTGTTTTTTGGTAAAAATGGAAGGAAAATTGCAAAATTCTGCGGTCTGGTGGGCGGGGGGAAGGCGGAATGGCGGCATGCCACCGTAGGATGGCATACGAAAAGTGCCGAGACGAAATCGTCTCGGCACTTTTGTAGCGCTTAGAAGCTGCCGGAGGCAATGCCCTCGTAATCCTCAATGAGGTCGTTGAGGTCATCGGGCAGGAACTCCTGGCAGGACTGCCAGTAGGCGCTGATATCCTTTGTATTGTTAGAGACTGTATAGCGGAAGAACAGACCAAGCGCGCCGTTGGGATCCTTGGATACCAGCAGCTCGTTGTAGTGATAGGTGGTCAGATCGTACACACGGCCGTCCATGATGATATCGATCATGCGAACCGAATCGGGATCTCTGGTATTCTTGTGCGTCACGATGGCTTCATAGTAGCGATCGTTCACGTTGAGGTTGTTATAGGCCGAAAGCGCCTCGACCACGGCACCGGTCATATCCAGCTCGAAATTGGTAAAGGGGATGGAAAGCACCGAATAATGGTCTACCGTGCCGGAAAGGTACTTCTTTTGCGTGGTGTTCAGCTTGGGGTACGGCAGCACGCCGTAGGGATCCTCCATCTCGTGGATGATATCGTTTTTCAGATGCTCAAGCGGCATGGTGGCGAACATGGCATGCCCCTCGGCAAAGAAGGACATGATATCAGCATCGTACATGGCCTTACCATAGGTATAGTAGCAGCCGCGCGAGCGGGTAAAGGAGCGAAGGTCCTCGATCGCGTTGATCGCGCTCATGCTCACCGTCCACAGCTCGGGCACGTTGACGGTATCGTTGACAATGTAGTGATAGCCAAAGGAAAAGGCAAAGGCATCAATACCGGTGCTGCCCTGGATGAGCATACCGTAAATATCCTCGTCATCCGTCCCCTCGGCCCCCTGGTCAACGTAACGATCCTTTAAGGCGGTGTTCATGACCTCTAAGGTCCAGGCGCCATCGTCTACCACGTCATACATAGTCTCGTAGTTACCGATGTTGCGGGCGATGTTATAATCGGTGACCATTTCCTTGTTAAAGACGATCGACCACGCCATTTCGATAGCGGTGATGCTGATGTCTGAAACGGCCACGTACTGGTGGCTGCAAACGGTACAGTCATCATTGATGCCCTTGGGCCACCAGGCGGCGCCGGCCTTGATGCTATCACCACAGTAGGGCACCTCGCTGCGCCAATCGAGGTAATAGCCAGAGGTGATCAGCTTGCCGGATTGGTAGGCGAACATGGCAATGAGATCAAACTCTGCCTCGTTGCGCGACAGGGCACGCTGCACATCGTTATAGTGCGAGACCTGGTCGGTAATGCTGGTGGTCTGCGAGGGGACCGAGACCAACTCTACGTTAAAGCGGTCGCGCAGGGCGGCATTACGCTGGAAGAGCAGCTGGTCAAGCGTATCCTCAGAATCCTCTTCGCCAAACAGCTCGTATTCATACAGATCCATGACCGAAACGGCGACCTCACCGCCGCCAAAGTCCTTTTCACCAAGGGTATCCTGCCACACGGTCTCAGAGCCGGTGGAGCCGGGGCCATCCGTTTTGCCGGGGTCGGTCTGTGCCGGGCAGGCGCAGAGAGGCAGCACCATGCAGAAAAGCATGAGCAGAGCCAGTACACGTTTCATAAGAAGTCTCCTTTTTCATGTAAAGGGTTTTTATAAGTATAGCATAGATTTTTGCTTTTGTCTACCACTTTTTCAAGATACTGTTGAAAACTTCACTCACGCCAAAAAAGCACCCACCGCGCGCGGTGGGTGCTTTCGTTGCTTGAAGATTACTTCGCCAGGTCAGCCAGCTTTTCGTACTTCTTCTTGGCGTTCTCCTCAGACTTAGCAAAGAGCTCCTTTGCTCTCTCCGGGAAGGACTGTGCCAGACGAGCGTAACGAACCTCACTGGTCAGGAATGCCTGGTAGTCACCGGTCGGCTCCTTGCTATCCAGGATGAAGGGGTTCTTGCCCTCAGCCTTGAGAGTCGGGTTGTAGCGGAACATCTGCCAGTAGCCTGCCTCAACAGCACGCTTCATTTCGTTCTGGCAGTTGGCCATACCGCCCTTTACACCGTGCATTTCGCAGGGTGCGTAGCCGATGATGATAGACGGGCCCGGGTATGCCTCAGCCTCTGCCAGCGCCTTCATGGTCTGGTTCGGGTCAGCACCCATGGCGATCTGTGCTACGTATACGTAGCCGTAGGACATAGCGATGGCAGCCAGGTCCTTCTTGCCGATGCCCTTACCGGCAGCAGCGAACTGAGCAACCTGACCAACGTTGGAGGCCTTAGATGCCTGACCGCCAGTGTTGGAGTAAACCTCGGTATCGAATACCATGATGTTAACGTCCTCGCCGGAGGCGATTACGTGGTCAAGACCGCCGAAGCCGATATCGTATGCCCAGCCGTCGCCACCGAAGATCCAAACGGACTTCTTGTTCAGGTAATCCTTCTCAGCCAGGATCGCGGGAGCTACGGGGCAGCCGGCAGCGGCAGCCTTCTCCAGCTCTACAACGAGAGCCTTGGTTGC
Source organism: Clostridia bacterium (assembly GCA_017621755.1). Classification (GTDB taxonomy): domain Bacteria; phylum Bacillota; class Clostridia; order Oscillospirales; family CAG-272; genus UBA1740. Next base: position 9,137 of record JAGASL010000032.1, read on the forward strand.
AGCGGTGTTCTTCTTGCCGTCATCCTTGGTGTCTAAGTATGCCTGGGCGGCAGCCTTAAACTCGTCAGATGCCTTATCGGAAGCCATCATCTCCTCAACCTTGGCGATCAGACGGGCGCGAATGGCCTTCTGACCAACGGCCATACCGAGACCGTGCTCAGCGTTATCCTCGAACAGGGAGTTCGCCCATGCGGGACCACGGCCGGATTCGCGGTTTACGGTGTAAGGCGTAGCAGGTGCAGAGCCGCCCCAGATAGAGGAACAGCCGGTTGCATTGGAGATATACATTCTCTCACCGAAGAGCTGGGTGATCAGACGTGCGTAAGAGGTCTCGGCACAGCCTGCGCAGGAGCCAGAGAACTCAAGCAGCGGCTGCTTGAACTGGCTGCCCTTTACGGTCTCGTTGATCAGCTCGGGCTTTTCGGATACGTTCGCTACACAGTAATCGAAGGATGCCTGCTGAGCCAGCTCGCCAGCCTGAGGAACCATCTTCAGGGCGAACTTGTCGGTGCCGTCCTTCTGTGCCTTGGCATTGATCGGGCAAGCCTTTACGCAAAGCGTACAGCCCATGCAGTCCAGCGGGCTGATGGCCATGGTGAACTTGTAGTTGGTCTTAAGAACCGGCTTAGCGGCAAACTTGGTGTCTGCGGGGGCGTTGGCTGCCTCCTCCTCGGTCATAGCGTAGGGGCGGATGGTAGCATGCGGGCAAACGTAAGCACAGTTGTTACACTGGATACAGTTTTCGGGCATCCAGGTAGGAACCTCAACGGCTACGCCGCGCTTCTCGTAAGCGGCAGCACCCTGCGGGAAGGTACCGTCTACGTACTTCTCGAAGGCGGAAACAGGCAGAGAGTCACCCTGCATCTTGTTAACCGGCAGAACGATATCCTTTACAAAGGAAACCAGCTCAGCGCGGTTGCCGGTAACAGCCTCGCCGGCGGTCTCTACCGTAGCGGTAGCCCACGCGGCGGGAACCTTTACCTCGTGCAGTGCGTCTACACCGGCATCGATTGCCTTGTAGTTCATTTCTACAACGGCCTCGCCCTTCTTCAGGTAGGACTTCTTGGCCATGTACTTCATGTGCTCAACAGCCTCTTCGATCGGCATGATCTTGGCAAGAGCAAAGAAGGCAGACTGCAGAATGGTGTTGGTACGCTTGCCCATACCGATCTCGATGGCCTTGTCGATGGCGTTTACGGTATAGAACTTGATGTTGTTCTGGGCGATGTACTGCTTGGTCTCAGCGGAGAGGTGAGTATCCAGCTCCTCGTCGCTCCACTGGCAGTTGAGCAGGAAGGTACCGCCCGGCTTTACGTCATTAACGATCTTATAGCCCTTGAGCATATAAGAGGGGTTGTGGCAGGCAACGAAGTCAGCCTGGGTGATGTAGTAGGTAGACTTGATCTTATGATCGCCGAAGCGCAGGTGGGAAATGGTAATGCCACCGGTCTTCTTGGAGTCATACTGGAAGTATGCCTGGATATACTTGTCGGTGTAGTCGCCGATGATCTTGATAGAGTTCTTGTTCGCACCAACGGTACCGTCGCCACCCAGACCCCAGAACTTGCAGGAGATGGTGCCGGCCGGAACAACGTCGGGCGCCTTGGTCTCGGGCAGGGAGAGACCGGTCACATCGTCAACGATGCCGATGGTAAAGCCCTGCTTCGGCTGTGCGGCATTGAGGTTTGCGTATACGGCAAACAGGCTGGCAGGGGTCACGTCCTTAGAGCCCAGACCGTAACGGCCACCGTATACCGGAATGCTTCTGCCGGTGCGGGCCAGCGCGGTCACTACGTCGAGGTAGAGCGGCTCGCCAAGAGCGCCGGGCTCCTTGGTTCTATCCAGAACAGCGATGCTCTTAACGGTTGCGGGAATTGCCTCGGAGAGCTTTTCAGCAACGAAGGGGCGGTACAGGCGAACCTTTACCAGACCAACCTTCTCGCCATTGGCATTCAGGTAGTCAACAACCTCCTCTGCTGCATCGCAGACAGAGCCCATGGCTACGAGCACGCGGTCAGCATCCGGTGCGCCGTAGTAGTTGAACAGCTTATAGTCGGTGCCCAGCTTAGCGTTGACCTTGTCCATATACTCCTCTACGATCGCCGGGAAGGCATCATAGAACTTGTTGCAGGACTCTCTGTGCTGGAAGAAGATATCACCATTCTCGGCAGAGCCGCGAAGAACGGGATGCTCGGGGTTGATGGAGCGGGCACGGAATGCTTCAACCGCGTCCATATCTACCATCTCGGCCAGGTCAGCGGTCTCCCAAGCCTCGATCTTCTGGATCTCGTGCGAGGTACGGAAGCCATCAAAGAAGTTCAGAACCGGAACGCGGCCCTTAATGGTGGCCAGGTGTGCAACGGCACCCAGGTCCATGATCTCCTGCGCGTTGGTCTCTGCCAGCATGGCAAAGCCGGTCTGGCGGCAGGCATATACGTCGGAGTGATCACCAAAGATGTTCAGTGCGTGGGAAGCAACGCAGCGCGCAGATACGTGGATCACGCAGGGCAGCAGCTCACCGGCGATCTTGTACATGTTGGGGATCATCAGAAGAAGACCCTGCGATGCGGTGTAGGTGGTCGTCAGCGCACCGGCGGCAAGGGAGCCGTGAACGGCACCGGCGGCACCGGCCTCAGACTGCATCTCAACAACCTTTACGTTGTCGCCGAAGATGTTCTTCGCCGGCTCGCCAAAGATGTTCTTGTTGGATGCCGACCAGGTGTCGGTAACCTCAGCCATCGGGCTGGACGGGGTGATCGGGTAGATGGCAGCTACTTCGGTGAACGCATAGGAGACGTGCGCCGCAGCGGTGTTACCATCCATGGAAATTTTTCTTCTTTCCATTCTTTTTTTCCTCCGTTTTTATATAAATATTTTTTATAGCGAGTATGTAGATGTTCTCTTTAATCTACCACCCTACATTATAGCACAAGCTTTCAAAAAAGGCAAGGGCTTTTGATGGTTTTTGTTATTTTTTTCGCAATTTTCCCGTAAAATTCGTGGGGGGCTTGACAGGGACCACTTAAAAGAGGTAAAATATGTAGTAAGAATTTTCACCGCCACGAGCGGAAGGAGCTTTTTGAGATGTTTCAAGATAAAAAGGTGGTCTTTTCCGGCGTTCAGCCCTCCGGCAATCTGACCATTGGCAACTACCTGGGCGCCATTAAGAATTTCAGCGCCTTTTCTGAGGAATACCATTGCCTGTACTGCGTGGTAGACCTGCACGCCATTACCGTGCGGCAGGTGCCGGCCGATCTGCGCCGCCGCACCTACGAGACGCTGGCGCTGTATATCGCCGCCGGGCTTGACCCGAAGAAGAACACGCTGTTCGTGCAGTCGCACGTGCCGGCGCATGCCGAGCTGGGCTGGATTCTTGACTGCTTTACCATGTTTGGCGAGCTTTCGCGCATGACGCAATTTAAGGATAAGAGCCAGAAGAATGCCGACAATATCAATGCCGGCCTCTTTACTTACCCCTCGCTGATGGCGGCTGACATCCTGCTCTATCAGACCGAGCTGGTGCCGGTAGGCGTAGACCAGAAGCAGCACTTAGAGCTGGCGCGCGACATTGCCGGCCGCTTTAACGGCCTGTATAGCGACACCTTCGTGGTGCCGGAGGGCTACATTCCGCCCACGGGCATGAAGATCATGTCGCTTGCCGAGCCGACCTCGAAGATGTCCAAATCCGACCCGAACCAGAATGCCGTGGTCTATATTCTGGATAGCAAGGACGATATTCTGCGCAAGTTCAAGCGCGCGGTGACCGATTCGGGCTGTGAGGTGCGCGCGGGCGAGGGCAAGGACGGCATCAACAACCTGATGTCGATCTACCGCTGCTTTACCGGCAAGACGAACGAGGAGATCGAAGCCGAGTTTGCCGGCCGCGGCTACGGCGACTTTAAGCTGGCCGTGGGCGAGGCGTGTGCCGATGCGCTGGCCCCGGTGCGCGAGGAGTACGCGCGCCTGATCGCCGACAAGGCATACCTGGAGACGGTGATGCGCGAGGGGGCCGAGGCGGCCTCCTACATTGCGCGCAAGACCCTTTCAAAGGTAAAGCGCAAGCTGGGATTTGTAACGCTGTAAAAAGAAGGAAGCGGGCTTGGTCATTTGACCAAGCCCGCTTCCTTTGCGGTTATTTTGTATTTTTTACCCGCGATATCATTCGCTGCACGTCATCATTGGCGTGACACACCTTGAGCAGGATGTCCGGATTTCGTTCCTGCCAAACGATAAACAGCTCGTGGCAGAAGGCTTGCCCGACCTCCTCGACGTTTGAAAAATCGAGATCGACCTCCTTGAATCGCAGCATCAGCTCGCCAAGCCGCCTTGCCTCAGAGCGGGAGACCGGGCTCCCGTTGGGGAACATGTGTGCAATGGGGATCTGTGTTTTGATAAACCCCTCGTCGACGTCAGAGAACCGATCAAACACCTCCTTCGTCGTCTTTTTGCTGTGATTATTCAAGGACATCAGCACCAGGGTGCCGTTTTCAAAACCAAGCTCCTTATACTGGAACTGCTGATCTGAAAAGCTGCTACGGGAAAAGGTCTCTTCATCAGAGTAGATAAGAAACTGGTCCATTAAATGCGAGGTGAAGAAGATCCCCTCGCCGGAATGAAGGCTTTTGGCAGTGGTAAATTTGCCGGAAAACAGCAACGCCACGCATTCGTCAAGCGGCAGCTCCTCTCCCTTTTCACGCAACAAATACTGCTGGATGTTTTTGAAGATACCAACCCCATCGTCCATAACGATCATGGTCGTTTCTAACGGATTTGTCTTTACACTGACGTAGATCTCTTCCCCGCCGGAATGCTCGATGGCATTGTTCATCATTTCAGTAAACGCATATCGCCAAATGGAAAGAATATGCTTATCCAGCCCTGCCAGCAGAGGGGCAATATCCTTGTTGAAAACGCGATCCTCGCTTAAATTCTCGTTTCGGTAAAGAAAAGGCGTTCTCACCGAGACCAAGGCGTACTCTGCCGTTTTTTCATCCTTGGTAATAATGCCGTCCCTTTTCAGCTCGTTGACGTAATTATAAGCCGTAGATTGCGATATGCCAAAGTTTTCTACCACCTTGGGCACGATCTTCGTTTCATATCTGGAGATCAGCTTCAAAATGTACTGTTTGATCTGTTCCTTGCCTGCTTTCACCATACAGCACCCCTCCTTTTTTAGTATTATAGCATAATTTTCAAAAAATACAACTATTTTTTCTAAAAATCATTGAAGGTTTTTCCAAAAAAGCAGTTTATTTTTCCAAATCTGATTTTTGCCTGTGCAGCCCTGCCCGGCGGGTGGAGGCTTATAGGTGGCGCTGAGGTTGGTCACGCCGTAAAAGCCGCCGAAGAAAGAGGACGAAGAATGGTAAATTCTTCGTCCTCTTTTTTGACAAGCGTTATGTTCGTGGGTGTAAATGCTATATGAAATACGGGGTGATATGCTGACTTCGTCAGCGTGATATTCTTATTCGCTTTTCAACTCGCGCGGCGAAGGATCTTGTTCCAGGGCAGGGCGACCAGCACGCCGCCAAGCACGAGCGCCGCCCAGGCAAGAATGAGGTTTGACCAGCCGACAACGCTGACGGCGTTGGCAAAAATGGCGCTGGAGGCCGCGGCAGCCATGTAGCTGAGAAAATCGAGAAAGCCGGTAGCGCCCGATACCATGCCGGTATCACGCAGGCTGGGGCAATAGCGGCTCCACAGCATGGTGGCGGCGGCGTTCGAGGCCATGATGGCCAGCACGATCAGCACCAGGTTCACGATGGGCTGGGTAACGAAGTAAACGGCTACGAAGAAGCCGGTAGAGCACAGGAACATGATCAGAATAGTCAGATCCATGTTGCGGCCAAGCCGCTCGTAGACGAATACCGAGACAAAGGCGGTAAAGGAGATGACCAGGGTGGCCGCCGTAAACAGGCCGGCAGCCTCTTCCGGGCTGAAGCCCAGGTGCTGATTGATGTAGGTGGGCAGCCAGAACACCACCGAGGTGCGCACCACGCCGGTGATGATGGAAATCAGCGAAAATTTCACGATGCGATGACGGATCAGCACGCCGATGCTGCCGCCCTTTGCCTTCTTTTCTGCCTGATACTGGCCATAGCGAACGATGCCCTTTTTCTCAAAGATCAAAAAGGTGATAAAGCAGACGACCGCCATAAAGCCAAGTGCCGCCGAGCTGACGTAAAAAACGCTCTGCCAGGCCAGCACGGCTGCCAGCGCGCCGGCAAGCGGCGAGCCGAAGAAGGAGGCGAAGGTGTAGCCCAGGCTGCAGCGCGTGGCGTGCACCGGGTCGGTATTTTCGGCCACCACCTTGGTCATGGGGCCGTAGATCATAGAAAGAAAGAAGCCGGCCATGCCGTAGCACGCGGTGGCAAGCAGCGAGGAGGGGGGAACGAACACAAAGGCCAGGTTGGCCGCGCCGGCCAGCAGCAGGCCAAAGCTGATCATATACTGGGCCTTGATCTTATCGCCGATAGCGCCGTTGATCAGCTGTCCGATGGCGTACATGGCAAAATAGACCGAGGAAAGCGAGCCGATAAAGGCCTCGCTTGTCACGCCGGTCACGGGGTCGATCATTTGCGGGGTAACGGCGCTGAGCACGTTTCTGGCGATATAAACGGCCAGATAAGAGAGCGAGCAGAGCGCGCCGATCATGATCGCGTTTCTTACCTTATTATTTTTAATTGCTTGATCGTTCATCTTACACCAATGAGAGCGCGCCTGCTCCCGGCAGGCGCGCTATTGTTTTTTTAATATCCGTATTGATACAGCACCCGGCGGCGGTCGAGCGGGGAGGGCTGCTCCTCGCCGAATTTCTTTTGCAGCAGGGCTTTTTTGCTTGCTTCAAAATCGATCTCGCCCTCGCTTTCCGCTTGGGCGATGGCGCGGCGCACGGTCTCGGCCGGGTAGCCCTTGTGTGAGAGGTCTGCCACGATGCGGCGGGGGCCCCAGCACTTGCGATTGGCGGCGGCCACTACCAGGCGGTAGGCCTGCTCGCCCTCGCGGATGTAGCCCTTTTGCAGCACGTGCGCCACGGCTGCCTCGGCATTTTCTTGCGAGTAGCCGCGCTGCCGCAGCTTACGGCAAAGGCCGTTTGCGCTGTTATCGCCATAGGCGAGCAGGCTTTCTGCCTTTGAAAGAGCGCGGATCTCGCCCTCGGCCTCGGCTAAGGCAGAAAGCAGCTCATCGCTCAGCGGCTCGCCCGCCACGGGGGCGCCAAGCGCCTCATACCGTCTCTGCGAAAGGCGCAGGGTGCGGCGAGTATTGCCGGCAAAATGCTCTACTTCGACCGAGAGGCGCAGATTACCGTGGATATCGACTGCCGAAACGCGCAGCACGCGGCCGGGCATCAGAGCTCTTCCTCTTCAAATTCGCGGATGTCGAGCTCGTCATCCTCGCCTTCCATCTCAAACTGCTCGATGATATCGGTGTTCTTGGCGGCCTCGCGGATCTTTTCGGCGATCTCCTCCATCACGGCGGGCTCGCTTTCCAGATATTTGCGCGCGTTTTCCTTGCCCTGGCCGATGCGGCTGCCGTTGTAGGAGAACCAGGCGCCGGATTTATCAATGATATCCAGCAAAACGCCCAGCTCGATCAGCTCGCCGGAGCGGGAGATGCCGTGGCCGTAGAGAATATCGAATTCTGCCGTCTTAAAGGGGGGCGCCACCTTGTTTTTGACCACCTTACACTTAACGTGGTTGCCGTAGACCTCGGTGCCGTTTTTCAGCGCCTCGGCCTTGCGGACCTCGATACGCACCGAGGCATAGAACTTCAGCGCGCGGCCGCCGGTGGTGACCTCCGGGTTGCCGTAGACCACGCCAACCTTTTCACGCAGCTGGTTGATAAAGATCATTACGCAGTTGGTCTTTGCCACCACGCTGGAAAGCTTACGCATGGCCTGCGACATCAGGCGTGCCTGCAGACCCACGTGGGAGGAGCCCATATCACCATCGATCTCCTGCTGCGGCACGAGGGCAGCAACCGAGTCGACCACGATGACGTCGATGGCGCCGGAGCGCACAAGCGCCTCGGCGATCTCCAGCGCTTGCTTGCCGCTATCCGGCTGCGAGACGAGAAGATTGTTGATATCCACGCCCAGCTTCTTGGCATAGAGCGGGTCAAGCGCGTGCTCAGCATCGATAAAGGCTGCCTCGCCGCCTAATTTCTGCACCTCGGCCACCACGTGCAGAGCCACGGTGGTCTTACCGGAGGATTCAGGGCCGTAGATCTCGACGATACGGCCGCGCGGTACGCCGCCGATGCCGAGCGCCAGATCCAGCGTCAGGGAGCCGGTAGAAACGGCGCTGACGGTCATATCTGCCGCCTCGCCCAGCTTCATAATGGTGCCCTTGCCCATGGTCTTTTCGATACGGGCAATGGCGGTCTCCAGCGCGGTCTTTTTATCGCCCGGCGCTACCGGCTTGACCGATGGCGTAGGCGCTGTTTTTTTGGTAGCCATTGTGCTTGTTCTCCTTCAAAAAATCAGATATTGAGCTGAATTGCGCCGGCGGGACGGATGCGCAGCATCATAGCCGAGCCCTCGCCAAATACGCCGTCCAGCAGGCGGCGATACTCGTCTGCCAGCTCGGCCTTGACAAAGGCCTGAATGGTGCCGGCAAAGCCACCGCCGTGTACACGCCATGCGCAGCCCTTACCGGCCAGCGCGCCCTCGGTCACCGCCAGGGCCAGGGAAAGCCCCTGCTCCTCTACGTTGAGGGTGGTGTACACGTTCTGCAGATACTTGAAGCTGGAATCACCCGAGGCGCAGATGCCGGCAAGGAAGTCTGCCGTGCGGCCGGCCTTCAGGGCATCAGCCAGGGTGGCAACGCGCTCGTTTTCACGCACGAAGTGCAGCGCGCGCATGATGGCGCGGTCGCCCAGCTTCTCACGCAGGGTGGGAATGGCGGCTACGATCTGCTCTTCAGTCAGGCCGCGAAGCACCTCCTGCCCAAGGGCAGCGGCTACTGCCTTCATCTCGCTCGGTACCGAGGCGTAGTCGGCGTTCAGGTTGGCGTGGTTGCCGCCGGTGTTGACGATGCAAAGCACGTAGCCAGCCTCGTCCAGCGCGAAGTTGATCGGCTCGATGACCGGGTTCTTCGGATCGTTGAAATCAATGTAAACGAAGCCGCCAACGGCGCAGGCCATCTGGTCCATCAGGCCGCAGGGCTTGCCAAAATACACGTTCTCGGCGTACTGGGCGATCTTGGCGATCTCTTCGTTTGCTACCTTACCGTCATTGTAGAGGTGGTTGAGGATGTTACCGACCATGACCTCGAAGGCGGCGGAGGAGGAAATGCCAGAGCCCTTGAGCACGCGGCTGGTGGTGTAGGCATCAAAGCCGCCGATCTGGTAGCCGTATTTGCGGAAGCCGCCGCACATACCGGTGACCAGGGCATTCGACTTAAAGGCCTTCTGCTTATCCGGGTCGTCGCACAGCTCAAGCGGCACGCGATCCTCGGGGTAGCCCTCGCTACGCACGCGCACCAGCGGCTCGCTGCTGGGCGAGGCGATGGCAATGATATCACGGTCGATGGCGGCTGCCAGCACGCGGCCGTGGTTGTGGTCGGTATGGTTACCGCAAACCTCGGTACGACCAGGCACCGAGAATACGAATACCTCGCGATCCTCGCCGTACAGGGCGGTAAATTCCTTGACGGCCTTGATATAGCGCTCGGTCTGCTCCTTCACGCCGTCACCGTACAGATAACGGAAGTTTTCCAGCGCGCCCTCCTGCAGGCGCTTGATCAGCTCGTTCGGTTTCATAGCAAATCTCCTTTTTATATCATGTCAAAAATTTTTATATTGAAGCCCCTTGCCACGCGGCAAAAGGACAATCATTCTTCTTACCAATTCCCCATTCCCGCTTCCCTTGCGCGCTCGCGGAACGCGCGCTCCCCTTCCTCAGCCAGGGTGGCAAGCGGGCGCATGCGGCCGCCCTCATCGGTGGCGGGGAGCCAGGTGATGCTCTTATCGCGCATAAACCAGGTCAGCTGCCGCTTGGCGTAGTGCCGCGTGGCCAGGCAAAGCGCCTCGCGCGCCGCGGCCAGCGTGCATTCACCGCGCAGGTAGGGCAGCAGCTCCTTGTAGCCGATGGCCTGGGCAGCGGTAGAGCCGGGGGCCAGATGCCCCGCCTTTAGTAGGCGCTCGGTCTCCTCGCACAGGCCCATTCGCAGCATCTCGTCTACGCGCGCGTCGATGCGGCGGTAGAGCAGCTCCCGATCCGGGTAATGCAGGGCAATGGGATAGATATGCAGAGCCGGCCGCCGCTCGCGCGAGCGGCGATCCCATTCGCTTTTGGGAATGCCGGTGGTCTTGTAGATCTCTAAGGCGCGAATAACGCGCCGCACGTTGTTTTTATGCGTGGCCTCGGCCGATGCGGGGTCTACCTCCCAGAGCTGCTGCCACAGCGCATCCATACCGCCGGGGCGCTCGCTTTCGGCCACCAGCGCCTCACGCAGGTCGGTTCTGCCGGGGATCTCCTCGTTTTCTACCCCGCCGCGGCGGGCGGCCTCTACGTACAGCCCCGTGCCGCCGCAAAAGACGGGCAAGCAGCCGCGGGCAAGCAGCCCCTCTACCGTGCGGTAGGCATCAGCCGCGTAATCGGCCGCGCTGTAGGGCGCGCCGGGGGAAAGAAGATCAAAGAGGTGGTGCGGCACGGCGGCCTGCTCCTCCTTTGTGGGCTTGGCGGTGCCAATATCCATGCCGCGGTAGATCTGCATCGAATCACAGCATAGGATCTCGCCACCCAGCCGCTTGGCAAGCGCAATGGCCAGCGCCGTCTTGCCAGAGGCGGTAGGGCCTACCACGGCGGGTAGCGGGCTCAGGATCTCTCGGAAAGCCATGCGATCAGATCGCCAAAGAATTCCTTGCGGCAGGTCTCGTTAAACAGCTCGTGCCGTGCGCCGGGATAGAGCTTAAGCGTAACGTCCTTGGTGCCGGCGGCCGAGAGGCGCGAGGCCAGCAGGCGCGGGCCGCGGCCATAGCTGCCGACAGGATCCTGATCGCCCGAGGCGATCAGCGTGGGCAGGCTTTTGGGGTATTCCTGCGCAAAGCGGGAGGCCGACACGCGCTCTACCATGGAAAACAGGTCGGCATAAGCGGCGGCGGTGAATTTGAAATTGCAATAGGGGTCGATAACGTAAGAGGTGACGACGGCATCGTCTCTTGTCAGCCAGTTCTTGCCGGCGGGGTCGTACTTATTGATGCGCTTGTTGTAGGAGCCAAGCGCCAGCCGATCAAGCAGCGGGCTGCGGTAGGTAGGGCCATTGCGCTTGCAGATGGCGCGGGCCAGCAGACGGCCAAGGCCGGCGATGGCGTTGTTACCGGTGCCAAGGAATACGATGGCATCGATATCGCGGTAGTAGCTGCAGGCGTAAAGGCGGGCAATAAACGAGCCCATGCTGTGACCCACAAGGATCAGGGGCGAGCCGTTGAACTGGCTGCGCATCAGCAGGGTGAGCTTATGTACGTCGGTGATGACGGTATCTGCCCCATCCTCAGCGGCGAAGAAGCCCAGCTCGTCGCTATGCCGGGCGGTACGACCGTGGCCAAGATGGTCACCGCCGCAAACGGCGTAGCCCTGCTCGCACAGTGCCTCGGCCATCTGGCGGTAGCGGCCCATGTAGTCGCACATGCCGTGCACGATCTGCACCACGCCGCGCACGGTGCGATCCTTAGGGGTATAGAGGCAGGCGGCGATGTGGTTCTTCCCATCGCTGGAAGCGTAAGAAAATTCCTTGTAATTGTAAGCCATAATATCTCCTTTATGCCTCTCGGCTTAATGCTTTTCTGCGAAGGCGCGCACCTCGTCTGCCGTGGGGAAGTAGGCAGGGTCGGCGCTGTTTTTGAACAACAGGGCGTGCAGCGACAGGCCAAAGCGGCAGGCCGCGCGGATATCGCCGCCGGTGTGCAGGTATTCCATGAGCAGGGCGGCAGTCAGCGAATCGCACAGGGGCGTGCCCTCGGGCATGCGGATGCCGCAGCCGGGCACCATGTGGCAATAGCGGCCATCGTAGGTGAAGATGCCGCGGTCACCAAGACGAATGAGGTAGTGCTTGGCGCGCACACGCTTTTCCAGCTCGACAGCCGCCTTTAAGCAGCTATCTGAGCCGACCGGAAAGGTGCCGGTGAGGGCGTAGGCCTCTTTGTTATCAATGCAAAAGATCTCGGCTGTGGCGTGCAGCGCGGGCGGTAGCTCGCCTGTAGCATCGATGCAGAGCGGGATCTCGTAATTTTCGGCCAAGCGCAGCATGCCAGCAAACAGGTCGGGCGGCAGCTCGGTCTGCAGATAGATGGCGCCCGGCATACCGTCGGCAATAGCACGCTCGGCATCTGAAAGCAGCAGGTTGGCGTTCGCGCCGGGGTAATACACGGTACGGCTGTTGCCATTTTCCTCACGCAGGATCACGCGCATACCGGTGGGGGCACGGTGATCGGTGCTGATGAAGCGGGTATCCATGCCGGCCTCCTCGTACAGGTGGCGCAGGCGGCTGCCGTGAATATCATTGCCAAGGCGGGCGGCAAACACCGCCTGCCCCCCCAGCCGGGTAACGGCTAAGGCGGCCACGGCGCCGGCGCCGCCGGCCGTGTAGCGATAGCGCCCCTCCTCGGTCACGCTCTCACCTGCCGGGGGCAGGGTGCGCAGCTCCATTGTAAAATCCATGTTGGCGGCGCCAACGATCAAGATCCGTTTTCCCATCTTTCTCCCTATTTCCTACAAATATAAGTCTCTATTAAGAATATTATAATGCAGACGCGCGAAAAAAGCAATAGTTTTTTTACGGAATATGAAAATGATGAAACATATTGCCAAGGTCGCTGAGGCAGCGCGGGCGGAAATTTGCCGCCCGCAATCGGGTTCGGATGATCCCCGTCACCCTACGGCAGGTGGATCACGGTGGCACCCGGCACCAGCTCTCGCACCGCCTGGCTTTCCCGCGTGTGGCAGGTAAAGAGCAGGCATTGCTGCCCCCCCGCTGCCAGCGTAGCCAGCGTGGAGATGGCGCGGCGCAGGCGTCCGTCATCCTGGTGGGCAAAGCTCTCGTCAAAGCAGACGGGCGGCTTTTCACGGTACAGCAGGTCAAGCAGCGCCATGCGCAGGGAAAGATAGACCAGCTCCTGCGTGCCGGCGCTGAGGTATTCGGGCGGGCGGGTACCGCCCTCGGTACCCACGGAAAGCGAAAGGTCGCTGCCTACCCCTACGCGCTCGTATTTGCCGTTCGTCATCTCACCCATCAGGCGGCAGGCAAAGCCTGAGAGGCGGGGAGAGATCTCCTCGCGCAGCTGCTGGCCGGCGCTTGCCAGCGCCTCATAGGCCATCACGCAGGCGGCGTGGCGCTCGTTTTCGGCATCCAGCTTCTCGCGCAGCTCGCAAAGCGCGGCCTCCAGCATGGCAGGGTCCTCGACCCGGCTACGGGCGGAAAGCAGACTGTTTTCCAGCTCGCGCTCCCGCTCGGCAAGGATGCGGCGCCGGGCAGTTTGGTATTCGACCTGCTTTTTCCATTCCTCGGGCTGCAGCTCGTCCTCATCTGGCAGCTCGCCCGCAGGCAGGGCGGCGCGGGCGGCAGCCTCGCTGGTGCCAC
>JAGASL010000033.1 GCA_017621755.1 Clostridia bacterium
ATTGAAGCCTTGCGGCTTCAGTGGTATTCTATTCGCCCTGAAACTCGCGAAGCGAATACCACACGGCGCGAGCCGAATATCACTGCATAGCAATATCACTCGCCACAGGCGAATAGAACTGGCGTGATACTCCGATAAGAGTATCACGCCAATTGCTCGTACTCCTTTTATTGTAGGGCGGGGGTTTATCTCCCGCCGCTTTATTATTCTATACGATTTATTTTCGGCGGCAGCAAGCCACCGCCCTACGGCATTTTCGGCAGGCAAACCTTCTTTATGAAAGGCGCCCCTTTGGAGGTCTTTTTTCGTAAAATTATTTATTTTTTCGTAATTTGTCCGAAATTTCCGAATTTTTTGTTGTATACTGGCCTCGTCAAACGGAGAGGAGGACGGTTATGCCAAGGAAAAAGGAGCTGGCGCCCGTGAACGAGCAGCAAGAGCCCATGGAAAAACAGCAAGAGCCCACAAAAAAACAGGCGGCTACCCGCCACGCGCCGCCAAAGGAGGCGGAGCGGGCAGGCTTAGAGAAGATCTGGAGCCGGCGGATGGCGCTTTTGGGATTAAAAAGGATCTACGAGGCGGCCATAGAAGGCGCGCGCCAGGAGGTCTGCGACGAGGACGGCGCCCTTGTTGAGGTGAAGTTTAATCCCACGGCGGCCAACGCGGCTACGAAGGCGATCGAGGTCGCAAACAGGATGCTTGGCTACTCCGCGCCTGAGGAGGACGCGGCGAGTGACGGCCTGTTTTCTGTGGTGCTGGGCGAGGCGGAGGAATTTGCCGGATGAATACGCTTCGCTTTCCACCCCCGTTTGACCAGCAGCGCGAATTTCTTTGTGCGCGAGAGCGATTTGTGGCCTACGGCGGCAGCCGTGGCGGTGGCAAATCCTTTGCCGTGCGCATGAAGGCCGCTCTTGCCGCGCTGCACTACCCCGGCATTCGTATTCTCATCCTGCGGCGCTCGTACCCGGAGCTGTATGAAAACCACATCAAGCTCCTGCGCCGGCAGCTGGAGGGCGTGGCGAGCTATCGGGATACCGATAAGTCGCTTTCCTTTCCGAACGGGTCGCTGATCAAATTTGGCTACTGCGACACCGATGCCGACGCCGAGCGCTACCAGGGCCAGGAATACGATATGATCTTCATGGACGAGGCCACCCACTTCAGCGAATACCAGTTTCTCTGCCTGACCGCCTGCCTGCGCGGCGCGAACAGCTTTCCACACCGCTTTTACCTGACCTGCAACCCCGGTGGCGTGGGGCATGCCTGGGTAAAGCGGCTGTTCATCGACCGCGACCTTCGCCCGGGCGAGCGGCCGGAGGACTACCGGTTTATTCGCTCCTCTGTCTATGACAACAAGCCCCTTTTAGACAAGGACCCCTCTTACCTTTCGCGCTTAGAGGCGCTCTCGCCCGAGATGCGCCGCGCCTGGTTAGAGGGGGACTGGGATCTGCTGGCGGGGCAATTCTTTGCCGAGTTCCGGCGAAAGCGGCACGTCATAGACCCCGCGCCCCTGCCGCCGGGGGTGCGGATCTACCGCGCCTTTGACTACGGGCTTGACATGCTGGCCTGCCTATGGTTTGCGCTGGACGGGCGCGGCAGGATCACCGTGATACGCGAGTTGGCGGTGCCGGGGCTGATCGTTTCAGAGGCGGCGGCGGCCATTTTGCGCCTCTCGCCCGAGCCGGTGGTGGCCACCTACGCGCCGCCGGATCTGTGGAACCGGCAAAAGGACACCGGCTGCAGCATGTGGGAGCTGTTTGAGGGGGCCGGCATTCGCCTGACGCGGGCGGATAGCAACCGCGTGCAGGGCTGGATGCAGGTGCGCGAGACGCTGGCCGCGCGGCGCGAGGCGGGCGGCGAGGGGC
>JAGASL010000034.1 GCA_017621755.1 Clostridia bacterium
GGAAAGGGTTTGTGCCGGGCGGCCGATCTCGGCCTCTGCCGCGGCAAGTCCTGCCTCGTTTACATCGACCAGGGCAACGTTGCCTCCTTCCGCAGCGATACACTTAGCAGATAGCAGCCCCATGCCAGAGGCAGCGCCCGTAATCAGGGCGGTTTTGTTTTCAAAGCGCATAAAACGTCTCCTTGCAAAAATATTCTATGTCTATATCATAGCCTATTCATGCTCGTTTGGCAATGAGAAAAACGATACATTTTTGATATTTTCGATGCAAAAACAGGAAAATCCGCTTGCTTTCTTTATGAAAAATGGTATAATGGTGTTAAAATACAAGAGCGGGGGAAGGAAAATGCTGGAGGATACCATTATCAGCTCGATCAACGAGGTGTTTACCGTACCGGTGCCGCGTGGGCGCCGCACGCCTATGCAACAGCGCCCGCAATATGGGCTTTCCTTTTGCCTGGGTGAGGGGCGGATCATTTACCACCATGAAGGGAAGGAGTATCTTTCCGATAAGGATCATGCCGTTTGGCTGCCGATGGGGGCCAGCTATTTGCTGGAATGTCGGGAAAGCGGGCATTTCCCCCTGATCAATTTCTCCTGCACGGTACCGGCCTTTACTGATTTTCGCTCTATTTCCTTGCCCCATGCCGATAGCTTTTTGCGCCGCTACGAGACACTGAAGGAGCTGTATCTTTTTCACCATCGCTATGCCGGGGCCATGAGCGTGCTATACGATCTGCTTTCCTCGCTGGCACCGTTAGAGGGGGAACGTGGTGAGCAAAGTATTCTTTCGCCGGCTATGCGCTATTTAGAAGCGCATTATGCTGATCAGGGGCTGACAAACAGCACCCTGGCAGCGCAGGTGCATATCAGTGAGGTGTATTTTCGCCGCCTGTTTCGGGCGGCATATCACACCACACCCCGGCAATACGTGCTGGATTTGCGCATCAAGCATGCAAGGGAGCTGTTGGCGGGGGATACGGTGTCGGTCACGCGCGTGGCGGAGCTATGCGGCTTTTCAGGTGTCTATCACTTTTGTCGCGCCTTTCGTGAGGCGACCGGGCAAACGCCAACTGAATACCGTCGCAGCCGGGGCGGCATTCATATCTGACCGTATAGCTTTCACGCCCGTGGGAAAGACTATGGCTATGATTTCGGCATTGACAAGAGGGCGTGTTTGTGGTAAAATTAAATAGGAAGAAAAGAAGGCGGTATCTTGTTTTCAAGCAGACGGCAGACCGCCTGCTGGCGCTTGCCCTGCTACTCCTTTTTTGCCCGGTGATGGCGGCAGTGGCCTTTGGCATTCGCTGCACCTCGCCCGGGCCTGTTCTGTTTCGCCAGGTGCGTATGGGGCGGGGGATGGAGCCGTTTTTGATCTATAAGTTCCGCACGATGTCCTGCCGTGCGCCGCGCAATTGTGCCACGGCCGCGCTTGGTACGCCGGGGCGGTATATCACGCGCTTTGGCGCGCTGCTGCGCAAGACCAGCTTAGACGAGCTGCCCCAGCTATGGAACGTGCTGCGTGGAGAAATGAGCTTGCTTGGCCCGCGCCCGGTGGTGCTTGTCGAGAGCGAGCTGATCACGCGCCGCGCTTGCGCCGGCGTGTATGCCGTGCGGCCGGGGGTCTCCGGCCTTTCGCAGATCTCGGGGCGGGACTTATTGAATGATGAAGAAAAGACACGCCTCGACCGGGAGTATGTGAAGCACCTATCCCCGTGGCGAGACGGCTTGCTTTTATTTGCCACCGTGTATGCGGTGGCCTTTCACCGTGGCGTGCGAGAGGGAAGACCCGCGCGCTGATGAAGGAGGGAAGAGACGTGTACGAAAAAGAATATCAAACGCTGCTTGCCCTGATTGCGCCGCTGTGCGGCGGGGTAAAGCGTGACGTCCAGGTAGAGGACTACAAGACCCTGTGCCTGATGGCGAAAAAGCATAGCGTGGCCAACCTGCTTTATCTGGCGCTCAAGGATGACCCGGCGTTCCCCGCCGACCTGCGCGCCGCTATGGAGGCGCTGCTGTTTACCTCTATGCGTCAGCAGGTAGCGCAGGAATATGAGGCCGGGCGCGTATTTTCCGCGCTGGAAAAGGCAGGCATTCGTTTTCTGCCTATGAAGGGCATCGTGCTGCGCCCGCTGTACCCCGCGCCGGAAATGCGTATCTCCTGTGACGTAGACCTGTTTTACGACAAGGCAGAGCGTGAACGCGCAGGCGAGCTGATGCTTTCGCTTGGTTACCAAAGTGACGGGGCGGATGCCAATCACGAGGGCTTTGTCAAGGGGCCTGTCTCGATTGAGCTGCACCACAATTTGATGACACATTTTCCCACGATCGACGCGTATTATGAGGATCTTTGGTCACGATTGATTCCTGAAAGCGACTACCGCTTCCGCATGAGCGATGAGGATTTTTACATATACAGCACCATCCACACGATGAAGCACTTTGCCGTTGGCGGCACGGGCATTCGCTCGGTGCTGGACGTGTTTGTCTTTTTGCATGCCAAGCCGGCGCTGGATATGGCCTACGTTGAGCATGAGCTGGCCAGCATTGGGCTGCTGGAGTTTCATCGCACGCTGCTCACGCTTTCCGAGGTGTATTTTGGCGGGCAGGAGATGCCCTCTGATCTGCAGCCTGTCTCTGATTATATTCTTGGCAGCGGCACCTACGGCAAATTCTCGCAGTTTGTGGCTAATACCGCCGCGGTAAGCAAGGGCGGCAGACTGGGCTACTTTGCGTCCCGCGCGTTTCCCCCCTACCGCATAATGGCCGAAAAATATCCATCCCTACGCCGTTTTCCGCCCGCGCTACCCTTTTATTGGGCTGGCCGGCTACTGCGCGCCGCCTTTGGGCGTGAGCGCTCTCTCAGCCGAGAGGTAAAGACGGCCAACGCTGTCAGCAAGGCAGAGCAAAAGCGGCTAGACGGCGTGATGGATCGGGTCGGCCTGCGCGGCTATCGCTGAGAAAGGAGCCCGATATGCTGAAAACCCTGGCAGAAAGGATCTACCGCTTCTCTACCACCGGTCTATGCTCACTCTGCCTGTTTCTGTTTGCCTATACCTGCGTGGTGTTAGAGCGCCCGGCTGTTGGTATTTGCGCACTGGCCTTGTATCTATGCTTGCTTTGCCTATGCCATAGTGACGTGCTACCGCTTGTGCTGCCGCTGCTTTTGATCTATTGCTTGACCTTCTACTGCCCCTCGTCAGTCTGGCTGGCGTATCTGGGCATCCCGTGTGGCCTGGCACTTTCCTGGCGCCTATGGTGCAACAGGCATGCCATGCGCCCGGGCAAGAGCTTTTTTGGCATGATTGCCGTATCGATCGCATTGGTGCTTGGCGGTGTTGGCTCTATCTCTGCCGAAGAATACTTCTCACCCGGCGCCATATATATCCTGCTGGCCTTAGGACCCATGATGATCGGCATCTACCTGCTGCTAAAAAGCAGTCTTTCCCAGCCCCGGCACTACGATATTGGTGAGTATATCAGCACCGTCATGTACGCCACGGCCGTATTCGTTGCTTTTCTTATTCTTCGCATTTTTCTCACCCACCCAGAGATATTGATCGAGCAGGATCACGTGGTGCATAAGCTGGAGGCTTTGGCTGGCTGGCGAAACGGCGCCTCTAACCTGGCAGTGATCCTTCTTCCCTTCATTTTTTATTATGCGCGCCGCCACGGCTTTTGGCATCTATTTTCTGCTTTGGCCGTTTACGTGATCGTGGCGCTGGCCGGCGCCCGCGCGGCCATCGTTATCGGCGCCTTGGCCCTGCTGCTTGGCTTTGCCTATTTTACGCATCGCCGCCCCTGGCTGCGGCTGGCGATCGTCTGCGCCTGCTTTACCTGCTGCGTGGTGGCATTTGTGTACCGCGAGCCGCTGATCATCTTCGCCAGGGACTTTCTATGCATCGATCTTAGCGGCGCCCATGTAGAGGATGAATCGCGCTATAAATTGATGATGCGCGCGATCGAGGATTTTCTCCACAACCCGTTCTCTGGTCGAGGTCTTGGCTACACCGGCAACAACGATATCTACCCCCTGGATCCTACTGCCAACCCCGATGACGTCCGTTTTCGCGTGCATTGGTACCATTCGCTTCTGCCGCAGATCATCGGTAGCATGGGCATTGTGGGCATCTTGGCCTATGGCTATCAGTTCCTTCTGCGCCTACGCGTGATGCTGCGTGTGCGCCGCACCGCCTATACCGGTGCGCTGATCCTCTCTTACGTGGTTACCCTGCTGTATTCGCAGATCGACCCTGGCATCTTCAGCCCCATGCCCTTTGGCCTGCTGGTGGTGCTTACCTTCGCCCTGCTGGAGGCAGAGCCGGCGCATCAAAAAAACGCATAGTTTTCTTCCTTTATTATATACAGCGCAAAAAGGCACGCCATTTCGAAAAATGGCGTGCCTTTTTATATGATAAAAACCGGGGCACCTGCATGGCAGGTGCCCCGGTTGGGGTTATGCGATTAAGAATTAAGCAACGTCATTTGCGGTCTTGCAGAGAACCAGCATAGCATCCAGCAGAGCAAGCAGCTCTTCGCTTGCATCCTCGTTCTCATACTGACGTGCCACGTACGACTCAACAGAGTAGGTCAGAACCTCAGACTGCTGATCGCCGTTGATATCCTCAACGCAGAAGTAGAAGGCATCGCTGAATTCGGCAGCGCTTACTTCAATGTCTACCATGTAGCCACCGCTCGGGCGCTTCTCCAGCTGCAGTCTGCGCGGGGAAGAGAACTCCTCGTTGTCATCCACCAGCAGAACGAAGCGGCCAGGGTTCTTCGCGGTCTTGACGTATACGCGCAGGCCAACGGTCTCCGTCAGCGTCAGGGTAGCACCGGAGATCGATGCGTCGCCATCAAACTCGGTCAGGTTGAATACGTTCTCGGGTACGATGGTGGGCATCAGCGGCATATCATCCGGCAGCATGTCGCTCGAATCATAGCCATAGAAGTATGCGTCAGAAGCTACGGAATACTCCAGCAGAGCAGCGGCAGCCAGCTTCAGCTCGTTATCCGTCTCAGGCGAGGCGATAGCAGCCTTGGCGTATTCAGCCGCGCCGATCGTTACCGTCTTGCTATCCTTGTACGAGCCATCCTCATAGTAAACGCGCATATACACGTCAAACGACATAGAGAGAGCGCGTAGCGGCAGCTCCGGAATGTCAAATACGTAATCAACGTTGGAGAAGAGAGTGTCCTCCGCCGTGTTGTCTACGATCTGGGAAACAGGCAGCTCATAGCCATTGTCAATTACCAGATATACCTCATCGGTATAGTCAAGGCGAGGCGAGGTCAGGCTGGCGTATACGTTCATCGTGAAGGTCTCACCCAGCGTAACAGCAGAAGCCGTGATAGCAGGGGCGGAGAACACCTCGGTATAGGTGATCAGCGGATTGATAACGAACATACGGGAAGCAGCATCACCCTTGAAGCCACGAACCTCGATCACGTCACCCGTCTTTACGTCTACAGAAAGCGGGCCGTCTGCGTGGAACATATCCAGCAGGTGCATATCACCGTAAACGTTCGCGCCCTTAGCGTAAACCGTTTCGCTCTCGTAGTAGTAGTAGTCCTCATCCATCGGTGCGATCTTCACACCGTTGAGGTAGATGGCAAAGCCACCAGCCAGGCGACCGGCTACGTCTCTGTTATTGCACTCGCGCTGCAGCTCAAGGCTTGCAAAGTCGATCAGCACGGTGCCGTTCTTGTCGGTGGTGTACTGCACGCCTACGTGGTAGCGGCCATCAGCAGTGACCTTGTCGGACATAGCGAAGCGATTGCTGCTGCCCTTATACATACCGCTGGTATCGCCCCAGCCGGAGGCATTGTGGCAGAATACCGGCTCGCCGGGATTGGCATAGGTAAAGGGCACGAACTTGCCGGCGCCGTTATCATAGATACCGGCCGTCCAACCGTTTTGATAGGTTACCGTCTTGTCGGCATTGGCAATCGGCTTACCGTTAGCGCCAAAGGAAACAGAACCAGCAGTAACGGGCGTCAGACGCAGGATCGCATTCGGCATCTCAAATACGGCACCATCGGCGTAGTCAGGCTTGCCGTTGCCATCAGCATCCCAGCCCAGCATGGCAGAGGTACCGGTATACTTCGGCAGGGTAACCATCTCGCCGGGCACGGCAATGATCGGATCCATGCCAGCCATCTTGATATACTGCTCGCCCTTGGCCAGCATGCGGCTGTAGGATACAGTAGCCTCGATGGTGGTAGCATAACCACCGCTGGAGCGCTTGTTGAGGATCTCAACTACGTCGCCAGCCTCAACAAATACGCCCTTCAGCAGGTCGGTGTTGGTCAGCTCAGGGGTCACGTTGTAGGCCTTGTTGCCATTGGTACGGTCCTTCAGCGGGAACCAGTTGCTCTGCACGCCGTAGGAGCCGCTTGCGGTCGGCCATACCATCGCGCCGTTTACAAATACGCCTACGCTGGCGTTAGCAGCGCAAGAAACGATCTTGTCAAGAGAAATGTCTACGTAGCCGGTAAAAGGAGCCGTGTACTGCAGACCGGCGTTCCAAGAACCGTCGGCATTCACAGCGCCCCACTGACCCCAGGTCCACCCCTCGGTCTCACGAGAGCTTCTGTTCGGCCAGAAGTTGATACGCGGGCTGGTCGGTCCGCCGGCTGCCATCAGCCAGCCCTCGCCGCCAGAAACGGCGCCGGCTACGCCGGCGTTCGAGCACAGGGTGTCCAGTACCAGCATGCTGTTGTAATCCGAGGTCGAGCGACCAACGAATTTCCAACCGGCAGGCATTACCACCTTGTTGTTGCTGTCTGCCGACAGGCTGCTCAGCACCAGGCTGGAGGAGGGGAGGATCTGCTCGGCATAAGACAGATGAGCGCGGAAGTTATTGATAAAGTGTGAGCCGTTATAATTGTTAATAACCGTTTTGGCACGGAAGAGGAATACCAGCTGGTCGCCGCTCTCTACCTTAAAGGTAGCAGTCTCTTTACGTACACCGGGGGAGGTATACTTGATACCGGCACCCTCGGTAGCCACGTCAGCCGCACCGGCCATGCCCTCGGTCGGGTAGACCACGGTAGCACCGTCAGCGTTTACCTTAACGATCGAGTAATAAACAGCCTTCAACTGTGTCATGCCGTCTACCACGTTAAAGGAAGCGGCAGCCGTCATCGTACCGGTCTGCGTTACCTTGTAGGTAAAGCCGGCACCATAGGTCTTGGGGTCGTAGCTGTCAGCAATGCCGACCATCGTTCTGGCAACGCCGCCGGACCTGTTTATCCACACGCAGCCGGTTGTCCAGCTACCAATATTACCATACGTGGTGTCAAGGGTCAGGTTGTTGTCCACCACACCGTTGTTATAGCTAGCAAAATCCCAGCCGCCGGTGAAATCATTAGCAAGCGAGTAGGGGTTTGTGGCGCTGCCGTAAGCGGCAAAGTTTTCGCCACCCGTAACCAGCGAGGAAACGATATAGTTATCACCTGCCACGTCACCACCCATTATGATATCGCCGGCCGAAAGCGGCTCGCCCGTCACGCTGGTATAGGTAATGGTGGGGTAAGCGTAGATGTGCGGGGTGTTTACACGAGCAAATACAACGTCTACACGGTCACCGGCAGAAACGGAAATGCCGTGCGGGTAGCCGTTTTTCTCGCAGTAAGCCTTGTACTCGGTCATCAGCTCGCCAGTCTTAGCGACCGTCGTAACGACTGCGTCTGTGCCGCTGGTGTATTCAGACGGTGCGGCAGTCTGCTCATCCAGCTTCAGGTAAGCCCAGCTCGTTTCAATAGTGGGGTAGTACGTGGTCTGCTGCCCGTTGCTGTTATACTTAAAGGTATAGCCGGTGCCGGTAAAGGGCTTGGCGGTAACCGCCTGATTGGCGGCCGCAGCGGGCCATACCACAACACCGTTAACAGCCACAGCCATTAGTGTGTCAGAGAAGTTAGCACCGTCAGTGGTGTATGCAATGCCCAGCGCCTCAAAGTCCACGTCGATCTTGCCGTCGGCAAGTGCGTGATAGGAAAGTGCCAAGGCGCCGGCAGACTGGGTGATCATGTGTTGCGTGTGGGCCAGATAAATACCACCGTAGCTCCAGATGCTCTTGTTCTGCAGCATATTGTGCACGTTAGCAGACATGTTGTCAAACAGCGTGTAGCTGCTGCCGATGTAGCTACCGGCCGTCCAGTTGTTGGCCCAGCCGTCAAATCTCGTATTAGCCGTGTAACGCGGCCAGTTGGAGGACGGGCTGAACGTAGAGCTGCGCGGCAGCAGGTAGAAGGTCATGTCCTGCGCTGCCTGATACAGATACGTAGATGCCTCGCGGATCACACCCGAGTTGGAGACGTGATACCAGCCTAAGCCATCATCCGGCACCTCGGGCACGGTAAAGTCCATAACGACCCCTACCGTCTGGGTGCTGACAGTTTCAGCAGGGCTGACGTTTGCGTTGATAAACGTAACGGTAGCCCCTTCTGCGTCTGCCGCTGCAATCGTGAATGCGCCAACGGGAACCATCGGCAGCACCATGCACAGCACCAGAAGCAGAGATAAAAGCTTCTTTTTCATAAGATTGTCCTTTCCGGGGATTTTCCCCTTTATAGAAGCCGAATTGCTTCTATAAAATAATCTAACTATATTTTACTACAAAAAGATAAATCTGTCAAGGTCGCATTTTGTACAAAATCAACAATGCTTTTTTGTGCACATTTCATATATATGAGGGTTTTTTGCGTGCCGCCCGCACCATTGCCTTCCCCTCAGGGGGAGGTGGCACGCGTAGCGTGGCGGATGAGGTACGCCGCGTATGCGGCATTGACCGATCACCCCCAGTATTGTGACCCGCATGCCGCCGCCGGGGGGGACAATCCCTCACCGCCTACGGCGGAGCTCCCTTGACACAAGGGCGCCTTTTCGCCCCCCGCAAAGTGACCCGCCCGTGCTCGCCATAGGGGTCGGCGCCCTCGACGACCCGCACCGGTCTTGATCAACCTGTCATTCTGAGCGTAAGCGAAGAATCCTTTCGCCGCCAGGCGAAACAGGGGAGTAACAGGAGTAGGGCGTTCCGCGTTTCGCGCGGAAAGATCCTTCGGTCGCCTTGCTCCCTCAGGATGACAGCAAGTGAAGACCGGTCCTTCGCCTTTTTGCCCGCGCTTGGCGCGGAAAAACATACCAAAACCGCCATTTAGACACAAAAAAATTCCAAATTCCAGCAAAAATCTGGCAAAATTGTGCATTATGAACAAAAAACCGAGTGAAAAATTGTGCATTTTTTTCTGTTGACAGATGGCAAAAAAAGTAGTAAAATAAGATTGAATATTTATGGTAGCCGTTTTGTCTAAAAATGGCTCCCGTAATGGGGCGAAGCCCCGGAAAGGAATTTTTATGAAAAAGAAGCTTTTGTCTCTGCTTCTGGTGCTGTGCATGGTTATTCCCATGGTACCCATGACCGTGCTGGCAGCAGGCACTACCGTGACCTTCTATGACGTAGACGGTGGTGTACTGGAATCGGTTTCCGCTAATTACGGTGACCTGGTAGAATGTCCCGCATATACCGTAGAGGGCGAGACCCTTCTCGGCTGGGACGTAAACGGTGACGGCACCGCCGACTATTCGCCGGTCGGTACCATCGTTGTACAGAATGGCTATACTACCGTAAAGCCGGTTGTATGGGTCGCTCCTGATGAGGGGCACGTACCCGTAAACGGTGAGGTTTCTGCCTTCCGTGATAATCTGCCTGCCGTTGATGGTGCGAGCGTTGTTTTCAAAGGCCATTGGCAGGTCGGCTTTTACCCGTACGCAGGTGGCACTTTCACCGCTTTTGATGCCTATGCCTCTGATACCCCTAATGGCGGTCCGCGCTTTGTTCCTGCGTCTGCAGGCGGTAACTTGTGGGCCAATGGCGGTATGTACATATCTACTGATGCAAACAATCCCACCCGCTACTATGCTTCGGCTATTGCCAGCGCTGCAGACGCGATGGTATATTCGTTCATCCGTGATGCTGAGATCAAGGTCGATTTCAACAACGTAACTGTTTTCAACGAGGGCGCGACCGGAATCAATCTGAAGGTGGAATTTGCCATCTATAAGAATGATACGAAGGTATGGCCTGAGGGTGACGGCTGGCATCTCTATGATTGCGGCTGCACTACGCATAATACAGTTTACGGTAATATTGCAGGGCACACGGGTATCACCCTGAAAGAGGATCTTGCGCTGAGCGTTGAAGCCGGTGACGAGATTTCCTTCCGCGTGCGCCGTGCAGGCGAGAAGAAGGTATGGCTGGTTAGCATGGCTCCCTCGATCGAGTTTGTGGACGTAGATGAAAATACGGCTCCCCCTGCTCCCGATACGACGGTTACGTCCACTTCCTTCGGTGCCAACATGCCTACCTATGATCAGAACGTGGCTCTGATCGGCGACTACATCTACGCCCGCGGCAACTGGAGCATGGTAAACCGTGCATCCGACAATTGGAGCAACGCAGAGATTCTTGAGGCTATTCAGCACGTGGGCTCTGGCAACTTTGCTGACACGAAGGGCCAGTCTGCTGCCAGCAAGGGTACGCAGGTTGCTATGTTCCCTGCCAGTGCAAAGGGTATGGATTGGGGCAATGCTGCTTCTCCCATGACTGCTACGCAGAACCATTTCGGTCACAGCTGGAATGCGTGGGGTGCCCTGTACGGCCTGAACCCGAACGCCGCCTGGAACACCGGTATTCGCTACGTGGCTGAGTATGCCGGTAACGTGAGCGTTGATATTACCAAGCTGATCGGTAGTAATACGGACGCTTCTGTGAATGGTAAGGTTTATGCCGCTATCTTTGTAGACGGCACCATGGTATGGCCTAACGTAAATGGTAGCTATACCGACGTAAGCGCTTGGTTTGAGATCACCGGTGGTGATAAGCTGGCTGATGCCAAGGCATCTGAGGGCTATGCGAAGCTGGCTAATATTTACGTAGCAAAGGGCTCCTCGATCGAGTTGCTGCTTAAAAACAACAACGTCAACTTCTGGAAGACCATGGGTAGCGCGGCTGATATGACCGTTACCTACAAGGAGCTTGCCGGCGAGAACGACGTGGTGGTTCTGAACTACGATAGCGGCAGCGTGACCGGCGAGACCTTCACGAAGGGTGATAAGTACACCTTCCCCGCATGCAAGAACATCCCCGCCAAGAGCCTTTTCCAGGGCTGGGATATCAATGGCGACGGTGTGGCTGATTACGCCGCAAACGAGACCATCGAGCTGACCGAAACGATCTCGCTCGTTCCGGTATTCATGTCCACCATTGCTACCTTTAACCGTGATAAGGTTTCCTACGATAACAATTATAAGATAGTAATGCCTGAGAACTGGTCGCTGCTTGCGCATAACTCTTCCAACTTCAATAGCACGCTTGTGATTGATACGATCATGAACAACAAGGGCGATGGCTGGCACGTTGGCGTAGATACCCCGGCCAAGGGTGATATTTGGATCGCTCCTACCCAGAAGGGCGGCCTGTGGGATAGCTATCCCGCTATTAACTGGCTGAGCAAGGGCGACCGCGTTGGCGGTTACTGGGGCCCGTGGATGGGTGCCTGCCCGACCGGCTCCTGGAACGTTGCTTACGCCTATACGGCTCCCAATTCCGGTTACGTGAACGTAACGATCGACAATATGATCGTTGACCCCTCCTCGACCGATTATATGGCTATCTTTGTAGGCGGCATCATGGTATGGCCGACTGCCGGTGGCTCCTACACCAACGTTGGCGATTGGCACTACTGCCAGAATAGCATCAACGATACCAATCTGACCCTGCTGAACAACCTGTTCGTTGAAAAGGGTGAGAAGATCGAGGTTATGATCAAGGCCGGTGAGTTTGCCGGTGCCGTATACGTAGCCTCTTCTGTAGAATACGTAGACACCTTTGACGAGAACCAGCTCTACATCAAGCTGCCGAACCCGGTTGCACAGGTCGTTCCTGCTGTGGCTGGCGAGCGCGTGACCCTGCCCGAGTATGCAGGCTCCGGCGCATTCCTTGGTTGGGATGCGGATGGTGATGGCGTAGTTGACTATGCTGACGGCCAGTCCTTCACCATGCCGAACGAGACCGTTCGTCTGATGCCCATTATGGCTGCCGCTACTACCTTCCACACGAACCTGCCCGGCTACACCGCTAACAACGGCGTTACCTTCAACGGCGGCTGGAAGGCTGGTATCTACGATATCGGCGCTGGCAAGTTCATTCCGTTTAACTACGGTCAGAAGTCTGAGGTCCGCTTCAGCTTCAACAACAACGCTTGGGGCGATACCAGCGGTATGTATTCTAACGGCCGCTTCGCAATGTCCAACAAGATCATGCTGGGCGAGCGCTACAACGTAGCTGTTCAGTACACCGCTGAAATGAGCGGTAACGTTACCGTTGATTTCGCTAACCTGCAGCTGCAGCGCGAGACCAACAGCTCTGACAAGCGCGGTTACGTGGCCGGTGGCTTTGCCATCTACCACAACGGCGTGAAGATCGCACCGGTAGATGCTGACTACTACTACTACAAGAGCGCAAATGCCTATGACCTTTCTAACAGCCCCGTACCGACTGACGAGGGCAACCTGCTGGCTATGTTCCGCGCAGACGGCGAGCTGACGCTTGACGTAAAGAAGGGCGATACCATTGAGGTTCGCGCATTCAAGGATGACGGCGCTTCTCGTATGTTCATCATCAATCCTACCATCAACTACAACGAGGTTCCCTCTAAGCCGGTTATTACCGGCGGTGGCGTTACCGTTGGTCAGGTTCCGCTGCGTACCGGTATGTACGTAGATATGGTAAACCGTGTTGAGGAGATCGTTCGTCCTGAGGATGCCGTGATCGTTGAAGGCTTCACGCTGGATATCTACGCCAGCCTGAACGCACCGCGTACCGACTTCCTGCCCGCAGATTTCGAGCTTGACGGCATGAATATGCCTTACGGTGTCATGCTCATCTACTGGTCTGAAAAGGGTGAGATGGGTGTTCTGCCTGCTACCTGGTACCAGAACAATACCAAGGATGGTGCCTCCTTCGCTGATATTGATTTCAGATTCCAGCTGCCGGCTATCAAGGCAGAGGATATCTCTACCAACTACTTGGTATGCCCCATCATCATCTACGGGGATGGTTCTACCTATCCGGATATGGAGGCTTATAACGATTTCGAGGACTTCATGTACTATGAGGGCGAGATCTTCAGCGTTTCTAAGTACGCTTCCCTGGTGCTCGAATCTCCCGAGATGGATAACGATGCGAAGCTGGCTGCCGGCGCACTGCTCAACTATGCTGCCGCTGTCAACGAGTACTTCAACATCGAGCCCGCTGATTTCGTATTCCCGGATGGCGAAATGCCTGTTCTGCCCTCCATCACGCCCGAGGATGTTTACAACCTGACCGAGTTTGATGGTGATGCGAAGATCAGCGGCGCTACGCTGGTAATCGATGAGACGATCAGCATGCGCATCTACGTAGACAGCACTGCTAACATCAGCGGCTGGGCCCTGCAGATGGATGAGGATGCCTCCTTCGAGACTCCCAGAAACCTGAAGGATCTGGTTCTGAAGAGAAACAGCAAGGGCAAGTACTACGTAGACGTAGAGATCCCCACCATGAACTTTGGTGATGCCTTCTACTTCCGCGTTGTTGATCAGAATGGTGATCAGCAGTCCGGCGTGCTGACCTACTCGGTTGAGTCTTACGTAGCACGCATGCAGGGCACCGGCAGTGCAGAGCTGCTCAACCTGCTGGATGCTATGCTGACGCTGTGCAAGGTCTCTAACGACGTTGCCTGATCATGCGGCGGTATGAAACTCCTGAGGTAGAGCTTCTGCTTTACGCTACAGAGCCGATCATGGCCTTTGGCTTTGATCTGGGCTTGGGCGTATTCCCCGGCGAAAACAGCGACGAGCCGTTTATACCCGGCGAGGACAATGCTCTCCCTGAGGATAGCTTTGAAAAACCGTAACACGCAAACAAAAAGCCACGGCTTCGGCCGTGGCTTTTTTACGTCCCCGGTGACCCGCCCGCCGCCATAGGAGTGACAATCCCTCACCGCCTGCGGCGGAGCTCCCTTTACACAAGGGAGCCTTTTTCGCCCTACAAGGTGCCCGCCCCAACCACGGTAGGGGAGGGGCTTGCCCCTCCCGCATGAC
This sequence comes from Clostridia bacterium, assembly GCA_017621755.1. GTDB lineage: Bacteria > Bacillota > Clostridia > Oscillospirales > CAG-272 > UBA1740. Next base: position 14,147 of record JAGASL010000034.1, read on the forward strand.
GGACCGTCCAGGAGGCCGGTCCCTACAAGGAACGACCGCGCCAACCACGGTAGGGGTCGACGTCTCGACGACCCGCACCGGTCTCAATCAACCCACCACCGTAGGGCGGGGGCTTGCTCCCGCCGCATGACGGACAGTCGAGGACGCCTGTCCCTACAAGGTGCCCGCCCCAACCACCGTAGGGACCGGCCTCCCGGACGGTCCGCGCCATCCTTATTCATTCCCTTCGCCGTCAGGCGAAGCCAAGGCTCCCTCCGGGAGGGAGCTGTCAGCCGTTAGGCTGACTGAAGGAGTACCGGGAAGTGACAATAGGCAAGTAGATAAACTCTATTCCTGTTTTGTTTCGTATCATATAGCATCAAAGCGCAGATGCTTGGCGGTAACTTACACAAAAGAATATTCTTCTTTTCTCAGCAATCTCTCCTGCTCGGTACTCCTTCCGTCAATGGCTTGCGCCATTGCCACCTCCCTCCCGGAGGGAGGCTGCTATAGACCGTCTCTCCGCCGTGCGGGAGGATGATATCCTCTCCTACAAAAACGGCCGCATAAAAAAAGAACCGCCCGTGTAGCACACGGGCGGTTTTACTTAATTTCTTATTTCTCGATCAGCAACTCGGCGATCTGAATGGCGTTGGTGGCGGCACCCTTACGTACCTGGTCACCGCTGCACCACAGGGCAATGCCGTTCTCGAAGGCAATATCCGAGCGGATACGGCCAACGAATACGATATCCTGGTCGCTGGTATCCAGCGGCATGGGGTACTTCTTATTGGCCGGGTCATCCACCAGGCGGCAGCCTGCTTCCTCAGCAATAGCGGCCTTAACCTCTTCGGGGGTCAGCGCCTTGTCGGTAAATACCGAAACCGAAATGGAGTGCGAGCGAACGACAGGCACGCGCACGCAGGTGCAGGTCACGCGCAGGTCGGGCAGGTGAAGGATCTTGCGCCCCTCCTTCTGCATCTTCATTTCCTCGGTGGTGTAGCCATCATCATTAAAGGAGCCGATCTGCGGGATCAGATTTTCAGCGATCTGATAGGGGAAGGTCTTGCACTCTACCGGCTCGCCAGCGGCCAGCGCCTTGGTCTGTGCTGCCAGCTCGATGGGGCCACCTGCACCGGCACCGCTAACGGCCTGGTAGGTCGAGGCGATCATAGCGCGGATGGGGGAAAGACGGTTGATGCCCTTTACAGCCATCAGGGTGATGATGGTCGAGCAGTTCGGGTTCGAGATAATGCCGTGGTGCTTCAGGGCATCCTCGGGGTTGATCTCCGGCACTACCAGCGGTACGTCATCCTGCATACGGAAGGCGCTGGAGTTATCAACAAATACGGCACCGGCCGCCGTGATGGCGGGGGCCAGCTCGCGCGCCAGGTCGGCCGAGGCGGCGCCCAGCACGATATCCATGCCGGCAAAGCTATCCTTGGTGGCCTCTTCTACCGTCAGCTCCTTACCGGCAAAGGTCATCTTCTTGCCGGCGCTGCGGGAGGAGGCGAGGAGCTTCAGCTCGGCGATTGGGAACTGACGCTCTTCTAAAATTTTCATCATTTCACGGCCAACCTCGCCGGTTGCACCGAGAATCGCTACACGATATTGCTTCATGGTTTTCTCCTTTTTTATTAAGTAAAGCTGTTATACAGGGTCTGAATGGTGGTGGTAAAGTCGGCATCCTGCACGCCAACGATGATGTTGATCTCGTCCGAGCCCTGCTCTACCATGCGAATGTTGATGCCGCGCTCACCAAGGGTGGCGAAGATCTTACCCGAAACGCCGGGCGCGCCTGCCATACGGCGGCCTACCACGGCTACCAGGCTGATACCGTCACAAACGCGAATGCTATCAGGGTTGCATTCTGCCTGGATATCGGCGATCAGTGCGTGCAGGCAGTTCGAGAGAGCCTTGGTGGCGATCACCAGCGAAAAGCTGTCTACGCTGCTGGGGATATGCTCTACGGTCAGGTTGTATTTTTCGGTGATCTCCAGCACGCGGCGAACGAAGCTGATGTCATCGGTCATGCTGGTCTTGCTGATGGTGATGATCGAGTAGTGCTTTTTGCCGGTGATACCGGTGATAAAGCGCGTGCGCTCTTCATCATTCTCATCCTCAAAGGTCTCCATGATCAGGGTACCGGGATCATCCGGCGCCTTGGTGTTCTTGATGTACAGGGGAATGTTTGCCTGGCGAACGGGGAACACGGTCTCCTGGTGCAGCACCTCGGCACCCATGTAGGAAAGCTCGCGCATCTCGCTGAAGGTGATGCGGCTGATGATCTTCGGGTTTTCAACGATCTTCGGATCAGCCATCATAATACCGGAAACGTCGGTCCAGTTCTCGTAGCTCTCGGCCGAGAGTGCGGCTGCGGCCAGCGCGCCGGTCACGTCAGAGCCACCGCGGGAGAATACGTGCAGGCGGCCATCCGGCAGGGTGCCGTAAAAGCCGGGCAGAACCATGCGCGGGTAGGTGGCGTGCAGCTCACGCAGGGATTCGTAGGTCTTTTCGTAATCTACGCTGCCGTCATAGTCAAAATGCAGCCAACGAGCGGCATCTACGAACTCGTAGCCCAGGTACTCTGCCATCAGAATGGCGTTGAGATATTCGCCACGCGAAACGATATCGTCTACGCTGGCAGAACGGGTCATGCCTGCGCGAACCTCGTCAAGGTACTTTTCAATATTATTAGAGAGGCCGCAGGTAGCAGCGATCTCACGGTAGCGGCTGGCGATATCGTCCCAGATATCGTCAAAGCTCACCTTGTAGCGCAGGTGCGCGTGGCAAACGTAGAGCAGATCGGTGACCTTATTATCGCTCGAATGGCGCTTGCCGGGGGCCGAAACGACGACAATGGTACGGGTGGGGTCGGCTGTTACGATCTCCTTTACACGCTGAAAGGTCTCGCCGCAAGCAAGCGAGGAGCCGCCGAATTTTACGATTTTCATGCTAAGTTGTCCTCCAATCCCGCTATAAACGTCTGCGGGTCGATATTTGTAGCCTCCTCTACGAAGGAATGGATCTCGTTGCGGTTCAGCGGGCGGGTCATATAGCGATTCCCATCCTGCCGCTCGATCCATTCACCGGGAACAGAGGCGTTTGTACGGATATAGTAGCGGTGCGGGTAGACGGTTTGATCCATCACCGGGGCACCAAGCGAAATGGGCGTTTTGCCAGAGCATTCCATCATGTCGATCATGTCCTGCACCAGCGCACAGCCGGTGGGGTACTTGCCGGCACCCTGACCAACGAAGGACAGGCAGCCAACGTATTTACCCCAAAGAGAAATGCAATTGAAGTTAGAGCCGATCGAGCTTTCGATCGCATCTGCCGGAAGCAGGGTGGGCTCTACGTAGGCGGTCACACGGTCACCTACCTTGCGTGCCGTGGCAAGCAGCTTGCAGCAAAGGCCTAACGAGGTGAAATAGGCAATATCCTCCTGCGTGATGTGGCGGATGCCTAAGGTAGGCACGTCATCCTCACCCAGCACGGTGTGGAAGGCAAGCGAGGCAGAGATGGCGCACTTGCGGCGAACGTCCCAGCCATCGATATCCGCAGAGGGATCCGCCTCGGCATAGCCAAGCTGCTGGGCGGTGGCAAGCACCTCGGCAAAATCGCTGCCCAGGCTTTGCATCGCATCCAAAATATAGTTAGTCGTGCCGTTCATAATACCGCGCAGCGATTCAATTTCATCGCAGCGGGCGGCACGGCGCAGGTTGTATAGCCAAGGAATACCGCCGCCGGCGGCCGGCGTGAAGCGCAGCTCGCAGCCGTGCTCGGCTGCCAGCTCGTGCAGCTCCTTATAATAGTGGCAGATCAGATGCTTGTTTGCGCTGACCACGTGCTTGCCTGCGCGCAGGGCTGCGGTTACGAATTCATAGGCCGGGTGCAGGCCGCCGATCGCCTCTGCCACGATCTCGATCTCGGGATCGGAAAGAATGACGTTATAATCGGTCGTTACCAGTTCCTCATAGCCGGCAGGCACGCGTACGTCCAGCACGCGCTTTACAGTCAGGCCGCAGCTGCTGCCCTGAATCACGTCATACGCGCCAGAGCCGACAGTGCCAAAGCCCAAAATTGCCACTTTCATATTTTTTACCTTTCTGTCTCAACTTTGCAAAAAAAACTTGCAATTGCCTTCAAAATGTTGTATCATATATTATAATCGATATTTTACCATGAAAATGAGAAAAAATCAAGGGGTTATCCAGGAAAATGAAGTATTTTAGCACAAGAAATTTTGAATTACGCCGCTCAGCAGCCGAGGCGATCACCGAGGGCATTGCGCCGGATGGTGGTCTTTACCTGCCTGAGCAGTTTTTGCCCTTCCCGATGGAGGCGCTTGCCGGCATGAGCCAGACCGAGATCTCGGTGGCTGTGCTTTCCCGTTTGTTTGATGATTTTACCGAGGCAGAGCTGGCCGAGGCCGTTGCCGCCTCTTACGATACCGCTTTTGAAAACGGTGATATTTCGCCCCTATCTCCGGTAGGTGATGCCTATTCGATGGAGCTGTGGCACGGCCCGACCTGCGCCTTCAAGGACGTGGCGCTTTCTCTTTTGCCGCGCCTTTTGACCATGGCCGCCAAAAAGTGCGGCATCGCCGACGAGATCTGCATTCTCACCGCCACCAGCGGTGATACCGGCAGCGCCGCTCTTTCCGGCTTTTCGGGCGTGCCCGGTACGCGCATCATCGTGTTCTATCCCGATGGCGGCGTAAGCCCCGCGCAGAAGAAGCAGATGGTCACCTGCGACGGCAAGAATACCGCCGTTTGCGCCGTGCGCGGTAATTTTGACGATGCGCAGACCGGCGTGAAGAACATCTTTGCCACCGTAACGCCTGCGGGGAACATGCGCTTCTCCAGCGCCAATTCCATCAACATCGGCCGTCTGGCACCGCAGATCGCCTATTATTTCAAATCCTACCGCGACCTTCTGAACGCAGGGCGCATCAGCCTTGGCGACCCGGTGAATTTCGTGGTTCCCACCGGCAACTTTGGCGATATTTTAGCCGGCTATTTTGCTAAGCAGATGGGTCTGCCGGTTGGCCGCCTGGTTTGTGCCTCAAATGAAAACAACGTGCTTTCTGATTTCTTTGCAAGCGGTACCTATGACCGCCGCCGTGATTTCCACCTCACCTCGTCGCCCTCGATGGATATTCTGATCTCCAGCAATCTCGAGCGTCTGCTTTGCATGCTCTGCGGGGCAGAGAAAACAGCCGAGATGATGAAGAGCCTGAAGGAGAGTGGCGCTTATACGCTGAGCGAAGAGACCCGCGCCGCCCTTGCCAAGGAATTCTGGGCTGCCTGGGCTGACGATGAAGAGACCAAGGCCGTGATCCGCCGCTATTACGAAAAGCACCATTACCTGATGGATCCGCACACCGCCGTTGGCTTTGCCGTGTATGAAAAGTGGCTTGCCTCGGATCAGGCAAACGAAGCACCTACCGTGATTCTTTCTACCGCCTCGCCCTATAAATTCTCTCGCACCGTGCTGGCCGCGCTTGACCTGCCCGCAAGCGAGGATGAATTTGCCGATATGGAGCGCCTTGCGCGTGAAACCGGCACGGCCATTCCCGCACCGCTGGCCGCTGTTGCCCGCCGCCCCGTGGTACATACCGCCATCTGCGAGGTAGCCGATATGCCTGCCTACGTCTACGGAAAAACGGAGGAAAAGGAATGGGCTCGGTAACGATTCGCGTTCCCGGCACCTCGGCCAATATTGGCCCCGGCTTTGATTCGCTTGGCTGCGCCTTCAACATTTATAATATGCTCACCTTTGCGCACGCGGCAACCACCACGGTCACCGGCTGCCCGGCTGCCTACGCCAATGAGGATAATTTGGCGCTGGTCGCCTTTCGCGCCGCCTGCCGCCGCGCCGGGCGCGAGGCATGCCCGGTATCTCTGCATATAGAGACAAACGTGCCTGTTTCCCGCGGCCTTGGCTCCTCGGCCACGCTGTTCGTGGGCGGCGCCATGGGTGCAAACGAGCTGCTTTCGCTTGGCCTTAGCAAAACCGATATTTTTGAGATCGCCAATGAGTTGGAGGGGCATCCCGATAACGTAGCCCCCGCCACCTTTGGCGGCTTTACCGCCTGCCTGGTAGAAAACGGCCATCCATATGCCACCAGCGTACCTGTTTCGCCCACGCTGCATTTTTGCGCGCTGGTGCCGGATTTTGAGCTGACCACCAGCCGTGCGCGCAGCGTGCTGCCCCCAACCGTCCCCTTTGCCGATGCGGTGCACAACGGCACGCACGTGGCCGTGCTGCTTTCCGCCCTGCGAGAGGGGGATACCGCGCTTTTGTCGCTTGCCCTTTCCGACCGCCTGCACGAGCCCTATCGCCGGCCCCTGATCACCGGGCTGGAGGTGGCCGAGCGCGAGGCGCTTTCCCTTGGCGCACACGCCTTCTTTATCAGCGGCAGCGGTTCTACCTGTATGGCCGTTTATACCGATGAGGGCTTTCCGGTCGCTATGACCGCGCGCATGGCCGCGCTGCTGCCTGCTTGGCGCGTTCTGCCGCTGCAATTAGACCGCGAAGGAGCCGTTGCTCTGTGATGCAGCGCCTGTTTCAGATCGTAGAGCCGCTTTGCACGTGGTATACCCGGCATAAGCGGCCGCTGCCCTGGCGGGAAAGCCCGACCCCCTATCATGTCTGGCTTTCCGAGGTCATGCTGCAGCAAACGCGCATCGAGGCGGTTAAGCCCTATTATGCCCGCTTCCTTGCCGAGGCACCTACCGTAGCCGCCCTGGCCGCCCTGCCGGATGACCGACTGATGAAGCTGTGGGAGGGGCTTGGCTATTACAGCCGCGCCCGCAACCTGAAGCGTGCGGCACAGGCTGTTTGCGAGCAGTACGGCGGCAATCTCCCCGCCGATTACGAGGCGCTGCGCGCATTGCCCGGCATTGGCGAATATACCGCCGGTGCCATTGCGTCCATCGCCTTTCATTTGCCCTACCCGGCCGTAGACGGTAACGTGCTGCGCGTGGTGACCCGCCTTGTGGGGGATGAGCGTGACGTGCTGCACCCTACCACCAAAAAAGAGATCACCGCGGCGCTTAGCCGGGTGTATCAAGTGGCACGGGAGCCAGCCGCTCTCACGCAGGGGCTGATGGAGCTGGGCGAGGTGGTCTGTATGCCAAATCGCGCGCCGCTTTGCGAGCTCTGCCCCCTCGCCTCTATTTGCCAAGCGCATGTCGATGCCAGCTGGGACCGCATTCCCTATCGCGCCCCCAAAAAGGGAAGAAGGGTCGAGCATAAGCTGGTCTTGATCCTGCACGATGAGCATGGGCGCTACGCGATCCGCCGTCGCCCGGCGGAGGGGCTACTTGCCGGCCTGTGGGAGCTGCCGCAGATCGACTTGCCGGATGGTGACGTTGAGGATACCGCCTTAGACGAGCTGGCGCTTGCGTTTTGCCGCCAAAACGGTATGATGGTCGCAGAAAGCGCTGCCGCGCCGACGGCAAAGCATATCTTTACGCATCTTGAATGGCATATGCGCGGCCGGTATCTGAACGTGCGCGTTGATCAGCCGACATCCAATGGGCTGCTCTTTGTCAGTGCTGAGGCGCTGGCGGCCGACTATGCGTTGCCAACGGCCTTTCGCGCCTATGCACGGCTTTTGTATTAAAATTTGTTGCTAAAATAGTCCGATCGGGATATAATAATACTGAACTTTTATAGTAAAAGGAGAAATGAGATGAGTCAACACAGTACTCTGTTTGGCGTTGTTCTTGGTGCGGCCATCGTTGGCGCCACGCTGATCGTGCGTGATGCGTTAGAGGATCCGGAAACGGCCGAGGCTGTGCGCGGCAAGGTAAAGGCCGGCTATGCGCAGGTAAAAAGCAAGGTAGGCGAGGGCTATTCCTTCGTAAAGGATAAGGTGCAGGAGGGGTACGCCGCTGCGCGTGAAAAGGCCGGTGAGGCCGGCGAAAGCATCCGCCAGCGGGTAGATAACGACCCCACCGTGCAGCGTATCCGCAAAAAGGTAAAGGATATCCGCCGTGCTGCCGAGCCGGCAGAAACCTATTTTGCTGATTCTGAGCCGGTAGAGGAGCAGAACAACGATGCCGAAACGGTCGTAGAGATCGAGGCCGGCATCCGCGAGCCGGAAAAGGAGCAGGAATAAAAAGCAGGCAGGGCATCGCCCTGCCTGTCTTTTTATAGGATAACGCCGGCCTTGCCTTCCTCATAGGTGATCCGGTCACCCGCGGCGGTAAAGGCGTCGATATAGTCGAAATAGGCCTGCTTGCTTGGAAATTCCGGCTTGAACGCGGCCAAAATGCGCTTTGCGCGTGCGGCACCGTTTTCCAGCAGCAGCTGCAGCATGGCCAGCTGCCACTTGGCCGAGCCAAGGCAGGCCAGTTCCGGCTGTGCGATCATATAATCGGCACCGTGCGAAAGCCCAACGGCACCGGGCGCATAGGGGTGAATGACCGGCATCAGCACGGAAAGGTCGCCCATGTCGGTGCAGCCTGTGCTGATGGCATCGCTTTGCGAGAAGGGAAGGCCGAGTGCCTCGGCCGCATCGCGTGAAAGTGCGATCATCTCCTCGTCGTTATGCAGCGGCGCGTAGCCGGGGGTATCCTTGATATCCACGTTGGCGCCCAGCGAAAGCGCACCGCCGCACAGCGCACGGTTGATGCGCCGGTTTGCCTCTAAAATAGCAGAGAAGCTGCCGCCGCGCACGTAGCTTTCGATCACCACCCGGTCGGGGATGGCATTCACCGCGCCGCCGCCCTTGGTCACAATGGGGTGAAAGCGGATCATGTCGGTATCGCGAAAGGTCTCGCGCACCGCGTTAGCCGCCGAAAGCCCCTGCGTGGCGGCATACAGCGCGTTGCAGCCCTCCCACGGGCTGCCGCCGGCATGCGCGGATCTGCCCTTGTAGACGATCTGCTTGGCAATACAGCCGATCGCACCGGCATTGGCAGCAAAATGGTCGCCCTGCGAGGTGTGCACCATAAAGGCCAGATCTACCCCGTCAAAGTAGCCGCGCCGTAAAAATTCCGGCTTGCCGCCCATATATTTGATCACACCCTGCTTTTTTAGCGCATGGCGGTACTCGATCTCGATCAGCTCCTCGGCCGGCACGGCGCAAAGGCGGATCCGCCCACAAAGCGCATCCAGCGCCCCCGGCTCGCGCAGCGCCGCGGCTATGCCCAGCAGCGCGGCGCATTGCGCGCTATGGCCGCAGGCGTGGGCGGCACCGGTCTCCTTGTCGGCATGGGGGTGCTCCGCGCAGATGATCGAATCCAGCTCGCCTAAGATCAGCACCTCCGGTCCCTCGCGCCCGGTGTCGATCACCGTGTAAAAGCCGGGAATATCGCCCGCCCTCGTCAGCGAGTAGCCAAGCCCCTCAAAGGCCTCTTCCAGATACCGGGTGGTCTTCCATTCCCGGTAGCCGGTTTCGGGGTTGTGAAATATGTACTCCTGCGCCGAAAGGATCAGGTCACGGAATTTTTCAATAGAGGCAGCCAGTTTCATGTGCGTTCTCCTTACCTTTTTTGCTTGTATTGTATCATATAGTGCCGAAAAAGGCAAGAAAAATGCAGCATTTGCAACTTTCTTTGAAAAAATTCTTGACAAGTGCGCACGTGTGTGGTAGAATAAATCATCCCAAAAGGGAATAAACGATGAGATAGAGGCGCACTGCACGAAAAGTACCGTACCACGAAAGGCCGCCAGGGCCGTACGGGAAAGGCGTGGGTGCCGAAGCGGGTGCTGTGGCATGCACCTTGACTGGCAGCTCGGAGAATATCCGTTCTGTTGTCGCAGAAATGCGGAGTGCTATCCTTTATACATTTCCGCGTGGCGGATGTGGTAAAGATAGCGCTTGCTATCTTTTTTATTTTGCATAATGAACATTGGAGGATACATAAAATGAAGAATACCGTATTTACCGGCGCGGCAACCGCCATCGTCACCCCCCTGACGAGAGAGGGGATCGATTACGAGCAGTTTGGCCGCCTGATCGACTGGCAGATCGCTGAGGGGATTGATGCCATTGTAGCCGTTGGCACCACAGGCGAGGGTTCTACCCTAAATGATGAAGAGCATAAGCAGGCCATCCGCTTCTGCGTAGAGCGGGTTGGCGGCCGTGTTCCCGTGATTGCCGGCACCGGCTCAAACGATACGGCCTACGCAATCGAGCTGACCAAATTCGCCTGCGAGGTAGGGGCAGATGCGATGCTGCTGGTTACCCCCTACTATAATAAGGCAACGCAGAAGGGCCTGATCGCCTCGTTTGAGGCAACGGCGGATGCTTCTACCAAGCCCTGCATTCTGTATAACGTGCCGGGCCGTACCGGCTGTAACCTGCTGCCCGCTACCGCCGCAGCCCTGGCCGACCACCCGAACATTGTGGCCATTAAGGAGGCAAGCGGCAACATTTCTCAGATCGCGGAGCTGGCTGCCCTGGTTGGCGATAAGATGGATATCTATTCGGGCAATGACGATCAGATCGTGCCGGTGCTTTCTCTTGGCGGCAAGGGCGTTATTTCGGTGCTCTCGAACCTGATGCCCAAGGCCACCTCGCAGATGTGCCACCGCTTTTTAGCCGGCGACCTGGCCGGTGCGCGCAAGATGCAGCTTGACCTGCTGCCCCTGATCAACGCGCTGTTCTGCGAGGTCAATCCCATCCCCGTAAAGGCTGCTATGGCCGCTATGGGCTATGGTGAAAATTACCTGCGCCTGCCGCTTACCCCGATGGAAAAGGCGCACGAGGAGATGCTGCTTTCGCTGATGAGAGAGCAGGGCCTTATCTGATAAGTTAAAGGAAGAAAAAGCATGAACGTTCTTGTAAACGGAATCTTAGGCCACATGGGGCGTGAGGTCGCCCGTCTATCTACAGAAGGGTGCCGCGGCGCCCGTCTGGTGGGCGGTGTAGACCCAAGCGGCACGAGTGAGGAATTTCCCGTATGGGCCTCCTTTGCCGAGCTGCCTGCCTCGCTTGGTATTTCCTGCGTGGTGGATTTTTCGCACCATTCCTGCGCGCCCGCCCTGTTAGAATATGCCAAGGCAGCCCACCTGCCTGTGGTGGTGGCCACCACCGGCCACACCGAGGAGGAGCTGGCCGCCATTCGCGCGGCAGCGCAAGAGATCCCCGTCTTTTTCTCGGCCAATATGTCCTATGGGGTCGCTTTGCTGGTCGAGCTGGCAAAGCAGACCGCCCGTGCCATGCCTGAGGCCGATATTGAGATCATCGAAAAGCACCATAACCGCAAGTTAGATGCCCCCAGCGGTACTGCCCTGATGCTGGCAGACGAGATCTGCCGCGTGCGCGAGGGCGCTTATGCCAAAACCGGCCGCAGCGGCAAGGCGAAGCGTGAACCGGGTGAAATCGGTATTCACGCCGTTCGCATGGGTAATATCGTTGGCGAGCATGAGGTCATCATTGGCACCGCCAGCCAGACCATCACCCTGAAGCACGAGGCGCATAGCCGTGCCCTGTTTGCTGAGGGCGCCTTGGCCGCCGCCGCCTTTCTTGTTACCTGTGCACCAGGGCTTTACGATATGAAAAGCTTAGTAGAGGCCGGGAACCGAGAGGCCGCACTTTGCTGAAGAGGAGAATAAGAGAATGAAGATCGCTATATACGGCTACGGCAATCTTGGCCGCGGGGTCGAGTGTGCTACGCTGAACCACCCGGATGCCGAGCTTGTTGCCGTGTTTACCCGCCGCCCGCCGGAAACGGTAAAGACCGCCCTGCCGGGCACTCCCGTCTACGCTGCCGATCGGCTGCTGGAATTTAAGGGGCAGATCGACGTGCTGATCATCTGTGGCGGCAGCGCCACAGACCTGCCGGAAATGACGCCCATGCTGGCGGCACATTTCAACGTTATAGACAGCTTTGATACCCACGCCACTATTCCCACGCATTTTGCCGCCGTTGACCGGGCGGCCGTAGAGACCGGGCACCTGGCTCTGATCTCGGCGGGGTGGGACCCAGGCCTGTTTTCTATTGCTCGCCTCTATGCCTCGGCCGTTTTGCCAAACGGGCAGGATTATACCTTCTGGGGCCGCGGCATCAGCCAGGGGCATTCAGATGCTATTCGCCGCATTGCCGGCGTGGTGGATGCCCGCCAGTATACCGTGCCGGTGGAGGAGGCGCTTAGCGCTGTGCGCGCCGGCGAGACGCCTGTGCTGACCACGCGTGAGAAGCACCGCCGCGAATGCTACGTGGTGGCGGCCGAGGGGGCAGACCTTGCCCGCATCGAGCGTGAGATCAAGACTATGCCCAACTATTTTGCCGATTACGATACCACGGTGCATTTCGTCACGCTTGACGAGCTGCGCCGCGACCACGCCGGCATGCCGCACGGCGGCTCGGTGATCCGCAATGGCAAGAGCGGCTTTTCGGGTGAGCATACGCACACCGTGGAATTCCGCCTCGCCTTAGATTCTAACCCCGAGTTTACCGCCAGCGTTCTGGTGGCGTATGCCCGTACCATTCACCGTATGGCAGGGCGGGGCAGTATTGGCTGCAAGACGGTATTTGATATCGCCCCGGCTGATCTGTCACCCCTTTCGCCCGAGGAGCTGCGGGCGCATATGCTGTAATAATTGAGGTTTCTATGATCGTAACAGAAAATAAGAGCGGCATGATCTGTTCCAATCTTTCCCGTGACGAGAGCGGTGAGCTTTGCTTTGCCGGCATGCCCCTTTCACCGCTTGCCCAAAAATACGGTACGCCGCTGTACCTCTATGATGAGGCGCGTATCCGCGAGCGCTGCCGCACCTATCTGGGTGCTGTGCGCGAGGCGTTTGGTGACCGCGCCCGCGTGCTTTACGCCTCTAAGGCCGCCTCCTTTCGCCGCCTGTATGAGATCATGCGTGAGGAGGGAATGGGCATCGACGTCGTTTCGCGCGGCGAGATCTATACCGCCGTGCGCGCCGGCTTTCCGTTAGAGCGTGCCTATTTCCATTCCAACAACAAGACCGATGAGGATATCGCCTACGCGATGGAGCATGGCGTTGGCTACTTTGTGGTGGATAACGAGGAGGAGCTGTACGCCATTGATCGCCTGGCCACCGCGCGCGGCATACAACAGCGCGTGCTTCTGCGTCTGACCCCGGGCATTGACCCGCATACCTATGCGGCGGTTGCCACCGGCAAGGTCGATTCCAAATTCGGCTCGGCCATCGAGACCGGGCAGGCAGATGCCATCACCCGCCTGGCCCTCAGCCTTTCGCACGTTGCGCTCAAGGGCTTTCATTGCCACGTTGGCTCACAGGTCTTTGATTCAGACGTCTATTTCCGCGCGGCCGAGGTCATGCTCTCCTTCGTGGCGCATATGGCCCGTACCGAGGGCTTCTTAGCCGAGGAGCTGGATATTGGCGGCGGCTACGGCGTGCGCTACGTGGCCGAGCAGCCTGAGATCGATATTGCCGAAAATATTCGCGAGGTGGGCGAATTTATGACTCGCCGCGCTGAGGAGCTGGGCATCACGCTGCCGGTCGTCGCCTTCGAGCCCGGCCGCAGCATCGTGGCCGATGCCGGGCTTACGGTGTATACCGTTGGCACGGTGAAGCGCATCCCCGGCTATAAGACCTACGTATCGGTAGACGGCGGCATGACCGATAACCCGCGCTTTGCGCTCTACGGCTCGCCCTATACCATCCTGCCCGTGGCTGCCGACCTGCCTGAGGAGACCGAGAGCTGCTCGGTGGTTGGCCGCTGCTGCGAGAGTGGGGATATCTTGCAGGAAAACGTGCCCCTGCCGCCCGATATGGCACGCGGCGACCTGCTCGCCTGCCTGACCACGGGCGCCTACCATTATTCTATGGCCTCGAATTACAATCGCATTCCGCGCCCGCCTGTTGTTATGCTGGCCGATGGCACCTCCTATCTCGCCGTCCGCCGCGAAACGCCGGAGGACCTTGTGGCGCTGGATTGTTAAAACACGCAAGCCCGGGAATCATCAAGGTGCATCGTGTACCTGTTCCATGTATATCGAAAGAGGAGGGACTCACGTGCTTCGTTTGACGATTGATCAGTGCTTAAAAAATAGGCAAATAACGCGGTATGAGCTTTCTAAAAGAACGGGTATCCATTACCATATTATCGATAAATATTATAAAAACAAGGTTGTGCGGTACGATAGCTATATTCTTGATCGAATCTGTACTGCCTTGGCATGTGATATTTCGGATATTTTGTCCTACCGAAAGGAATAACAAAAGAGCCTGCTTTGCAGGCTCTTTCGTTTTATAGCGCGATATTGGTCTCGCCTTTTGATTTCTTAAAGGCGACGTATTCCTCGTAGGTGCCCTGGTAATCGGTGATGCTGCCATCCGGCTTGATCTCGATAATGCGGTTGGCTACGGTATTGACGATCTCGTAGTCGTGCGAGGTAAAGAGAATATTGCCGTGGAAGGCCGAAAGCCCCTCGTTGACCGCGGTGATCGATTCCAGGTCAAGGTGGTCGGTGGGGCGGTCAAGCAGCAGCACGTTCGAGCCAAAGAGCATCATGCGTGAGAACATGCAGCGCACCTTTTCACCACCCGAGAGGACGTTGACCGGCTTGAAGATGCTATCGCCCGAGAAGAGCATACGGCCAAGGAAGCCGCGCAGATAGGTCTCGGTCGTATCCTTGGAGTACTGGCGCATCCAGTCAAGGATCGAAAGCTGCACCCCGTCAAAATAGGCGGTGTTATCATGCGGGAAGTAGGATTGCGTGGTGCTGATGCCCCACTTGAAGCTGCCGCCGCTCGGCTGCTCCTCCTCCATCAGGATGCGGAAGAGGGCGGTAATGGCCAGCTCGTTGCCTACGAAGGCGATCTTGTCGCCCTTGGCAAGCGAGAAGGAAACGCCCTGCAGCAGGGTGCGGTCGCCTGCCGTGTAGGAAAGCTCCTTCACCGTGAGAATATCCTTGCCCGCCTCGCGCTCCATATCAAAGCCGATGAAGGGATAGCGGCGCGAGGAGGCAGGCAGCTCCTCAATGGTCAGCTTGTCTAACAGCTTGCGGCGAGAGGTCGCCTGGCGGGATTTTGATTTGTTGGCCGAGAAGCGGGCAATAAAGGCCTGCAGCTCGGCGATCTTTTCCTCTGCCTTTTTATTCTGCTGCTTGATCATGCGCTGGATCAGCTGGCTGGATTCATACCAGAACTCGTAGTTGCCCACGTACATCTTGATGCCGCTGTAGTCGATATCCACAATGCCGGTGCACACGTTGTTCAGAAAGTGGCGGTCGTGCGAAACGACCAGCACGGTGCCGAAATAGTCGGAAAGAAAGTCCTCCAGCCACTCGGTCGCCTCTAGGTCAAGACCGTTGGTCGGCTCGTCCAGCAAAATAATATCCGGGTTACCGAACAGGGCCTGTGCCAGCAGCACCTTTACCTTTTCGCTCTCGCGCAGGTCGGCCATCAGCCAGGTCATCTTTTCTTCCTCAATGCCAAGGCCCTGCACCAGGCGCGAGGCCTCGGATTCCGCCTCCCAGCCGCCCAGCTCGGCAAACTCTGCCTCTAATTCTGAGGCGCGAATGCCGTCCTCATCCGAAAAATCCTCTTTTTCGTAGATGGCATCCTTTTCCTTCATCACGTCATACAGGTGGCGGTTGCCCATGATCACGGTGTCCTGCACTGTGTATTCGTCAAAGGCAAAGTGGTCCTGCCGCAAAACCGACATGCGTGCCGTCGCGGGGATCGAGATCTCGCCGTGCGTGGGCTCCAACTCGCGGCACAGCAGCTTCAGAAAGGTGGATTTGCCGGCACCGTTGGCACCGATCACGCCGTAGCAGTTGCCCTCGGTAAATTTCAGGTCTACGTCCTTGAACAGCAGCTGCCCGCCAAATTGAAAGCTAACGTTTGATACGGTAATCACAATACGTCCTCCGTTTTTTAGTCACAACTTATTTAGTATATCATGTTTTTTTGAAAAGGTCAACTCTTTTTGGGAAAATGAAGGTTTACAAAAAATTCATGTTTTGCGCTGTCGCTTTGCTTGACTTAAAAGGTAGTTCTTGTTATAATATAAGTTGTTTCTTTCTATAAAGATAAGGAGGAAAATCTATGCTAAAAACGCTGATGGGCGCTGTACGGGAATATAAGCGCCCCTCGCTTCTTGCCCCCATTCTTGTCTCGCTTGAGGTGGTGGCCGAATGCCTGATCCCGTTTTTCACGGCTGACCTAATCAAGGCCATTGAGGATAATCTGGGCATTCCCACCGTGCTGAAATACGGCTTTGTTTTGCTGGGCATGGCGCTTTTGTCGCTCACCTTTGGCATTTTAGCCGGTTATTTCTGCTCGGTTGCCTCCTGCGGTTTTGCCAAAAACCTGCGGCATGATCTTTATGCTCGTATAGGCACCTATTCCTTTGCTAATATTGACCGGTTTTCTACCTCCAGCCTGGTCACCAGATTGACCACCGACGTGGCTAACGTGCAAAATGCTTATATGATGATCATTCGCACGGCCATTCGCTGCCCGTTTATGCTGATCTTTGCCTTTGTGATGTCGGTGCGCTTAGGCGGTAGCCTGGCCTGGATCTTTGCCGGTATTCTGCCGGTGCTGGCCTTTGCTCTCTTTTTTATCATCGGCAAGGTCATGCCCCTGTTCCGCCGCGTGTTCAAAAAATACGATAAGCTGAACGAATCGGTGCAGGAAAACGTGGTTGGCATGCGTGTGGTCAAATCCTTTGTGCGTGAGGAGTACGAGCGTGAAAAATTCAACCGCGCCTCGGACGACGTGTGTAACGATTTTACCCGCGCAGAAAAGATCCTTGCATTCAACAACCCGGTCATGCAGCTCTGCATCTACACCTCTCTGATCCTGATCTCCTATTTCTGCTCGAAGATCGTGATCTCACAGTTTGGCGAGACTAGCCTGCATGTGGGCACGCTTTCCAGCATGCTGACCTATTCCATGCAGATACTGATGAGCATGATGATGGTCTCTATGGTGTTTGTGATGATCACCATGGCGGCAGAATCTGCCCGCCGTATTGCCGAGGTGCTCTCTGAGGAAAGCACCATCAAGAACCCGGAAAATCCGCTGATGGCGGTTGAAAACGGCGCCATTGATTTTGAGAGCGTTTCCTTTAAGTATTCTGAAAAGGCAGAAAAGAATGCCCTTTCCCATATTGATCTGCACATTGCCGCCGGCGAAACGGTTGGCATTATCGGCGGTACCGGCTCGTCTAAGACCTCTCTTGTTAATCTCATCTCTCGCCTTTACGATGCCACCGAGGGGCGCGTGCGTGTTGGTGGGCGTGACGTGCGTGAATACGATCTAGAAACGCTGCGCAACGCCGTAGCGGTGGTTTTGCAGAAAAACGTTCTTTTCTCCGGCACGATCAAGGAAAACCTGCGCTGGGGCGACCCGGATGCCACCGACGAGGAGCTGGTGCACGCCTGCCGTCTTGCCCAGGCGGATGAGTTTATCCGCTCCTTCCCGGATGGGTATGATACCTATATCGAGCAGGGCGGGTCGAACGTTTCCGGCGGGCAAAAGCAGCGCCTGTGCATTGCCCGCGCGCTGTTAAAGAAGCCCGTGATCCTGATCCTTGACGATTCCACCTCGGCTGTTGATACCCGAACCGATGCCATGATTCGCCGCGCGATGCGTGAGGAGATTCCCGGCACCACCAAGATCATCATTGCCCAGCGTGTTTCCTCGGTGCAGGATGCCGACCGCATCGTGGTGATGGAAAACGGCACGATCGAATCCTGCGGCACGCATGAGGAGCTGCTGGCAAAAAGCCCCATCTACCGCGAGGTATATGAATCGCAGACCAAGGCAGGAGGTGAAGACTGATGGCCGCACCGCGCATGAGGGGGGATGGCCGCCGCGCCAAGAATGCAAAGGGCACGCTTGGTCGCTTGATCGGTCTTTTGCTCTCCTACTACAAAAAAGAGGTTATTATTGTTTTAGCCTGTATCGTCATTTTGGCGATCGTGGGCGTTTCGCCGGCCGTGTATATTCAGACCATTGCCTCGTACATCGAGCAGGGTGTTGCGATGGCAAAGGCCGGTCGGCCGGGTGCTGAGGTATATGCCGAGCTGGCACCAGCGATCTTACGCTCGCTGCTGCTGATGGCCGGTGTTTATCTCATCGGCCTTATCACCTCGCTTGTCTATACCCGCCTGGGGGCTATCATCACCCAGGGCTTTCTCAATAAGCTGCGCAAGCGTATGTTCGGCAGTATGCAAAATCTGCCCATCCGCTATTTTGATACGCACAACCGTGGCGATATCATGTCGCATTATACCAACGATATCGATACCATCCGGCAGCTGATCTCGCAGTCTATCCCCACCGTCTTCCAGTGCGCCCTGACCCTGATCGTGCTGGTGCTGATCATGCTGTATTTCAGCGTGTGGATGACGCTGGTCGTTTTCTCTGCCGTGCTGCTGATGCTGTTCGTTACCCGCTTTGTGGGTGGCAATTCGGCCAAGTATTTTGTCCGGCAGCAGAAGTCGCTGGGTAAGGAGGAGGGCTTTATTGAGGAGATGATGAATGGCCAAAAGGTGGTAAAGGTTTTTTGCCACGAGCAGGCAAGCCAGGCAGATTTTGATCGCCTGAACGAGCAGCTCTGCTCAGATGCCACCCGCGCCAACATCTTTGCCAATACGCTGATGCCTATTATGGGTAACATCGGCAACATCTTTTACGTGCTGGTCGCCTTTATTGGTGCCCTGCTGATCGCGCTGGATGCGCCGGATATTTCGCTGCATGCTCTGCTTGGTGTAGAAATGTCCATGCTGGCGATCGTAGTCACCTTCCTTGGTATGACCAGGCAGTTCGTCAACAATGTCAGCCAGGTCTCGCAGCAGGTCAACTTTGTTGTTATGGCGCTGGCAGGCGCTGAACGCGTGTTTGAGCTGATGGATGAGGTGCCGGAGACGGATGACGGCTACGTAACGCTGGTCAACGCCTGCAAGGATGAAAATGGCGAGCTGACCGAATGCGCTGCACGCACTGGCCACTGGGCCTGGAAGCACCCGCACGAGGATGGTAGCGTGACTTATACGCCCCTTGCGGGTGACGTGCGCATGAGCGAGGTGGATTTTGGCTACGTGCCCGAAAAGATCGTTTTGCATGACGTGACCCTGTACGCCGAGCCGGGTCAAAAGGTTGCCTTCGTTGGTGCCACCGGCGCTGGCAAGACTACCATCACCAACCTCATCAATCGCTTCTACGATATTGCCGATGGTAAGATTCGCTACGATGGTATCAATATCAATAAGATCAAAAAGGCAGATCTGCGCCGCTCGCTTGGCATCGTGCTGCAGGATACCAACCTCTTTACCGGCACGGTGATGGAGAATATTCGCTACGGCAAGCTGAACGCGACGGATGAGGAGTGCATAGCCGCCGCAAAATTAGCCAACGCGCACGATTTTATCACCCGCCTGCCGGATGGCTACGCCACCCAGCTGACTGCCAACGGCGCCAACCTTTCGCAGGGGCAGCGGCAGCTGATCTCGATCGCGCGTGCCGCGGTAGCCGACCCGCCTGTCATGATCCTTGACGAGGCTACCTCCTCGATCGATACGCGTACTGAGGCCATCGTGCAGCGCGGCATGGATAGCCTGATGCACGGCCGCACGGTGTTCGTTATTGCTCACCGTCTCTCCACCGTTCGCAATTCGGATGTGATCATGGTGTTAGAGCAGGGGCGCATTATTGAGCGCGGTGATCACGAAAAGCTGATTGCCGAGCGCGGCAAATACTATCAGCTGTATACCGGTGCCTTTGAATTGGAATAATTTCAAGCCCACGGCAAAAAAACTCTTGCCGTGGGTTGTTTTTTATGGGTTTGTATGGTAAAATGAAGACAAAAACACGTGTGGGAGGGTTCTGCATGAAACACTTTGATCTGATCGTGGTTGGCGGTGGGCAGGCCGGCTGCTCGGCAGCGCTGGCAGCGGCACGCGGTGGACTTTCGGTTTTGCTCTGCGAGGCAAGCGGCGCGCTTGGCGGCGCGGCGGTTACCTGCCTTGTTAATCCCTATATGCGGTATTATACGTCGGTTACTGACGAAAAGGGGAGCCATCGGCTGGACCTTTCAGACGGCATCTTTCGTGAGGTGCACGAGGCGCTGGAGGCAGATGAGATCTATGGCTACAGCGGCAAGGGCATGAATTTTCACGAAGAGACGATGAAGGTTCTTTTTGACCGTAAGATGGCAGAGGCCGGCGTCACGGTGCTTCTTCACGCCACGCTGTGCGGGGTAGAGCGAGAGGGCGCGCGCCTATCCTCGCTCAGCTTTGCGACCGTTGGCGGCATCTATACCTTTACGGCTGACAGCTACGTAGATGCTACGGGCGACGCCACGCTGGTGGCCATGGCCGGTAGCCCCTACCATCTCGGCAGAGAGAGTGATTCGCTCTGCCAGCCCATGACCCTGTGCTTCCGCCTTGGTAACGTGGATATGGATAGCTATCGCGTTCACCGCAGTGAGATCAGCCCGCTTTACCGTGAGTGGCAGGCGGCCGGTAAGATCAAGAACCCGCGTGAGGACGTGCTGATCTTTGGCACGCGCATTCCCGGCATTCTGCATTTCAACACCACCCGTATCGTTAAGCTTGACCCCACCGACCCGTTTGACCGCTCTCGTGCCGAGGCTATGGCGCGTGAGCAGGTGGTAGAGCTCTTCCACTTCCTGCGGAATAATTTCGAGGCCTTTGCCCACGCCGACCTATTGATGACCGCCGCCGAGATCGGCGTGCGTGAGAGCCGCATGATCGACGGTCGCCATTTGCTGACGGTAGAGGAGCTGAAGGATTGCGTGCATTTTGAGGATAGCATTGCCGCCGGCAACTATGACGTGGATATTCATTCGCCGGACGGCAGCGGCACCAGCCACTACTACTTCCCAGAGGGGGTATATTATACCATCCCTTACCGCTCTCTGTTGCCGAAGGATTTAGATAACCTGCTGGTTGTTGGCCGTTGCATCAGCGCCACGCACGAGGCGCAGGCCTCGATCCGTATCATGCCCATCTGCTCCTGTACCGGCGAGGCAGCCGGCGTTGCCGCTTCTGTTGCGCACGATAGCGGCGTAAGCGTGGCAGAGGCAGACGCACAGGAAATCCGTAAGAGATTGACCGCCGCCGGCGCATTCGTTGGCTAAAGGAGGATTGCTATGTTGCTTGCACATAACGATTGTATCGTATTCGCTGGTGATTCGGTGACCGATATGGGTAGCCAGACCCCGGTCGGCGAGGGCCTTTTTGAAAACCTTGGCAGCGGTAAGAGCTACGTGCGCCAGGTAGAAAGCCTGCTGGCCGCCGTGTACCCGGAGCGGGAGATCCGCGTGGTAAACGCCGGCATCTCCGGCAATACCAGCCGCGATCTGCTGGCGAGATGGGAACGGGACGTGCTGCCCTATCACCCGCAATGGGTCAGCATTTGCATTGGCATTAACGACGTGTGGCGCCAGTTTGATTGCCCCGCGCAGAAGGAATGGCACGTCTTGCCCGAGGAATACCGCGAGAACGTTGAGAAGATGATCCTTTCGGTCAAGAGCATGGCCAAGGGCATACTGCTGATCACCCCCTATTACATGGAGCCCTGCAAGC
The DNA here is from genome assembly GCA_017621755.1 of Clostridia bacterium. Taxonomy (GTDB): domain Bacteria; phylum Bacillota; class Clostridia; order Oscillospirales; family CAG-272; genus UBA1740. The sequence goes on from JAGASL010000034.1 coordinate 35,651, forward strand.
AGGATGCCTTGCGCGTGCGCATGGCGGAATATGCCGATATCCTGCGTGAGCTGGCAGAGAAGCACGGCTGCACCTTCATTGATCTGCAGGCCGCCTTTGATGCGTATTTTCAGTATCGCCACTCCTCCTATATCGCGTGGGATCGCATTCACCCCAACTACGTAGGCGCCACCTTGATCGCGCGCCTGGTGCTTTCACATCTCGGCTTTGATTATAACCATGTGCCGGACAAAGGAGAATGACCATGACAGATGCACAGCGTATACAAAATTTAACCGTGCCGGCCGGCGTGATCGATGCCGTGCTGGATACCGATGCCTATAATGAGGTAGACGACCAGTTTGCCATTTCGCTGTTTTTGCGCATGCCGGAGCGCGTGCGCCCGCTGGCGCTTTATGCCGCCCCGTTTTATAACAGCAATTCAAGCGGCCCGGCCGACGGCATGGAAAAAAGCTATGACGAGCTTGGCCGCCTGCTGCCGCTGCTGGGGCGCGAGGACCTGCCGCGCTACCGCGGCTCTGACCGCTATCTGCCCTCAGAGACCGAGGCGGTGGATTCCCCCGCCGCGCGCGACCTGATCGCGCGTGCCATGCCCTATTCGCCTGAGCGCCCGCTTTATGTGGTGGCCATCGGCGCGATCACCAACGTGGCCTCGGCCCTGCTGCTGGCACCCGAGATCAAGGAAAAGATCGTGGTGGTCTGGCTTGGCGGCCACAGTCAGGATTGGGCGCATACCAAGGAATTTAACATGGTGCAGGATATTGCCGCCGCGCGGGTGGTCATGGGCTGCGGCGTGCCCTTTGTGCAGCTGCCCTGCATGGGCGTGGTAGATGCCTTTGCCATCTCGAAGCCGGAGCTGGAGAAATGGCTGGTCGGAAAAAATCCGCTGGCCGATTATTTGGCTAAGGCGGTGCTGCACGCACAGCAAAACTCCGACTACGTGTGGTCCCGTGTGATCTGGGATGTGACGGCCGTTGCCTGGCTCTTCAATGATGGCGAGCGCTTTATGCAAAGCAAGCTGATCCCCACGCCGCTGCCGGCCTATGACGGGCTTTATGAGCACCGCGCCAATGCGCCGCTTTGCCGCTACGTGCATCACATCAGCCGTGATGCGCTGATGGCCGAGCTGATCCGTCGCTTGACAGAGGTGTGAGCATGCGGATCTTAAATTACGGCTCATTAAATATAGATGAGACCTATGCCGTGCCCCACTTCGTGCAGGCCGGCGAAACGCTGGCCCCCACCGCCTTTGCCCGTAATACGGGCGGCAAGGGGCTTAACCAATCGGTAGCGCTGAGCCGCGCGGGGGCCAAGGTGTATCACGCCGGCTGCATCGGCGCAGACGGGGAATTTTTGACCGATTTTTTGACCGCCGCCGGTGTGGATTGCCGCTTCGTGCGCCGGGTGGATACCCCTACCGGCCGCGCCATCATTCAGGTGGTGCCTGCGGGGCAGAACTGTATTCTGCTCTACGGTGGCGCCAACCAAGCCCAGCGTGAGGGTGATATGCGAGAAACGCTTTCGCATTTTGATGCGGGAGATGTTTTGTTGCTGCAAAACGAGATCAACGGTATCGATTTTCTTGTGCGCGAGGCGCACGCCCGCGGCATGCGCGTAGCGCTGAACCCATCCCCCTTTGACGAGGGTCTGCTCGCCCTGCCGACCGAGGCGATCGACTATCTGATCCTCAATGAGGTAGAGGCCGCCGCCATGAGCGGGAAAGAGGAGCCGGCAGCCGCCCTGCGCGCCCTGCGCGCGCGCTACCCGCATGCCAACGTGCTGCTCACGCTTGGCAGCCAAGGCTCGCTGTATAGCGGAAGAGAGGGTGACTTTGCGCAGCAGGCCTACCGCGTCCGCGCGGTGGATACCACCGGCGCCGGGGATACCTTTACCGGCTATTTTCTTGCCTCGGTCAGTGCGGGCATGCCCGTGCCGCAGGCAATGGAGCTTTCCGCCCGTGCCGCGGCCGTAGCCGTGACGCGAAACGGTGCCGCCGTGGCTATCCCCACCCCGGCAGAGATTGCAGCCTTTCAATTTTGATAAATCTTTCACTTTTCTTTGACATTCAGGAAAAGACATGCTATAATAGTAGTATCATTTGTAGTAGAAGGAAGAGAATACAATGGAGAACATGAACAAGACCATTCGCCAGCTGGTGGATTATGCGATCAGCACCGGTCTGATCGAGACTGAGGATCGCGCCTATGCCACCAACCAGCTGCTTGCAGCCCTGCACCTTTCCGAGTACGAGGATACGGAAGCTGAGCCGGCAGAGCTGGAGATTATTCTGAAGAGGATCAACGATTACGCCGTTAAGGCCGGCCTGATTGAGGAGGATAGCGTTGTTTACCGCGACCTGTTCGATACGGCGATCATGGGCCTTCTCACCCCCCGCCCGAGCGAGGTGATCGGCCGATTCCGCGAGCTGTATCGTGAGAGCCCGGAAAAGGCGACCAACTATTTCTACAAGCTCAGCCGCGATTGCGATTATATCCGTACCTACCGCGTAGCCAAGGACCTGAAGTGGACGGCACCGAGCGAGTACGGTGAGATCGATATCACCATCAACCTCTCTAAGCCCGAAAAGGACCCCAAGGCCATTGCCGCCGCCAAGCTTATGCCGCAAAGTGGCTATCCGAAGTGCCTGCTCTGTCATGAGAACGAGGGCTATGCCGGCAACGTGCGCCACCCCGCGCGCCAGAACCTGCGCATGATCCCCTTTAAGATGGCCGGCTCGGATTGGTATCTCCAGTATTCCCCCTACGTATATTACAACGAGCACTGCATCGCCCTCAGCGGCGCCCACACGCCGATGAAGATCGATCGCAGCAGCTTTGCCAAGCTGCTCAACTTTGTTGAGCAGTTCCCGCATTATTTCATCGGCTCGAATGCCGATCTGCCCATCGTGGGTGGCTCTATCCTTGCGCATGACCATATGCAGGGCGGCCGCTACACCTTTGCCATGGCCAAGGCCCCGTTTGAGAAGATGCTTGCGTTTGCGGGCTTTGCCGATGTAGAGGCGGGCATTGTTCGTTGGCCGATGTCGGTCATTCGCTTGCGCGGCACAGAAAAGGAGCGCCTGGTGGCGCTTGCTGATAAGATCCTGCACGCATGGCGCGCCTATTCTGACCCGGCTGCCTTCGTCTTTGCCGAGACGGATGGCGAGCCGCACAATACCATCACACCCATCGCGCGCTGCCGCGATGGCAAGTTCGAGCTGGATCTGGTGCTGCGTAACAACATCACCACCGAGGAGCATCCGCTTGGCGTATTCCATCCCCACGCGGCATATCACAATATCAAGAAGGAGAACATCGGCCTGATCGAGGTGATGGGGCTTGCTGTACTCCCCTCTCGCCTGAAGGCAGAGATCGAGCAGATGGCAGATGCTATTCTTGCCGGCCGCGATTTTGCCGATACGCCCAGCATTGAAAAGCACAAGGCATGGTTCGAGGCATTCCGCAACCAGTACAGCTTCAACGCTGGTAACGTGCGCGATATTCTGAAAAAGGAGATCGGCATCACCTTTACCCACGTGCTGGAGGATGCCGGTGTATTCAAGTGCACCGAGGAGGGCAGAGCAGCCTTCCTGCGCTTCGTCGACGCCGTGAATGCATAAGAAAAGCACACCGCCACGGATGGCGGTGTGCTTTTTGTATTACGTCCAGTCGCCTACGATGAAATTGTAGATCATCGTCTGGCTGCCGGTATAGCGCTCGTTGGTGCTGGGCACGGATACGATCTCTACCTCATGCCGGCCGCGTGGCAGGTCGATCGTGGCGAAATCATGCACCAGCTGGTTAGAGATCATGTCGCCGTATACCGGGTGCATGGTTCTTGCCAGACTACCGTCGATCCACACCTCGTACATGCAGCTATTGGCATGCAGGGCATGCTCGATACCAAGAATAGTCCCCTCAAACGAGAAGCAAAGGCGATTGCCGATCATAGTGCTCTTTGCCCACGGCCTCTCCGGGTTTTCGGTATTGGTCTCCCATTCGCCCACGCGGGTCACCCGCTCGCCGGCGGAGGAGATAAATTCTGTGCGCACGGCACCGCTGCCGGCGATCAGGGGCGGGCGCTTTTCTGCCTTTTTATAATAGTCAGGGCAGGAGAGGCAGCGTACCATCTCGTGAAAGTAGACCTCGTGGCCAAGGTTGGCCGGGTGAACGGCATCTGTAAAATAGCCACATTCACGGGCGTTTTTACCGTCAAGCGTGCGCTTCAGCGCATCCTTAAGGCTGATCTCGGGAATGCCGTAGTAGGCGGCCAGTTCCTCATGGTAATGGGTGTCGGTTGCGTAGCTTTCGTTGGTGGTGTAGAGAAACACGATATACGGGTCGCAGCTTTCCTGCAGGCTGCGCACGATGCTTTCCATATACAGGCGCATATCGCGGCCGCCATCGTTGACGGCGTATTCAAGAAATACCAGATCCGGCTTCTTGCTGATCACGTCGCGGTTCAGGCGAAACAGCCCGTATTGCGAATTGGTACCGCCTACGCCCTTGTTGTGGCAGTGAACGCGCTTACTGCCGCCCAGCTGCTCGGTAAGCCACGCGCTCGTCAGGCTGGCGTAGCATAGCTCCTTTTTGGTTGCGCATGCGCCCTCGGTGATCGAGCCACCTAAGAACACGATATTGACCTCTTCCTTGTTAGCAAACAGCTGCTTGATATCCATAGTGGCACCTCGTGTTTTTTTTCTTTATTATATAGCAGCTTTTTGTAAAAGTCAATTGACTTTTTGACCGAGATGTGGTATAATTTAGCAAAAATCTGCCACCGGGTAGAGAATGCTGTGCATTCGCGGCGCATCGTTAGGTCTTAGAAGATGCGTAGCGGGTGCTGTTTTTTGTTATGGGGGACTTATGAAGAAGAGCTGGCATAATCCGTTTTCTGATCTTACGCGCTTTGAATGGGGGCTTTGGTTGTTCTCTCTGCTTGGCGTGGGCATCTCCTCACTGCTTTCACCCGGGGCAGATCTGCTTTCGGTGCTGGCCTCGCTCGTCGGGGTCACCGCCTTGATCTTTGTGGCCAAGGGCTACGTGCTTGGCCAGGTGCTGACGGTGGTCTTTGCGGTGCTGTACGGCATCGTTTCCTTTTGGCAGCAGTATTATGGGGAAATGATCACCTATCTCGGTATGACCTCGCCCATGGCTATTTGCGCCGTGATCTCTTGGCTGCGCCACCCATACGGTGAAACGGCAGAGGTGACCGTGCGCCGCCTTGCCAGGCGGCATTGGCTGCTTCTTTCTGCCGCCACTGCCGCCGTTACCACCGCCTTTTATTTCATTCTCGGGGCGATGGGCAATGCCCGGTTGCTTGTCAGCACGGTCTCTGTTACCACCAGCTTTCTTGCCTCGGCGCTTACCTTTCTGCGTAGTCCCTATTACGCGCTGGCCTATGCGGCAAACGACGTGGTGCTTATCCTTTTGTGGCTGCTTTCCGCGATGGTAGACCCTTCGTATATCCCCATGGTGATCTGCTTTGTCATGTTCTTTATCAATGATATCTACGGGCTGGTCAACTGGCACCGTATGGCGAGGCGACAAGGGGGCTGATCACGCACTTTTTGTCGGAATTGTGAACAATAGGTGAAAAAATGACAAACAAAAATCCATATTGTCTTCATAAACGGGCGTTTTGTTCATATCCAGTTCATATTTTTGGTGTAAAATAAAAACATCAAAAAGAAAGGAGCCATTATCATGCGCGATTTTTCTGTTCGGGCGTTTTGCGCCAACCTTGCCTTTTTACTGTTTGTTGCCTGCCTTGTGATCTGCTTGGTCATCGGCACGGTATCTGGCTCCTTCCAGCGTGGCTTTTTGGAAACGGCGGCCCGTACCGAGCTGGTGCTCAGCTTGGTCTCCTGCCTGCTGCTGGTTGCCATCAGCGTATTTGCTACCTATGCCCTGCGCCGCCACCGCAAGCATCAGGTAAAGTAGCTTCATCGTTAGCCCGGCCGTGCTCTCACGGCCGGTTTTTTTGTGTCTATTTTTTGAATTTTTATATAATCTCTTGACAAGTCGGGAAAATATTGCTATACTAAATTAGCACTCTGGCAAAGAGAGTGCTAAAACGAAAGAGCGAGGCAATAATCATGGCAAAGAAACAGTTCAAAACCGAGTCGAAAAAGCTGCTTGATATGATGATCAATTCGATCTATACCCATAAGGAGATCTTTCTGCGTGAGCTGATCTCTAACGCCAGCGATGCGTTGGATAAGCTATATTACCGCTCCCTGACTGATGCATCCGTCACCCTTGCGCGTGACGAGTATGCTATTACGCTGGTGCGGGATAAGGAGGCGCGCACGCTTACCATCACCGATAACGGCTGCGGCATGACGAGGGAGGAGCTTGAAAACAATCTTGGCACCATTGCCAAGAGCGGCTCCTTTGATTTTAAGCAGGATGAAGAAGCACGTGAAAAGGTCGATATCATCGGTCAGTTTGGCGTTGGCTTCTATTCTGCCTTTATGGTGGCTAAGCGCATTACCGTGCGCTCGCGTGTGTTTGGCGCGGCCGAGGCGTGGGAATGGCAATCCGAGGGGGCAGATGGCTATACCGTCGAGCCCTGCGAAAAGGCAGAGAACGGCACTGAGATCACGCTGTATCTCTTGCCCGATACCGATGACGAGCGCTACAGCGACTTCCTTGAGGAATATAAGATCCGCGAGCTGGTGCGCAAGTATTCCGACTATATCCGCTACCCCATCCGCATGGAGGTAGAGGAACACCGCCCGAAGGCCGGCGGCGAGGAGGGCAAGGAGCCCGAATACGAAACGGTAAGGGAGATCGCTACGCTTAATAGCATGGTGCCGTTGTGGAAGCGCCCTGCCTCTGAGATCACGGAGGAGGAATATAACACCTTCTACCGCGAGAAATTCTACGATTACGAGGCGCCCGTTAAGACCATCCATACGGTCAGCGAGGGCACAGCCTCCTTCCATTCGCTGCTCTTTATCCCCTCTCACGCCCCCTTTGATTATTACACCAAGAGCTATGAAAAGGGGCTTTGCCTCTATTCCAGCGGCGTGATGATCATGGAAAAGTGCGCTGACCTGGTGCCCGATTATTTCAGCTTTGTGCGCGGCCTGGTGGATAGCGCCGACCTTTCGCTCAACATCTCGCGTGAGATGCTGCAGCACGACCGCCAGCTGAAGCTGATCGCCCGCACGGTAGAAAAAAAGATCAAATCCGAGCTGCTGAAGCTGATGGAAAGCGACCGCGAGGCCTATGAGAAGTTCTACGGTGCCTTTGGCCTGCAGCTGAAGTTTGGCGTATATGCGGATTACGGCATGCACAAGGACGTCTTGACCGACCTGCTGATGTTCACCTCCTCGGCAGAAAAGAAGCTGGTCACGCTGAAGGAATATACCTCCCGCATGAAGGAGGAGCAAAAGACCATCTACTACGCCTGCGGCGAAACGGTAGAGGCCGCTGCAATGCTGCCGCAGGCAGAGGCGGTGGTTGACCGTGGCTTTGAGGTGCTGTATCTTTCTGATGACGTAGACGAGTTTGCCCTGCGTACGCTGGGTACCTATCAGGAATGTAAGTTCGTCAACGTTTCGGACGAGTCGCTGGATATTGCCAGCGATGAGGAAAAGGAAAAGCTAAAGGGCGAGAACGAGGGCGCCAAGGATATGCTGACCTTCATGAAGGAGACACTGGGCGATAAGGTCAGCGCCGTGCGCTTCTCCGCCAGCCTGAAGAACCACCCCGTCTGCCTTGGCAGCGAGGGGGGCATTTCGCTGGGGATGGAGAAGGTGTTGAACGGCATGCCCAATAGTGATGGCAGCGTAAAGGCTGCTACCGTGCTGGAGATCAATCTTGATCATCCGCTGGCTGCCCGCCTGCGCGCGCTGTACGAGGGCGACCGCGATCGCCTGGCTGCCTGCACCAAGATCCTGTATGCCCAGGCACGCCTGGTTGGCGGTATGAGCGTAGAAAACCCCACTGAGCTGAGTGAGCTTGTCTGCGGCTTGATGCTGTAAAGGTAAATGTCACCCTGTTTTTATAAACCGGGTGACATTTTTGTTGCTACCGCAAAACGGCTTGACAAGAGGCGCGCTTTGTGGTAAACTACTGTTGTATTTTTCTTTGCGCTTGGCGCAAGAAGGGATGTTACCGTGAAAAGAGTGCTTTGCTGCTTGCTCTCGCTCGTGCTGCTGCTTTCGCTTGCCGGCCTGCCGGTGGTAGCGGTGGGAACGGCCACCCAGCCGGTGGTGGTGGGTGTTCGTGCCAGCATGGGTGAGGATTTTACCGTTCGCTTTTATATTCGCGTGCCCGAGGGGGGCGAGAACGTGCGCGCCATGGTTGGCGGCGTGACCTATAGTGCCGTGCCGGCGGAGGAGGAGGGGCTTTACGTAGTCACCTACCCGCACCTGACGCTGCTTTCTATGACCGAGGAGATCGAGGTCATTCCCTCCTGCCGGAAGGATAACCAGGTCGTCAAGGGCGTTTCTTACTTTTTCTCTATGCGTGATTACGCCATGCGTCTCTTGGCCGATGCTGAGCAGGGAAGCCCCCTGTACCGCGTGCTGGTGGCTATGCTGAATTACGGTGCGGCGGCTCAGGTCTACAATTCCTATCGCCCCGGCAACCTGGCAAACGATTATCTGCCGGCCGCGGCCAAGCAGCCGGTGGTGCGTGACTACCAATCGGTGCTGCGCAAGGAGGGTGAGGCCACGCAGAGCGAGGCTGAGCTGGTCAGCACCTCTATGGTGATCGGCGAGGCGGCCTGCTTTAAGCTATACGTAAACGTGGCAGGGCAGGAGAAGCTGCGTGTCAATGGCGGCTCTGGCTACCCGGAATGGCAGATGCTCAATAAAAATGCCGAGGCGGCTATGCTGGTCGAGGATATTTTCGTAGAGGTGGCTGATAACCCGGATTTTGAAGACCCCACCGCCTTCCCCTTGGAAAAGGTAGCCCCCTTTGAGGGGTACCTGGCCGTGACCAGCGGTATTTACGCCGCCGAGTTTGGCCGCCCCTACTACATTCGCGCCGTGACCCCCGCGGGGCATAGCGCTACGCTGGTCTACAGCGTAGAAAGCTACGTGGCGCGCAACGTGTCTGACACGGGGCTTGACGAGGGCGCCAAGCAGATGGTCTATGCCATGATGGAATACGGCGATGCGGTCCAGGCGTACCGCCAGTCGCTGGGTGAATGATCGCTTTTTGAGGGCGCTGTTGGTGTTTTTTACCAACAGCGCCCTCGGTTTATTGTGAAAATGTACAAAAAACAATGTCCGAATTTGATAAAAATGCTGAATTTTTAGCAAAAACTTGACATTTTTATATAGCCGTGCTAAAATTGTTTCATAGTAGGTTTTTGCCTATAAAAAGAAAGAAAGGAAGACCCCCACATGAAAAAGATCCTTAGCTTTTTCCTCGTGCTTTGCATGCTCATCACCGCGGTCCCCGCGCTGCTGATCCCCGTGCTGGCAGAGGAGGGGGAGGGCGCTGCTGACAAGATCTTCAGCTATGCAGACGCCTACCCGAATTTTACCAAGACCATTTCCGAGACGAAGTATCAGGAGGCCGGCTATGCCGACGATGCCGCTTATAAGGCATGGCTCGAGCTGCCCGAGACCTTCGCTGTCAACCAGGGCGATTACGGCTGGCTGGCAGGTGAATACGACGTTGCCACCGGCGCGCTGGCACCGTTTGACCGTGTTGCCTTCTACGCCACCGATACCGCCAACGGGCATGACGTTAGCTGGATCACCACCGATGCCTATTATAAGGCAGCGCTGGATAAGTACATTGAGACTGCTAACGCAAACGGCGGCCTGGGCGGCGGTGTTGACGCCTCTAACATTTGGACCGGCGCTGCGCTGATGGGCCAGGCCAAGTTCAACGGCTTTACCCACACTAATGCCGCAAAGGCCATCGGTATCCAGTATACCGTAGCTGAGGAGGGCTTCTACCTCCCCATGATCGCTGAGGATATCGTTGACGGTAGCACCGGCGGTCACAAGCTTGCCGTTCTGGTAAACGGTAACATCGTATGGCCTCTTGCCGCTTCCGCTGCCGATTATAACAGCTGGTATACCATTGCTGCCGGTGCCACCACCGCAGCCGATGCCGTTAACCTGGCTATTTCTGTTGCTTTCGAATCTATCGAGCTTTACGCCGGTGATAAGGTTACCTTTGCTATTCAGGGTGGCCACCTGCCGGTTACCGTGGTTCCCGCGCTGAAGCAGATCCCCGCTCCGGAGCCTGTAAAGTTCTCCTTTATCGAAGAGTTCAGCGTTACCTATAGCATCTCTGAATTCTATAAGATGAAGGGGGCTTATGACCCCGCTAACGGCAAGGGACTGGATACCTCTGATGATGCTTTTGCAAGCGTAGAAGACTATCTGGCTTTCCTGCTGGCCGAGGATACCTTTAAGGTAGACCAGGGCAACAGCAACTGGAAGGTTGGCGAATATAAGCTTGACGGTACCTTCACCCCCTACTCCCGCGTTATGTTTATGGCGGGCGATCAGGGTGGCGTTGGTAAGCATGATATCAACTGGGTATCTACGGAAGAAGCCTACGTTGCCCGTGCTACCCGGTACGCAAACGGCGAGGCGGCTAGCATTTGGGACGGTGCGCCGCTGTGGCATCTGCATCCCGGCGCTGAGTGGCAGGCAAATCAGGGCTTGATTGAGAGTGGTGTTTTGAAGCCGGGCGGCATTACCACCTCCGGTAACGGCTTTATTTCCGCTATTCAGTACACTGTTGCTGAGGCAGGCACCTACGGTGTTTCCTTTACGAGGTTTGAGCACCTGCTTGAATCCATGCACAAAATTGCCATTTTGGTAAACGGCCAGCCCGTATGGCCGGTTACCGCTACCGCTGATAAGACCGACGGTTGGTTCAATATCAGCAGCAGCAGCACCACGTTGGAGAGCATCCTGGCGGAGCTTGAACCTGTCTCCTTCGAGGCTTCTGCTGGTGATATCGTTTCCTTCTGCGTAGCCGGTGCCGGTAACGCCGTATTCATGGAGCCCGTCATGGTTCAGAAGCCGGCTGGCGCGATCTACCTGGTGCTTTCTGACCCGTTTGGCAGCATGACCCAGTCGATCAAGGTTCGCCCGGGCGCTACCGTGACTCTGCCTACCTACACCAGCGACCTGATCTTCATCGGTTGGGATGCCAATGGTGACGGCGTAGCCGATTACCGCGACGGTGCAGAGGTTACCATGGGCGAAGAGACCATGACCCTGTCTGCCGTTACCGTCGCTCCCTCTAAGTTTGCCGACAACCTCCCCACCTGGGATGCCAAGACCGAGAGCGTACAGTTCCACGGTGGCTGGACCATGGGCGTTTGGGAGAAGGAGAGCATGAATTTCCTGCCTCTCGCGTATGATTCCTCCGGTATCTTCCTTACCCCCGTTTCCGGCGGCCCTTGGGGCACCACCGGCGGTGGTATCTACTACACCTCCCGTACCGGTCTGATCGTTATCACCGGCACCGTGCTGGAGGGTGAGAGCGCTGGCTCCTACATCAGCACCATTCAGAAGACCGCCGATTACAGCGGCAAGGCAGAGCTTGATTTTGACCAGCTGATGATCGGCCGTGAGCTGAGCGCGAACGTATCGAGCTCCGAAAACCCCGTATCCGGCGGTATGGCCATCTACGTGGGTGGCGAAAAGGTTTGGCCGGCTGATGAGGACTACTTCTGGTTCACCTCCCCCGATCTGTATCCCGCAGGCTACAACATTAACTATGACTTTAGAAAGGTCATGATCGAGGATGGTAGCTGGCCCTTCCCGCTCAGCCTGGACGTTAAGATGGGTGACACGATTGACATCCGCACCGTACAGGGCAACCCGGATAACTGGATGTTCTACTACAAGCCCACCGTTTCCTTCACTGAGGTATCCGAAACGCCTATGGTTTCTCACACCAGCGTGGATATCGCTAAGGACTTTACCCTGAACGTATATGCAAACGTTCTGGCAAAGGCTGAGGGTACTACCGTAGCAATGGAGTACTGGACCGCTGAGCCGACTGCTGAGCAGCTGGCTGCCGGTGGTACCGATATGGGTGCCGCCGTTGAGGAGAACGGTCTTTACAAGTTTGCTTACGCCGGCCTGACCGCTAAGCAGATGAGCGATGTGATCTACGTTCGCCCCTACACCGTAAACGAGGCTGGTGACAAGAACTACGGCAAGGTCGTTCCTGTCAGCATCAAGGCATACGCCATGGCCGCTATGGGTCAGAGCGAGGCACTTGACAACCTGCTGGTTGCTATGCTGAACTACGGTGCTAACAC
>JAGASL010000035.1 GCA_017621755.1 Clostridia bacterium
AGATACACCCGCACTTATATTATATCCTTTTTATGCTGTTTTGTCAACACAAAATGGATATTTTCAATAAATCAACGACAAAAATTTTCACATTCCTGCCGTTGTTTATTATTCTCTTTGGTATCAAAACGGTATCAAAAATCCGTTTGAAGTGCCGAAAACCCTTGATATATAAGGCTTTTTCGACTTTCGTTTATTATTCCCGCTCGTTAAACTCCTGCAACGCGTCACCAATCACAATTGCTTTTTTACCAATACCCTTTTCCATTCTTCTTTACCTCTTTTACGCTTTAAGCATGTGCAAGATGTAGCACAAGATATTTTACATCTTACATTTCTATTATAACTTGTTTATAATGGATTTGTCAATACTAAAATTCAGGTAAATCGTGATGGATCAATACGGAACTGTAAAAATCAAGCTGGACGAGCTGATCAAAAAGGCCGGCATCAGCAAAAACAAGTTAGGCCAACGGGCAGAAATGCAACGCACGCAGATCAACAATTATTGCAAGAACAAGATCACGCGCTTGGATGTTGACGTGCTTGCCCGCATCTGCTCTGTTTTAGATTGCAAAATCGAGGACCTTTTGGAGTTTGTTCCCGCTACGGAAGACAAGAATGACAAAAAATAAAAAAGTGGACGGCTGTCCACTTTTTTATTTTGCTTATTCGTAGATCGGGAAGCGCTTGCAAAGTGCTAAGACCTCGGCGGTCACGCGCTCGCGGTTTCCTTCAAAATCAACGGCCACGTCATAGATAAAGCGGGCGATCTGCTTCATCTCTGCCTCGCGGAAGCCGCGCGTGGTAACAGCCGGCGTGCCAAGACGGATGCCGCTGGTAACAAACGGGCTTTGCGGGTCGTTCGGGATGGCGTTCTTATTGGCGGTGATATGCACCTCGTCCAGGCGATGCTCAAGCTCCTTACCCGTGATGTTGAAGGGGCGCAGATCAAGCAGCATGAGGTGGTTATCGGTGCCACCGGACACCACGTTAAAGCCCAGGCGCAGCAGCTCGTCGCACAGCACCTTGGCGTTTTTAACGATGTTCTGCTGGTATTCCACAAATTCCGGCTTCAGCGCCTCACCAAGCGCAACGGCCTTGGCGGCGATGATGTGCATCAAGGGGCCACCCTGCGTACCGGGGAAGATGGCCTTATCGATCTGCTTACCAAGCGCCTCGCGGCACAGGATCAGACCGCCGCGCGGGCCGCGCAGGGTCTTGTGCGTGGTAGTGGTCACCACGTCGGCATACGGTACCGGGCTGGGATGTACGCCTGCGGCTACCAGGCCGGCGATGTGCGCCATATCGACCATCAGGTAAGCGCCAACCTCGTCGGCGATCTCGCGACAGCGGGCAAAATCAATGGTGCGGGAGTAGGCGCTGGCACCAACCACGATCAGCTTTGGCTTACATTCCAGGGCAAGGACGCGCATCTTATCGTAATCAATACGGTGCGTTTCATCATCCACGCCGTAGGGTACGATGTTGAAATACTTACCCGAGATATTGACTGGCGAGCCGTGCGAAAGGTGGCCGCCGTGTGCCAGGTTCATACCCATGACGGTATCACCCGGGGTCAAGAGGGCAAAGAATACAGCCAGGTTGGCAGAGGCGCCGCTATGCGGCTGCACGTTGGCATATTCAGCGCCGAAAAGCTTTTTGGCACGCTCGCGTGCCAGCTCCTCTACCACGTCAACGGCGTAGCAGCCGCCATAGTAACGGTGGGCAGGATACCCCTCGGCATATTTGTTGGTCAGCACCGAGCCGGCTGCAGTGAGCACGGCGGGGGAAACGATGTTTTCAGAGGCGATCAGCTCAATGGTGGTTTGCTGGCGGGCAAGCTCCTCCTTGCACGCAGCGGCAACCTCTGGGTCAAAGCCGGCCAGAAATTCAAGCTCTTTCATGTGGTTTCTCCTGTCTTATTCTCTTTTTCAATCAACGATCGATTCATCCCATGCGGCGGGCGCTTCATAGCCCAGCAGGCGCACGGTGGTGGCAGCCACGTTCGAGAGACCAAAGGTACCCTTATCCTCTTTTACGGTATAGCCATCCTTGGTGTAGTTATCGTAAATGATAAACGGAACGGGGTTGAGCGTGTGGCTGGTCTTTGCCTTGAAGCTGCCGTCCTTATTGGCCTTAGGCTCCTTGGTCTTCTTATCGATCTCGTACATCTCGTCGGCGTTGCCGTGGTCGGCGGTGATCAGCGCGACACCGTGCAGGCGATCTACCACGGCCAAAATACGGGCAAGCTGCAGATCCAGCGCCTCCATCGAGCATTCGGTAGCCAAGAAATTACCGGTGTGGCCAACCATATCGCCATTCGGGAAGTTGACGCGCAGATACTTGTACTTGCCGCTTTCCAGGCACTCGATCAGGCGATCGGTGATCTCGGCACACTTCATCCACGGGCGCTGCTCAAAGGGCACCACGTCAGAGGGGATCTCGATATAGGTCTCCAGCTCCTCAGAGAACTTGCCGCTGCGGTTGCCGTTCCAGAAATAGGTCACGTGGCCGTACTTCTGCGTTTCGGAAATGGCCAGCTGCGAGACGCCGGTCGCACAAAGATATTCGCTCTGGGTCTCGGTAATCTCGGGCGGGTTGACCAGATAATGGGCGGGAATGTGCAGGTCACCATCGTATTCCAGCATGCCGGCATACTGTACCTGCGGTACGCGGCGGCGGTCAAAGGCGGTAAACTCCTCACCCCCGTCAAAGGCGCGCGAGATCTCGATCGCGCGGTCACCGCGGAAGTTGTAGAAGATCACGCTATCGCCATCCTCAATGGTGCCAACCGGCTTGCCGTTTTCGGCAATGATGAAGGGGGGCAGGTCCTGGTCGATAACGTGCAGCTCGTCACGGTAGGTGCGAACAGCCTCCTCGGCCGAGGCAAACTGCCGGCCCTCGCCCAGCACGTGGGTCTGCCAGCCGCGGTCAACCATCGACCAATCGGCCTCGTAACGGTCCATCGTTACCTTCATACGGCCGCCGCCGGAGGCGATCTTAACGTCAAAGCCCGGTGCGCGCAGCGTGTTCAGATATTCCTCAAAGGGCAGGATATATTCCAGCGCAGAGGTCTCGCCTACGTCACGCCCATCGATCAGGATGTGAATACGGGCACAGGCAACGCCCTCCTCCTTTGCGCGGGCAAGCATAGCCTTCAGGTGGTCGATGTGCGAATGCACGTTACCATCCGAAAAGAGGCCGATAAAATGCAGGGTGCTGCCATTGGCCTTCACGTTGCCAACCAGGTTCTGCCAGGTCTCAGAGGCAAACATCTTGCCACTTTCGATCGACTGGCCGACCAGCTTAGCGCCCTGGGCAAACACCTGGCCGGCGCCAAGCGCGTTGTGACCAACCTCAGAGTTGCCCATGTCGTCATCGCTGGGCAGACCAACGGCGGTACCGTGTGCCTTCAGGGTGACCATAGGATAATTGGCCATCAGACGGTCAAGGGTGGGGGTATGAGCGGCGAATACGGCATTGGCGGCATTGTGCGGCGCGATACCGACACCATCCATCACGATGGTGACGAGCGGCCCCTCAACACCGGCAAACTTGGTAGATTTTTTTAGTGCGTTAACCATGTTTCTCTTCCTCTTTATATTTCTATTTTTTTATGATCAATAGTCGGCATCGGCCAGATAGCGGTGGCCGTTTTCGGCAATGAAGCGCTTTCTCTCAGGCAGATCATCGCCCATCAGCACCTCAAACATACGGCAGGTCTCCTCTGCATCCGCCGGCATCACGGCGATGAGACGGCGGGTGGCCGGGTTCATGGTGGTCTGCCACATCATATCCGGCTGGTTCTCACCAAGGCCCTTAGAGCGCTGCAGCGTATATTTCGTTTTACCAAGATCCTCTAAGATCTTGGCCTTTTCTGCCTCGTTGTAGGCAAAATAGGTCTGATCCTTGGTGGTGATCTCAAAGAGTGGTGATTCGGCAATAAAGACCTTCTTCTCTGCCAGCAGGGTGGGCAGCAGGCGGTAGAAGAGCGTTAGCAGCAGGGTGCGGATCTGGAAACCGTCCTCATCCGCATCGGTACAGATGATGATCTTGCTCCAGCGGAAGGCCTTCATATCAAAGGGCGGCATGTCGGTCTTTACCTTTTCATGCAGCTCAACGCCGCAGCCGATCACGCGCAGAAGGTCAACAATGATCTTGCTTTCAAAAATGCGGGGGTAGGTGCTCTTCATACAGTTCAGCGTTTTGCCGCGCACGGGGATGATGGCCTGAAATTCGGCATCCCGCCCCAGCTTACACGAGGTAAGAGCCGAATCACCCTCTACGATGTACAGCTCGCGCACCTCAGGGTCCTTGGAATGGCAGGAAACGAATTTCTCTACGCGGTTGGTCACGTCCATTGAGGCCGTGAGCTTTTTCTTTAGACTGATGCGCTCACTTTCGGCCTTTTCACGGCTACGCTTATTCAGCAGCACCTGGTTGCCGATGCTTTCTGCCGCGGCGGGGTTTTCAAGAAAATAGATCTCAAGCTGCTGCTTGATATAATCGGTCAGGGCGCGGGTGATAAAGACGTTGTTGATTGCCTTCTTCGTCTGGTTTTCATACGAGGTCTCGGTAGAGGCGCTGTTGATGATGATGACCAGGCAATCCTCTATATCCTGAAAGGCGATCTTGCTTTCGTTTTTGGTATATTTGCCTGACGAGCGCAGGTATTTATCGACCACGAAGGTAAAGGCGGTGTGCACGGCCTTATCCGGCGAGCCCCCCAGCTCCAGATAGCTGGAGTTGTGGTAATACTCGGTCAAATTCATGGTCTTGGAGGTGCAGAACACCATCTCGGCACGCAGCTTATAATCCGGCTTGTCCTCACGGTCACGGCCAACTGCCTCCATCTTCCAGTTCACGGGCGGGGTCATATATTCGCCGCCGGTCAGCTCCTCGATGTAATCGGCAATACCGTTTGCGTAGTAATAGGCCGTTTCATCCAACTTACCAGCCTCGTTTTCCAATCGCAGCACGAAGCGTACACCGGCATTGACGATGGCCTGGCGGCGCATGGTGGCGATGAAGAACTCATGCGGGATACGAATATCGTTAAAGACCTTGATATCCGGCCGCCAATAGACGGTGGTACCGCTCTTGCGCTCACCCCTTGCAAGTGGGCGCTCTGTCAGCTCGCCGTTCACGGCGCCGCCGGCAAAGTGTATCTCGCTGACCTTGCCCTCCTTAAAGGATTGCACCTCCATAAATTCAGAGCTGTACTGGGTCGCGCAGGCGCCAAGGCCGTTCAGGCCAAGCGAATAATCATAGGCTCCCTCGCCGCTGTTATTATTATATTTACCGCCGGCATACAGCTCGCAATAGATCAGCTCCCAGTTATAGCAGCCCTCTTTTTCATTGTACCCCAGCGGCACGCCGCGGCCACAGTCCTCTACGCGAATAGAGTGATCGCGGTAGGCGGTAACCGTAATTTCGTCACCAAAGCCGGCACGCGCCTCGTCAACGGCGTTAGCAAGGATCTCAAAAAAGGAATGCTGGCAGCCCTCTAACCCGTCAGAGCCGAAGATAACGGCCGGGCGCAGGCGCACACGGTCGGCACCCTTTAGTTTGGTAATGCTTTGGTCGTTATATTCCGCGCGCTTGCTCTTTGCCACGAACGATTCCTCCGTTTACTGTTTTTTAGGCACAGGGTACCCGGTTTTCCAATAAATTATTTTACCATAAAATCTCGGTTCTGTCAATATTTTTATAAGCGGGATGCGGGGGCTTTTTGAAAAAGGCCCCCGCATCCTCGCTTTATAGCGCCCGCAGCATGGCAAGCAGCTCGCCACCATCCTGCATGGTGACCTCCGGCTTGCGCGGCGCGGCCTCATAATCGGCGGGCGTGGTCTCACCGCTGAACACGAGCACCGTGTGCGCATCGGCACGCAGACCGCACTCGATATCGGTATAGATGCGGTCACCCACCACCACGGTCTCGTCTGCCGTGACGCCGGCGCGCAGCATGGCCAGCTGCGGCATCAGCGGCTCGGGCTTGCCGATCACCAAGGGGCGCTTGCCGGTTGCCTGATACAGCATCTCGCACACGGCACCACAATCCGGCACGAAGCCGTATTCGGTGGGGCAAACGGTATCGGGATGGGTGGCAATATATAACAGATCCTTGGTTGAAAGCATGCGCGAAACATCATCCAGCTTACGGTAGGTCAGCTCGGTATCATAGCCGGCCACGATACCGGTGATGCGGTCGTCTGCCTCGCTCGTTACGTCTAAGCCCGCCTCGGCAAGCTGGTTCAGCAGCGAGCACGTGCCCAGCACGTAAAAATGCTCGTGCGGGTGGTTTTGCAGCAGGTAATGCGCCGTTGCCTGCGCGGAGGTAATAAAATCCCCCTCCTCTGCTTCGATCCCCAGGCGGGCGAGCTTTTTGATATAATCGCCAACGCTCTTTGACGAATTGTTGGTCATAAACATATAGGTCTTGCCCTGTGCGTGAATAGTGGCCAGCAGCTCGCGCGTAAAGGAATACAGCTGTTCCCCTAAATAGAGCGTGCCATCCATATCAAATAAAAACAGGCGAATACGTTCAATTGGCAGCATATACAATGGTCTCCTTGCGTTGAGATGCTTCTATTGTAGCACAAATACCGGTAAAAATCCAGCGATTGAGGCCTGTTTTTCAAAAAAACACCTCCGTGGCAAAAAAATTCGGGCGAGGAATGATCCTCGCCCGAATTGGTGCCTATTGAAGTGTTTTCAAATAGGCTGCCGTAATGGCTTCAATGGTGGCACGGCTGCCGGCCGTTACGTTATAATACGTCTCGGTTGCATACCAATCATCGGTATTAAACGAGCCGGAGCCGGAGTACCACGGTGCTTCGTAGCCGTTGACGGTCGTTTGGCCCTTATACATATCGCCAAGCTGATGCCATACCCCATCCGGCTCTAAGCGGAAGACGGCGGCATATACCGTTACGTCATCACCGTTTTGCAGCAACCATCGGCCGTTTTCATCCTTATACGTATCAGAGGTCATATATAAAGTCATTTCACAGCCGTTGACCGTTGTGGAATTACCACGCCGATCCTCGTAGGTATAACTACTACCGGTGCTTTCGTTACCATCTACGTTTTCACGCTTGATCATGATCGTAACGTCGGTATCTTTATTGTTCAAATTGATCTTCAGCTGCCCGTCAAACAACGCCCGCAGAGTTGCAGAGTCTTCCTCGCTGGAGCCAACCACCGTACCCACGTAGGTCAACGTATTGGGCGAGGCCAGCCAAGCATTGGGGTTGTAGTTATCCTCCATTTCGTCCAGCAGCGCTGCATGCTCGGCGGGGGTATTCAAGATCTCCTTGAATTTTGCCAAGGCGCCCTCTACCGCAGCAGAGGTCTTATCCGGGTCTATTTCGTCGAAGGGCTTAAATATGAAATTCAGCACCGAGGTCAATTGCTCTGAAAAGGCAGCCGTTCCCTCTCCCGTATGATAAAACTCGATCTCAAAGGTATAATAGCTGCCGGCGGGGATCCGTGTGACCCCCTCGATCATCACACCGTCATGCAGGTGCGGGCGCACCAGGCCATGCAGATAATACCCTATCTCTTCATTGGTGTACACCTGGTTCTGCCCGTCAGCTACCGGCCTGATTACCGCATCATATCCATATTCTACCGTGGTGTTATTTAACACGGTGATAGAAAGGCGCGTTGTCTTTCCCGCCGGCACAGTAACGCTGCTATTCAACGTAGTAGCCAAGAAGCTGCGCTGATCCAACGAGCCATCTGAGCCGGTGGACAAGACCACGTCGGTAATAAACAGGGCCTGCGGCGGCGCCAGATCTACATTGCCACTCACATACAGATCGTCCGCCAAGCTGGCGTAGCCCACCGCGGTGAAAACGAAAAGAAAGGAGAACACAACACCCAGTACCGCTTTCATTCCTGCTGACATATCTGCTCTCCTTTCTTTTTACTGTGTTCCTTGCTTTACGCCTGTGCTTCCTCAGCCGCTTGGGCGGCAGGCTGCTCAGCCACGGCGTAAATCTGATCGTAATCCTCTACCTTGATCTCGTAAACGTATAGCATTTTCGAGTTGGTAGGGATAATAAAGCGCGTACAGGTCTTATCCTCATTCTCGTTCATCAAAATGGGGGAATCAATGGTATCTCTGATCTCAAGCAGCTCTGCAAACGTTTTGATCAACAGCACCTGATAGCCCGTTTCATCAAATACGTTCGTTACCTGCTGGATGTAGGATTTATACTTAGCCACCAAGCGGCTTACCTTGATCTCGTAATTAATATCCGTATTGCGGGTCGCAAGCGCATAGATCACCAGCGAAGCGAGCAGCAGCGCGGAAATACCACCGACAACCATCGTTGCCACACCAAGGCTCGCGCGTGCGCTATTGTTGGTGCAGGCCAGGATCTTGCTTTCTGCCTGCGGTACGGTAGAGGTCATTTCTACGTCTACCAGCTGGGTAGAAAGCGGCACACGCAGCGAAACAACATAGCTGTTGCGCGTGTTCTCTGCCTCAAAGCTATCGCAGGTGCTGATCACATCGATCGTCATTTCCAGCATCAGGCGGCTTTCTACATCCTTGAGGCCAAGAGGGGTAACGAACTCCTCTGCCATCTTGTTATAGGTAGCATAATCCACCTCTACCGCCTCGCGTATCTTTAATACGCGCTCGGCACCGGGGGCATCCACCGTTTTTTCCTCCACCAGGGGGTAAACCGGGGCATAAATGACCTTGTCGGTTCTGCTGTGAGCTACCTCCAGCACGGCATCTACGCGGTAGGAATAGCGGTAATTTACCGGCTCCTCCATCACCAGCTCGTAACAAAAGTCTGCCCACACACGGTCGATCAGCGAGGCCACATATACCTGGTCACTACCTATGTACTCCTCTTCAAAATACGCATTCTCGTTCAGATAAACGCGGTAATCCACGTCTCCCTGCTCGGTGTACGAGATATAAAAGCTCTTGCCCGTGTTATAGTACAGGTAAGAAAGGGCCAATGCCGCCACCAGCACTACAAGGAATGCCACCGTCAGCACACTCATCCACCTTTTTCGATTATTCTTATAATCCGCTCTTCTTTTCTTTTCAGCTTCTGACATAGCAAAACATCCTTCTTTTTATCGGAAGATCTGACGCAGCCATAGGGAGGGGTAGCCAACGTAGGCAACCCGGCAACGCACAAGACCGTTTATATCTGCCTGGGTGATATAGCCGCTATCCCAAGCGGGATTGGCATCGCCCTTTGTATAATAGCGCAGCTGCCCGTTGACACGCTGCACGTCCACCACGCGATGAACGGTTTTTCGCCCATACTTGGTAAACACGATAACCTGCCCTTCGCTAACGATCTGACCATCATAGGCCTCATAGATCGCCACGTCCCCCTGATTGATCTCGCCGGTCATACTGCCGGTAGCGATCACCAGGGCGCCAAAGCGAAATTGACAAGAGATCATCATTACGGTAGAAACCATGAGAAGCAGAACAAGCGCCATGGCCACGTAGCCAACAACGCCCTTTCCCTGTGCCGTGGCGCGTTTTTTCTTTTTTTCATACAAAAGGCTGATAAACGCGTAAACGGCCATCGGCAACAGCACGTTTGCAAAGGCAAGCAACGCGTGCGGCACCGCGGGGTATACCGGCAGCAGGCTGGCGTGCAGCACGGTGATCAGCCGCCACACCACCCCCGGCCACGGGCCGTACCGCCTGGCCAAATAGTGGTATAGCAGATTGCCCGTTACCGCCGGGAACAGCACCAGGGCTACCAGATCTACCATGCGTGATTGCGACATTTGCCCGGCAAGGCCGCCGGCAATGACCAGCTCGCCAAGCAGAGAGGCAATATAGCATAGCACGTCTGCCACCCGGCTACGGCCGGCAAGCAAAATGCTTCTTATAATTTCATGCGTAATGATGATCACTGCGATAGGCAGTGCTTGCATCAGCAATAGCGCAGGCGTTATCGTACGACGAGAAAAGCCGTATTCCGTACCCGTCAAATAATACAGCACCAGGTACAAAGCCCCCATCACCGCCATCAGGCCAAGCACTTGGCGCTTAACGATGGCATAAATGCTACGCTTGCTGACAAAAACAGATATCACCACGGCGGCGGCAGCGCTAAGCGCCGCCGCAATGATATATACGTATTGCCGGGGTACCGGCAAAAGGAGCAGAAGAGCAACCGGCCACAGCGCCGCTGCCATATAAAGCACCTTGCGATCCGTGTTCAATTACTCTCCCCCTCCTTTTTTCATTTGGTGATAAATTTCAGTTATCAGATTACCGTCTCTGCGGTCAATACCAGCTTGAACGCATCGTCTGCGATATAGTCGGTCGTGATCGTGGAGTTCAGCGTGATGGATACGGTTACGGTACCGGTCGCACCAGAAGCGATCTCCACGGCGGGTCCCACCATAGCAACCGTAAACGGGCTATTGGTGCCATAGGTAATATCCGTGGCCGGAACCTTAACGGATACGCTCACCTTTTCGCTTGAATCGTTCTTGATATTCAGCGTAACAGATGCGGTATCGCCCTTCATAGCCATGCCGCTGACAACGTCATTGATGGTAACCAGCACGGTATCCTTGGTCGAATCGGTATGATCAAGGGCGGCAGAGCAATTGGTTCCGTCTGCGCTTGTGAAGTATACGTCTTCACTAAACTCGTCGCTTGCGCCGTCTGCAGTCAGGTTTACCGTACTGTTCACGATCAGGTCGTCAACCAGACCGGCGTAACCAACACCGATCAGCAGGCATGCGCAAAGCAGGAATGCCGTGATCGCAATTCTTCTGTTCTTCATGTGTTTCTCTCCTTTTTGTTTTTTGGTTTGGTTTTGTAAAATTCTTCTTCCACCAGCGCTGCGAGGAAGGAAAATTTTGTAATCTTTATTATAGCACAAAATAATAATTATGTAAAGCCAGTTTGTGATTTTTTCAACATTTTGTAAATAGTAGCCAAAAAAATAATTTTTTTCTTTTCCTGTTTAAGCAGGTTTCTTCCTGCAGGGAAAGAATATATTTTTTCCTTGACAACGCCCCCCCGCGGTGCTATAATTAGGGATGTTTGAAAAAATCAGTAAAAGAGGCGTCTTATGTCTACCATTCAAATTCTTCTTAGCTTAGCGTTATGCTTGTTTATCGGGTTAATGATGACCCGTGTGCTCAAGCCCTTGAAGCTGCCGGACGTAACGGCATACCTGATCGGCGGTGTGCTGATCGGCACCTACTGTCTCGGGCGCGTGGTGCTGGGCGGCTTTGCCTTTGGCTTTAACCAAGAGCTGGCGCCGGTGGATGCCTTTACCATCATCTCGGACGTGGCGCTGGGCTTTATTGCCTTTGATATCGGCAACGAATTCCGCCTGAAGGACCTGCGCAGGACCGGCAAGCAGGCCGGCGTGATCGGCGTTGTTCAAGCGGTGGTTGCCACGCTGCTGGTGGATGCCGTGCTGATCGGCGTGCATTTTATTCTGCTTTCGGCTACCGGGGTCGATTATCTGCCCCTGCCCGCCTGCATCATCCTGGGTGCCATTGCCTCGGCCACCGCACCGGCGGCAACGCTGATGGTGGTGCGCCAGTACAAGGCCAAGGGCCCGTTGACCGATATTCTGCTGCCCATCGTCGCGCTGGACGATGCCGTTGGTCTGATCCTGTTTGCCATCTCCTTTGGCGTGGCCAAGGCGCTGCACGTCAGCGGTGGCTCGATCGATCTGATCTCGGTGGTGGTAGAGCCGTTGCTGGAGATCGTTCTTTCACTGGTGCTGGGCGCACTGCTTGGTTTTATTCTTTCCTTTGTTGAAAAGCTGTTCCATTCGCGCAGCAACCGTCTGACGCTGATGATCACCTTTGTCTTTTTGACCGTGGCACTGGCCAAGCTGCATTTTGACGTGGGCGTTAGCATTCACTTCTCCTCTCTGCTTACCTGCATGATGCTGGGCACGGTATTCTGCAACGTATGTAAAACCTCTGAGGAGATGATGGAAAGAACCGAGCGCTGGACAAAGCCGCTGTTTCTGCTCTTCTTTGTGATCAGCGGTGCCAGCCTGGATCTGAGCGTATTCTCCAAGCCGATCTTCATTGCCATTGGCGTGATCTACATTCTGGCGCGCTCGGCCGGCAAGTGCCTGGGCGCCACCAGCAGCGCCAAGCTGATGAAGTGTGATGATAACATTGTGAAATACCTGGGCATCACGCTGCTGCCGCAGGCCGGCGTGGCGCTGGGCATGGTAAGCACCGTAGCAGCCGACGAGGTGTTTGGCCATACCGAGATCGGCAACACCGTTCGCTTTGTCATTCTCTTTGGCGTGCTGATCTACGAGATCTTCGGCCCTATGATGACCCGCTGGGCACTCACCCGCGCCGGGGATATTCAGCAAAAGCCCGAGGGACTTACCGCGCGGCGCGAAAACGTTGGATAAAGAAAAAAGGATCCCTGACATCAGGGATCCTTTTTTCTGTTACAGAGAAGAAAATCTTCGTGCGCCAGCACCGTTCAGATAGGCGCGCAGAGCGGCCGATAGGCCAAGGAACAGGGCGCTTGGCAGCAGCATGACGACAAGCGCGGGCAGACCAAGGATGGCCAGCACGAGCAGCAGCACCACCTGCAGGCCGCAGATCAGCATCATGCCGAACATGGTCAGCATGACCGCCGCACCGGATTTAACGGCATAGGCCTCGTTCAGCCAATCTAACTTAGGGAACAGAATATTCATCGTAACCCCCAAGAAGGCACAGAAGACATTGCAGGAAAGCGGCAGCAACAGGATGCCCAGCAGCTCCCCTGGGCCAGCGCCGCAAGCAATGGCACAAAGCACCGAGGCAAGCAGAAAGAAGGGCGAGGCGATCAGAATGTGGGCATAGGCCTTGGCACACAGAACCTGCCCGCCCGAAAGCGGGAGCGATTGCGCGATCCACACGTTCTTGCCCTCTAAGGAGACGGAGGGGGCAGAGATAATGACCATAGAGGCGCATAGGCTCAGCACCCCGGCCACCAGCACCGACGAAGCGGAAGCAAGCCCCATGCTATGCAGCACCGAAAGCACCACGTCGCGTTGTACGAGAAAGTAGATCGAGATGCCCACCGCAAACAAAAGGCCAAGCCCCTCGTTCAGCATATAGGTGGCGTTACCCACGAAATGCGAGATCTCCTTTTTCACCAGCGCTCCAGTCGCGCTGCACTGCTTACTTGCCCGCTCGCGATAGGTGTACTGCGCGCTGCCGCGATTGGTAGTCAGAATACGGAGATAGGTGCGAGAAAGGAAAAGGAACGCGCAGCCTACCACCACCGCAAAGACAAGCAAAAAGAGCAGCGCGGCAAGCACGTCGCCATACAGCAGGGCGCGGCCGACCCACAAAAATACCGCCAGATACGGAGAAATCGCTTCTACTAACGGCTGAATATTCATTTCCATGCTCTCAAGCCCGGCGCTCAACGCACCCATGCCCACAAAATAGAGGATAAGGAAGAGCACCATGAAGATCAAGGAAAAGACGTTTTTATGCTTCATACGCGCCGTTACCAGCGCCACCAGCCAGCCAAGCAGGCAAGAAATAGCCAGCGCCAGCACCGAAAGCAGGATGAAAAAGAGGATAAAGCCAAGCGCAGACAGCAGGCCTGGTCTGCCAAGCATCAGATACACCACAAAGGCCGGCACCGCCACCACGGCCGCAAAGGCGGTATTGATGAGCAATAGAAAGATCATACGACTGAGCATGATCAGCGTAGGCGAGAGTGGCATAGAAAGCAGCTGCTCGTTATCCCGCGCCTGATACAGGGCCGATTGCGTTGCCAGCACAGAGCCAAACACGCATAGCGCCACCGTTAGCAATCCAGCTATGCCAAAGAAGAAGGAAAGCTCCAGCCCGGCCCCCTCTAAGGCGATCCACAGAACGAGAAACACGCTAAAAAACAGGAACATAAATACGGCCGCGACATATACCAGTAAAAGAGCAAGCAGCACCATCACCACGGGTGAGCGCCGTTTGCCGCCGCGCGAGGGGCCGCGCAGGAGAGAGGAAAACATCTCCCGCAGGCGCAGGCCGATCAATAGAGAAAGTGTTTTCATCCCTGCCCTCCTAACGAGGTATCCCCGGCTAACTCTAAGAATACGCTCTCTAAGGAGCCATCGCCCTTTACCTCATCCATCGGGCCGGCAGCGATCAGACGGCCGCGCTGAATAATGGCCACCTTGTCGCATAGCTTTTCGGCTACCTCCAGCACGTGGGTGGAAAAGAAGATGGCACCACCGCCGTCACAATGCTCGCGCATCATGCCCTTTAAGATATGGGCGGCGCGCGGGTCAAGCCCCACGAACGGCTCATCCATAATGATCAGGCGCGGGCTGTGTAGCCAGGCGGCCACAATAGCCAGCTTTTGCTTCATGCCGTGCGAATAGGCAGAGATGGGGCTTGCCAGATCCTTAGTCAGTTCAAACCGGTCGGCATACAGACGAATACGCTCGGCACGCAGGTCAGCCGGCACGCCGTACACGTCGGCTACGAAATTCAGATATTTGATACCGCTGAGAAAATCGTAAAGATCGGGGTTATCGGGAATATAGGCCATCAGGCGCTTGCACCCAAGGGGGTCCTCCTGCATGGAAAGGCCACCCACCGTAATACGCCCACAGTCCCCCTGCAGAATACCGCAGCAGGCCTTTAGCGTGGTGGTCTTGCCCGCCCCGTTATGACCGATAAAGCCGTAGATCTCACCAGGGGCAATAGAAAGAGAAAGATCGTCTACCGCCTTTTTGGTGCCGTAGCTTTTAGAAAAATGTTCAATATGCAGCATAAGCATTCCTCTTTTTCATGAAATTTGTAACCATTGTAGCACAAAAATGCGAAAAAAACAAGATTTTTTGTTGACTTTTTACCAAGACGTATGCTATAATATCATTGACAAATTTTTATAAAGGAGTTTTTTATCATGGCAAAGAAAAGCGATTACTTCGGCCTTTCCTACCTGGTTAGCGTGATTCTGGCGATCATTCCGATCACCTCGGTCATCTGCGGCATCATCACCCGCTTCCAGGATGGCAGCATGGTAGGCGGCATCGTTCGCCTGGTGATCTGCCTGACCGGTATCGGCGCAGGTATCCTGTGGGTTGTTGACCTGGTGCTGATGATCCTCTCGAAGCATATCCTTCGCCTGTTTAAATAATACGGGTACATAAAAAAGAGAACCGACGGCCGCCGGTTCTCTTTTTTATTCGGCCAGCGCCTTGAGAATGCAATCGGCCGTGGCGCGATTATTGGCAATGGGCACATTGTAGACCTGGGCAATGCGCAAAAGCGCCTTTACATCCGGGTCGTGCGGCATGGCGGTCAGCGGGTCGGAAAAGAAAATAATTACATCAATCTCGCCGCCGGCAACCTGAGCGCCGATCTGCTGGTCACCCCCCAAGGGGCCGCTGAGATAGGCCTTGACAGGCAGGCCTGTGGCCTGGTTGATACGGCCGGCGGTGGTGCCGGTGCCGCATAGAAAATGGTGAGAGAGGAGCTCCTTGTGCTGCTGACACCACTCTACCATCGTGGCTTTCATATTATCGTGTGCGATCAGGGCAATTCGTTTCGTCATCTGTATTCCCTCTTCTTTCATATTCCTAATTTTGTCTCGGCTATAT
This sequence comes from Clostridia bacterium, assembly GCA_017621755.1. Classification (GTDB taxonomy): domain Bacteria; phylum Bacillota; class Clostridia; order Oscillospirales; family CAG-272; genus UBA1740. The sequence continues at coordinate 15,612 of JAGASL010000035.1, forward strand.
CCTACCACGAAACGCAAAAATTGTCAAGAAAATCTTTTCCTTTTCTTGACACAGGAGCCTAACTGTGCTAAACTGAAGGCAACAATGACGAACGAGGTAACTACCATGATTCACCAGCATATTCCCCTGCGGCAGGATGATGCCGCCGTATATCTAACAACCTACGTAGCAGACGAAAGACGCGTGCTGCGTGATGCCATTCTCGTAATCCCAGGCGGCGGCTACGGTTGCGTGTGCGATGACCGCGAGGGCGAGCCGATCGCCCTGGCCTTTCTTGCCAAGGGGATAAACGCCTTTGTGCTACACTATTCCGTACAGGAAAAGGCAAAATTCCCCCGCCCGCTGGCAGATGCCTCGCTTGCGATGCAGTACATCCGCGAGCACGCCGAGGAGCTTTGCATTGACCCGCGGCGCGTTTTTGCCGTTGGCTTTTCGGCCGGTGGGCACCTGTGTGCCTCACTTGGCTCGCTGTGGAACGCGCAGGAGCTGCAGGAAGCGCTGCCAAGCATGCCCTACGGCATCAACCGGCCGACCGGCACCATCCTGTGCTACGCCGTGCTTTCCGCTACCATCTCGACGCACCGCGGCTCTTTTTACAACATCTTAGGCACACAGGAGCCAAGCGAGGAGGAGCTGCGCCGCTACTCGATCAACTGCTGCATTCACGAGGGCACCTCCCCCGCCTTCTTTATGCACACCTTTGACGATCCGGTCGTGCCGGTGGATAACGCGCTGGTCACCATGCGCGCCATGAACGAAAAGAAGATCCCCTTTGCCGCCCGTATCTACCCGCACGGGAACCACGGCATTGCCCTTTCTACCCCCTATACCTCCTTCGGCAATCCGGATTTAGAGCCGGCTGATGCCGCCCGCTGGGTAGAGGATGCCACCGATTGGATGCGTGCTTGTCCGTCTGACAAATAATAGAAGCAAAAAAAGAAGCGTGCTGCCGTCACGCTTCTTTTTTATTTGCCATACACTAAAAGCAGATGCATAAAGGCATCGAAAGGAGACTTGAGATGAACAGATTTCAGCGTGCCTGCTGCGCAGGCACCGAGGATGGCCGTTCGCGCAGCGCCATGCGTGAGCGCGAGCGCGCCGCCGCACAGGGCGAGCAGTACGGCTGCTTAGACGAGCTGCCGCTTGCCATGGCCTACGTGCCGAGCCAATGCCTTGAGCGGCTGTACGAGCCAAGCGACGGCTGGCACCGCGGCACGATCTTTGCCGATTTAGATAAGCCTTACGAGGGGGGATGCTGCCGATGAATATGGAATTTACCGAGGAGCAGCTTTCAAACGAGATCGCCGCCGTGCGCTTTGCCCTGATTGAGCTGACGCTTTTCTTGGATACGCACCCGTGTGATGCGCAAGCGCTGGCGCTATTCACCGAATACCGCGACAAGCTGCTGGCGCTTTCTGAGCAGTACGTGAGCCTGTTTGGCCCATTGGAGGTTTATGACGTGAGTGGAAAAAACGGATGGACCTGGGGGCTGACCCCCATGCCGTTTGAAGGGGGGCGCTGAGTATGTGGGAATATCTGAAGCAGCTGGAATACCCCATTCGCATCCGCAAGCCGGATGCGCGCGCGGCCAAGGTCATCTTATCCCAATACGGTGGCCCCAACGGCGAGCTGGGCGCCTCGCTGCGCTATCTCTCTCAAAAGTTTGCCATGCCTGACCGGCGCGTAGCCGGCCTCTTAAATGACATTGGAACAGAGGAGCTTGCCCACCTGGAAATGATCGGCACGATGGTGCGCCAGCTGACACGCAATCTGACGATCGAGCAGATCAAGGAGGGCGGGTTTGACGCCTACTTTGCCGACCACACCACCGGCATCTGGCCGGCCAACGCCAGCGGCATGCCCTGGAGCGCGGCGACCATTCAGTCGGTCGGTGATCCGCTTGCCGACCTGGCTGAGGATATGGCGGCCGAGCAAAAGGCCCGCGTGACCTATGACAACATTCTGAAGCTGGTTGACGACCCGGATATCTGCGACCCGATCCGCTTTCTGCGTGAGCGCGAGATCGTGCATTTCCAACGCTTTGGCGAGGCCATGGGCATGATCCGCGATAAGCTGAACGAAAAAAACTTTTACGCCTTTAACCCGGCCTACCCGCCAAGAAAGTAATAAAAAAGGAGCCTTGGCGCACCTGCTCTATCGCAGGTGCGCCAGTTCTATTCGCCGGCGGCGAGTTCTATTGCTTCGCAGTGGTATTCGGCTATCGCCGAGTGATATTCGCTTCGCGAGCTTGAGAGGCGAATAGAATATCACTGCGACCATCGGGAGCAATATCACTTTTGCAAAGCAAAAATATCACGCCGAGCCGTGCGAGGCATATCACTAAAAAAATCCTTACCGCCCAACATTACGCTTATAAGGTATAACACACTATACCTTTCGAGGCAAGGTGTGTGAAAAGGAGTACGAACAATTTTGTTCGTACTCCTTTTGTTGTAGGGCGGGGGTTCATCTCCCGCCGCATGATTCAATTCATACCGTTTACAACGGCGGCAGCAAGCCACCGCTCTACAAGGTTGCGGTGGGTAAAACCTGCTTTTTGGAAGGCACCCCTTGCGGCTCCTTTTTTATTACTCAAAATCCTTGATGGAGAATTGCCATTTTTCGCGGCGGCGGAAGGGGGTCTTGAAGTGCTTGGTCAGCACGCCCTTTTCCTCCAGATGCGCGTAGCAATCCATATCGCACGCGCGGCCGCAGATACAGGCCTGGTAACCCTGCTGAATGGAGGGGTAAAAGGCATTGGCCTCCATGATCCTTGCCGCCTTTTCAGGCGTGATATCCGCCGTGCCGGCAATGATGGCCAGGCGATCAGCAAATTCGGCATAGGCATCGGGCGCCATAAAGGGGTTTTTCAGACCGCTGGCACCGTCATAATAGACGGCACAGCGCCAGCGATCGACCTCGCCGGTCTTGGGGTCAATGGCGTGGCCGGGGCAAGCCGCGGCGCACACGCCGCACCGGTCGCATAGGTGTGGCGCCTTGACCGGATCTGCCTCCAGCTCTGCATCCGTCAGAATGAAGCAATAGCGCACCATGGGGCCAAACTCGTCGGTCAGCACGGTGCCGTTCATGCCCCGCTCACCGAGGCCGCAGAGCACGGCGCTTTCCTCAAAGCGCATCTGCACCTCCTGCGTTCTGCCACGGAAGATGGCATCATTCTGCGCCTCGGGATTGGTGCTGTCTGCCTCTGCCATGACGGTATAGTGCCTTCTTTGCGGCAGGGCAATGGCGCCACTTGCCTCGATCAGGTTGCAGACACGCAGCAAGGCGATGGGCATCACCGTTTCCTCCATCGTCTCCAGCCCCATGGTAGGAAACTGATAATAGGTTGTGCCCTCCTCGATGCCGCGGTAAACGCCGCGCAGGATGCGGAAGGCGAGGCAGATCACCGTTTTTACCTCGGGCAGGATCGAAAAGATCGGGTCATCTCGCTCGAACCGGGTGGCCGGCGCAAAGCAAATGATATCGGCTGCCTCTGCCTTTGCCATTTTAATAATATCTTCACGCAATCCCATATCAATCCTCTCCCTTCAGGTGGCGGTAGCAGGCGCGGTCACATGCCTTGCCGCACAGGCAGGCGGCATACCCCTTGGCAGCCGGCAGAAAATGCATTTGCCGGATAACGGCTCTTGCCTCCTCTGCCGTAAAGCGCTTTTCACCCGAAAGGATCGCCTCTCGCTCCGGGTGACCGGCGAGGAACTCGTTGGTCATGAAGGGGTTTGAGCGGTGCGCGCCCTTGTAATAGACGGCACATTGCCAGCTATCCAGCCCCGCATCGCTGATGGCGTGGCCCGGGCAGGCTTCAAGGCATGCCTGGCAGCCGGCGCAATGGTTAATCTCGTACGGCTCGTCACACGCAAGCGGTGCATCGGTCACGATGAACATATAGCGCATGTAGGGGCCGTATTCGGCATTGATGATCTTGCCGTTTTTGCCGGCGTGGCCGATGCCACAGGCACGGGCGGCCAGGCCAAAATCGATAAGCACGTCGGGTGCCGGCTTGCCGGGGGCGATCGGCTCGGCATGGATCAGCTCGTAGGTATCCAGCACCTCAGGGTTGGTGGTCTTATCCCCCTTCGCACGCAGGTTTGGCACGCTGCGCTGCAGGCAGGCGTCATACCCCTCGTTTTCTATCAGGCTGGCCATACGGAAGAGAAAGATCTCGGCATAGTCCTCTTCTACCATCTTGACACCAACGGTGGTATAGGTATAGGCCTGGTTGCCATTTTCCATGGCGCGGTACAGCCCACGCGGGATGGGCACGCCAAAGCCGATAATGCAGGTGGCATTTGGCAGGATCTGCAGTGGGTCGCGCTGGGGATCTACGCCGGCAAATAGGTCAAGCCGGCCAACGCCGCAAACGGGAACGCCGTATTCAGCGGCCTTTTCTTTGAGATATTGACTTGTCAGATTCATCGCGCTACCCCCTTATCGATCCATTTTCCAGGCCTTTTTGGTGCGCAGCGGCTCGTGGAAGCGGCCGGCCATACAGCCGCCCTTTTTTTCCAGCATGCTCACACAGGCGCGGATACAGCCGCCGCACTTGGCCATGTTATAGCCCACCCAGGTAGGGAAATATTGCTGCAGGGCGGCATACACACGCATAATATCCTGCTCGGTGCCGACCATACCCGGTGTTTCCAGCAGGTCAAGGTCGCCGTTTTCGTTTTTATCAAAGACCTCCTTCGGCACGAAGGGGTTATAATACCGCCCGGCGTGGGTGTAGAAGGCGTAGCAGCGCCACATATCGATATCCCCCCACTCGCAGACCTTACCATCGATCTCTACCCGGACGACCTTGCCGGTATTGGGATGCGGGATACAGCCGCCGGGGCATTCCCGCACGCAGGCATAGCAATGGCGGCAAAGCGGCTCGCCGCTGTACATGTCGTCATATTCCAGCTCTGCATCGGTAAAGATAAAGGCAATTCTCTGCAACGGGCCGAATTCCGGCGTTAGCAGCATTTTGCTGTAGCCGATCTCGCCCAGGCCGCAAGCCACCGCCGCCAGGCGAAACTGGAACTGCAGGTCGGGCGGCACGTTGCCTTCTCTTGTTGCGCGGGTAAAGGAAACGCTACGGTGGTGGGCGGTGTGGCTTTTACTGTTCTCGTTTACCTCGATCTGCTCCTCAGGCGAGAGGGTTGCTCCCTCAGAGCCATCCATATCCGATACTGCGCCACGGGCACCGGTATTGCGGTAGGTAAAGGCCTCATAGCCCGCATCCTCGATCACCTTGCCCACCTTATAAAGTACAGCTGGTGCCAGGATCTCATTGATGCCGCCGTAGGCCATAGAGGGGTACTGGTAGAACTGCGTTCCCTCCTCGATGCCGCGTTGCACGCCGCGCGGAATGCGAAAAACGAGGCCAATCATGCTCTTGCATTCCGGGAACAGGAGCGCGGGGTTCATCACGTCCGGCGCGCCCTTCATGCGGCTGATGGGGGCAATGCCGCATTTATCGGCCCCCGCCAGCAGCGCGGCCTCTTTAATCATCTTGCTTGTCAGCATATATCAAAGCTCCTTCGTTGATTTTTTTCAAAGCGCCCTCAAACATGCGCTCACAGTAGCCGCACGTCTCGCATTGCTTATCGCAATACAGCACCCGCTCGGCAAAGCCCGGCGGGATCTCGCTGTTTTCCAGCACATAGGGGTACATACGCGCGGCATGATCCGGCTCTAGCAGGTCGGCCAGGTTGCCGATATACCGCCCTGCCATATAGGCCTCGATGATGCGCACCGGATGGGGATTCACACGGGTGGCCAGCTTGGCAGCAGTAAACAGCCCCTCGTACAGCGCAATATCCTCCGGCCGTACGAAATTGCTGTCGCGCAAGAGTGATACCATGGCCTTTCGCTGCGAAAGGCGAGCGCCACACATGCTTTCAAACGTGAAGGCATTATCACGCGTAGCAAGCTCCTCCTCGTGGGCGACCAGGTTGTCGTGAAAGGTATGCAAGGGGCATTCGTTCAGGCAGCCGCTGTTGGCCAGCATAAACAGCCCTTTACCGTTGGCATCACACCACGCCCTTGCACGGCGAATAGCCGCCATATCGCGATTTAGCTCGCGCTTGAGATAAAAGGTATCAAAGCTATCGGCAATATAGCCCATGGCGGTGGGGGTGCCAACCGCCATATTGACCGAGGCGCGCACCTCGATACCTGCAAAATTGCTATGTAAAAATTTGGCGATCACGGGTGAGGTGGTGGTCACCGAAGGTAGAGAAAAGCGAGACGCCAGATAGTCTACCGTATCCCCGATCTTACTAAAAAACGAGCGGCTAAGGCTGTCTGCCCCATAGCAATTGCCGTTTAGCAGCAGATTCAGCGCAATGCCGGCCTTGTGCAGCCGGTCTAAATCCGCAAGCTGCCTTTCCTGCGCCTCGTACGGGAGCAGATAGCTGCTGCGCGTTTGCGTATGCCGCCCGTTGGGAAAATCACCAAAGGCGAAATACACCTCCTGCACCCGCGCCGCATGGCGCAGAATGGCCGGAACGAGGGCATCCCGCTCGTCGATCTGGTAGCCGATGCTGAATTTCAATCCCCTTCCCCCTTCTCTTTTTTCTTCTATTATAGCATCGCGCAAGCCGATCCGCTAAAAGAAAACAAACCTGAACCCATACAAAACAAACTTCTGGGGGAGCATTGTTTTTTCACGTCCGCTCTTGACTTTGCGTGGCGGTGTGATATAATGATATAGTTAATAACAATGAAGGATGACGAAGAATGAACACAGAGCTTATGTACCGCGAGCTGGGCATCTCGCAAGAGGTTTTTGCCTTTGGCGAAAGGATCATTGCCTCGCTGCGCGAGCGGTTTGAGGAGATCGACCGCATTTCAGAATATAACCAGACCAAGGTGATCGACGCGATGCAGAAGAACCGCGTGAACGCCACCTGCTTTGCCGCCACCACCGGCTACGGGTATGACGACGTGGGGCGCACCACGCTGGAGAAGGTATACGCCTCCTGCTTCCATACCGAGGCGGCGCTGGTTCGCCCGCAGATCACCTGCGGCACGCACGCGCTTACGGTAGCGCTTTCAGCCAACCTGCTGCCGGGGGACGAGCTTCTTTCCCCTGTTGGGCGGCCGTATGACACTTTAGAAGAGGTCATTGGCATTCGCCCCTCTCCCTGCTCGCTGATGGAATACGGCGTGACCTACCGCCAGGTAGATCTGTTGCCGGACGGCGGCTTTGATTACGAGGGGATCGCCGCCGCCATCAACGAAAGGACCAAGGTGGTGACCATTCAGCGCTCGAAGGGCTACCAGACACGGCCTTCCTTTTCCGTTAAGCAGATCGGAGAGCTGATCGCCTTTGTAAAGAAGATCAAGCCCTCGCTGATCTGCATGGTGGATAACTGCTACGGCGAGTTTGTTGAGGAGATCGAGCCCTCAGACGTAGGCGCGGATATGACAGTCGGCTCGCTGATCAAGAACCCGGGCGGCGGCCTGGCGCCGGTTGGCGGCTATATCTGCGGCACCGAGGCCTGCGTGAGCCGCTGCGCCTTCCGCCTCAGCGCACCGGGGCTTGGGCAGGAGGTTGGTGCCAATCTGGGCATCATGCCGGCGCTGTACCAGGGCTTTTTCTTCGCACCGACCGTGGTTGCGGCAGCCTTGAAGGGTGCCGTATTTGCCGCGAATATGTATGAGAGGCTTGGCTACCACGTGGTGCCGAACGGCAGCGAGAGCCGGCACGATATCATTCAGGCGGTAGAGCTTGGCTCGCGCGAGGCCATGGTGGCCTTCTGCGCTGGCATTCAGGCAGCCGCACCGGTAGACAGCTACGTCACGCCTGAGCCCTGGGCCATGCCCGGCTATGATGCTGAGGTGATCATGGCGGCGGGTGCCTTTGTGCAGGGCTCGTCGATCGAGTTGAGTGCGGACGGCCCCATCCGTGAGCCGTATGCCGTGTATTTTCAGGGGGGACTTACCTGGTTCCATGCCAAGCTTGGTATTCTGATGTCGCTACAAAAAATGGTGGATGCAGGCTTGGTAGATATAAGCAAGGTGGAGGCATGAAATGTATCGCTTGCTATTTTGTGATTTAGACGGAACCGCCCTCAATTCTGACGGGTGCTTCAGCCCAGAGAATGCAGCTGCCGTTTCTGCGCTGAAGGAAAAGGGGATCGAGTTTATTCCCACCACCGGGCGTGCGCTAGGCGAAGTTCCCAAAACGGTGATAGAGCATCCCGCCATTCGCTACTTAGCCACCTCGAACGGCACGGCGATCTATGACAAGGAGATCGGCGCTTTTATCGAAGCAGATACGATCAAGGGCGAAAAGCTGCGCTTTATCATTGATCTGATGAAGAGCTATACCCTGCTCCGCAGTATTCATGCCAACGGGGTTTCTTACTTTGACAAGCCAGCCTTTGCCGATTACTTGAACTACAGGCTGACCGATTTTTATCACGATCTTTTGAACGACATCGTTGAGCACGTTGAAGATTTTGATGCGCTGTTAGAAACGGTAAAGGACGTAGAGATGTTCCCGCTCTTCTTCAAATATGACGAGGAAATGGCCGATTGCCGCCGCCGCTTAGAGGAGGCGGGGGGCTATCACATCACGTCCTCTTGGCCCTATGGCATTGAGGTGGTTGCCGCCGGCACCGGCAAGGGTAAGGCTATCGCCCGACTGGCCGAGCGGCTTGGCGTACCGATCAACGAAACGATCGGCATTGGGGACAGCCCCAACGATATCAGCATGCTGGATGCGGCAGGCCTTGCGCTAGCCGTTAACAACAGCGACGACGCGCTGAAAGCGCACGCTGACCGCGTGATCTGCCACCATGATGAGCACGCCATTCGCTACGTGCTGGAGAACGTGATTGCATAAAAAAAATAGGATGCGATTTCGCATCCTATTTTTTTATGAGCTGCTTATTCAGCAGCCTCTTCCTCAGCAGGCTCCTCTTCCTTCTTCTCCTTACCGAGAATCAGGTTGGTAATGATACCGACGATCAGCGCGCAGGCGATGTTGGTAACGGTAACCTTACCAAAGGTAACGGCCAGACCGCCAATGCCGGTAACCAGAATAGAAGCAACCACAAAGAGGTTTCTCGAATTATCCAGATCTACGTGCTTGAACATACGCAGACCGGAAACGGCGATAAAGCCGTACAGGGCGATGCAGATACCACCGATGATGCAGGTAGGAATGGTCTCGATAAAGGCGAGAACAGGGTAGAAGAAGGCACCTACGATGCACATCAGCGCGGTAAACAGGGTGGTGTAAACCGAGGCATTGCGGGTGATGGCTACGCAGCCAACCGACTCACCATAGGTGGTGTTGGGGCAGCCGCCGAACAGCGAGCCAACGATAGAGCCAACGCCATCGCCAAGCAGGGTCTTATCCAGACCGGGATCCTTCAGAAGGTCGCGGTTGATGATGGTGCTGATGTTCTTGTGGTCGGCAATGTGCTCAGCGAATACAACGAAGGCAACCGGCGCAAAGGCTACGAATACGGTGGCAAAGTTTGCAAAATCAAAATCCCAGCCGTGGGCAAAGGTGATATTGGGGATCCAGTTGCTGAAATCGCTAATCTTTGCAAAGGCAGAGAAGTCGATCAGGCGGCAATCGGCAACGCCCAACGCGTTGTAGCCAATCAGCGTGATCAGAGCGGCCAGCACGTAGCCGGCAAGAACACCAATTACAAAGGGGATCATGCGAATACCCTTACCACCCTTGATCGATACGAGGATCGTAACGAAGAAGGTAACAAGGCCAACCAGCAGCGCCAGATGATTGCCGGTAGCGGTGCCGGAAAGCGAGGTCTGCAGATTGCCAATAGCGGAGGTAGAGAGGCTTAAGCCGATCAGGGCCACAACAGGGCCGATGATGATGGGGGGCATCAGCTTTTCGATCCAGCCGGTACCAACAAAGCGGATCACCAGCGCCAGAATGACGTATACGAGGCCGGCGACAACCGCGCCCATGATAACGCCCCAGTAGCCAAAGGCTACTACGCCAACGAGCGAGTTGATAAAGGCAAAGGACGAGCCAAGGAATACAGGGCTCTTAAAGCGGGTAAACAGCAGATAAACCAGCGTACCAAAGCCGGCGCCAAGCATAGCGGCACCGTGGCTCAGCAGCTCCGTCCCGCTGAGGCCGTTGACCAGGGTAGGTACCAGAACGGTAGCGGCAATGACTGCCAGCAGCTGCTGGAAGGCATAGAGCAGGTTTTTCGCGAATGGGGGTCTTTCGTGAACATCGTAGACGAGTTTCATGGTTTTCTCTCTCCTTGATTTTTTTAGCCCCTGTCTGTGTGGATAACAAAAACACCTTGCGCAAGCAAGGTGCCATGCCTTTTTTGCTCTGCAGGCATCGCTACCCCACCCAAGACTTTTTCGGCCATCGTGAAAAGTATACCACTTGCGACAAAAAAAGTCAATACATTATTCGACAAACGATCAAAAATTCTTCAAAATTTCTTCACATTTCTGTGCATTTTGACGATGCGCGACGGGCGGTGAAGATTGTTTACAAAATCTTTTTTCTTTTTTCTTGGTTTGCTATTGCTTTTCCGGCAAAAAAAGGATATAATAAGATGAATGTAACAAAAATACACATAGGAGGTATCGTATGCTTCAGTTTTTATTGGAGGATGCAACAACCGGCGCTACCCAGCAGAACAATCCCTGGCTTACCATTGCCATGTTCGCGGGCATTATCATCATTTTCTATTTCCTGATCATTCGTCCTTCTCGCAAGCAGCAGAAGGAGGAGGCCGCCATGCGCAGCGCCCTGGAGGTAGGCGATGAGATAACCACCATCGGCGGTATCATTGGTGAGATCGTCAGCATGAAGGAGGACACCATCACCATCGAGACCAGCAAGGCCGGCACCAAGATTCGTTTTCTGAAGAGCGCTGTTCGCTCTGTTGACGTTCGCGCGGCTGATAAGAATGCCCCGCAGGCCGAAGAGAGCACCGAAAATAAGTAATTTTTTCATAACGAAAAAGTCTCCGTCATATATTCTACCAGGTAGAATATTTACGGAGGCTTTTTCTATGAATACTTCCCTTCCGCTGGGGGCCGGCAAAAAGCAGGCCTCGTTGCTTTCCTGCGTGGCAGGTGGGCTTTTGCTTTCCCTACTGCTGCTGTTGCTGCTTTCACTTGTCTTTACGCTGTTTGCCTATCAGCAGGCTGACCCCACGGCGTGGGTGCGCCCTCTCTCCTACGCCTGTGCCCTGCTTGCTTCGCTGCTTGGCGGCTGGTGTGCGGCCGGGCGCCGTGGTCGGCAGGGGCTACTTTGCGGGCTGTTTACCGGCATAGGTCTGCTGGCCCTGCTGCTTTGCGGGCACCTGATCACGATCGGCGATGGGGCTTCGCCGCTTGGCCACCTAGCGCTTTCGGCCGTGCTGGTAGTAGCGGTGGCCATGCTGGGTGGCGTGTTTGGCACCGCTCGCGCACGGGGCGGCGCACGCAAGCATCACAGGCCTACCCGGCACTGATATCGGCACCGATGGCACGCAGCTTGCCGATAATATCCTCATACCCACGCTCTATGTAGCTGGTGTCTGACAGGGTGCTTTCCCCCTCCGCCGCACAAGCGGCGATCAGCAGGGCGGCACCCGCACGCAGGTCAGGCACGCTGATCTCTGCCCCGTGCAGACATGTACCGCGCACGTAAGCCGTATTCTCTCGCACTGTGATCGCTGCCCCCATTTTTTGCAGCTCAATCGCGTAGCGAAAGCGCTGTCGCCACACCCGCTCCTCGACCAGCCCCCTTCCCTCTGCCGCGCAAAACAGGGCGGCCATTTGCGGCTGCAGGTCGGTTGGAAAGCCGGGATAGGGGCCGGTAATGACCGAAGCGCCTCGCAGGCGCTTAGCGGCAAACAGGCTGATGCGCCGCTCCTCGCAATCGATCTCGGCACCCATCTCGCGCAGCTTGGATATGAGCGGCACAAGGTGGTGTGGATCTGCCCCACACACCGTAACGGCCCCTTGTGTGGCTGCCGCTGCCAGCAGATAGGTGCCAGCCTCGATCATATCCGGAATGACGGCATAGCTGCACCCGCGCAGATGCTTGACACCGCGAATGTGAAGCGTGGATGTTCCCGCACCGCGAATATCGGCACCGCAGCGGTTCAAAAAGGCAACAAGATCGGCAATATGCGGCTCGCTGGCCGCATTTTTAAGAACGGTTTCCCCCTCGGCACGGGTGGCGGCCAGAATAGCGTTGACCGTGGCGCCAACCGACACGGTATCAAATTCGATCATCGCCCCCCGCAGCGCTGCGGCCTGCACGGTAATGGCCTCCTCGCTAACCTCCATGCTACCGCCAAGCGCCAAAAAGGCCTTGAGGTGTTGGTCGATCGGGCGGCCGCCAAAATCGCAGCCGCCAATGCGGCCAACACAGCCACGGCCAAAGCGGCCAAGGCCGGCACCAAGATAATACGCAGAGGCACGCATGCGGCCGCTGAGCGGGTCGGGCGCGCCGGGCGGTGCGGCGTGCGTAGGGTCAATGCGATAGGTAGCACGGTCAATTCTTTCAACCTGCGCGCCCATGCCGGCAAGGATCGAAAGCGCCAGCTCCACGTCCCGAATAGCGGGCAGGTTGCCAATGATACAGGGGCTTTCACATAACAGCACAGCGGCAAGGATCGGCAAGGCGGCATTTTTAGAGCCACTAATGCCCACACGGCCATACAGTGGGCCGCTTGGTCGCACGATCAGTTTTTCCATAAATAGCTCCACGCGGCAGGCGCACCTGCCGCGGTTTTTTTCATTCGTATACCGCATAGCGGCTCATAGGCAGTATACGCCACCAATGGAAAAACGGTGAAAAAGAGAAGCACCAAGCCCTTTCGGCTTGGTGCTTCTTTCGTTTTATTCGCCTGCCAGCTCGCGGCAGACGGTCTTAATGGTATCAATGGCCTCGGCCAGTACGTCCTGTGGGATATTCAACGCTGGCAAGAGGCGCACCTTATCCTTAGCGGTGAGGCAAAGCACACCGCGCTCGATGCATGCACGCACGATATCGGCAGCCGGCGCCTTGGTCTTGATGCCGACCATCAGCCCCATGCCGGTCACGCCCTCAATACCGGGGGCGCCGGAAAGCGCCTTTCGCACGTAGTCGCTCTTTTCACGCACGGCGGCAAGGAACGCGTCATCCAGCCGCTCGATAATGCTGATAGCACCCGCGCAGGCAACTGGGTTACCACCAAAGGTGGAGCCATGGTCGCCGAAGGAAAGAACGTTTTCTACCTTTTCGCTCAAGAGCGCGGCACCCAGCGGCAGGCCGCCGCCAATACCCTTGGCGGTGCTGACCACATCCGGCGTAATACCCAGCTGCATGTATGCATACAGCGAGCCGGTGCGGCCGTTACCGGTCTGCACCTCGTCTACCATCAGCAGCACGTCATGCTCGCGACAGAGGCGTGCGGCCTCCTGCGCGTAGGCCGGCTCTAAGGCGATCACACCGCCCTCGCCCTGTACGCATTCGATCAGCAGCGCCGCGGTATCGGGGGCAGAGACGGCCGCCTTCAGCTCTTCTATATTCCCTGCCTCAATATGCCGGAAGCCGGGGGTCAGCGGCTGAAAGAGCTCGTGATAATGGTCTTGCCCCGTAGCAGCCAGTGTCGTCAGCGTTCTGCCGTGAAAGCTGTTGCGCAGGGTAACGATGGTGTGCCTGCCCTCGCCCTTCGCAGCGGCGTATTTGCGCGCTACCTTGATAGCGCACTCGTTTGCCTCAGCCCCTGAGTTGCAGAAGAATACCTTCTTCATCCCCGTACGGGTGCACAGAAGCTCGGCCAGGCGGGCACACGGCTGGGTATAATACAGGTTCGACATGTGCTGCACCTTACCAAGCTGCGCAGTCACGGCGGCGACCCATTCATCATCCGCAATGCCAAAGGCGGTTACGCCGATGCCCGAGCCCATATCGATATAGCGCTTGCCATTTTCATCATAAACAAGCGAGCCCTTGCCCGAAACGATCTCTACCGGAAAGCGCTTATAGGTTCCGGCAACGTAGGCTTGATCCTTTTGCTTTACTTCACTCATCTCTTGCCCCCATAACCATGGTACCGGCGCCCTCGTCGGTCAAGATCTCCATCAGGATGGAGTGCGGAATACGGCCGTCCATGATGATCACGTTTTTCACACCGCTTTTGATGGCCTCGATGCAGCAATCCACCTTGGGGATCATGCCGCCCGAGATCACGCCCTGGTCATACAGTGCCTTGGCCTCATCAATAGTGATATCGGGAATGAGGGTGGTGGGGTCGTTTTTATCACGCAGGATGCCGGCAATATCGGTCATCATGATTAGTCTCTCTGCCCCCAGCGCACCGGCAATATAGGCGGCAGCGGTATCACCGTTGATATTATAGGCGTTCCCCTCTACATCACAGCCGATGGTAGAGATGACCGGAATATAGCCCTTTTCTAAAAGATCCTCGACCGGCTGGATATTGATATTGGTGATCTTGCCAACGAAGCCAAGGCGGGGGTCCTTGCAGGTAGCCTCGATGAGGCGACCGTCCATGCCTGAAATGCCCATGGCCTTACCGCCCTTGGTCTCTAACAGGTTGACAAGGGTCTTATTGACCTTGCCGGCCAACACCATCTGCACAATATCTACCGTTTCACGGTCGGTCACGCGCAGACCGTCAACAAACTCGGGCTTTTTGCCCAGGCGGTCCATCAGATCGTTGATCTCCGGCCCACCGCCATGCACCAGCACAACCTTCACACCGATCAGGTGCAAAAGCACGATATCCTCCATGACCTGCTGCTTGAGCTGCTCGTTGATCATGGCGTTGCCGCCGTATTTGACCACAACGACCTGGCCGTTATAGCGGCGAATGTATGGCAGCGCCTGGGTCAGCACCTCGGCACGCTGCGCGTTTGAAAAATGCAAATCCATAGCTCTTCTCCCTTAGGTGCGGTAATCACCGTTGATCTTTACGTAATCATAAGTCAGATCGCAGCCCCAAGCAGTGGCATTGCCCTCGCCATTACCAACCGAGATCAGGATCTCAATCTCCTTCTCCAAGAGGATCTCCTTGGCCTTTTCTTCAGAGAAATCAATGCCGGCACCGCTCTCACATACGGCGATCTCACCCTTTTGGCTGCGGAAGGAAACGTCTACCTTCGTCACGTCTACGTCCGCACCGCTGTAGCCGATGGCGCAAAGCACGCGGCCCCAGTTGGCATCGGCACCGAACATAGCGGCCTTAAGAAGGCTGGAGCAGATGACGCTCTTGGCTACCGTTTTTGCGGTGGGGATATCCTTGGCACCGCTCACGCGGCACTCCAGCAGCTTGGTGGCACCCTCACCATCCCCCGCGATCATACGGCAGAGGTACATATTCACGGTGTTGAGCGCACGCATAAAGGCGGCAAAGTCCTCACCCTCGTCAGTAATGGTGGCGTTGCCTGCCATGCCGTTTGCCAGCACGGTGACCATATCGTTGGTCGAGGTATCGCCATCTACGCTGACCATGTTAAAGGTATCGGCAATATCGGCCGAGAGCGCCCTTTGCAGCATGGTGGGCGCAATGGCTACGTCGGTGGTGATAAAGACCAGCATGGTGGCCATGTTGGGGTGGATCATGCCGCTGCCCTTGGCAATACCGCCCATGCGGCAGGTCTTGCCGCCCACGGTAAATTCTATGGCGATCTCCTTTTTCACGGTATCGGTGGTCATGATGCCCTCTGCGGCGGCATCACTGCCCTCTTTAGAAAGAGAGGCGACCAGCGCCGGCATGCCGGCCTTGATGGGGTCAAGCGAGAGCGGCTGGCCGATCACACCGGTAGAGGCAACAACCACGTCGCTCGCCTTGATGCCAAGCGAGGCAGCAACCAAGTCACTCATCCCCTCGGCGATCTCGATGCCGTTCGCATTACAGGTATTGGCATTGCCGCTGTTGCAAACAACGGCCTGTGCCACGCCGTCAGCAATGTGGTTTTTGGTAACGGTCAGGGGTGCGCCCTTGACCAGGTTGGTGGTATAGACGGCAGCAGCCGAGGCAGGCACCTCGCTATAGATCAGCGCGATATCCTTTTTGGTGCGATTGTGGCGAACGCCGCAATGCACACCGCCCGCGGTAAAGCCCTGTGCGGCGCAAACGCCGCCTTCGATCTGTTTCATCATGCTATTCCCTTTCTCATACGGTCAGCCCGGCTGCTTCATCTACACCGAGCAGGATGTTCATATTCTGAATGGCGGCACCCGAGGCGCCCTTGCCAAGGTTATCAAAGCGGGAGATGAGCAGGATTCGCTCATCATTGCCGGTTACGGTGATCTGCATATCGTCACGCCCAGAGAAGGCCGAGGCGGAAAGGAAGCCGCCCTCATCAGCTGCCTCGCACACACGAACCAGGCCAGTGGTATAGTAAGCGCGGTAGGCCGCCAGCAGGTCGGCTACGTTGCCCTTTACCTGCGAGGCATGCAGGGGCACGGTGACCTCCATGCCGCTGTAATAGGGCGCCACGATCGGGCAGAAGACCGGTGCCTGCGACAGACCGCACACGGCTGCCATCTCGGGCAGGTGCTTATGCTTTTGGCCAAGGCCATACTGGCGCGGGCCTGCAAAGAGCGGGTCACGCCCCTCGGCCTCGTAGGCCGCGATCATCTGCTTGCCACCGCCCGAATAGCCGGTAAGCGAATGGGCGGAAAGCAGCGCATCGGGCGAAAGCAGCCCGGCACGCACAAGCGGCTCTACAAGTGCCACAAAGCCGCTGGCGTGGCAGCCGGGGTTGGCGATGCGGCGCGAGGCGGCGATTTTTTCACGCCGACCGGCAAGCTCCGGAAAGCCGTATTCCCAGCCGGGGGCGGTACGGTGCGCCGTAGAGGTATCAATGATGGCGGTATGCGGGTTGGTCACCATGGCAACGGCCTCGATCGCGGCCGCATCCGGCAGGCAAAGGAAGGCGATATCCGCCGTGTTGAGCGCCTCCGCCCGGGCAGCGGGATCCTTCCGCTTCTCCTCTGGCAGGATAAGGAGCGCGATGTCGGTGCGGTCTGCAAGCCGCTCGTGGATGCGCAGTCCGGTGGTGCCGGCGGCACCGTCGATAAATACTGTTTTTTTCATCAGCCAAGCTGCTCCTTTACGTAGGCGATCTGCGCATCCACCGAGGAAATCGAGGTGCCGCCCTCGCTGATGCGCTTTTCTACACAGGTAGTCAGGTCGATCTCGTGATAAAGATCAGCGTCAAACAGGTCGCTATAGGATTTATAGGTTTCAAGCGGCAGGGTCTCAAGCACCTTGCCCTCTCGCAGGCAGAGTGCAACCAGCTCGCCCGAGATCTTGTAGGCGGTGCGGAAGGGCATGCCCCGCTTGACCAGGTAATCGGCCAGGTCTGTGGCATTGATAAAGCCACCCTGTGCTGCCTGCTTCATCCGGTCAGCCTGCACGGCCATGCCGGCCACCATCGGCGTCATGACAGAGAGGCACATCTTGGCGGTATCTACCGCGTCAAACACGGCCTCCTTATCCTCCTGCATATCCTTGTTATAGGCAAGCGGCAGACCCTTGAGGGTGGTAAGCAGCGCTACCAGGTCGCCGTATACGCGGCCGGTCTTGCCGCGAATGAGCTCGGCCATATCCGGGTTCTTCTTCTGCGGCATGATCGAGGAGCCGGTGGTATAGGCCTCGGGCAGCTCGATAAACTTAAATTCCCAGCTCGACCACAGGATCAGCTCCTCAGAGAAGCGGGAAAGATGCATCATCAAAATGGAAAGATCGCTCATCAGCTCCAGGCAGAAATCACGGTCCGAAACGCCATCCAGGCTGTTACGGCAGATATCGGCAAAGCCAAGATCGGCGGCCTCGCCGCGGCGGTCGGTCTCGTAGGTGGTGCCGGCCAGGGCACAGCAGCCGATGGGCGAGCAATTCATACGCGCGCGGCAATCCGAAAGGCGCGCCATATCGCGCAGAAGCATCATGGCATAGGCCATGAGGTGGTGGCCAAAGGTGACCGGCTGGGCGCGCTGCAGATGCGTGTAGCCCGGCATGATGGTGGCCTTATGCTCGCCGGCGCGGTCACACAGCGCCTCTACCAAGGCGCGCAAGGTAGGCAGCAGCTCGTCGATTTCGTCACGCAGGTACATGCGCACGTCTAACGCCACCTGGTCGTTGCGGCTGCGGGCGGTGTGCAGGCGCTTGCCGGTATCGCCAATGCGCTTGGTCAGCTCCTGCTCCACAAACATATGAATATCCTCGCACGTCATATCAAAGGCAAGGGCGCCGCTTTCCAAATCGGCTAAGATGCCCTGCAGGCCGGCGATCAGCGCCTCGCCCTCCCCTACGCCGATAATGCCCTGGCGGCTGAGCATGGCCGCATGCGCGATGCTGCCCAGAATATCCTGCCGGTACATACGGCTATCAAACCGGATAGAGGAATTAAAATCATCGGCGATACGGTCGGTCTCCCCACTCGTTCTGCCTGCCCACATTTTTGCCATGCTGCTCTCCTTTTGGACGGCCTGTCCAGTTATTCATCGAAATTGAATAATTATTCGCTATATTCAAGACATATGCATATATTATACCACTTTTTCATGATTTGTCAAGAGGGTTTTCTGCATATTCTTTCACGCAACACGGTAAAAAACAGCATGCGGGCGGTGGTTTTTCCAAAAGGAAGCGCCACCGCCCGTATTTTTTGTTACATATGACGAAGCAAGTGCATAAACATGCAAATTATTTCGTCATTTTTTCCTGCTTGACCTTGTGGTCGATGACGTGGCGCGAGGCCAGCTCGCGATGGATATCCTCTAAGGAGATACCCATTTCCACCATCAGCACCATGACGTGATAGGCCAGGTCTGCAATCTCATACACCGTTTCCTTTTTATCGTCGGCCTTGCCGGCAATAATGACCTCGGTACATTCCTCGCCCACCTTTTTTAGGATCTTATCAATCCCCTTATCAAAGAGATAGGTGGTATAGGAGCCCTCCTTACGCTCGGTCTTGCGGCCGCGGATCAGCTCCAAAAGCCCCTCGTAGGAAAACTCGTGCAGCTCTTCACTCTCCCATACCGGCTTGGTAAAGCAGCTATCCGTGCCGGTGTGGCAGGCGGGGCCGTCCTTTTCTACCACCACCACCAGCGCATCGTTATCACAATCGGCGGTGATAGACACGATATGCTGGTAATTACCGCTGGTCTCTCCCTTAAGCCACAGCTCCTGCCGCGAGCGGCTATAGAAGCAGGTAAGCCCCTTTTCCATCGAGATCTGCAGGCTCTCCTTGCTCATGTAGGCCAGGGTAAGCACCTTTTTGGTGATAGCGTCTACCACGATCGCGGGGATCAACCCCTTTTCATCAAATTTCAGTTCATCAATATTCAGCATTTTTTATCCTTTCACGTTGACCGTACGCATGGGAATGCCCTCGGCCAGCAGCTCGTTTTTCAGTTCTTCAATAGCTACCTCGTGGAAATGGAAGATCGAGGCGGCCAGCCCCGCATCCACCTGCGGCAGCGCGTGAAACAGCTCGCTAAAGTGGCGAATACAGCCGGCACCGCCCGAGGCGATAACGGGCACCGAAACGGCCTCGCATACCGCCTGCAGCATGGGCAGATCAAAGCCGCCCTTCACGCCGTCGGTATCAATAGAATTCACCACCACCTCGCCGGCACCGTTGCCCACACAGCGGTGGATCCATTCAATGGCCTCCATACCCGTATTCTCGCGCCCGCCCTTGGCAAACACGCGGAACACACCGTCTACCCGCTTGACGTCTACCGAAAGCACCACGCATTGATCGCCGTAGCGCTTGGCTGCCTCCCCCACCAAGGAGGGGTTGCGGATGGCGCCCGAATTGACACTGACCTTATCGGCACCGCATTTCAGCACGCGGTCAAAATCCGCCAGCGTGTTGATGCCGCCCCCCACCGTAAGCGGAATGAAGATCTGGCTGGCCACCTCGGTCAGGATATCGGTAAAGAGCGCCCGCCCCTCGGCCGAGGCGGTAATATCGTAAAAGACGAGCTCGTCGGCACCGTGGTCGCTGTAATACTTACCCAGCTCCACGGGTGAGGAAACGTCGTTTAAGCCAAGGAAGTTCACGCCCTTGACCACTCTGCCGTTTTTAACATCCAGGCAGGGGATGATACGCTTTGTGATCATGTCCGCGCCACCTCGATCGCCTCGCGGAGCGAAACCGCCCCGGTGTAATAGGCCTTTCCGATAATGGCACCGTACATGCCCTGTGCCGCCAGCCGGCGCACATCCTCGATCGAGGAAACGCCGCCCGAGGCAATAAACTGCATCGAGAATTTTTCAGAAAGCGCGCGATAGAGGTCATGGTTGGCACCGGCCATCACACCGTCCTTCGAGATATCGGTACAGATGATCGTGCGAATACCAAGCGCCTGCATACGGGCGCAAAATTCCTCGGTGGTCACGTTGGCCGTTTCCTGCCAGCCGTGAATGGCGATTTTGCCATCCTTCACATCTGCCCCTACGGCAATACGCTCGCCATAGGTCTCTACCGCGCGGGCAAGAAAGTCCGGGTCCTTGACGGCGGCGGTGCCGAGGATCACACGGCTCACGCCCGCCTGCAGATAGGTGCGCACGGTCTCTATGCTGCGAATACCGCCGCCCACCTCGGTAAAGAGATCGGCCGTGCGCAAAATGGCACGAATGGTATCAATGTTCGGGGTCTTTCCCGTCTTGGCGCCCTCTAAATCCACCAGGTGGAGATATTCTGCCCCGGCGGCGGCAAAATCGCGCACCACGGCAGTCGGGTCAGGGTTGTAGACGGTCATTTGCGCGTAATCGCCGCGAAGGAGGCGAACGGCCTGGCCGCCGTAGAGATCAATTGCTGGAAAAATATGCATCAGGCAACCTCCATTTCGCAGAAAGCGCGCAGAATAGCCAGGCCAACGGTGCCGCTTTTTTCCGGGTGGAACTGGCAGCCCATCACGTTGCCACGGGCAACGGCGGCGGTCAGGCTGGCGCCGTATTCGGCGGTGGCGATCACGCTCTCCTCACACTGTGCACCGTAGTAGGAATGAACGAAATACACGTGATCCCCCTCCTCTAAATAGCGAAAGAGCGGGTGCTTCTCGTTCCCGAAGCGCAGGGCGTTCCAGCCGATGTGCGGGATCTTATAATCCGCAGGGATCACGTCGGCGATCGGGCGGATCACACCGGGAATCAGGCCAAGGCCCTCGTGCTCGCCGTATTCGTAGCTTTTTTCAAGCAGAAGCTGCATGCCAAGGCAGATGCCGAGAACGGGCTTGCCCTTCCCTGCCTCCTGCTTGACCAGCTCGCCAAGGCCGGTGACGCGCAGCTTTTCGGCCGCATCACCAAAGGCGCCAACGCCGGGCAGAATGATCTTTTCTGCCGCGCGCAGCACGGCGGGGTCGGCCGTAATAACGGCCTCTTGCCCGATATAGAGCAGCGAGGAGCGAAGCGAAAACAGGTTGCCCACGCCGTAATCAACGATGGCGATCATCAGAGAGCCCCCTTCGTAGAGGGGATATCATCCCGAAATTCCTCATCAATGGCACAGGCCATACGCATGGCTCGCGCCGCCGCCTTAAAGGCCCCCTCGATGATGTGGTGCGAGTTACCCCCCGCCAGCTGGCGCAGGTGCAGCGTGCAGGCGGCGTGGCGCACAAAGGCCATCCAAAATTCCTCGCACAGCTCGGTATCAAAGCTGCCGACCTTGGCGGCGGGAATAGAAAGCTCGTAGCCAAGGTAGCTCCGCCCTGAAAAATCAATGGCGGCAAGGATCAGCACCTCGTCCATCGGCAGGGCAAAGGAGCCGTAGCGCGTCATGCCGCGCTTATCGCCAAGCGCCTCGGAAAAGGCCATACCAAGGCAGATGCCGATATCCTCTACCGTGTGGTGATCGTCAACCTGCGTATCCCCCTTACAGGTAAGGGTCAGGTCAAAGCGGCCGTGCTTGGCAAACAGGGTCAGCATATGGTCAAGAAAGCCGCAGCCGCTGTTTATTTCGCTCTTGCCGCTGCCGTCTACGGTCAGGGAAAGAGAGATATCCGTTTCGGCCGTCTTGCGGTTGATCGTAGCCTGTCTCATACTTGTTCCTCCAAAATCTTGCGCAGCGTGGCCACCAGCGTCTCCATATCGGCACGGTTGCCGATGGTGATGCGGTTATAGGCCGTAATGCGCGGATTATCAAAATGGCGCACCAGAATACCGTTTTCGCGCAGGCGGCGATAGATCTCGCTGCCGGCCATGCCACTATGCGCAGCGAACACGAAATTAGTGCTTGACTCAAGCACGGTGAAGCCGAGCGCCCGCAGCTCTGCCGTTACGTAAGCGCGGTTTTCAATGATGGTAGCGCAGTTTTTCTGCGTGTATGCCTCATCCGCCAGCACACCAAGGCCGGCGGCCATGGTCATGCCGTTGATGTTGTAGGGGTTGGTGGAATACTTGACGGTGTTGAGGTCGGCGATCAGCGCGGGCGAGGCAATGCCGCAGCCAAGGCGCGCGCCGGCCATCGAACGAGATTTAGAAAAGGTCTGCGTTACAAGCAGATTATCGTATTTCCGCACCAGCGGCACACAGCTCTCTGCCCCAAAATCCACGTAGGCCTCGTCAACCAGCACCACGTGATCGGGGTTTGCCTGTAAAATACGCTCGATCTCTGCCCGCTTCAGCGCGATGCCGGTGGGGGCATTGGGGTTGGCGATAAAGACCGAGGCGTTGTTGTGGCAGTAATCTTCAATATTGATAGTAAAATCCTCGCAGAGGGGGATCTTTTGGTAGGGCACCCCGTTCAGATCAGCAAAGACCTCGTAAAAGCCGTAGGTGATATCGGCAAACACGGCAGGGCTTTTCTGATCGCAAAAGGCCATAAAGGCGAAATTCAAGATCTCATCCGAGCCGTTGGTGCAAAGCACCTCATCTGGCGTAAGGCCGTATAGATCCGCCAGCGCCTTATGCAGCGCCGAGCAGGTCGGGTCTGGATAAAGATGCAGGCGCGCGGCCGCCTCAGCCGCCATTTTTTGCGCCTTTTCGGACGGGGGAAAGGGCGACTCGTTGGTATTGAGCTTGATATAGCGCATATCCTTGGGCTGCTCGCCCGGGGTGTAGGGAACGAGAGCGCTGAGCTTCTCGCTGAAAAATCTGCTCATGGTTACTCCTCTAAACGGATGACGGCGCTTTTGGCGTGGGCGGTCAAGCCCTCCTGCTCGGCAAAGAAGGCCACGTCACCAGCCACACGGGCAAGTGCATCCTTGGTATAATAGGTATACTGGGTCTTTTTTACAAAATCATCTACCGACAGGGGGCTGGAGAACTTGGCCGTGCCGCTGGTGGGCAGGGTATGGTTCGGGCCGGCGAAATAGTCGCCAAGCGCCTCGGGGCAGCTTCTGCCCATGAAGATCGAGCCGGCGTGGCGAATGCTATCTAAATAATCAAAGGGGTTGTCCACACACAGCTCAAGATGCTCGGGCGCGATTTCGTTTGCGATCTCGATCACGGCAGAAAGGCTATCTGCCACGATGATCTTACCGTTACGGTCGATCGATTCACGCGCGATCTCGGCGCGGGATAGCTGTGGGATCTGGTTCTCCAGCTCGGCCGCTACCGCTTCGGCAAGCGCTGCGGAATCAGTGACCAGCACGGCGCTGGCCATGCGATCGTGCTCGGCCTGCGAGAGCAGGTCGGCCGCTACGTGGCGCGGGTTGCTTTTGCCGTCTGCCACGATCAAGATCTCGCTGGGACCGGCGATCATATCAATTGAAACGGCGCCAAAGACCTGCTTCTTTGCCTCAGCCACGAAGGCGTTGCCGGGGCCAACGATCTTATCCACCTTCGGCACGCTTTCGGTGCCGTAGGCCAGCGCGGCGATGGCCTGTGCGCCGCCCACCTTGAAGATACGGTCTATGCCGGCGATCTCGGCGGCCGCCAGAATCACGGGGTTGACCTTACCGTTTTTACCCGGCGGGGTGACCATGACCATCTCGCGGCAGCCGGCGATCTTGGCCGGGATGGCATCCATCAGCACGGTAGAGGGATAGGCCGCCGTGCCGCCGGGCACGTAAAGGCCGGCCCGATCGACCGGGATGACCTTTTGCCCGATCACGATGCCGTTTTCATCATTGATAATAAAGCTGTTGCGCACCTGCTTTTCGTGAAACTTGCGGATGTTGGCCGCTGCACGGCGCAAAATGTCGATAAAGCGCCCGTCAACCAGGCTCATGGCCTCGTCGATTTCGGCACGGGTAACGGCCAGGGCATCCAGCTCGGCCCCGTCAAAGCGCTTGGTGTAATCCAGCAGGGCGCTGTCCCCCTCTGCCCGCACGCGGGCGATGATCTCGCTAACGGTGGCCTCTACGTTCACCGTGGGCACCGCGCGGGCAAAGATATCGGCGTTTGCTACCTCGCCGTATTTCAAGATCTTGATCATTTATCGGTTCTCCTCTATCTGTGCCGAGAGGCTGGCGACCAGCCGCTCGATGGGCTCGTTTTTGAATTTGAAGTTGGCCTTGTTGGCGATCAGGCGTGCGCTGATATCTACGATGGTCTCTACCACCTCCAGGTTGTTTTCCCGCAGGGTGGTGCCTGTTTCTACAATATCCACGATCACGTCCGAAAGGCCGAGGATGGGTGCGATCTCGATCGAGCCGTTGAGATGGATGATATCGATCTCGCGCCCAAGCGAGGCGTAATGCTGCTCGGCAATGCCGGCAAACTTGGTTGCCACGCGCAGGCGACGGCGCACGTCATCGCGGAAGCCGGCCATGGCCGCCACCGCCATGCGGCAAACGCCGGTGTGCAGGTCAAGCAGCTCGTATACGTCCGGCTGGTATTCCAGCAAAATATCCTTACCGGCTACGCCGATATCGGCAGCGCCGCGCTCTACGTAAATGGCTACGTCTGATGGCTTGACCCAGAAATACCGAACACCGCATTCCTCGTTTTCAAAGATCAGCTTGCGGTTATTCTCGCGGATCGAGGGGCAGGCAAAGCCGGCCTTTTCAAACATGGCGTACACGCGCTCGCCAAGCCGCCCCTTAGGCAGGGCGATATTAAGCATGCTCTTCAACTGTTTCTACCCCGCTTTCCGTCAGGCGGCAAAGCTGCCTGTACTTGATCTTGCCCGGCAGGCTCTTCTGCGCGGTCACGCTCTTGCCCGTGGCCGTGATGGTACGCACAGCGCGGCGCACGGCAGAAAGGTCGCTCCCCTCGCCATACAGAAGAACCACGTCGATATCGTATTCCTTTTGCGGCATGCTCAGGCTCTCTAACAGGTCAGGGTACACGGCAAAGCCGATCGCGCCGGAGCTTTTGCCCATTTTCTTCATCAGGTTATCATACTGCCCGCCCGACAGAATACCGGAGGGAATGCCCTCCAAAAACCCGCGAAAGACGATGCCGTTATAATAATTCATATCGTTGATGACCGAAAAATCAATGCGGATGCTGCCGGCGGGCGCCTCACCCTCCAGCACTGCAAGCACGCTGCGCAGCTCGCTAAGCGCCGCACGGCCGCTGTCACAAAGCGGCAGCTCCTCTAACGCCGAAAGTACCTGCTGCGGCTCACCATAGGTGGTGACCAGCTTGACAATGCTTGCCGTATGCCCCGCATCAACGCCGGCAGCCGCGCAAAGCGCCGCCACGCCATGGGCATTCTTTTCGCCAAGGCAGCGCAAAATGGCGGCACGGTGCTCTTCTGCCACGCCAGCCCCCTCCAGCACCGCCGAAACGATGCCGAGATGCGAGATATCCAGCACGAAGGCATCGCTGATCTCACGCAGGCTCTCTACGGCGAGCAGCAGTACCTCGCAAATACTGTAGGTATCAATATCCCCCACGCATTCCAGACCCACCTGGGTGATCTCCTTAAAGGAGCCGCTATCCTGGTCGACGCGGTAAACATTTTCCTTATAATACACCTTCTGCACGTAGCCGGGGGTATCCTTGCTGTTTTTTACGATCGAAAGCGTGACGTCCGGCTTTAAGGCCATCAGCTTGCCGCTTGGCTCGGTAAAGGTGATGATATGATCTGAGATCAGAAAGCTTTTATTGCGCACGTACAGATCGTACTCTTCAAACTTTCGCATCCGATACTGGCTGTAGCCGTAGCGGCCGTAAAGCGCCCGCAGGCGGGAAACCGCCCTTTCATCATATTTCAGCGTTCCTGCGGCTGGCATCATTGCTCGCCCTCGCTTTCCTCGTTTTTTGCCAACGCCGTGCGATAGCCGCCGCTGCCGTAAAGCAGGCACTTATTCACACGGCAGATGGTGGCCGTGCTGGCCCCCGTCAGGCGAGAGACCTCTATATAATTCTTACCCTCGTGCAGCATTTCTGCTACCTGCAGGCGCTGGGAAATATCCTGCACCTCCTTAATGGTACAGATATCCTCAAAAAAGGCGGCGCATTCCTCAACCGTTTCTAATTTTACAATCGTTTCAAACAGCCGCGCAACGGCGCCCTCGTTCGCTTTATACATATTTTTTCTCTCCCTTATACGGAATTTACACGACATTTTAGCACACTAAAGTGATAAAGTCAAGAGGTTTTTCAAAAATTCAAAAAAATTTTATACATTTCGCCGTTACGGCTAAAAAAAACGCATAAATATACAAAAAATCTCTTGACTTGATAGGGGTGGTGTACTATAATAAAAACCATCAAAGCAAGCGTTTTAGCACAGAGGAGGACACGATATGGAGATCACCATTACCAAAACCACCACCCCCAAGACCATGCCACCCGAGGACAAGCTCGGCTTTGGCAAGGTCTTTTCCGATCATATGTTTATTATGGAATACGAGCACGGCAAGGGCTGGCAGAACGCCCGCATCGTTCCCTTTGGGCGCATTGATCTGCACCCTGCCTCTACCGTTTTGCACTACGGTGCCGAGATTTTTGAGGGGCTGAAGGCCTACCGCCGCGCCGACGGTGGTGTGCAGCTCTTCCGCCCGATGGAGAATATTCGCCGTATGAACCGCTCGGCCGAGAGAATGTGCCTGCCCCTGATCGACGAGCAGGAGGCACTGGACATTCTGACCACCTTTGTAAAAATGGAAGAAAAGTGGGTGCCCCATTCCTTTGGCACCTCACTTTACCTGCGCCCGTTTATGTTTGGCAACGACGAGAGCCTTGGCGTGCATATGCCGCACCATGCTACCTTTATGATCATTGCCTCCCCCAGCGGCAGCTACTATGCTGAGGGTATTAACCCGGTTGGCATTATGATCGAGAGTGAGGACGTGCGTGCCGTGCGCGGCGGCACCGGCTTTGCCAAGTGCGGCGGCAACTACGCTGCCTCTACCCGCGCGGGTGAGCGGGCGAACCAAAAGGGCTATTCCCAGGTGCTGTGGCTGGACGGCGTGGAGCGCAAGTACATCGAAGAGGTAGGCGCGATGAACGTGATGTTCAAGATCAACGGCGAGATCATCACCCCCGCTCTGACAGGCTCGATTTTGCCGGGTATCACGCGTATGTCCTGCATTGAGGTGCTGCGCGACATGGGCTACGAGGTCTCGGAGCGGCTGCTTTCGATCGACGAGCTGACCGATGCCATGAAGAACGGCACGCTGGAGGAGGCATGGGGCTGCGGCACGGCTGCGGTGGTTTCCCCCATCGGCCGCCTGTGCTACCAGGATGTGGAATATCCTGTTAACAACGGAAAAATCGGCGAGATCACGCAGAAGCTCTACGATACCCTGACCGGCATTCAGTGGGGCAAGATTGAGGACAAATACAACTGGATCGTGAGGCTGTAAGCCTGCACGCAGGGCCGCCCGGCAACGGGCGGCCTCTTTCTACAAAAAAATGAATTTTTTTCAAAAAAACTTGCATCTCCCTATTGACAAATCGCGCTTTTTATTGTAAAATAACATAAAGACTGTGATGGGAATCAAATTCACCGCGCATAGCAGAGAGCCGCCGGGTGGTGCAAGGCGGTATGCAACGTGATATTTCTCTCCTCCCTGAGTTGCCGACCGAAAGGCGTACGCCCAGTAGACTCGGACGGGTTCTCCCGTTATTGAGAGGCTTTGTTGATAGACAGGGCATGAGTGGGTGAGGCTTCACCAATAAAGAGTGGTACCGCGGAGTATAATTTCTTCGTCTCTTTTATGCAAAAGTAATGTACTGTTGCGTAAAGAGGCTTTTTTTATTCAGAAGCACCCCACGCAAGCAAGTGAAAGGAATGACCATGAAAAATTTTGATAAGTACAGCAAGCAATACTTCACGCCCGATGGGGTGACCATGGACTGGATCCACCGTGACGCGATCGAAAAGCCGCCGGTATGGTGCAGCGTAGACCTGCGTGACGGCAACCAGGCGCTGATCGTACCGATGAGCCTTGAGGAGAAGCTGGAATTCTTCAAGTTGCTGTGCGACGTGGGCTTTAAGGAGATTGAGGTCGGCTTTCCTGCCGCCTCAGAGACCGAATATGAATTTTGCCGCACGATCATCGAGCGCAAGCTGATTCCCGATGACGTGACCATTCAGGTGCTGACGCAATCGCGCGAGCACATTATCGCAAAGACCTTTGAGGCGATCGAGGGGGCACCGCACGCTATCGTGCACCTGTATAACTCTACCTCCGTTGCCCAGCGCGAGCAGGTATTCCGCCGCGACAAGCAGGAGATCATTGATATTGCCACCTTTGGCGCTAAGCTGTGCAAGCAGTACCGCGAAAAGGCAAGCGGCCACATCTCGTTTGAATACTCGCCCGAAAGCTTTACCGGCACCGAGCCGGAATACGCTGCCCAGATCTGCAACGAGGTGATCAAGATCTGGGAGCCGACACCGGAGGATAAGGTGATCATCAACCTGCCGGTCACGGTGTCGCACTCAATGCCGCACGTGTACGCCAACCAAGTAGAATACATGTGCAAGAACCTCCTGCACCGTGAAAATCTGATCATTTCCCTGCACCCGCACAACGATCGCGGCTGCGCCGTGGCGGATAGTGAGATGGGTCTTTTGGCCGGTGGTGACCGTATTGAGGGCACGCTGTTTGGTAACGGCGAGCGCACCGGCAACGTGGATATCGTGACCCTAGCGCTGAATATGTATTCACAGGGCGTTGACCCCGGCTTAGATTTTTCCAACCTGCCCGCCATTACCGAGGTGTATGAAAAGGTAACGCGCATGCACGTATACGAGCGCCAGCCCTATAGCGGCCAGCTGGTATTTGCCGCCTTCAGCGGCTCGCACCAGGATGCCATTGCCAAGGGCATGAGGTTCCGTGAAAGCGGCAACAAGATCTGGAACGTGCCCTATCTGCCCATCGACCCGACCGACATTGGCCGCGTGTACGAGGCAGACGTAATCCGCATCAACTCCCAATCTGGCAAGGGTGGCATCGGCTACATTCTGGAAACGCAGTTCAAGCACGTGCTGCCGCCCAAGATGCGCGAGGCCTTTGGCTACCACGTCAAGAGCATTTCTGACCACGAGCACCGCGAGCTGCAGCCCGCAGAGGTATACGAGATCTTCAAGCGCGATTTCGTCAACATCAATGATCTGGTAGATGTTGTGCGCGCCGTATATACCGATGAAAACGGCGGCATCCGCGCCGAGAGCGTGATCCGCTACCACGGCAAGGAGCTGCAGATCTCCTCCTTTGGCAATGGCCGCCTTGATGCCATTGGCGAGGCGCTGCGCCAGGTGACCGGGCTTGACTATTCGCTAGAAAGCTATACCGAGCATGACCTGGAGGGCAAATCCAGCTCAAAGGCTGCCTCCTACGTCAGCATCCGCCACAATGGTAAGACCTACTGGGGCACGGGCATCGACAGCGATATCATCGTTTCCTCAGTCAAGGCGCTGGTCAGTGCCTTTAACATCATGTTCCGCGAGGACGAAAAACAGTAAGCAGTAAAGGAAGAAACCGTATGAAAATGACAGGTGCAGAGATCATCGTGAACACCCTGATCGAGCAAGGCGTGACCGACGTTTTCGGTTACCCGGGCGGCCAGGTGCTGAACATCTATGATGCTCTTTATAAAAACAGCGACCGCATCAACCACGTGCTGACCGCGCACGAGCAGGGTGCCTCCCACGCGGCAGACGGCTACTCACGCGCGACTGGCAAGGTGGGCGTATGCATTGCCACCTCTGGCCCCGGTGCCACCAACCT
Source organism: Clostridia bacterium (assembly GCA_017621755.1). GTDB lineage: Bacteria > Bacillota > Clostridia > Oscillospirales > CAG-272 > UBA1740. The sequence goes on from JAGASL010000035.1 coordinate 45,664, forward strand.
GGTAACCGGCATTGCCACCGCCATGCTGGATTCGGTGCCCCTGGTGGCCATTACCGGCAACGTGCCCTGCCCCCTGATCGGCAAAGACAGCTTTCAGGAGATCGATATTACCGGCATTACCCTGCCGATTACCAAGCATAATTACTTCATCAACAACGTAGCCGACCTGGCAGACGCCATTCGCGAGGCATTTCAGATCGCCAAATCCGGCCGCCCCGGCCCGGTGCTGATCGACGTGCCGAAGGACGTACAGATCGCCGAATACGAATACGAGGCGCAGGCGGTGGTAGAAAAGATACCGCTGCCGAAGGCCGCGGACACCGAGATTGAAGAGGCCATTCGCATGATAGCCGAGGCTAAGCGCCCCTACATCTATATCGGCGGCGGTGCCGCCGGCCTGGGCATGGGGCGTGAGATCTTAGCGCTTGCTGAAAAGATCGACGCCTATATCGGCTGTACCTTTATGGGTCTTTCGGCCATACCGGATGGGCACCCCCGTTTTCTTGGCATGCAGGGCATGCACGGGCACTATGCCTCCTCAATGGCGCAAAAGGATGCCGACCTGATCATTGGCGTGGGCGTTCGCTTTAGCGACCGTGCCACCGGCAACGTGGCCAAATACGCCAAGAACAGCAGGATCATTCAGTTAGACCCCGACTTTGCCGAGATCAACAAAAACGTAAAGGTAGATTTAGGCATCATTGCCGACGTGCAGGATTCCTTTATGCGCATTGCCGCCGGCTGTGCCACGGCCGAGCACCCAGAATGGGGCAAGCTGATTGCCGGGCTGAAGGAGGACGAGCTTCGCTTTGAGGCCGAGGCAGAGGCTGCCTCGAAGGCCCCGTTACCGCCCAAGGCCGTATTTGATATTATCAACGCAAAGAAGCCGGCCGGCACCATCACCGCTACCGATGTGGGTCAGCACCAGATGTGGGCAGCCCAGTACGCCAGCTTTGACCGCCCGCGTCGCTTCGTTTCCAGCGGTGGTCTTGGCACCATGGGCTTTGGCCTTGGCGCCGCCATCGGCGCTTACGTGGCCACGGGGGATACCACCGTGCTGATCACGGGTGACGGTAGCTTTGGCATGAACCTGAACGAGCTGGCCACAGCCGTTTCCTACAACATTCCCGTAATCATCGTGCTGATGAACAACGGCGTGCTGGGCATGGTGCGCCAATGGCAAACGCTATTTTTTGGCAAGCGCTATTCAAACACCGTGCTGGATAGACAGACCGATTTCGTAAAGCTGGCCGAGGCCTTTGGCGCGATCGGCTACCGCGCCGAAACGCGCGAGGAATTTGCCGAGGCCTTTGACAAGGCGCTGGCAGCCGGCCGCCCGGTGGTGATCGACACCCTGATCGGCTGTGATGAATTCGTGCTGCCGATGCTACCGCCAGGCGGCTCGATCGATGATATCATCGTCAAGAAGGGGGGAGACGAGGCGTGAGCAAGTTTGTCATTGCCGTATACGTAGACAACAAGTTCGGCGTGCTGACGCGCGTGACCAGTATGTTTACCCGCCGCGGCTTTAATATTGATACCCTAACGGTAGGCGAGACCGAGGAGCCTGCCTACTCCCGCATTACCATTTCACTGAGCGGTGACGGCTACGCCAGAGAGCAGCTGATCAACCAGATGCGCAAGCTTTACAACGTGAAAAAGGTAGAGGTGCTGGAGGAAAGCGACACCATCAAGCGTGAGCTGATGATGATCAAGGTCAAAAACAGCCCCGAGACCCGTGCCGATATTCTGGCGGCGGTAGAGGTATACCGCGCCAAGGTGATCGATTACACCACAGACGAGCTGTGTGTAGAGATCACCGGCGACCCGAACAAGATCGATGCCTTTGTGAAGCTGATGCTTCCCTTTGGCATTTTGGAAATGTGCCGCACGGGTATCGTAGCCCTGGAGCGCGGCAGCAACACTCTCTTGAATAAATAAAAAATCTACATAAATTTTGGAGGAATTTATCATGGCAAACATTTACTATCAGCAGGATTGCGATCTCAACAAATTAAACGGCAAGACCGTTGCCATTATCGGCTACGGCTCGCAGGGCCACGCACACGCCCTGAACCTGAAGGATTCCGGCGTGAACGTGATCGTTGGTCTGTACACCGGCAGCAAGAGCTGGGCAAAGGCAGAGGCCGCCGGCCTGACCGTTATGACCGCGGCAGACGCAGCGAAGAACGCCGACGTGATCATGATTCTGATCAACGACGAGAAGCAGGCTAAGCTGTACAAGGAGAGCATTGAGCCCAACCTGACCGAGGGCAAGACCCTGGCCTTTGCACATGGCTTTAACATCCACTTTGGCTGCATTAAGCCCCCGAAGAACGTAAACGTGATCATGATCGCCCCCAAGGGCCCCGGCCATACCGTACGCAGCGAGTACCAGGTTGGTAAGGGCGTTCCCTGCCTGATCGCCGTTGAGCAGGATGCCACCGGTGACGCGCTGGAGATCGGCCTTGCTTATGCCCTGGGAATTGGCGGTGCCAGAGCCGGCGTGCTGGAGACCACCTTCCGTACCGAGACCGAGACCGACCTGTTTGGTGAGCAGGCTGTGCTTTGCGGCGGTGTTTGCGCGCTGATGCAGGCAGGCTTTGAGACCCTGGTTGAGGCCGGCTATGACCCGAGAAACGCTTACTTTGAGTGCATTCACGAGATGAAGCTGATCGTAGACCTGATCTACCAGAGCGGCTTTGAGGGCATGCGCTACTCGATCTCTAACACCGCCGAGTACGGCGATTACATCACCGGTCCGAAGATCATCACCGCCGAGACCAAAAAGGCGATGAAGAAGATCCTTTCCGACATTCAAGACGGCACCTTTGCTAAGGACTTCCTGCTTGATATGTCCGATGCCGGCGCCCAGGTACACTTCAATGCCATGCGTAAGATCGCAGCCGAGCACCCCTCTGAGGTTGTGGGCAAGGATATCCGCAAGCTGTACAGCTGGAGTGATGAGGATAAGCTGATCAACAACTGATCGGCAGGTGACTTTCATGATCAAAGAAAAAGTAGTTGACGGGTTTCAGAATGCCCCACACCGCTCGCTGTACCACGCTCTTGGCTTAACGAAGGAGGAGCTTTCTCGCCCCTTGATCGGTATCGTCAGCTCGTATAACGAGATCGTGCCCGGGCATATGAACCTGGATAAGATCACCGATGCGGTCAAGCTTGGCGTGGCCATGGCGGGCGGTACACCCATCATGTTCCCCGCGATCACGGTTTGTGATGGTATTGCCATGGGCCACGTTGGCATGAAGTATTCGCTCGTTACCCGTGACCTGATTGCCGACTCGACCGAGGCCATGGTCATGGCCCACGGCTTTGACGGTCTGGTAATGATCCCCAACTGTGATAAAAACGTGCCCGGTCTGCTGATGGCGGCGGCACGCCTGAATATTCCTACCGTATTCGTCAGCGGCGGGCCGATGCTGGCCGGCCGTGTGGGCGGCGAAAAGCGCAGCCTTTCCAGCATGTTTGAGGCGGTTGGTGCCTATACCGCCGGCAAGATTGATGAGGAGAAGCTGTGCGAGTTTGAAGAAAAGGTATGCCCTACCTGCGGCTCCTGCTCGGGCATGTATACCGCCAACTCGATGAACTGCCTGACCGAGGTGCTGGGCATGGGTCTTTGCGGCAACGGCACCATTCCGGCCGTCTATTCTGCCCGTATTGAGCTGGCAAAGCACGCCGGCATGCAGGTGATGGAGCTGGTAAAGAAGAACATTCGCCCGCGCGATATTATGACGGCGGCCGCCATTCGCAATGCCATTACGGCAGACATGGCGCTTGGCTGCTCGACAAACAGCATGCTGCACCTGCCGGCCATTGCCAACGAGTGCGGCGTGGCGTTTGACTTAGAAGAGGTCAACCGCATCAGCGAGCGCACCCCCAACCTTTGCCACCTGGCACCGGCCGGCCCGACCTATATGGAGGACCTGAACGAGGCCGGCGGCGTGTACGCCGTCTTAAAGGAGATCGCCGCGCTTGGCCTGCTGGATACCACCGTGATGACCTGCACGGGCAAAACGCTGGGCGAAAATATTGAAAGAGCCACCAACCGGGATACGAGCGTGATCCGCACGCCGGACAGCGCCTTTAGCAAGACCGGCGGCATTGCCGTGCTAAAGGGCAACCTGGCGCCTGACGGCTGCGTGGTCAAGAGAAGCGCCGTAGCACCCGAGATGCTGGTGCATGAGGGCCCTGCCAAGGTCTACGAAAGCGAAGAAGAGGCCATTGCCGCCATTTATGCCGGCAAGATCGTGAAGGGCGACGTAGTGGTCATCCGCTACGAGGGGCCCAGCGGTGGCCCCGGCATGAGGGAGATGCTCTCCCCCACCTCGGCCATCGCGGGCATGGGGCTGGATAAGGACGTAGCCCTGATTACCGACGGTCGCTTCTCCGGTGCCACCCGCGGCGCCTCGATCGGCCACGTCTCGCCTGAGGCGGTCAGCGGCGGCACGATCGCCTACGTCAAGGATGGCGACATCATTTCCATCAACATCCCTGCCTATACCATTGAGCTGAAGGTCTCGGACGAGGAGCTTGCTAAGCGCCGCGCCGAAATGCCCATCAAGCGCAAGGAGAATATTACCGGCTACCTCAAGCGGTATGCCGCGATGGTATCCTCTGCCGATAAGGGTGCGATCATCAACCGTTAAGGAGATTTATTCGTTATGGCAATGACGATGACACAAAAGATCCTTGCCGACCACGCAGGCCTGCCCTGCGTGGAGGCAGGGCAGCTGATCCTGGTCAACGTTGACCGGGTGCTGGGCAACGATATTACCTCACCCGTGGCGATCCGCGAGTTTGAACGTATCGGCACGAAGGAGGTTTACGACCGTGACCGTGTGACCATGGTTATGGACCATTTTGCCCCGAACAAGGATATCAAGGCGGCCGTGCAATGCAAGATGTGCCGCGACTTCTGCGAGGCCAAGGAGATCACCCACTTCTATGACGTTGGCCGCATGGGCATCGAGCATGCCCTCTTACCCGAAAAGGGTCTGGTGGTGCCGGGCGACGTGGTGATCGGTGCCGATTCGCACACCTGCACCTACGGTGCGCTGGGCGCCTTCTCTACCGGCGTCGGCTCTACCGATATGGCTTGCGGCATGGCCACGGGCAAGGCCTGGTTCAAGGTGCCGGGCGCTATTAAATTTATACTGAAGGGCAAGCTAAACCGCTACGTTTCCGGCAAAGATGTAATCTTACACATCATTGGCAAGATCGGCGTAGACGGTGCGCTGTACCGCTCGATGGAGTTTGTTGGCGAGGGCGTTGCCGCCCTTTCGATCTACGATCGCCTTACCATCTGCAACATGGCCATTGAAGCCGGTGCCAAGAACGGCATTTTTGAGGTAGATGAGGAAACGGTGAATTACGTCAAGGAGCGCTCTGACCGCGAGATCAAGCGCTATCAGGCCGATCCCGACGCCGTATACGAGGAGACCTATGAGATCGATCTTTCCGAAATCCGCTCTACGGTTGCCTTCCCGCACCTGCCGGAAAACACCCGCACCTTTGACGAGATCGGCGACGTAAAGATCGACCAGGTTGTAATTGGCTCCTGCACCAACGGCCACTACAAGGATCTCTATGAGGCCGCCATGATCATCAAGGGGCATAAGGTGGCAAAGAACGTACGCGCCATCATCATCCCCGCCACGCAGGATATTTACCTGCACGCGATGGAAACCGGCCTGCTGAAGATCTTTATTGAGGCCGGCTGCGTGGTCTCTACACCTACCTGTGGCCCCTGCCTTGGCGGCTATATGGGTATTCTGGCCGCCGGCGAGCGTGCCGTGGCCACCACCAACCGTAACTTTATCGGCCGCATGGGCGATGTGACGAGCGAGGTCTACCTCGCCAGCCCGGCCGTTGCCGCTGCCAGCGCCATTGCCGGCCGCATTGCTGACCCGAACGAGATCGGAAAGGAGTGATTTGGATATGAAATTTACAGGCAACGTCATCAAATACGGTGACAACGTGGATACCGACGTTATCATTCCTGCCAGATATCTCAACACCATTGATAAAAAGGAGCTTGCCTCGCACTGCATGGAGGATTTGGACCGCGACTTTGTGAAGAAGGTGCAGCCCGGTGACATTATGGTAGCGGGCAACAACTTTGGCTGCGGCTCCTCGCGTGAGCACGCGCCCATTGCCATTAAGGAAAGCGGCATTTCTCTGGTCATTGCCAAGAGCTTTGCGCGCATCTTCTACCGTAACGCCATCAACATCGGCCTGGCGATCTTGGAATGCCCGGAGGCGGCCGAGGCGATTGAAAACGGCAACGTGGTAGAGGCAGACCTGGATGCCGGCATCCTGTACGATCGCACGGCAGGCAAGCAGTATAAGACCCAGCCCTTCCCCGCTTTTATTCAAAAAATTATCGAAAACGGCGGTCTGGTAGAATCCATCCGCCGCGGCGATATCCGCTAAAGGACAGGATTATGACTTACAAGATCGGTTTATTAAGAGGCGATGGCATCGGCCCGGAGATTGTAGACAGCGCTGTCAGGGTGTTAGAGGCCATTGCCAAGAAATACGGCCACAAGTTTGAATTTACCCCATACCTGATCGGCGGTGCGGCGCTGGATGCCTGCGGTGTTCCGCTGCCCGAGGAGACGGTACAGGGGTGCCTTGCAAGCGACAGCGTGCTGCTTGGCGCCGTGGGTGGCCCCAAGTGGGATACCCTGCCCGGCAACATGCGCCCGGAAAAGGCGCTGCTTGGCATTCGCGCAGCCATGGAGCTGTTTACCAACCTGCGCCCGGCGAAGCTGTACCCCGCCCTGAAGGGGGATTGCCCGCTGCGCGAGGATATTGTGGCAAACGGCTTTGATATTATGATCGTGCGTGAGCTGACCGGCGGCATCTATTTTGGTGAGCGCGGCATGCGCGAGGGCAAATACGGTGAAGAGGCATACGATACCGAATGCTACAGCCGTATGGAGATCGAGCGTATTGCCAAGGTGGCCTTTGAGACCGCCCGCAAACGAAACAAAAAGCTGACCAGCATTGACAAGGCAAACGTGCTGGACACCTCGCGCCTGTGGCGCAAAATCGTGCACGAGATGGCAGAGGGCTATCCGGACGTGGAGTGCTTTGATATGCTGGTAGACAACGCCGCTATGCAGCTGGTGCGTAACCCGGCACAGTTTGACGTGATCGTCACCTCGAATATGTTTGGCGACATCCTGTCAGATGAGGCCTCGCAGATCACCGGCTCGATCGGCATGCTGCCCTCTGCCTCGCTTGGTAACACCACGCGCGGCCTGTACGAGCCTATTCACGGCTCGGCCCCCGATATTGCCGGCAAGAACCTGGCAAACCCCATCGCCACCATTCTTTCGGCCGCGATGATGCTGCTCTATTCCTTTAACCTGACAAAGGAATCCGATGCCATTATCAACGCGGTTGACCGCGTGCTGAACGCCGGCTATCGCACGGCAGACATTGCCCATGGCGGAGAGGCGCTTGGCACGGTGGAAATGACCGACAAGATCATTGCCATGCTGTGAGGGAAAGATGGATACCAAGCAGTTATACAAAAGAATGTGCCGCTTTGCGGTGTTTAACGGCATTTGGAAAAAGCCGCTGTTTGCTCGCTTTATGGATTTTTGCGAGGCAGAAAACGGCTCTTGCGCGCAGGAGCTGGCATACGGCGCCTTCGTTTCCGAGGTCTATGCTGGCGGCGCTGACCTGACCGACTGTGTGCGGCGCATCGTGTTTGAGGATGAGAACGTATACGTCAAGACCATTGGCAATATGGCGCGTGTCAATCCGCAGATCGCCCTGTGCGCGGCCGGCGAGCTGACAACGCTTTCGCAATTTGCTTCGCTTACCCCGGCGGATTTTGCCGCCGTGCTGAGCGAGGGGGAGCTTCTGCCCGGCTTTGCCTCTTCCCCGGTCGACCTGCGTGCCGAGTATGAGGAAAGAACCGCCGCCATCAGCCGCCATGGCTACGGCATTTTCGCCGCGAACGGCATGTTCTCGGTGGATGCGGATGGCAGCATTCAGCCGATTGCCAGCGCCGATCGCATCTCGCTTGACCGTTTTATCGGCTACCGTGAGGAGCGCCAGCGCGTGATCGACAATACCGTAATGTTCTTAGAGGGGCGCCCTGCTGCCAACATCCTGCTCTACGGTGATGCCGGCACGGGCAAATCCTCGACCGTTAAGGCGGTGGCCAACGCGTATTTTGACCGCGGCCTGCGTCTGATCGAGATCCGCAAAAATCAGCTTCTGCTGCTGCCGAAGGTGATGGGCGAGATCGCCGATAACCCGCTGAAATTCATCATCTTTATCGATGACCTTTCCTTTAACCAAAACGATGATACCTTCAGCATGCTGAAGGCGACCTTAGAGGGCTCTGCCAGTGCGCGGGCAAAGAATGCCGTGATCTACGCAACGAGCAACCGCCGCCACATCGTGAAGGAAACCTTTGCCGACCGCGAGGGCAGCGACGTGCACCGCAACGATACCGTACAGGAAAACCTCTCGCTTTCCGAGCGGTTTGGCCTGACGGTGCTGTTTGCCAAGCCCGAAAAGAAGCTCTATTTAGAGATCATTCACGAGCTGGCAGAGCGCCACGGCATCACGCGTGAAAGTGGTGAGCTGGAGCGCGAGGCCGAGGCCTTTGCCCTGAAGCGGGGCTACCGCTCTGCCCGCTGTGCCGAGCAGTTTATTGAAAGTTTACTCTAAAAAGGCGGCACCTGCCGCAGAAGGAAGCAACCATGCTAACACTTGATAACGTTTACCGCGCCGGATACGTGCTGAAAAGCGTGGTCCGCCAAACGGACGTACTGCCCGCCCCCAAGCTGAACCCCGAAGCTGAGCTGTATCTCAAGACCGAGAACCTGCAGATCACCGGCTCGTTTAAGGTGCGCGGCTCTTATTACAAAATGTCTCGCCTAACGCCGGAGGAAAGGGCACGCGGTGTGATCGCCTGCTCGGCCGGCAACCATGCCCAGGGCGTGGCGCTGGCGGCGCAGAAGAACGGCATTAAGGCCGTGATCTGCCTGCCAGACGGCGCCCCCATCTCCAAGGTGGAGGCTACCAAGAGCTACGGTGCCGAGGTCTGCTTAGTCGAGGGCGTTTATGACGATGCCTACCGCCGCGCGCTGGAGCTGCGGGATGAAAAGGGCTATTCCTTTATTCACCCCTTTAACGATGAGGACGTGATCGCCGGCCAGGGCACCATCGCATTAGAGCTTGCCGAGCAGCTGCCAGATATGGACGCGGTGATCGTGCCGGTAGGCGGTGGCGGCCTGATCTCGGGCATTGCCTTTACCCTGAAATCGCTGAACCCGAACGTGAAGGTCTATGGCGTACAGGCGGCCGGTGCCCCCTCGATGCGCAATTCCCTGCGTGACGGCAAGATCGAAACGCTTTCCGGCGTTTCTACCATTGCAGACGGCATTGCCGTGAAGCAGCCGGGCGATCTGACCTATGAGATCTGCCAAAAATACGTAGACGAGATCGTTACCGTGACCGATGATGAGATCGCGGCGGCCATTTTGGCGCTGATGGAGCAGCACAAGCTGGTTACCGAGGGTGCCGGTGCCGTTTCGGTAGCGGCGGCCATGTTCAACAAGGTCGACGTTCGCGGCAAAAAGGTCGTTTGCCTGCTCTCTGGCGGTAATATTGACGTGACCATTCTTTCGCGCGTGATCAGCCGCGGCCTCTTAATGTCCGGCCGCACCTGCCAGCTGACCATTGAGCTGATGGACAAGCCCGGCCAGCTGAAAAACGTTTCCCGCATCGTGGCAGACCTGGGCGGCAACGTGATCTCGGTGCACCACGAGCGTGCCAACGAGGGCTCAGACGTGAACGGCTGCTATCTACGCATCGTTCTGGAAACGAGAAACCAGGCGCACATTGACGAGATCAAGCAAGCGCTGATCGACTTTGGCTTTAAGCTATTATAAAGGAGAACTGTGATGAACAAGATTGCAACAGATAAGGCCCCCGGCGCCATCGGCCCGTATTCGCAGGCGGTGGTTTGCGGCGGGCTGGTATATACCTCCGGGCAGATCGCGATCGACCCGGCTACCGGCGACCTGGCAGGCGCCGATATCGCCACGCAGAGCGAGCAGGTGATGAAGAACCTGGGCGCGGTGCTGGCGGCGGCAGGCTCCTCGTATGAGAAAGCGATCAAGACCACCTGCTTTCTCGCCGATATTGCCGATTTTGCCACGTTTAACGAAATCTACGGCCGCTACTTTACCGAAAAGCCGGCGCGCAGCTGCGTAGCCGTCAAGGCCCTGCCCAAGGGTGCTTTGGTTGAGGTAGAGGTGATTGCAGAGGTGTAACAAATGGACTCTGTCGCACCAATTGGTGGCTGCGAAGCCAGCTTAGACCTTACAAGCGCCATTCCCCTACTCTTCTTTACGCTGTTTTTTGCTATCTTTATCGCTACCTTTGTTCGTAACATGCGCCATTGGCATAAAAACAATCAGGCACCGCGCCTGACGGTCTCTGCTGCCGTGGTCACCAAGCGCACGCATCATTCCGGCAGCAGCCGCGGCAGCGGCACGACACGCTATTACGCCACCTTTGAGGTTGAAAGCGGCGACCGCTTTGAGCTGATGCTTGACGGCTACGAGTACGGCCTGCTGATAGAGGGAGACCGGGGAAGGCTGACCTTTCAGGGCACCCGATTTTTAGGATTTGAAAGAGAATAACAAAAAAAGAGGCATCTGCCTCTTTTTTTGTTATCGGATCTTATCTACCGTTACGGCATCCTTCGTCTCCTTGATCCTGCGAGAGGAAAAGGCCGGGGTCTTGTTGTACATATAGGCATACAGGATATCCACAATGGTGATCTGCCCCTGAATGTGCGGAAAATCGGTATCGATATATTTATTGGAATCCCGCACCGTGGTGCAGATGCTGATATCGGCCATGGCGGTGAGGGGAGAATTTTCAAAATCGCAGATGGCAATTACGGTGGCGCCGTTTTGCCGCGCGATACGCGCCACCTCTAAAATGCTTTTCGTGCGGCCGGAGGAGGAAATGGCGAACAGCAGGCTCCCCTCTCGCATCTGCGCGACCTTCATTTTAGAAAGAATGATATCCCGCTCGAACGAGCAAACGTTTTTCAGGCGAAAGAACTTGGTATAGGCGTACTGCGCCGTGACAGCCGAGGTGCCGAGCCCCACGAAATGCACCTGATCGGCGCTTTTCATCAGGCCGATCACCCGCTCTATCTCCTTTCTCTTCAAAAGGCGCGGCAGGCTGCCGATCACGCTGGCAGAATAATCGCAGATCCGCTCGCTGATCTCATCAAGCGAGACGGGCGTATGCGATTCGATATGAAATTCTAAGGCCTCGTTGGTCAGCCCCTCCGGCCTTTGGGAGCCGGGGAACAGCTTTTTGAATTCCCGGAAGCCGCAAAGCCCCAGCTTCTTGAAAAAGCGGCAAACGCTGGCGTAGCTGGTGTGCGTTTCCTCAGCCAAGGACCAAACTGTTAAGTGATCGATCTGCCCGGGGTGAGAGAGCAGATAGTCGGCGATCATCCCGTCTACGGTGCCGGTGCTTTTGCGCATGGCATCCATGCGTACCAGATATAGCATGTTGCTTTGCATAGGTCTCTCCTCTCGCTCTTTTTCCATGCTATTCTACCACACATGATACCAAAAGTCAAGATAATATCACATTTTCCAACAAGAAAATGGCATTTTGATATTGCGAAATCTCACAAAATCCAGTACAATATTGGTAGATCATTCATACAAGGAGCGGCCGCTTTATGCTAAGCAAGCAGGTACAGCTTTCCCCCGGCATTCTGCAGGAGTGCTTTGAAAAGGTAAGAAAAAACTTCTACGAACGAATTGATGAAAAGAAGCACGCGGCCGTATACGCCGGCGTGTTTAGCGAGGCATACGCCGAGCCGGAGTTTACCGGCAAATTCATGGATCTATGCGCCTATTATTATGAAAGCGAGGGCGACGAGCGCGCCCTGCAAAAGGGCATGGCGGTCATCGAGAGCATTCGCGAGCATCAGCGCGAGGACGGCTACCTTGGCTGCTTAGAGAAGGGCAAGGAGCTGGTCGCCTTCTCCTTCTGGAACCACGGCTTTACCCTATACGGGCTTGTACGCATGTACGAGGCCACGGGGGACGAGAGCATTCTTGCGCTTGCCAAAAAGGCGGCAGATTATATTCTGTCCGTATACGCCGACCCGGCCGCGCCAGACATTTTAGAGGCAAGCAACATGGGCAGCCAAAACATCTCCTGCCTGTATGCCATAGGGTGCATCTATCGCGCCACGGGGGATGAGCGTTATCTGCAATTTATCACCCGTGTGCTGGCGCATTGTGAAACGACCGATATGCCCTTGCTCTCCTTTGGCAGCATCTTTGATCTGCGCTCGAAAAAGGGGATCGAAATGCTGGTGGTCTACCTGGGCATTCTGCAATACGGCAGGATGGCGGGCGACTGCCGCGCGGTGGATGCCGCGCGGCACTATTGGCAGGAGATATGGGAAAGCCAGATCCGCAATACCGGCAACGGCACGATTCGTGAAAAGTGGACCGAGGGCGGCAATGCCGCGCGCCTGATGCCCACCGAGGAAAAGCCGAACGAGACCTGCGTGGCGGTTGGCTGGTGCGAGCTTTCGCTTGCCCTGTTCTATGCCGACAAGAAGCCCGTTTACCTAGATGCCTTAGAAAAAACGCTCTTTAACCATATGATCGGATCGCTGGAAAAGAGCGGGCGCGACCTGGCCTACTACCAGGGTAACTACGGCAGAAAGATCTACCGCACCGATGACGGTGCCTATCAGTGCTGCCGCTATCGTGGCTTTACACTCTTCTCCTACCTCAAAGAGTATTTGTACCATTATGAGAACGACTGTCTGATCCCGTTGGTATACGGCCCGTCGATCTTTGAGGCAGAGGGTCTGAGAGTCAAGCAGGAAACGGCCTACCCGACCAAGGGGCAGATCCGCTTTTCCGTGCAGAATGGCGGCGGCGAGAAAACGCTGAAGCTTCGCATCCCCACCTGGTGCCGGGAATGGGAGATCACCGGCGGCACCGGCGGCACCGGCTACATGACCGACGATGGCTTTTTGACCGTTGCGCTGCCGGAGGGTAACTATACCGTATGCCTAAATATGACCATGCCGCTTGTAAAGGAACAGCATGAAATAGAGGGCAAGCCCTATCTTTCCTACACCTACGGCCCGCTTCTGCTGGCAGCCGACACGCACTACGGCTGTGCGCTGTGGCGTGAGGCTGATGCGGGGGCAAGCATCACCGCAGTAGAAGCAGGCAGCACGTCGCTTGTACACTTCGTCACTGACGGACTACATCTGGTAGACTTTGCCTCTGCCGGTGGAAACGATCCGGTAAACGATCAATACACGGTATTCATTCCAGAAAGGAGACCCTAATATGAATCTCAAATATTCTGTTTTTCTTGGTAACGTAGGACATTGCTTTGACCGCTATTGCCCGGAATATTCTACCCCCTTTTCGCTTGAGGAGCTTTTTACCCGCGCGGTATCAATACCTCAGCTTTCCGCCGTTGACCTAGTGATGGACTGGGGTATGATGGAAAAGCGAGAGGAAATCAAGGCGCACCTGGCTCGCACTGGCCTTGCCGTTGGCTCGCTGGCGGTAGACACCTTTGCCAACCCACTCTATAAAAAAGGCAGTCTTTCCTCTACCGACAAGGCCGTGCGCGACCGCGCGCTGGCCGATTGCAAGGCGGTGATGGATTTTGCGGCCGAGATCGACTGTAAGATCGTTACGCTATGGCCGGGGCAGGATGGCTATGATTACATTTTTGCCGCTGACTATATCAAGGAACGCCAGCTGTTTGCCGACGGGGTAGCCGAGCTTTGCCGCTATAACCCCAACATCATCATTACGTTAGAATATAAGATCAAGGAGCCCCGCACGCATTCCTACATCAGCACCGTAGGGGCCACCCTACTGATGATCGAAAAGATCAATCTGCCCAATCTTGGCATAGCACTTGACTATGGCCACGCGGCACTGGGCTATGAGACGGCAGCAGAGGCGGTAGCGATGTGCAAGATGTATGGCGACCGGCTGAAGCATATTCACATCAACGATAACTATCGCCTGTGGGACGATGACATGATCGTAGGCACGGTTCATTCGCTGGAATACTTAGAATTTTTCTATTGGCTGAAACGCACCGGCTACGAGGGGTACCTGGTAATTGACCAGTTCCCCTACCGCGAGGATGGCAGAGATGCCGTAGCCGAGAGCGCCGAATGGCTGGATGCCCTGATCGCACTCACCGAGAAGATTGATGCCAACGAGGCTGAGGCGGTCATTGCCAAGCGTGACGGCGTAGCGGCAAGCAAATTTATGAGAAAGATCTTATTCAAAGGTTAAAGATGAAGGATTTATCGCACGCACCGTTTATTGAAGAGCTGTGTGACACCACAGACAATATGTACCGCCTTGGCTGGAACGAGCGCAACGGCGGTAATATCAGCATTTTGCTGCGCGATGAGGAGCTGGCTCCTTATTTGGAGGGAAATGACCCCATCCTACGCGACCTGCCGTTGGCAGTTCCCTTCCCACAATTTGCTGGTCGCTATTTTTTGGTAACGGGCACCGGCAAATATTTTAAGAACGTATCCAGACACCCAGATGTGAACCTGGGTCTGATCCGTATTTCAGAGGACGGTAGCATCGCCCACCTGCTGTGGGGTTATTCCCAGGGCGGTAGCACCACCAGCGAAATCGTGATGCATCTGGGCGCACATTGGCAGCGCCTGCAGGTAGACGCCGCGCAGCGTGTGGTGATGCATGCCCACCCCGCCAACACCATTGCCATGACGCACATTCACCCATGGGAGGATAAGGCCTTTACCCTCTCGATCTTTGGTACCTGCACCGAATGCATCGTCATCTTTCCGGATGGCATTGGCATTCTACCCTGGATGATCAGCAGCAGCCCCTCGATTGGTCTCGCCTCTGCCGAGAAATTCAAGGAGTACCGCATTCTGGTGTGGGCATTGCACGGCTGTACCGTCACCGGCACCACGCTTGACGAGGCCTTTGGCCTGCTGGAAACGGTAGAAAAGGGTGCTGAGATCTACATGAAGACCTACCTGGCCCCAAACCGCTGCGGCATTGATATTGGCATGCTGCGTGACGTAGCAGAGGCCTTTACCCTACAGGTCAAGCCCGGCCTTTTGGATTGAGATAGCAAAATCCCCTATTGTCGAAAAAGACGATAGGGGATTTTGCTATCTGTTTTCTTTAGAAAAAAGAATACCCTTCTCTAAATCATCTACGATGGCGGCGATGGCGTGCTCCTCGTTGGAGACGGTGATGCGGTCGGCCGCCTCCTTGACCGCCCCGCAAGCATTGGCCACCGCGTAGCCAACGCCTGCGGCTTGTATCATGGAAATATCATTATAATAATCCCCCACAGCGATCGTGCGCGCGGGGTCAAGCGCAAGCAGCGCGGCCATGCGCGGTAGCGCACTACCCTTATTGACGCCCTTGGGCAGGATCTCAAACAGTGTCTGCTCTGAGCGGATAAAATCGAAACGGTCGGCAAGTGGGTGCGCGTGCAAAAACTCCTGCAGCTGCTGCATACGCGCTTCCTCTGCCACGCCAAACACGATCTTAGCCACTGGCTCCTTTATTTCGGCATAATCTGCGGGCAGATTGGGCACGCCTGTCACCTGGCGAAAAACACGCATGACCTCGTTTTCCTGGCAGAAAAAGATGCGGTCAAAGCAGTTCACCTGTACACCGATATCCGGCATTGCGGAGCCGGCATAGGCGGCCATCTGCACGATCTCGCGAGGGGCCTCATGCGTCCATAAGTAACACCGCGTACGGTAATCAAAAATACCACCGCCGTTAATACAAGCGACAGGCGCATTTGGCTGCACTATACTATAAATATTTTCAACAAAGAAAGGCATGCGCCCGGTTACAAAGGTAAAAAGGCCGCCTTGACTCTGAAAATATGAAATTGCCTCTAAATTCTCACGCGAAACAGTTTTATCCTCACGCAGCAGCGTACCGTCCAAATCGGTACAAAGCAATATGCCCTTAAATTTTCCTTGCATATCCTCTTATCCTATCAAACATCTCCTGTATTCCTTGGCAACACAGTATACCACACCTCGGAATGAAATGCAAGCCTTTTTAGAGTTTTTCGCCCTTCTTTTCATTTCTGTCATAAATATATGCTTTGGGAGATATCCCGATCTCTTCCTTAAATACATTAGAAAAATACAGAGGGTCGGAAAAGCCGGAGAGGAGCGCTACATTTTTGATTGATTCCAATCCTTGCTCCAGTAACGCAACGGCATATTTGATGCGTACGCTACGCAGATAGGCAGCATAATTGACGCCGGTCTGCTTCTTGAATGCATGCGACAAATACTTGGCATTATATCCAAGCGTATCGGCAATGCCGGATATAGAGAGCGTGGGATCGGTAAATTCCTCATCTGTCAGGGAGATGACCTTCGCCACAAGGCCATCACGCATCGGCGAATCCAGCATCAAGCGAGAAAAGGCATACAAAAGCATGCTTTCACCGGCCAGATCGATCGTTTGCTCCGAGGCGCGCGCCAAGCTTTCCTCCCACAGGGGAATCAAGCCGTCATGGCCGGAAAAGCAACGCCGTGTAGCATTGATCTCAAAGCGACGAAACAGCTCCTCTGCTCGCCCTCCCTGAAAATCAATGTACATATATTGCACATCTGTTCCCTCCTTCAACCAAAATTGCTCTCCGCAGAAGCCAAACAAAAGATCACCCGCCCGAAAAGAAAGAAGCAAGCGGTCAATGTAAAAAACACCGCTCCCCTGCATGACAAGCAGCATACGGTGGTAGCTGAGCGGTGTATGTCGGCACATGGCCTCTCTCTCGGTTTCCCGGATATATTGATAGATCGACAGCGTGCCGATCGTCCATGCTGTCGAGAACTTACATATATTTTTCTTCATTTACCCCTCTCCTTTTTTCTTCTACGATAACACACTTGTGCGTGCTTGTCAATAGAAAACAAACTTTTTTATATGTATTTATAGAATTTATCCATTGCCATATCCACCAAATATGCTATAATAAAGAAAAATTGGGGGAGACGCGATGTATTACGGTATTATATTGTTAGCGGTGGTTTTCTTTGGCGGCTGTTTTGCTCTGAACGATGTCTATCGGCGACTGCGCGGCAGTAGCCTACGCATCAGCATGGAGAGTGCCTTTATCGGCTCATGTGCCGGACTTATCGTCCTGCTCGCGGCCGGTGGGCTGCATATTGAGATCACCCTGTTTACGCTGGTGATGGCGCTTCTCTCTTCGCTGAATGGGCTCGCCTTTACCTTTTGCGCCTTCCGCGCATTGGACAGGATCAATCTATCGCTTTTTTCGCTTTTTTCCATGCTGGGCGGCATGGTATTGCCCTTTTTACAGGGTATTCTGTTTTTCAATGAGCCTCTGACGTGGGGAAAGTGCATCTGCCTTGCTTTCATTACCGTGGCGCTCACGATTACCGTATCGCGCGGAAATCAGCGCGGCGGCGCGATCTATTATATCGGCATCTTTGTGCTGAACGGTATGGCCGGCGTACTTTCTAAAATTTTCACCGCAGCTTCGTTTCCAAAAACCGATGCGGCAAGCTTCAATTTTTGGTGCGCCGCCTTCAGTGGGCTGTTGGCCGGCGCGATCTGGCTGATCCTGACATGGCGAAAAAAGCCGCAGGATGGCGCCTTCTCCTGGCGTGCTACGGCCGTCGGTGCTGCCAGCGGCGCGACCAACCGCCTCGCCAATCTGCTGCTTGTCATGGCGCTGGCACATGTGGATGCTTCGGTACAATATCCGATGGTAACCGGTGGTGTTATGATCGCCTCAACGCTGATCTGTCTGCTTGGCAAGCGTAAACCAAGCACACGCGACGTGCTTTCTGTTCTATTGGCCTTTTTGGGAATGCTGGCTCTGTTTGCGATTCCCGTATAATAAAATTTCAGGAGGATATGTATGAAAAACCTAAAAATTGGTGTATTTGGTACCGGCAGAGGCGTAGACATTGCAAAGAACTTTATGCTACAGGGCTGCGAGATCGTTGCGGCCTGTGATTTCAGCAAGGATCGTCTGCAAAAGGCAACGACTCAGCTGGGAAGCGACATTGCCCTCTATGATAATTTCGATGCTTTTATCGAACACGATATGGATGCCGTCATTCTTGCCAACTATTTTCATGAGCACGCCCCTTATGCAATCAAATGCTTCGAGCGCGGTATCCATGTATACAGTGAATGCATCAGCAACGGCACGATGGCTGAGGGTGTAGAGCTGATCCGCGCCTTTGAAAAAAGCAATGTTATCTACATGCTGGCAGAAAATTATCCCGAAATGCTCTTCAATCGGGAAATGAAGCGTCTTTGCGACAGCGGCACACTGGGCAAGATTCTGTACGCCGAGGGCGAATACAATCACCCCGGTGATCCGCGCGACTGCTCGTTTAACAAAACCTACAACTATTTCCGTGGCCATTGGCGTAACTTTCTGCCACGTACCTATTACATCACGCACTCGCTCGGTCCGATCATGCACGCCGTAGGCGCTACGCCCAAGCGCGTAACCGCCTTTTCCGCCTATGCACCCACACCAAAGGATGCCCCCTCTGCCAGTTTTGACGGTGACCGCGCCGCCATTGTTACCACGCAGAACGATGACGGCTCGATCTACCGCGTAACCGGCTGTGCCGCCTTTGGCGGGCATCACAACGCCTACCGTATCTGCGGTACCGAAGGACAGATCGAAAATCTGCGCGGCATGGGTCAGCAGGTAATGCTCCGTTATAACAAATGGAGCAAACCGGAGGGTGCAGAGGAAACGCAGTGCTACACGCCCAGCTGGAATGATAAGGATGAAGAGCTGATCAAGACCAGCGGCCACGGCGGCGGTGACTACCTGACCGCGCGCACCTTTATCGAAAGCATCCGCGAGGGCAAGCAGCCCCCCTTCCCCTTCGACATCCATGCGGCAGTAGCCATGTCCTCGGTTGCCATTCTTGCGCACCGTTCGATGCTGGAGGGTGGCATGCCCTATGACATTCCGGATTTTCACACCGAAGAGGCACGGAAGCAGTATGAAAATGACCGCCTGACGCCCTTCTACAGCGACGACGGAAGTGCACCTACGCTCCCCTGCTGCTCAAATCCCGAATATGCCCCCACCGAAGAACAGCTTATCATGTTTGACGAGCTTTTGAAATAAGCGAAAAGCCAGCGCTGTGCCAAAGCACAGCGCCGGTTCTTTTTTATAGAAGCTTTTTGAATTTGCGCATCACGGCGATATAATCGCCCAGTACGGTCAGCGAGCCGAGCAGCCAGGCAAGCGGCGTGCAGAAGCACATAATCACGTAACCGGTCTGCACGTCAAGCGGTGTGCTAAGCAGCGCGCCGCTCATCAGCAGAATGACCACCGTTGAAAGGCCGGCGCGGCCAACGATCTCGGTAAATCCAGAGACCATGCACCATAGGGTGCGCCCCAGCGACTGCAGGATGCTTTTGCATATCACGATCGGCACCAGCAGGAAGGAAAGCACCGTATTGATCACGATATACCTATAGGCGTTATCCACCACCAGCTGCTCAACCTCTCCCGCCAGCAGGGGGATAAACAGCCGGCCAAAGGGGATCATGATCAGCGAGGCGATGCCGCACCAGATCACACACATCAGCATGGTCTTGCGGCCTCCATCGATCACGCGGTCATACCGCTGGGCGCCGTAGTTCTGCGCGGCGAATACCGCCACGGCGGAGCCAAAGGAGAGCACAGGCTGGGTGACGAAGCTTTCGATCTTGGCGCCCGTGGTCTGAGAGGAAACATACAGCGTGCCCATGCCGTTGGTCACGAACTGCATCACGATCGAGCCGACCGAGAGCACCATGTTCAAAAAGGCCATAGGCAGACCCACGTGCAGCAAAAGACCATCTAAGGCCCATTCGGTCTTAAAATGCCGCCAGGCGATATGCAGGCGCGGCTGCTTTTTGACAATGTATACGATACACATCAAGCCGGAAAGCAGCTGGGCCAGCACGGTGGCAAGACCCGCGCCATCGGTATCCATGCCGCACAGGGCGATCAAAACGAAGTCTAAGATGATGTTGATGATGCAGGCCACCACCAAAAAATAGAGCGGCGTTTTAGAGTCCCCCAAGGCGCGGATCATATTAGAAAGCAGGTTAAACAGCGCGGTAGCTACCAGGCCGGCAAACACCCATACGATATAACCGTAGGCGCGTTCCATAATGTCGGCCGGGGTGCGCATAAATTCCAAAAGGGGACGGGCAAAAAGCGTGCAAGCCAGCGCCAGCAGAATAGAGATCAGCGCCGAGAGCTTGATGGCCGCGGCAAAGCTGCGCTTCACGCCCTCTTCATCCTTTGCACCAAAATAACGCGCCGTCACGACCGAGAAGCCGGTGGTCAAGGCCTGAATGGCGCCGCTGGCAAACCAGACCAGGCTACCGGTAGAGCCAACCGCCGCATAGGCGCTGGGGTCCAGCGTGCGACCAACAATGACCATATCGGCCACGTTGTAAAACTGCTGGAACAGGTTGCCTATCAAAAAGGGGATCGAGAATAAAAATATCTGTTTCAGGGGCGAGCCCTTTGTCAGATCTGTCGTCATGTATTGCCTCCGTACATGCTGTTGTTTCTCAGCAATATTGTAATCAAAGGCGGTTAGTTTGTCAAGAGAAAAAAGGAAAAAGCCTTGATCTCTCAAGGCTTTTTTATCGTTATTTCGTCAACGTTTCCATCAGGTAATCGGCGTATTCGCGGCAGGTGGCGCCATCACGGTCGCCGGTCACGACCACGCGCTTCTCCCTTTCAGAGCAGGTGGTCAGCGCGCCGGCCAGGCGGTCGGCCTCTGCCGAGAGGCCAATGTGCGAAAGCAGCATCACGGCGGCACGCAGAATGCTTTCAGGGTTGGCATATTCGCCGATCCCCTCCTCGATCATGCGCGGGGCCGAGCCGTGAATGGCCTCAAACATAGCGTACTGGTCGCCCATGTTGGCGCTGCCGGCGGTGCCTACGCCGCCCTGGATCTGGGCTGCCTCGTCGGTGATGATATCACCGTAGAGGTTGGGCAGCAAAAAGACCTCAAAGCGGGAGCGAATCTTTTCATTGACCAGGTTGGCGGTCATGATGTCGATATACCAATCCTCGGCCGTGATGCCGGGGTAATCCTTGGCTACCTCGTGGCAGATGGCAGAGAAGCTGCCGTCTGTCTTCTTCATAATATTGGCCTTGGTGACGATGGCCACGCTCGTTTTGCCGTTGTTTTTGGCGTATTCAAAGGCGGCGCGGGCAATACGGCGCGTGCCGGCCACGGTGGTGACCTTAAAATCCATCGCAAGACGCCCATTGATCTCAATGCCGCGGCTGCCAAGCACGTATTCCCCCTCGGTATTTTCACGGAAGAAGGTCCAATCAATGCCCTCGCTGGGGACGGTAACCGGGCGCACGTTGGCATATAGATCCAGCGCGCGGCGCATGGCAACGTTAGCGCTTTCCATGCTGCCACCCTTGGGGGTGGTGGTGGGGCCCTTAAGCAGCACGTCACAGCTGCGAATGGCGGCCAGCGTATCATCCGGAATGGCCTTGCCGGTGGCCAGGCGGTTTTCAATGGTCAGACCCTCGATATCCACCAGCTCTACCCGGCCGCTTGCGATATGCGGCGCAAGCAAGAGCGCCAGCACGCGGCGTGCCTCGCGCATGATGATGGGGCCAATGCCGTCACCATCCACCATGCCGATACGGATGTGGGGCATGCTTTGATAATCCTTTGGCGGCGGGGCCTTTTCCATCTCGCCCGTGCGGGCGATCTGCTCGGTCAGCAGGGCGCGGAAGTCGGCTACCGCTCTTTCGATCTGTTCTGTCATCATGTTGGGTATTCCCTTTCTTTTATGCGCGGTCGGGGCATGCCTTGGTATAGGCCAGCAGGCCACCGAATTTCAAAATATCAGCCTGCCGCTCGGTAAAGGAGCAGGTAAGCGGAATGCGTGCACCGTTGGTTTCATCCACCAGGGTCATCTCGCCACCGGCAAGCCCGGCGTGAACGCCGTCAATGCGGAGCTTGTCACCCTGCGCCAGCTTTTCGTAATCTGCCGGGTCACGGAAGGTGAGCGGCATGATGCCGGCGTTGATCAGGTTGGCAGCGTGGATGCGCGAAAAGCTCTTGGCTACCACAGCACGAATGCCAAGGTAGAGCGGCACCAGCGCAGCATGCTCACGCGAGGAGCCCTGGCCGTAGTTGCCGCCACCCACGATAATGCCCTCACCGGCGGCCTTGGCACGCTCGGCAAAGCTTTCGTCACACACCGCAAAGCAGAACTGCGAAAGATAGGGGATATTCGAGCGGTAGGGCAGGATCTTGGCTCCGGCCGGCATGATATGGTCGGTGGTGATGTTATCGCCCACCTTCAAGACCAGCTCGGCGGTCAGACTATCCCCTTGCGGACGGGCATCCGGGAATTTTTTGATGTTCGGGCCACGCAGCACCTCTACCGCAGCCGCCTGTTCGGCCGGGGCGGGGGGCAGGATGGCACTATCGTCAATGCGGAACGCCGCTGGCATAGTCACCTTCGGCATGCTGCCAAGCAGACGCGGATCGGTGATCTCGCCGGTCAGGGCGGCGGCTACGGCGCACTCAGGCGAGACAAGATAGACCTTGGCATCCTTGGTACCGCTGCGGCCTTCAAAATTGCGGTTGAAGGTACGCAGGCTCACACCGCCGGAATTGGGAGAGAAGCCCATGCCGATGCAGGGGCCGCAGGCACATTCCAGCACGCGGGCGCCGGCGGTGATCATATCGGTCAGCGCGCCACATTCTGCCAGCATGGCCAGCACCTGCTTTGAGCCGGGGGAGATGGAGAGGCTGACGCGGGGCGAAATGGTCTTGCCCTTCAACAGCGCTGCCACCTTCAGCATATCGTAAAGCGAGGAGTTGGTGCAGGAGCCAATGCAGACCTGATCTACCTTGGTGCCCTTCAGGCTGGAAACCGGCACCACGTTATCCGGCATATGCGGGCAGGCGATCAGCGGCTCAAGCGCCGACAGGTCGATATCGATAACGCGATCGTAAACGGCATCCGGGTCGGAGGAGAGCGGCGTATAGGCCTCTTCTCTGCCCTCGGCCGCGAGGAAGGCGCGGGTCGTTTCGTCAGAGGGGAAGATCGAGGTGGTAGCACCCAGCTCAGCACCCATATTGGTAATGGTAGCACGCTCGGGAACCGAGAGACAGGCAACACCCTCGCCACCCCATTCCACGATCGAGCCAACGCCACCCTTGACGGAAAGAATGCGCAGCGCCTCTAAGCTGACGTCCTTGGCGGTTACGAAATCGCGCAGCTTGCCGTGTAGGTTGATCTTGATCATCTTGGGCATGGTAATATGATAAGCACCGCCGCCCATGGCCACGGCCACGTCCATACCGCCGGCGCCAAAGGCCAGCATACCGATACCGCCGCCGGTGGGGGTATGGCTATCTGAGCCGATCAGGGTCTTGCCCGGCACGCCAAAGCGCTCAAGATGCACCTGGTGGCAGATGCCGTTACCGGGTCTTGAAAAATAGATGCCGTATTTTTCAGCAACCGACTGAATGTAGCGATGGTCATCGGCATTCTCAAAGCCGGATTGCAGGGTGTTGTGGTCAATGTAGGCCACGCTGCGCTCGGTGCGCACCCGGTCAATGCCCATAGATTCAAGCTCTAAGTAGGCCATGGTGCCGGTGGCATCCTGCGTCAGGGTCTGGTCGATGCGCAGGGCAATATCGCTGCCGCGCGTTAAATCACCTTCTACCAGGTGCTGCTTGATAATTTTTTCTGCGATGGTAAGTCCCATGGTGTTACCCCTTCTTTTTCACGATATGGTTCATGGCGTTTTTCACGTGCGCGGTCATGGCGGCATCGGCTAAGGCAGCATCGCCCGACATGATCGCATCATAGATCTCGCGGTGCTCACGCAGCGAGCTTTCAGCGCGGCTTTCATTCTGCACTGAGGCCTTGCGGAATTTCTGCACCTTTTTATGCAGGGGCAGCAGCGCGTCATACAGCACCATGCTGCCACTCATGCGATAGACCAGCTCGTGAAAGCGACTATCCATAAATTTAATATGATCGGCATCCCGCCGGCCAACGTAGTATTCCTGTAGCTCCAGCGCCTCTAAGAGCTCCCCAGCCTCGGGCGCTTCCTTACGCTTGGCTGCCGCCGCGGCTGCCATGCCCTCAATACGCAGGCGGATGGCATAGATATCGCAAATATCCTTCTCTGTCACGCCAAGCACCAGAATCCCCTTTGAAGAAAGCTCTACAATGTGCTCCTGCTCTAAGCGGCGAAGCGCCTCGCGCACCGGGGTACGGCTTACACCCAGATCCTCGGTCAAGCGGGCCTCTGTCAGCAGCTCGCCAGGCTGATATTTACCGCCAAGGATCTCACCCTCTAACCGCTCAAAGACCTGATCGGCCAAGGAAATCGTTTTATGCTGTTCCATCATGCTGCTCCTTTCTTATACACCACCAAGCGCCTTGATCTTTTCATCCAGCTCGCCGGGCGAGAGCGCCGTTTGGCGGCCGCCGGCATACTCGCTATCGATCCATTCCTTCAGCTTGACCACCAGGTCGGCACGCTTATCAACCATGCGCTCGGGTGGCAGCTCGTAATACTCGTTGATCCAGTAGGCAATGCCGGCCAGGCCCGAGGCCTTGCCGATCATGACCGAGGGCTTTTTACCAAGGATCTTTTCGGTATCGAAGATATTGTAGATCTCTTTATCCTTCAAAAGGCCGTCGGCATGGATGCCGGCACGGGTCATATTGAAGCTCTTGCCCACAAACGGGGTCATCGGCGGCACCTGGTAGCCGATCTCGTTTTTGAAATAATTGGCAATGTCGGTGATGGCGGTGGTATCCATACCGTCAAGCGAGCCGCGCAGCGAGGCATATTCAAAGATCATGGCCTCCAGCGGGATGTTACCCGTTCTCTCGCCAATGCCAAGCAGCGAGCAGTTTACGGCGGCGGCACCGTAGAGCCAGGCGGTGGTTGCGTTGGCCACGGCCTTATAGAAATCGTTATGCCCGTGCCATTCCAGCATTTCGCTGGGCACGTCGGAATAGTGCTGCAGGCCGTAGATAATACCGGGCACGCTACGCGGCAGCGCAACCTCGGTATACGGCACGCCGTAGCCCATGGTGTCGCAGGCGCGAATCTTGACCGGAATGCCGGCATCCTCAGCCATCTCTGTCAGCTCGTTGACAAAGGGTACGACAAAGCCGTAGAAATCAGCACGGGTGATATCCTCTAAGTGGCAGCGCGGCATAACGCCGGCCTCAAAAGCATCGGCCACTGCGGCTAGATAATGGTTCATGCATTCCCGGCGGGTCATCTTCATCTTCTTAAAGATGTGATAATCGCTGCAGGAGACTAAAATACCCGTTTCACGAATGCCAAGGTCGCGAACCAGCTTAAAATCCTCTTTGCTGGCGCGGATCCAGGTCGTGATCTCTGGAAAGCGGAGGCCAAGCTCCTGGCAGCGGGCGATCGCTTCGCGATCCTTTTCGCTATATACGAAAAATTCGGTCTGGCGGATGATGCCGTAGGGGCCACCGAGACGGGACATCAGCTTATACAGCTCAACGATCTGCTCGACCGTATAAGGCTCTACCGATTGCTGCCCATCACGGAAGGAGGTGTCGGTGATCCATATATCCTTGGGCATACCGATCGGCACGCGGCGATGGTTAAAGGCCACACGCGGCACGTCGGTATACGGGTAAATATCCCGATACAGGTTCGGCTCTGCCACGTCCTGCAGGGAATACTTATAGCTCTTTTGCTCTAACAAATTCGTATTAGAAGATATCTCCAGCATTGTTCTCTTCCTTTCGTGCTGTATGGATGTATACAATTATACGCATTTTTTTCAAAAAAGTCAAGTGTTTTTGCAAAAAAACGATCTTGTATCCGTCAAAAAATGTGGGTATATATCCATCATTTTCCGTCAAAATGACGAAAAATGAATATTCTTGCTTTTTTGTTGCATTTTTTGTCACAAACCACTTGCATTTTACGCGCAATCGTGCTATAATATCAGCGTTAAAAACAAAATATGCTATGTGACGCATGCAGGAAAAGGCGAAAGCCGCCGAAGGAGTAACGCTCTCAGGTGCCGAAGGGTAAGACTGTATGCCGATAGCGCTCCGGAGAAATCCATATTCTTGGGTGCCGAAGGTGCAAGGCGAAAGCCAAAACTCTCAGGCAAAAGGACGGAGGTTCAACAAATGCGGTGGCATGAGAATGCCCCCGTTTGCTGTTTCTGTTTTCCGGAGTTAAACGCCTGGCGTTTAACTCTTTTTTGTTTTTTTCAAATACTTTTTTATAAGGAGAATGCTATGGAAGCGTTTTTCAACGCGTTGACAACCGCGGTAAACTTTGTCAATGACAACATCCTTTGGGGCATCCCCATGATCCTCATCATCCTGGGTGCGGGTATCTTTATGACCATCCGTACCAGGTTCCTGCAGGTGCGTCGCTTTGGCGTATCGGTCTCTACCACCATCGTGCCTACCGTCAAGGAAATGGTGCACGGCAAAAAGCACGCCAAGAATAAGAGGGAAAAGAGCATTTCGCAGTTTGAGGCCTTTTCCTCTGCCATTGCCGGTACGGTTGGCACGGGTAACATCGTGGGTGTTGCCGGCGCTATGCTTTCCGGTGGCCCCGGTGCCGTATTTTGGATGTGGGTTTCTGCCTTCTTTGGCCTGGTGACCAACTATTCTGAGAACGTGCTGGGTCTTTACTACCGCAAAAAGGATAAAGACGGCAACTTCTCCGGCGGCCCGATGTACTACATTGAAAACGGCCTGGGCTGGAAGCCGCTTGCCAAGGTTTTTGCCCTGTGCTGCACGCTGGCAGCCGTGGGTATGGGCATGGTACAGGTCAACTCGATCTCCGGCACCATTCAGACCGCTGTCACCTCTGATCCGAACACCCGCATGATCGTTGCCTGGATCGTTGGTATTACCGTATTCGCGCTGACCGCGCTGATCGTTATCGGCGGTATTCAGCGTATCGGTAAGGTTGCCTCGATGATCGTACCCTTTATGGTGCTACTCTTCATCATCATGGCGCTGATCATTCTGGGCATCAAATTCACGGCCATTCCCGCCGCGTTTGCCATGATCTTTGAGGGTGCCTTCAGCTTCAAGGCGGTTGCCGGCGGCTTCCTTGGCTATACCATTATGATGGCTATGCGCTACGGCTTTGCCCGCGGCATTTTCTCGAACGAGGCAGGCCTTGGCTCTTCGGTTATCGCGCACTCGGCCTCTGACACCAAGGAGCCGGTTAAGCAGGGCCTTTGGGGCATCTTTGAGGTATTCCTTGATACCTTTGTTGTCTGCACGCTGACCGCGCTGACCCTGCTGACCACCGGCGCTTACGATTTTGCGAACTTCCTTGGTATCACGGCAGATAAGAATGCCGTTGCCATTTCGGCCTTTGAAGCAAACTTTGGTACGTTTGGCACGGTCGTATTCGCCACCATTCTTCCCCTGTTTGCCTTTACCACCGTGCTTGCCTGGTCCTACTACGGTGAAAAGGCAGCCGAGTACCTTTTTGGCAGCAAAAAGGGCGGCCTGGCCTTTAAGATCGTATACGTGCTGCTGCTGATCGTGGGTGCCGTTACCAGCTCTGCCTTCGTATGGGCGCTGGACGATATGTTCAACGCGATGATGGCCATTCCCAACCTGATCGGCGTGATCGGCCTTTCCGGCGTGGTTGTCAAGGTATCGAAAAACTACTTTGACAGAAGAGCGGGTAAGGACGTAGAGCCGATGCTCTCTGCCTACCCCGAGCTGAACGAGGAGTTCAAGAAAGAGATTTCTGAAGCTTCTGACGAGAACTAAAGCACAAAAAAAGAAGCCGGCTCGCAGAGTCGGCTTCTTTTTTACGTCATGGCGTCAGCTTGATAAACGCATAACAACGCGGCGAGGAGAAGGTGGCACGTACTGCCCCATCCTCTACCGTCAGGGAAACATCACCGTTTGACGAAAGTACAACCGCACGGCTGCCTGTCTTGACGGGCGCGCGGAAGGTAACGGTATCTTCCACTGTTACCTCGCGGAACAGGAGCAGATAGGTCGCTCTCCCCCCTTCGTTCACCACAAAGCCACTAAAGGCACGGCCATTTGGCAGGTCGCCAATCGGAAGAACATCCTTGCCTACAAAGTCGGCGCGGCATTGCTGCCAGATCTGAATCAGCGGCACAAGCGTCTCTTGCTGCTCCGCTGACAAGAACTGCATCTCCATCCAAAAGAGTGGATTAGCAAGCATAACCGTGGCAAAAAGATAGTCTATGGTATAACGAGATGGTGCAAAGGGATCCCCCGCCGAATAAGACTCTTGGTTCAAGGCCGGGTTAATCAGCTCAAACTGAAACTTATCGGTCGGTAAATACCGCCCCAGCATCCACAAATTTCGCAACACACGGTGCGGATAGGCATTGCCCGATTTGGTATACCGGTTTTCAACAAACACAGTACCGTATTCGTGGCCGCAAAGGTACTTCAGGCGCGGATCTCTCGTTACGTCCAGCTGCACATCAACATCATCGCCGAAGGCGTATACCTCTGCCAGCAGCTCACGCATTTTGTCGCAATCTATACGATCATGGATCCAAAACATATCCAGCTTGAAAAAACGGATTCCCCATTCCTCATAGGCGCGGCGAAGAATGGTTTTATCCCGCTCAAGCAACGCAAAATGGTCATGCGAATCGGGGGCAAACCACATACCGACACGCACACCGCGCGCGGCAGCATAGTCGGTCACATACCGCATGCCGTGTGGAAATTTTTCAGCCGATGGCTCCCAAAAATTCCCGCGGAAGCAACGCCGCCTGTTCTCATCAAGGATTGCGGGATCACCTGTGCAGCCCGTCTGCCATCCGTCATCGATCTGAACGATATCCACGCCTAGGCGTTCTGCCATGTCGATCTCCCGCAGAACAAATTCCTCGCATACGCGGCTGTATCCATTGCAGTCTCCCCACGTATTGGACATGGCAAGCAAGGATGGGCGATGGCAGGTATGGCGGTAATATGCGCGGCACATAGCCTCACATTCGCCACGCCGGCAAAAACCGACGGAAATGGCATATCCGCCATTTTGAACCTGCACCGCACCGTGCCGGACAGTGACAGCCGTTTCTTGATATTCGGGCGCCTCTGAAACAATTACAATCGCGCGATCAGATTCCATATCCTCCAAAAAGAAGATCTCCCCATGCAGGACAGGCATATTACGCGCGAACATATAATAACTGTTTTCTGTCGTGCGCGTGTCATAATCATCTGAAAAGGCGTACAGCATAATCGTACGTGCCCCCCAATGCTCACCCTCTAGGGTCAGCAAGCATTCTTCTTGATAAGAGGGCATCCATACAAAGGGGATATCCGGCCAAAGACCAAAGCGACGCTCGTGCCCGTCGACCATGCCGACGGTGAACAGCAGATGCGGCGCGGTGCGGCCGGGCGCCCGCTCCTCTACCCGCAGAAGGGCAGATGCCCCCTGTACCTCATATGTCAAAACCTCATTTTGCAGGATCAGGGTGTTGTCTGCTAATGTATAATGGCAGATTTCCTTCAAATTCTTCACGGCAAACCTCATGCACGAGCGGCAAGATAAGCTGCGTACATCATATCCTTCTCTTCCTCGCTATAGCGCTTCATCGGGAAAACGCAGTTACCAACCGCATAGCCCTGCTTTTCTAAAATCACCTTGGTAAAGGGAATGGTGACATAATTTTTCAGCACGTCTACCACGCGGTTGATGCGGCACTGCTGTGCCCATGCCTCGGCAATATCGCCCTTGGTAAAGCTATTATACACGCCAAGAGCAGCATCCAGCTGGATGTTGTAGGTGGTGCCGATCGCGCCGTCTGCCCCGGCAGAAAGGCCAGAGAGCATCATTTCATCGGGCCCGTTGATCACGGTCATTTCACCGTGCGTCATATCCTTCAAGGAAGCCAGCTGATAGAAGTTCGGGCTGGTCCACTTAATGGCGGTCACGTTGTCGATCTCGAATACGCGGGCGGCAAAGGCAGCCGTCATCGGGAAGCCGGCAGCGGGGTTATAATAGATCATCATGGGAATAGAAACTGCCTCGCACAGCTTCTTGTAATAATGAAATACGTCATCCTCGTCATACTGGAAGAAGATGGGCGGGATAGCGGAGATCATATCCGCCCCGCATGCCTCCGCATGCTTAGCAAGGGCTACGGCCTCGGCAAAATCGGCAGAGGCAATATGCACAATACAGGGAGCACGGTGGTTGACCGCCTTCACGGCCTCCTCGGCCAGCTCCTCACGCACCTCGCGGCGCAGGGCAATGCCCTCGCCGGTGGCGCCGCCTACGTAAAAGCCCTGGGAACCGCCGGCCAGCTGATCGTTGATCAGCTGATGAAGCACAGGAACGTTGATTGTTTCATCCTCACGCAGAGGGGTAACGAGTGCGGGTAAAATACCTTGAATCTTTTTCATTCTACAATTCTCCATTTCTGCTGCATGATCATGCAGGGCTCTTCTTCTCTGAAATGACCGTAAAATACAGTCAGCAGGCTGCCATCCTGCAGCTCGATCGTGCAGGGGTAGCCAACGTCATCATTCGGTGCCTCATTCCACAGCACGTGTTCAATATCCCAGGTCTTTCCCAGATCGCGGCTGAGCATCACATGTATACCGTACGGGCTCTTTCGTACACCGTAGGTGCTGACTAAAACGCCCGAGGAATGCAAAAACAGGTGTGCCGGTGAGCCATCGTGATCACCCAGAACCTGCTCGGGCTCTGACCAGGTATAGCCGCCATCCTTCGACACCGTTTGATAAACCGTAAAGATACGGCCGGGGCCCCAGCCCTGTACGCGGATGTGGCACAGAAGATCGCCATTCGGCAGCTCGATCGCGTGCGGCTCACACATCAATACGCGCTTACCGCGCTCCTCACGATCAATGGCGGGGATGCGACCAAGATGGCGAATATCCCCATTTTGGGGGTCGATCTCATAGGCGGCGATATGGTCATCCGGCAGGATCTCGCAGCCCGGGCTATAGGTTCTGCCCACCCACAGCAGTTTGCCGTTTTTTAACGCAACAGGGCCGTGCGGTGAGGTAATGGGGGCCTTATATAATTTCTTCTCCCACGTTATGCCACCATCCCGGCTGAAGCGGTAGAGTGAGCCAACATAAGTTTCCTCCTCCTCGTCGGTCACCGTATCTAAATAGGCATGGGAATAGGCCTTATCGGCACAGGTATTGCCGCGCTGAAAATGGCGGGTATTATTGAATGAGGTAATCGCAACGCCCTTGTCACCGAAGGTAGTGATGCCAGCATCGCGGTCGTCAAGCGGTGTGTCGATCACAGCAGCAGGGCGCGTATAGGTTTCCCCCTCGTCCTCACTATAGGCAATCACCGCCTTACCGAATGGGCAGATATGCTGACACCGAAAGCCGGAGGCCACGACGGCAATTTTTCCGCTTTGCAGCCGGGCAACCGAAGGCCAGGCAAAATAATCGTGCTTGCTATCCGGGTTGTCGATGATCACCTGGGCTTGTCCAATTTGCTCGATCTTCATTCCACCATTCTCCATTTCTGCTGCATAATCACGGCGGGGCCTTCGCTCGTTTCATGCGCATAAAATACAGTCAGCAGGCTGCCGTCATCCAGCTCGATGGTGGCGGGGTAGCCAAGATCATCGTTCGGCCCGTCTGCCCACAGAATATGATCGGTATCCCAGGTCTTTCCGTTATCGTGGCTGAAGGCTACGCGGATGCCGTAGGGTGCTGCCCGATACCCGTAGGAGCAGATCAGCATGCCCGAGGAATGGATCATCAGATGCGGTGGAGAGCCGCCAAAATCGGCCAGCAACTGCTCTGGCTGCGACCAGGTACGCCCACCGTCACAGGAGCGGGATTGATAAACGGTAAACACACCACCCGAGCCATACCGCTGTACACGAATGTGGCACAGAATATCCCCATTCGGCAGCTCGATGGCATGCGGCTCGCAATCCAGTGCCCCTCCGCCATCCGGCAGCTTGGTGGCGGGAATGCGGCCAAGATGTATCATGCTGCCGTCTGCCGGGTCGAGCTCGTAAGCAGCAATATGATCGTCTGCCTGCTTGCTGTCATCCTTACTGAAGGTGCGGCCCACCCACAGCAGCTTGCCGCTTCTTAGTACGCAGGGGCCGTGCGGCGAGGTGATGGGCGAAATGTACAGCTCCTTTTCCCAGGTGGTGCCGCCATCCCGGCTGAAGCGGTAGGTAGCGCCGAGGTATTGTGCCTCCTCCTCGTCACTTACCGTATCCAGGTAGGCATGGTCATAGGCATCTGCCAGGCGCTCGTTATGCTGAAAGGCGCGGGTGTTGTTGAAGGATGTAACGATAACGCCCTTCTCACCAAAAGGAGTGATGCCGGCATCGCGATCGTCAAGCGGAGTGTCGATCACGGCAGCAGGGCGGGTATAGGTCTCGCCGTTATCCTCACTATAGGCAATGACAGCTTTCCCAAACGGGCATACGTGGCGGCGGCGGTAGCCGGAGGCAACCGCGGCAATTTTGCCGTTTTGTAGCCGCGCGACCGAGGGCCAGCCGAAATACCGGTGCTGGCTATCCGGGTTGTCCATGATGGTCTTCAAAGAGCCAATTTTCTCAATTTTCATAAAAACACCTTTACATCCCTTTCAAATTTTGCTATAATAAAAACGCGCCCGCAGGGCTTGCCCTGCAAGGCTATCATAGCATAATTCTTCGATATTTACAATTGTCTAAAAAGACATTACGGGATTTTTATGTCCTTTGAGGAAATGTATGGCATACGTTTTTAATAAAGAAATGTCTTTATCCCTTGGCGGCACAGAAGAAAAGATCCTGATCAATGCAGGGTTCTTTTCCTTTCACACAAAAACCTCCCCCCTGCACCAGCACCACTATACCGAGGTTCATCTGTTTGAAAGCGGGTGCGGTATCTACACCACGCCAAGCCAGCGCTTTACCGTGGGCGCGGGAGACATGCTCTGCCTTCCGGCGGGCTGCTTCCACAGCTGCTCCTATTTAGAGGAGGGAGCGCGGCATATCGATTTTCAGACCACGCACCCCGTCAAGGAGGTCATATTAAAAAAGCTAGCCCCCGGCATCGTACCGGCCCTGTTTACCGAGATCACACGGGTGGGCGAAAACCGTTCCAGCGCGCGCCTGCGCGCGTATCTTTCCCTGCTGTGCGCCGAGATGGATGAAGAGGATGACCGGCCGATGAAGGTGATCGACGACCGTGCCTTTTTGATCCACGAATTTCTTGCCCGCCATTATGACCGCGACGTTACGCTTTCCCAAATTGCAGAATTTCTTTGCCTATCGGAAAAGCAGACCGGACGGCTGATCCAACAATATACCGGGCACTCCTTTAAGGATGAGCTGACCCGCTATCGTATTGAGGCCGCGCGACAGCTGATCGCAGCCGGCCACCATTCCTTAACCGAGGTGGCGGAAATGGTTGGCTACCATTCCTACAGTGGCTTTTGGAAGGCTTTCAATGCCTATGAAAAATCAAATAACAACCGGGAGATACAAAAATGATAACCATAAATACCATGACCTTCAATCTACGAACCGACACCCCACATGATGGCATCAACAATTTTCTGCTACGTACCCCGCGCATTCTTTCCTTCCTGCGCCGGGAGCAGCCGGATCTGATCGGTTTTCAGGAAGCGACCGACTTGATACGCACCTGGCTACGAGAAAATCTATGCCACGAATATACCCTGCTTGGCTGTGGCCGCGGCGCTGACTATCGCGGCGAATCGACCGTACTGGCCTACCGTACAAATCAATTTGAGATGATCGAGGCACGCACGCTTTGGCTATCCCCTACACCGCAGATACCTGCATCTACCTACGGATGCGACCAAAGTGCATGCCCGCGTATTGTTACCATGGCGCGCTTAAAGCATATGGAAGGAGAGCGTCCGTTTTGGTTTATCAATACACATTTTGACCACATTGGCTCATCCGCCCGCCAAAAAGAGGCTGGACAGCTGACAGCTATCATAGATGCCCTAAAGGAGCCATTTATTTTAACAGGTGATTTCAATGCGCTGCCTGATTCACCTGAAATGCAGGCGATCTGCAAGCATACTGGCTGCCCTATCCGTGATGTAACCGCCGATATCGGTGGCACGTTCCACGCCTTTGGAATGCGTGAGACCCCGTACAAGATCGACTACATCTTTACCAATGCAGAGCATACAGCGAAAAATGTGCGACTGATAGAGGATGCAGGCGAGCACGGTGTATATCTATCCGATCATTATCCCATCATAGCCGACATCCAATTACCGTAACCATCTATTTATCAAAACCAGAGGGAGAAGCAGGCCTGCTTCTCCCCCTAGTTTTTTATTTTCCGAACAGCCTACCAAGCAGGCGGCCGCCATAATAACGAATCCGCCGAAGTGGACGGTTGCGTGCCCGCCGGATCGCCGGGGCTAAAAACTCCTTTGTGCCACGCACCAGATCACCCTGCGGCTGGTGGATGGTAGTAACCACGCCGATCACATCCTCTTGCCGGATGCCCCTTTCAAGCACGACCTGGTAATCCCCACACATGGTGTAGGTGCCATCCCTTTCCACCTTGGCAACACGGTGCAGCACAAAGCTACCGTTTTGCCGCTGGTAAAGCAGGATATCGTAGACCGAGGCCTGCCCCTCTAAGGTTACGATGCTTACGCTGTCACGCCCCGGAATAATGGTAGGGCGCATGCTGTTGCCACGCGGCTTCAGCGTAAAGGTGCCGCCGCTTTCCAGCACGGCGCGAAAGATGGGCTCTGCATCCTTCAGGGTGCCTCCGTTCATGCTTCTTCTCCTGTTTCTTCATATTTTTTCTAAGCAGGCCGTATACATAAATATCACCTTTCAAGGGGGGATCTTATGCTACGAAAAGCTTCCATTATCTGCCTGCTGCTTGCCCTGCTGCTCTCCTTTTCCTCCTGTGGGGGAAGAGAGATCGCGCCCGACAAGCTGCTTACCGATTTTTGTGCGCTATACGGCAGCATGCCGGCCGGGCAGGTCTATACAAGCGGCACGCCGGAATGGGAGGAGGGACATCTCTCCCCTGCCCTGCGCGACAGCCTGTTTTTAGAGGATAACGGCGAAAACGCCTTTTCGCTTTGCCGCGAATACGCGATTTTTCTTTCCTCCTCCTTTGCGGGGGGTGAGATCGCGTTTCTTTCCTGCGCCGGAAGGGCAGATGCCGTGCGCGTGGCCGAGATGTGCCAGGCGCGGCTCTTGCGCGTCAGGCAGGCGGTGCCGGGTGCCCCGATCCTGCAGCAGGCCTGCGTGCTGCGTTATGACAAAACGGTGGTTCTGCTGCTTTTGCCGGATAACGAACGCGCCAGGGCGATCTGCGATCGCCTGCTATGATCAGATAGCGGCCTCGATATTTTTCGTCAGGCTGGCTACGTCGGCAAGCAGGGCGTCTACGTCCTCCTCCCTTGTGAAGGGAGAGGCGCAGAAGCGAACGGCAGAATGGCTCTCGTCTACCCGCTGCCAGTAGCAATAGGTGTATTTTTCATCCAGCCGCGCGAGCAAGGCGTCCGGCAGCACGGGGTACTGCTGGTTGGTAACCGATTCAAACAGCATAGAGTACCCGCAGGCCTGAAAGCCATCACGCAGGCGCAGGGCCAAACGGTCGGCCTCTGCTGCGATCTTGAAGTACAGATCATCCTCCATCAGCGCGCAAAACTGCACGCCAAGCAGGCGCCCCTTGGCCAACAGGCCACCGCTTTGCTTGATCAGGTAGCGGAAATCCTTGGCCAGGGTATGATTGTTGATCACCAACGCCTCACCAAACAGGGCGCCGACCTTGGTGCCGCCGATGGTAAAGGCATCGCAATACTTGGTATAATCAGCCGGGGCGGGGGTATCACCCCCGGCCATGATGCCGTAGCCAAGGCGCGCGCCGTCAATATACAGCGGCAGACCCAGGGCAAAGCAGGTCTTATAAAGCTCCTGCAGCTCCTGCTTTGTATACAGCGTACCGTTTTCGGTAGGGTTAGAAATATACACCATACCGGGCTGCACGATATGCTCGTGGCTGCCGTCTGCCCAGTGGGCATCGTAATAGGCCTGCACAGCCGCAGCGGTGATCTTTCCGTCCTCTGAGGGCAGGGCCAGCACCTTATGACCGCCGGCCTCGATGGCGCCGGTCTCGTGCGCGTTGATGTGGCCGCTCACGGCGCACAGCACGCCCTGGTGCGGGCGCAGGATCGCACGGATCATCACCGCGTTTACCTGCGTGCCACCCACCAGAAAATGCACGGCAGCCGAGGGAGCTTCAAAGCGTGCGCGAATCATTTCGCGGGCACGTTCGCAATATACGTCCTCGCTGTAGCCGGGCGCCTGCTCGGCATTGGTCTTGACAAGCGCCTCTAAGACCTGGGGGTGTGCCCCCTCTAAATAATCACTTTCAAAACGGATCATTGATGTTCCTTTCAGCCCAGCTTGGCCAGCGCTGCCTGCAGCGCCTCCAGCGTTGCCTTGTATTTTTCAAGCTTCGCCTTTTCGCCCTCTACCACCTGGGCAGGTGCCTTGGCAAGGAAGCCCTCGTTGCTCAGCTTGCCAGCCAGGCGAGCGATCTCGCCCTCGGTCTTTTTGATCTCGCCGGCCAGGCGCGTGCGCTCCTTTTCGGTATCGATCATCTCGGCCATGGGGATATAGACGGTAGCGGCATCGGTCACGATGCTGACGGCATCGTCCTTTTCATACTTCTCTACGATCTCCAGCGCCGAGGCAGAGGCCAGCTTCTCAAAGAAGGGATACGCGCTTTCGTAGGTGGCAGGATAGCGGGTGGTGATAAAGAGCTTTGCGCGGCGGGAGGGCGGTACGTTCATTTCCGCACGGCGGGCGCGGATAGCGCGAATGCTGCCGATCACACGCTCCATCTCCTCGGTCTCAGCGGGGAAATCCAGCGCCGGGTCTGCCGTGGGATAGGCCGCGATCATAATGCTCTCTGCCTCCTGCGGCAGGGCCTGGTAGATCTCTTCGGTGATGAAGGGCATATATGGATGCAGCAGCTTAAGCGTCTCTCGCAGCACGTGGACAAGCACACGGCGTGCCGTATCGGCACCGGCGCTCTCCTTCTCGTACAGGCGGCTCTTACAGAGCTCGATATACCAGTCGCACAAAATATCCCAGGTGAAATCGTAAATGGCGGATAGGGCTACGCCCAGCTCGTAATGGTCAACGGCCTCGTTTACGTTCTTTGCCAGCTGATTGAGGCGGGTGAGTACCCATTTATCCTCCTTTGCCAGCTGATCAGCCGCCGGGAGAGACCAATCGCGGCCCTCAAACTCGTCAGGCAGGTTCATCAGCACGAAGCGCGAGGCGTTCCACAGCTTGTTGGCAAAGTTACGGGCAGATTCGATCTTCTCATCCGAGAAGCGCATATCGTTACCGGGGGCGTTACCCGTGGCCAGGGCAAAGCGCAGCGCGTCAGCACCGTACTGGTCTATGATCTCCAGTGGGTCGATGCCGTTGCCAAGCGATTTCGACATCTTGCGCCCCTGGGCATCACGCACCAGGCCATGGATAAAGACGGTAGAAAAGGGCTCCTTGCCCATATGCTCCATGCCCGAGAATACCATTCTGGCAACCCAGAAAAAGATGATATCGTAGCCGGTAACCAGCACAGAGGTGGGGTAGTAGCGGGCAAGGTCGGCCGTCTTATCCGGCCAGCCGAGCGTAGAGAACGGCCAAAGGGCAGACGAGAACCAGGTATCCAGCACGTCCTCCTCCTGCCGCATCTCCTTGCCGCACTTGGGGCAGGCAACGTGATCCTCCTTAGAAACGATCATCTCGCCACAGGCATCGCAATAGAAGGCGGGGATACGGTGACCCCACCACAGCTGGCGGGAGATGCACCAATCGTGCACGTTTTCCATCCAGTTGGTATAGATCTTGGTAAAGCGCTCCGGCTCAAAGCGGACGCGCCCGTCACGCACGACCTCCAGGGCAGGGCCGGCCAGCGGCTGCATCTTGACAAACCACTGATTTGAGGTCAGCGGCTCAACCGTTGTCTTACAGCGGTAGCAGGTGCCTACGTTATGCGCGTGCGGCACGGTTTTCAGCAAATAGCCTTCTGCCTCCAGGTCGGCCAGCAGGGCGCGGCGGCATTCGTAGCGATCCATGCCCTCGTACTTGCCAGCGTTGGCGTTCATGGTGGCATCATCGTTCATCACGCGAATGCTCTCAAGCCCATGGCGCTCGCCAACCAAAAAGTCGTTGGGGTCGTGGGCGGGGGTGATCTTCACGCAGCCGGTACCAAAGCCGATCTCGACGTATTCATCGGCAATGATCGGAATACGACGGCCAACCATAGGCAGGATCAGGGTCTTGCCGATGAGGTGCTTATGCTCCTCATCATTCGGGTTCACGGCCACGGCAGTATCGCCAAACATGGTCTCCGGGCGGGTGGTAGCGATCTCTACGTAGCCATCCTCACCCTCGATCGGGTAGCGCAGATGGTAGAAGAAGCCGGGCTGCTCAGCATACTCGACCTCCGCATCCGAAAGGGCGGTGATGCAATGTGGGCACCAGTTGATAATGCGGTAGCCGCGGTAAATCAGCCCCTTGTTATACAGGTTAACAAACACCTCGCGCACAGCGCGGGAGCAGCCCTCGTCCATCGTGAAGCGCTCATGCCCCCAGTCGCAGGAGGTACCCAGCTTTTTCAGCTGACTGATGATGCGGCCGCCGTACTGCTCCTTCCACGCCCAAACGCGCTCAAGGAATTTTTCACGGCCAAGGTCATAGCGGGTCAGCCCCTCGTCTACGCGCAGGCGCTCCTCTACCTTGATCTGGGTAGCGATGCCGGCATGGTCGGTGCCCGGCACCCACAGGGTGCTGTAGCCCTGCATGCGCTTGGTACGAACCAGGATATCCTGCAGCGTTTCATCCAGCGCGTGGCCCATATGCAGCTGGCCGGTCACGTTCGGGGGCGGGATAACCACCGAGAAGGCGGGCTTGCTTTCATCCGGGTCCGGGGCGAAGTAGTTCTTTTCGCACCAATTTTTGTAGATCCTATCCTCAAACGAGGCCGGGTCATAGATCTTGGCCAATTCTTTTTTCATGCTATACAATCCTTTCGGTTGAAAAAATACAAAATAAAAAACGCCCTGTCAAAAACAGGACGCCATAAGCGCGGTACCACCTGCATTGATGCCAAAAAGGCATCCGCTCAACTGCCTTAACGCGGCACACGGCGGGGTCTACTGTATTCTTCCCGCGGCTCCGGGGCTACCTTCTCTCTTCCGCCGCACGGATTTACACCAACCATCCGCTCTCTCTGCCGCCCGGAAAAAGATACTCTTCCCCATCCTTGCCTCTTTTTTGATTATAGCACACGAAAAAAGATTTGTCAAGTGCCCACGCCACCATGATAAAAAAATGAATCAAAAACATTGCAAAGACAGGGCAAATGTGGTACAATAAAAAGGAACATTGCGTCTTGGAGGATAGACATGAACGGTTTTCGCGAGGTAATTCTTTGCAAGTATGGCGAGCTGGTCTTAAAGGGGGCAAACCTTTCCTTTTTTGAGAGCCTACTGGTAAAGGAAATGAAGGCGCGTGCGCGCCGGCACGGTAAATTTAACATTTACCACGTGCAAAGCACGCTATATATTGAGCCGCTGGAGGATGATTGCGACCTGGATGGGATGCTGGCCTCTGCCCGGCGGGTATTCGGCATTGTGGGCATTACGCGTGCCGCGGTGGCCGAAAAAAATATGGAGGACATCTTACGTGTGGCCAAGGAATATCTGCCGCAGCAGATGATTGGCAAGCATAGCTTCCGTGTGGATGCCAAGCGGGCAGACAAAAAATTCCCCCTTCCCTCGCCTGAGATCGCCGGCGAGGTGGGCGGCGCTCTGCTTTCGGTCAACCCACGCTGGAAGGTAGATCTACACAACCCCGACTGCCGCATTCGCGTTGAGATCCGCGAGACGGCTGCCTACATCCACGCCGACCAGGAAAAGGGTGCGGGCGGTATGCCCATCCGCTCAAACGGGCGTGGCCTGCTGCTGCTTTCCGGCGGTATTGACAGCCCCGTAGCCGGCTTTATGATGGCCAAGCGCGGGGTAGAGATCGAGGCGCTGCATTTTGAAAGCTTCCCCTACACCAGCGAGCGCGCGAAGGAAAAGGTGATGCAGCTGGCAAGTGAGCTGTGTGAATATTGCACCAAGATCCACGTGCACGTCATCTCCCTGACCCATATTCAGGAGGAGCTGCGCGACAAATGCGAGGAGGATTATTTTACCCTGCTTTTGCGCCGCTTTATGATGACGCTGGCCGAGCGCTGTGCCCGCACCTACAAGTGCGGTGCGCTGATCACGGGCGAGAGCCTGGGCCAGGTGGCCAGCCAGACGATGGAGGCGCTGAACGTCACGAACGAGGTCGTCTCTATCCCCGTATTCCGCCCCTGCATTGGCTTAGATAAAGAAGAGATCGTGCAGATCGCACGGCAGATCGGCACCTTTGAGACCTCGATTTTGCCCTACGAGGACTGCTGCACCGTCTTCACTCCGCGCCACCCGCGTACACGCCCGGTGTTAGAGAAGGTGCTGGCCCAGCAGGCTAAGGTGGATTTTGATGCCCTGGTAGAAGAGGCTTGGGGAACCATGTATACTGAAACCTGCACGCTGCAGGAGAATATTTGAATGGAAAAAGCAACAAGGCTGTGTGTCCTTATGGACACACAGCCTTGTTTTTTATGATCAGAAGCGGCGATTACGCCTTCTCTCCTTCACCATGACCCGGTAAACGGCATAGCCGCCGGCGGCTAAGCAAAGAAGCACGATCAGCACGATGAGCCAGGTGGCATCCCCCGCGCAGCCACCGCCGGAATTAGCGGTTATAGTGAACTGACAGGTTGCTTCGCCATCTGTATACAGCACGGTCAGCGTATGCGGGCCAAGAGCTAGCGTCTCTAAGTAGGTGCTGAGCAAGTTGATCACGGTATCCCGATCTACGGTGGTATAATGGATCTCATTGATCAGCACACCGTCGATCTTCAAGCCAACAAAGTCAGCAAGCTCGCCGTTTGCCACAAAGGGCAGCGAAAATTCAGAGCCCTTTTGCCAGCTGCTGCCATTCCCCTGGGTGATCTTATATGGCTCCTTTTGACCAATGATGGCATCCAGCGCACTGCGGTCTACCAGCGTCTTTTCACGTTCGGTCAGCTTGGCGTAGGCCTCCTCGATCAGGCCAACGGCCTCGGCAATGTCACTATCCTTCATGCTGGAGCCCTCAGGCAGCAGACCAATGGCGTTCTGCACGGCCGTTACGCGCTTGATGCTATGAAGCAGTGCCTCCAGGCGGGCAATCTCGGCGGCGATATCCGCCTTCTCACCCTCGGTGTAATTGCCATTATAATCGGCAAGCGCCTTCTCAAGATCCAAAATTGCCTGCTCTAAGGTGGCCTTGTCGGTTAGGTTAAAGTTGCTTTCGTTGATCTTGGTAGCGGCATAGGTGCTAACGGTGATCAATGCGCGGGCAGCCTCCTCGATGCGGGCGAGCAGGGCTTCGGCCTTGGCACGCGCCTCGGAAAGGGCGGCGCGCTCGTCATCCGTCAAGTGCTCGGTAGCGGCCAGCGCGTCCATATCGCGAATCAGCTGCTCAATGGCAGCACGGTCGGCCGAGGTAACGGTAAGAACATCGTAGCCGTTGACGGCTGCAAGCAGCCTAGCCAGCTCGTCAGAATTCTTCTTGATCTCGGAAAGCAGCGCCTCGGCATAGGGAATGC
This sequence comes from Clostridia bacterium, assembly GCA_017621755.1. Lineage (GTDB taxonomy): Bacteria > Bacillota > Clostridia > Oscillospirales > CAG-272 > UBA1740. Next base: position 87,540 of record JAGASL010000035.1, read on the forward strand.
CTTCATTCAACTCCTTACGCTGCTCGTCGCTCGGCAGATCGGTACCCAGCAGCGCCTTGATACCGTTCAAAATACGGGTGATTGGCGTTTGATCGATGGACTTTACCGTATCGATATCGTAGCGGTAGAGATCGTCTAACAGGCTATCGGTATTGTTGGCGGCGTTTTTGGCAACGCTCTCTAAGAGTGCCTCTGCCTTTTTACGCAACTCCTCTAGCGTTTCGATCTCCTTTTTCGTCAGGTTGGTCTCGTAGTCATAAAGGGCATCGATCGCCTTGATCAGCGCCTCGATATCTGCCTGGTCGCCAAGACCTACCGTGGCAGGAACATAGGCGTTGATAGCCTTGGTGATACGCGCGATCTCGGCGGCGATCATATCCGTGCGCTCCATCAACCATTGAATGGTAAAGCGCAGGTTCTGCACGGCGGCACGCTCCTCCTCGGTCAGGTTGTCACCCTCCAGCAGCAGATCTACGTCACCCATCAGCGCCAAGAGGTCCTCTACGTCGTCCGAGGTAACGGTGCGGATGTGATAGGGCTCCAGCGCGATGGTCAGTCGCTGAATCTCGGCTGCCACCTCGCTGATCCTTTGCAGCAGCGCATCAGCATACTTTGTCAGATCCTGCAGGGTGATACGCTCGTCCGCGGTCAGCGTGGTGCCGGCCAGCAGGCCGGCGATCTCGGCCTTGATGGCCTCGATATCGGCTTTATCAGAGGATTTTACCGTAGGAATGGTGTAGGCATCCAGCGATACGACCAGCCGGTCTACCTTAGAATCGGTCAGCTCAAAGATCACGCCGCGATCGGTAGAGAGATAGGTCACGTTGCCAGCCAGGTCGGCCAGGCGCACGTAAACGGCCAGGCGCTTGCCCTCTTCTGCACGCACGGCCACCTCGCCGCGGTAGGGCTGCCATTCATCCAGCGCCTCCAGTGCGGCCGCGGAAAGCGCTTGATCAGCCAAATAGTAGGCAATGCTGCTCATGCCGGCCCCCTCGTCGCTCGCCGTGACCGTCAGGCGCAGGCTGCTACGGCAGTACTGCGTAAAGTCGATGGTGGTGTGCAGCGCGGTGGTTGTGGCGGTATAGGCACCGGCCGTTACGGTCAGCGTGCCGGTGGGCGCCTTTTGATCGTCTACGCCATTACCTGCAGTGCAACCGGGCTGGGTGCAATCATAGGCATGGGTCTCGGCATCCCAAGCAAGGGTGTGGCATACCCCGTTTCCGTAGGTGATCTGGTAATTGGCAGTCACGTCCTCGCCCTGCGCGTTTTTGATCACAGCGGCCGAGCAAAGAATATCATGCCCGCTCTTTACCAGGGTAACAGCCGAAAGCTCGTCGCCCATCACCAGGCCGGTGGCGGTTACTTGATCGACCCCCTCCGCCATGCGATCCCCTTCATCGATGAATTGCTCCTTGGCGGCAAGGGAGAGCTCTTTTTGAGCAATGGTATAGGTGCCGACAGACAGCGTGCCACTGTAATTGCCCTGCCCCGCAAGGCGCACGGTAATATCGCCAGCGGTGGTCAGATCAGTCGTCACCCGGCTGCCACGCAGATAGGTGACGGTATAATCACGCCCGGCAACCAGCGCCTCGCCATTGGCCGTGGCGGTTACGGTGGGCACCTGCTCACCGCCCCCATAGATAAAGCTTACCCGGTCAAGCGATGCGCTTGCCCCGCTGAGCGGGCAGGCGGCGATCGTAAAGCTGCCCTTCGCCTCGCCGGAATAGTCACCATCTGCCTTGGCCGTTACGGTCAGGGTGGCGGTGCCGGCGGCAATATTATGCGAGGCAGAGATCGTATACTGGTCAGTCGGCAGCAGCGCGCCGCCCGCCAGGCGAACGGAAATGTCATCCGTCCCCGGCAGATGCGCCGTGCCGTTGTAGGTATAGCTGCCGCGCACCGAAACGGTAGCACCGTTGATGCTGGTCTTTTGCGTGGTAAAGGCCGTCTGCACGGGGCTTGTATAGGTATTGCCAAGCTTGTCCTGCAGGGTCACCACGTAGGCATAGGCGGTATTGGGTGTCAGGGCGGAAAGCGTAAAGCTGCCGCTTGTCTGGTCCACGGTCTGGCCGTCTGCCTGCTGCTGGGTATCCTGCTTCCAATACAGCAGCGAATAGCTGCCTAGGCCAACAACGTCGCTACCCACTACGGTGAGGGTGGCGCTCGTATCGCCCACCGTACCAAGCGAAATGCTTTCTAAGGTCGGGGCGGTGGTATCGCGGTTCAATGCAACCGTCTTTTCGGCATACTGGCCGGCAGCATTTTTAAGATAATAGGTATAAGCGCCCATGCGATCTGCATCTACCATGATCGCATCGGTATAGCCGCTATCCAGCGTCTTGCTGATCTCATAGCCGGCTGGCGCGGTAAGGGTCACATCGCCAACGTACCAGCGCACGCTCTCCACGTCGCGATGTTCACCGCTGATCGTGGCGGCGGCATTGGTTTCAAGAAAGGAGATCGCAAAGGGCAGGTAAACGGTTTCATCCAGCGTGTCGTCTACTGTAACGGTCACACCGGCACGGTACTGGCCAACCGCCATGGGCGTAGCGCAGCCCTCCCAGCCGTTATCCCCATCCTGCTCGTAGAAGATCGCCGAAACAGCCTCTCCCACGTAGCTTGGCAGAGTGTTGCTGATAGTGGCCTCCTTCATGGTCGCGTTATAAACAAGGTCGGCCGGGGCCTGCAGCGAAACCGTGCCTACCACGTAATTCTGTGCCTTCAGCGCCTCGCAGGAAAGGCCGTCTGCCCGCGTGCAAAGCACGGTCAGCACGTTGCCCTCTACCCGGCCACCCCAGGAGTGGATATGCTCGGCAAACTGCAGCTCACCGTCATCCCCCTCGCGGAGCTTGTAATGATCAACATACAGGCTTGAGCCTTCGAAATAATCATCATAATCCTCGCCATCCATATACGTAGACCAGCCCTCGGTAAAGGTATAGGGATAGCTCGTATTAGATACGTATACCGACATGCTGTCACCCATGCCCTGCAAGGCGCCTACGATCTCGATCCTAGCGGGGGCTTGCAGATGCACGTCATCCGACTTATTGCCCAAACCATCCTGCCCACCAACGATAGCGGGAGAACCGGAGAGCATAAACGAGCCACTACTGATGGTGATAGCATACTTGTTCGCGCTTTCAACGCGGCCGCCTGCAATCAGCAGGCTGCCATTGCTGTGAACCAGGGCCGCATCGCGTGTGCCATGCACCGCACCGCCGCGGATCTCTACCGAGCCAGCCGTGCTGGTGATGGCGCTATTCTGCCCACGCAGGGTGCCACCGTAAACAATGACCTCGCCCGTACCGGCCTGCTGAATAGCGGGCGAGCCGATCACCGTTCCGCTATATACGTGAACGCTACCATCGTAGTGATAGTAGGAATCCAAAGCGATGGCACCCGTGCCGGAGGTCTCCAGCTGACCGCCGCCGGCACAATCACAAAGCGTGAAGGTGGCGCCGGTGCGGGGGCATATGCTGCAGCCCTCTAAATCCAACGTGTACCCATTTAAGCAGAGCGTAACGTCGCCGTTGATGATCACGTTGCCGCTCACGCCAGAAAAATCATCAGTCAGGTAATAATGGCCCGTGGTTACCTCGCCAGCTGTGGCAGACCAGGCGGTATCAAAGGTCTCGCCTGCGCCATGCGTGGTATGCGCACCAGGGTCAGCCGCCAGGGCGGGCTGCATAAGCGCCGGCAGAGCCAACAGGCTAAGCAGCAGCACAAGCAAAACGGGCACGTACAGATGCTTACATCTCATCTTTCTTTTCATTGCGGTTCCTCTCTATTCCAACCAGCCCCTCAAAGCAGCAGGATGATGCCTCGCTGCCCCCTCCGGCAACGAGGCAAGCCCTTGGTAGTAAGGGGACACCCCTTACCACACGCCTGCCTGCGGCTATTTATTTATGCATGCTTATTATAGCACACTCCCCCCTAAAATGCAAGGCGACGGCTGTCGAAAACGAAAAATTTACAAGTGCTCTTCTTCCCATAAAAAGAAGCCCGCTTGCAAGCAAGCGGGCTTCTTTTTCATCGTTAAATATTGGCAATATTGTCAACCACGAGGTTCTCGTTATCCACATAGTCCTTATCGGTCTCGTTTTCATCCGAGGCCATCAGAATATCCTGTGCTTCAAAGGAAGCAACTGCCCAGGTGGGCATTTGATAAGCTTTCATCACGTGCTCTCCTTTCATCAAGCAAGGTATTCGCTTAGGGCGCGATCTAAGGTGACGAGTGCGGAAAGGGTGTAATACTGGTTATCATCCACCTTTGCCTGCATACGCGCAAAGTAGCTATCCAAGCTATAGGTCAAGGTAGCACCGGCCTCGCCGTCTACCACGACGCGCACGTAGAAGGTCTTGCCAAGATCAGCCAGGCTGATATGTACACTACCCTTCTGCTCTCTGCCCTCCCATACAGCCTCCATCGATACCTTCTGAGAATCAGAGAAATCCTCGTTGTAGGAGAACTCCAGCTCGTAGCTCTCAGCCCCCTCAACGGAATCGATCATGAACTTGAAGCCCAGCTTGCTGTCCAGCAGAAGGCTTACGTTTTTGATCTTGTTGGCGCCATCGGCGTTGTTGTATACGTTATTCAACTCGCCGGAGAACTCGCCCACGCGATTTTCTGCACCGACGTTGGCATCAGCCAGATCCCCGGTCTTATAGCCAAAGAGGGTCTGTGCGCCGGCACCGTAGGAAAGCAGCGCGTAAAGCACGGCATCCAGCTTTTCATTCTGGCCAATGGCAGCCTGGGCATAATCACGAATCGAGAGTGCCTTGACATCGCCGTAAACAACCTCTTCGCCCACGGTCGAGCAGGGGCGAACGTAGATGAGATCGGTCATCTGCTTGGCCATCAGCCCCTTGTAGGTAAACCTGTAGAAGCCGCTCGCCTCATCCAAGGTGCCCTCCAGCTTCGTGCCGCCGGCGTCCAGCTGCTCGGCAGTGGGCTCGCTTGCCCAGCACTCCAGGCCTACGGTTGCATTCTCGCGGGGGTTCAACAGCGACACGTAGAAATTCAGCGAAAGATCCGTACCCAGCGTCAGATCACAGCTGTTGACGATGGGCATCTCGGCAAAACGGGTATACTGAACGGTGGGATAAGCGTGCAGCATGTAGGTCAGGCTATAATCCTGCTGCGTGCGGAAGGAGATCACGTCGCCGGGCGCTACCGTTATGGTCTGCGGGAAGCCGGCAGCCTTGATATCCGCCAGCGCATCGTAATTGCCCTTTACCGTTACCTCTTCGCCGTTGGTGATGGCAAGCATATCGGCATCGGCAGGCCAAACCTTTTTGTCATTTACGTAAAGGGCAAAGCTATAGCCCATCAGCTCAGGGGCTTCCCCCTTGTCCTGGCGCTCGATCACTAAATGGGTCAGATCATAGACCAGCTCGCCAGCATAGGGTGCCGTATACCGGATCTCGGAAAGATAGTTCTCTTCAGGCATGCAGCCGGAAAGCGCGATCTGAGCGGTCTCACCCGAGATATACAGGCCACCACCCGCCTTACCCCAGGGGTTGCCGTTTACCGTAATGATACCGGCAGTGGTAGGAGCCGCAACAAAGGGCAGGAACTGACCCGTGGTCTTATCATACGCACCGGTTTCCCAGCCGCCGCGGAACACGGGGGAGCCCTGCTCATCCACCTCAGGCAGGTTTTCAAACCAGCCAGAGGCGCCGACTGTAACGGCATAGATGGTGATGGTTGTATCCTTATAATCAGCAGCAAAAATCTTGGAGCCGGCAGCGGCATCGGCCGCACCGTCACCATTCAGATCCCAGCCGATAAAGCAATTATCGCCCGTATAGGCGGGAAGTGTAATGACGTCCTCAGTGATCAGCGTGCTGCTCAGCGTCGCCTCCCCCTCGCGAACGATCAAGAAGCGATCGGCTTCGCCACTATCTACCGTTGCCGTAATCTTGGGCATAGCAGTAGCCGTCATGCCAGAATACGTATCAGAGCCATGGCGATAAACAAACTGCACACGGTCGCCCGTCTTTACCTGCACGCTCAGCTCTGCCAAGGCGGTATTGATCTCCTCAACCGTAGTGGTCTCGGTCACCTTATACCAAACGTTATCAGGGTCGGTAAAGAGGTCTCTGCCTTTTGCACCAAAGGCAACGGTGGCGCCGCGAGTAGGCCATACCATCTTTTCGTTTACCATGACGCACATATAGAACGCCTTGCCCTCAACGGGCGCCTCGAACTTATCAATTTCAGCCGTAAGACGGAAGCTGCCCTCCTCATTTACCGTGTACATATAAAACGGCATGACCTGGCTGTTACCAAAGCCAACGGCATAGGTATCCAGGTTAAAATAACCGGGGCCATCCAGCGTGCTCCAGTTCCAAATGCCCCACAGCTTGGATGCTACACCGTTATAGGACGTTTGGTTACAGGCCCAGTGGCCATCCGGCTTCGTACCGGCAGCGCTGCCCTCCGGGCGCCCCTCGTCATGGAACGGGGTAACCTTATCCAGCGGGCTGATGATCAGATCTGAAGAACCGGCCTTGCCGGTAAAAATACCGACCTTCCAATCACCGTTATAGGTAACCGTATCGGCATCCCAGTCAACGCCGATGTTTGTCCGTGCATCCTCATAGAACGAGGAGGTAAAGGCCGCCTCGCCATCCGAAGCGACAACCAGAATCGGACATGCAGACAGAAGCATTAAACATGCCAAAAGCAAGCTGAAAACTCGTTTTTTCATCGTATCTCTCCTTTTTTCTTGGAAAACATCTTCCCATGATACTGTAATTATAGCATGTACCCAAGCAAATGAAAATGTGGGAAACAGACAAAAAAATGGCAAAAAGCGCCACCGCAATAGCGTGATACTCTTAACGGAGTATCACGCAGTCAAATCCGTCTTCGACGGATGAAATCCACCTTCGGTGGATGAAATCGCATTCGCGATGAAATCCTGCTTCGCAGGGATGAAGTTAGACGGATTTGATTTCATCGTGGCATAGCCATGATTTCATTCAACCAACAGAAAAAGAGAGAACATTTCGGTTTTCCGAATTGTTCTCTCTTTCTGCTTGTTATAAGGGATTGGGCTTAGCCCATAATGCGTTTGTACAGACAAATGCGATACTCGCACTTAGTGGTGTTTTTCAAATTCTCCGCTAAAGACATCACACTATGCGGTGGCGCTTTTTGCCATGCTTAGATATTAGCAATATTGTCAACTACGAGGTTCTCGTTATCCACGTAGTCCTTATCGGTCTCGTTTTCATCCGAGCCCATCAGAATATCCCATGCCTCAAAGGAGGCGATGGCCCATTCGGGTCTGTTATATTTCTTCATCATTATTACCCCTTTCTATTAAGCATTGTATGCTTCAATCATCTGACCGAGGTAAGCAAGAGACATAGCTGTGAAATACAGACCGTCACTGCAATTCTCGCTGATGCGAATGATGTAGGAGTCAACGCTGTAGGTCAGGACTGCGCCTGCCTCACCGTCTACCACGGCGCGAACGTAGAAGGTATCGCCCAGCTCAGCAAAGCTGATATTGTAGATAGCCTTCTGCTCCTTGCCCTCCCAAACGGCCTCCATCGCGATCTTGGTAGAGTCGCTGAAGTCGGCATTCTTGGAAACCTCAAGCTCGTAGGTGGTAGCACCCTCTACAGAGTCGATCATGTACTTCATACCGATATCGGTACCCATGATCAGGCTTACGTTCTTGATCTTGTTGGCGCCATCCTCGTTGTTGTAAACGTCAACCAGAGAGCCGATATCAGCCGTTGCGCGCTTCTGCTCCTCAGAGAGGTTGGCGCTGGCGGAATTTGCTACGTTATAGCCAAAGAGAGCCTGTGCCTTGCTACCGTAGTTCAGCAGCGCGACAAGCACGTCATCCAGCTTCTTGTTCTGGCCAAGCGCGCTTTCGGCATACATCTGAATGCTGAAGCCCTTTACGTCACCGTAGATCACGTCCTCGCCTACGTAGGAGTAGGGGCGAACGTAGACCAGATCGGTCATCTGCTTAGCGGTCAGGCCGCCGTAGGTGAATACGTAGAAGCCGGTAGACTCGTCCAGGCCGCCCTCCAGCTTCGTGCCGCCGGCAGCCAGCATATCGGCAGTCGGCTCGCTCGTCCAGCACTCCATGCCCATCTGCACGCCATCGCGCGGGGCTACGATCTGTGCGTAGAAGCTCAGCGCCAGATCCTTACCCAGGGTCAGACCGCAGCTGGTGGCCAGGGGGGTCTCCTGCAGTGTGTTATAGGTAACGACCGGGTCTGCATACATCATCCAGCTGTTTTCGTTACCTTCCTGCATGCGAAGAGAGAGAACGTCGCCCTTCTCAAGCTGCAGCGAAAGCGGGAAGCCGGCAGCCTCAAAGTCTGCCAGGGCATCGTAACCGTCCTGTCTTGCCGTATAGGTGGTGGGAGACTTCAGCGCAAAGAAATCAGAATCTACAGGCCAGATCTTTTCGCCGTTAATATATACGGCAAAGTTATAGGCGATGTAATCCTCAATGTCGCTGTTTACCTCACGGCGGCAATCCATCTTGTTCAGGCCGAGGGAAACGTCGCCATTATAGGGGGCGGTATAGCGGATCTCGGTCAAGAAGCTTTCACCAGCCTCACAGCCGGAGAATGCGATCTTACCGGTGCTGGTGTAAAGGCCACCACCCTGGCCGCCCCATACGCTGCCATTTGTGGAAATGATGCCGTAGGCATCTGCGGGGCTGGCAAAGAGATTGAAGGTGCCTGCCGCCTTATCATAGGCGCCAAGCTGCCAGTCGCCCAGGTACTGCGGGTTGTTATCCGCATCCAGAACGGGCAGATTATTCATGAAGCTGGAAACGCCAACCGTGACAGCATCAGCGGCGATAATATCGGTATCGTACTGGGTGGCATCGATCTTGGCACCGGCCTTGGCATCGGCAACGCCGTCACCATTCAGGTCCCAACCAAGGAACATAGCGCTGCCCTCGTATGCAGGCAGAACGGCCACGTTGTTTTCGATCTTCGAGGTGCTCAGCACCAGGCCGTTTTCACGAACGGCCAGATACTGGTCGATCTTATCGCTGGTAGAAACGGTAGCAGTGATCTTCGGCATAGCAATGGCCTTGATCGGGGTGTACTTTTCCTGCGGAGCAAGGCGATAGCAAACAGAGATCACGGCGCCCTTTTCAGCCTTTACGCTCAGGCTGTCAAGCGCTTCGTTCAGCTGCTCTACCGTGGTAGCCGCCTCAACCTTATACCAGCTGCCATCCTCGTTCTTGAACGTAACGTAGGAGGGATTGCTCTGGGTCGCATCACCGGTTGAGGCATAGCTGTAGGTCGCGCCGTACTTCGGCCATACCATTTTACCGTTTACCATAATGGAAAGGTAAAACTCGCTATTGGCATCGGCAGGGGCAGCATAGTTATCGATCTCAACAGCGATATCAAACTTACCCTCCTGCTTTACGGTGTACTGATACGCCGTAATGCCCTGGGGGTTCGAGAAGCCAATGCTGTAGTTTTCCAGGTTCAGGCAGCCAGAGCCGGGCAGAGAGCCCCACCACCACTGCGACCATTTGTTCTTAGTAATACCATCATGCGCGGTAGGCGTAATAGCCCACAGGCCCTCATCCTCTACGCGCGGATTCATACGATCCAGCAGGATGGGGGTGTAGGTGTTAGCAGCCAAAATAACGGCCTGCCAATCACCGTTGTAGGAAACCTTTTCCTGCTCGGCATCATAGGTGATCTTACCGGCCTGCGCTTCCTCATAAAAAGAGGAGGTGAATGCTACCTCGGCCTCACCATCCGCTGCCAGAACCAGCATCGGAACAGAGGAAAGCAGCATCAGGCACGCCAGCAGCATGCTAAAGATCCGTTTTTTCATGTCTTTTCTCCTTATAATATAGTATAGGGTAAACCCTTACATCGATAGCATACCATTTTTTTATTGAAAAGTCAATTCGCATTATCAACAAATTTTTGCCGTTTTTTTAGGCATATTGCATAAAAAACGAGCCGTGCAGAAAATCTGCACGGCTCGCGCGGAATGGAATCAGATATTGGAGATATTGTCAACCACGAGGTTCTCGTTGTCCACGTAGTCCTTATCGGTCTCGTTTTCATCCGAGCCCATCAGAATATCCCATGCCTCAAAGGAGGCGATAGCCCATTCGGGTCTGTTATATTTCTTCATCATCATTACCCCTTTCTATTAAGCGGTATAGGCCTCGATCATCTGGCCGAGGTAAGCAAGAGACATAGCGGCGAAGTACAGACCGTCGCTGCAGCTCTCGCTGATGCGGATGACGTAAGAATCAACACTGTAGGTCAGGGTTGCGCCTGCCTCGCCGTCTACTACGGCACGAACGTAGAAGGTATCGCCCAGCTCAGCGAAGCTGATGTTGTAGATAGCCTTCTGCTCCTTGCCCTCCCAAACGGCCTCCATTGCGATCTTGGTAGAGTCGCTGAAGTCGGCATTCTTGGAAACCTCGAGCTCGTAGGTGGTAGCACCCTCTACAGAGTCGATCATGTACTTCATACCGATATCGGTACCCATGATCAGGCTTACGTTCTTGATCTTGTTGGCGCCGTCCTCGTTGTTGTAAACGTCAGCAAGAGAGGACATATCGGCAGTAGCGCGCTTCTGCTCCTCAGAGAGGTCTGCGTTAGCGGCATCCTCTACCTTGTAGCCAAAGAGGGACTGTGCGTTTGCACCGTAGTTCAGCATAGCAACCAGCAGGTTGTCAAGTGCCTCGCTCTGACCCATAGCAGCCATGGCGTATGCCTTGATGCTGACAGGAACGACAATACCGTAGTTCTTGTCACCAGCCTCGTTTACGGTGTAGGGACGAACGTAGATCACGTCGGTCATCTGCTTAGCGGTCAGGCCGGCGTAAGCAAACTTATAGAGGTTGCCCTGCTGAACGGCAGCACCCATATCGGTACCACCGGCAGCCAGCTGCTCAGCAGTCGGCTCAGCAGTCCAGTACTCCATTGCTACGGTAGTACCCTCAGCCTTTGCCAGGATATCAGCATATACGTTCAGGGTGAAGTCCTTTGCGATGTCTACGCTGGTAGCACCAACGGTAGGCGTCTCAGCCAGCTCGGTGAAGGTAACCTTCGGCTCAGAATACAGCATCCAGTTATCCTTGGTACCCTGTACGTAGCGGATGTCGATCACATCGCCCATCTCAACGTCTACAGAGAGCGGGAAGGGCCAGGTGCCTGCCTTGGTCATGTTGAGCTTGAAATCGATGTTGCGGGTTACAGAGTCGGTGTAGACCTCTTCGGATACGAAGTGGAAGTACTCGTTCTCAGTATCCAACGGCCATACCTTTTCGCCATTCACGTAGATGGCCATACCGCCTGCTACAGGGCACTCGGTGCCTGCGTTAGCACCCAGCTCACGAGAGATCTTGAACTGGTTGAAATCGATCTGTGCGGTACCATTGTAATCAACGGTCTTCTGGATAGACTGGATGTAGGAGCCGATCTCATCATCCGGTCTTGCGTACGGCGTGTCAGCCAGGATCTCGGGATCTACGCAGCCGGTGACAACGAAGCAGCACTCACGCTGCTGAACGTAGAAGCCACCGCCGGTCGCACCCCAAGGACCGTTGCTATAGGGAGCGATAAATATGCCACCGCCTACGTTGTAGGCATAGGGAGAGAAGGTCATGGTTGCCTTCTCATAAGCACCGGCTACCCAACCGCCGGAGAAGTGAACGGTCTCATCAGCGCCCCAAACAGGACGGTTCTCGTACCACAGAGAGGGCTGCATAACCACAGCGCTAAGAACAGCATTCTCTTCGCCGATGGTGAACTGACCCTCGTCAGCAATATCAGCCTTGCCATCGCCATTGCTATCCCAACCGAAGAAGATCAGGTCGCCCTGGTACTTAGGCAGGGTGATGGTAGAGCCGGGACGGGTCTTGATAGACTTGGTGTTAGAGCCATAGGCATCAGACAGGGTGAGGTAGATAGCGCCACCCGGCTTCTGAACCAGAACGGGCTCCATAAATACGGCGTTACCGGCACCGGCTACGCAGAAGGAAACGGTGTCGCCGGCAGAAGCACTAAAGGAGATAGGCTCAACCTCAGCCAGGATGCTTTCCAGCGTGGTGCTGCTGCTGTTGATATTGAACCAGCCGTCAGTCTTATCAGCAGTAGCGGAGCCCGGCCATACGGGCTGATCGTTTACCATAATGGCAATTTTGTGCGAGGAATCGAGCAGATGCTCAAACTTCGTAAAGGAAATGCCGTAGTTGCCGCCCTCAGCAACGGTGTACTGAATAGCGGAGATAAAGCCGGAGCCGGAGGTGGTGAGACCGCCGGGCTTGATTACGTTAGCGTTCTGGTCGATGCCAGCCTCGAACTTATAGGCAGCACCGGCATGCAGGTGCCACAGCGGAGCGCCGCCCCAAATGTTGGAGGACTCGCCGTTTACGTACTTGGTAGCCAGATTCTTATAAATCTCCTCGGTAGAGGCCCAGTTTTCATCATGCTCGTTGCCGTTGATATCGGCAGCCATGAACAGAATGCGGGAGAAGGGGGTAAAGGTACCGCCCAGCTGGTACTGGCCAACGCGCCAGTTGCTTTCCTGCGTGATCTTGAAGGTATCGTCTGCGAGCAGCCAAGCAAGGTACTCTTCGCTCGTTGCAAAGACGTCGGCAGAATCAGCAAGGCCGGTGCCGGCAGCGGCATCGTAAGCGCCCTTCATCTTGTAGACCTCAGAGATATTGTAGGAAACCTTGAACTCTTCAGCAAAGGAGAACTTTACCGGTTCCGGAGCGGGCTGCTGCTCAAGCGCGGGGGTGAAGAGCGTAGGCATACCAGAGTTCTGAACAACAAAGTATACCTTATCGCCCTCGTACAGCTCAACGGGCTCCATCATTTCGCCAATGATGCGGTTGATATCAGCCTCTGCAATGGTGGTAGAGCCACTGGTAGCATACCAGGTGCTGTAATCGGTGGCCGAAGCGCCCAGGGGCCATACAGCCTCGCCGTTTACCAGAATGGCATACTTGTGACCGGAAGCGCCACCGTCTACGATGTCACCCTGAATAAAGGGCATGTAGTAGCCCTCCTCCTCAGCGGTGAACACGAAGGCAACGGCCTTGGCAGCATTGGTATTGGTAAGACCGCGGTACGTATTCTGACCCATCAGCGGCGTGCCGCCCCAAATGCTGGAGCCACCCTTGCCGCCGTTTGCATTGGCGCTGGCAATGTAAGCATCCAGTGCTGCCTTGTAGGCGGTATCGGTGGTGATCCAGGTAACGTCATGCGTGTTATCGTTCTTATCCTGGCAGTAGAAGGCAATACGAGAGAATGCCTCAAACGTGCCGGTGGCGGGATCATACTCACCAGCCTTCCAGGCAGCGTCGCCCTGGTTGAAGGCAAAGGTCTCGGGCAGCTCAAGCCATGCCTTGTAGGCAGCATCGTCTGCGTAACCAGCCTCCTTAAAGAGCGTTTCGGATACAGTTTTGGTAAAGCCGTCACTTGCATCTTTATAGCTAAAGATCTTGTTCGCAGCTCCACCCTCCTCGGCCATCACAGGCAGCAGCAGCGCAGGAACTGCGGTGATGAGCATGCAAAGCACGAGGAAAAAGCTAAGGAACTTTTTCATGTTTTTGCTTCCTTCCTAAAAAATTTGTAGGTATAAAACCTTACTGGAAATATTTTAACACACGAACAGCAGAAAGTCAACCGTCTTATGAAATTTTCAGCATTTTTATCAGTGTCCTTCCGTTCTTTTTGTGAAAAACGACAAAAACGCTGATAAAAAAGCAGCCCGTGCGCTGCTGCGCACGGGCTGCCGGGTCACGATCAGATATTGGAGATATTGTCAACCACGAGGTTTTCGTTGTCCACGTAGTCCTTATCGGTCTCGTTTTCATCCGAGCCCATCAGAATATCCCATGCCTCAAAGGAGGCGATGGCCCATTCGGGTCTGTTATATTTCTTCATCATCATTACCCCTTTCAATCAAGCGGTATAGGCCTCAAGCATCTGGCCAAGGTGAGCAAGAGACATAATGGAGAAGTACAGGCCGTCGCTGCAGCTTGCGCTGATACGCAGCGCGTAGGAGTTTACGCTGTAGGTCAGGGTCGCGCCTGCCTCACCGTCTACTACGGCACGAACGTAGAAGGTATCGCCCAGTTCTGCAAAGCTGATATTGTAGATAGCCTTCTGCTCCTTGCCCTCCCAAACGGCCTCCATTGCGATCTTGGTAGAATCGCTGAAGTCGGCATTCTTGGAAACCTCGAGCTCGTAGGTGGTAGCACCCTCTACAGAGTCGATCATGTACTTCATACCGATATCGGTACCCATGATCAGGCTTACGTTCTTGATCTTGTTGGCGCCATCCTCGTTGTTATAAACGTCGGTCATGGCTGCGATATCAGCCGTGGCGCGCTTCTG
>JAGASL010000036.1 GCA_017621755.1 Clostridia bacterium
ATTGATTGAATTGATGGAAGAAATCCGTAGAACCGCGTAAGATCTAAAAAAGCAAGAATACGGCATATCTCTTGCGAAATATACCGTATTCTTGCAAAACTGTCCTTCCGAACGACGAGCGTCAGCTTATCGATTTTTTTATCCATTGCGAAAGCAATGGTATATCATCACGCTTTAGCGTGCATCTCATCACCGAAGGTGTATATCATCAGCCGCAGGCTGTATCCGCTTTCGCAATGATGATATACAACGGTAAGCCGTTGATGATATACGATGCTTTGCATCGATGATATACACGGCTTCGCCGTGATTGAGGATGCATGGGTTCAATCGCCCATTCACAAAAGAACGGCCAGTCAAGTACCGTCCCGTTCTTTTTTACTAAAAAATCAGCGCTACGCGCCTGGCCTTTGGCAGCAGCGTGCGGCGAAGGTAGAAAAAATAATGCTCTCGCACAAGAATGGCGCCATTCCTTGCGCGACATGCTGAGACAGCGGGGTGGCGCGAAGGAAGTGTATCGGTCACGCAGAGCACGGTATAGCCGGCCGTAAGCGCCAAAGCGCTCTCCCCCGCAAAAAGAATAGCCACGCGGCGGCCAACGATCAGCTGTGCCAGGCGGCGATTCATACGCCGGCGTTCGCGCAGGGCGGCTTGCACAATGGCAAGCGCTATCACCAGCGCAAGCGGTAAAAGGAGCAACAAAAGCGCCGCGGTAAACAACAAGACGGCGCTTGTCTCAATGATCAAAAACACGCGGCGCGCGATACGAAAAATGCGCGCAAGCCAGATGGTGGGCGCAAAGGCCGTGCGAACACGCGCATACAGCCCGTAGGGCTGGCTGCTTTTCAGCGTTTTGATTAAAAACTGCCGGTACGAGGGCAGCTCGTGCAGGGCGGCAGCCTGCAGCCGCGCGTGCACTTGCTTTTGAATTTCCGCCGTTTCTTTCAATTCTGCCGCCTTTTATTTCCTGGAATATGTAGAAAACAGCTGTAAATTGCGTGCAAGCGGCGCGCGGCCGCGAAAGGAGAAGGCTCGCAAAGCAAAGGCCTCCTCCGGCATGGCGGCAAGGGCTTCTTCTGTCAGGCGTGTGATACGATCCTGCCGGAAGAACGGAATAGGTGTATAGCTTTCTTCCCGCATGGCAATTGCATTATGGGGACATACCGCTTGGCAGACGTCACACCCCCACACGCTGCCACCGGTAAGAACGAGCTGCTGCTCGCGTTCGGTCAATTCCCCCTTCTTTTGTGTAATGGCAGAAAGACACCCCTCGCCCTCCCCGCGCAAAAAGCCGCTCGGGCACGCGGTATGGCATGCGCCGCAGCCACAACAGGGGGCAGGCGCAATCGGCTCTTGGCCGCCAAGCAGTGCGGGCGGCGCATCGGTCAACAGCTCGCCGATAAAGACGAAGGAGCCGTAACGAGGGTGGATCAGCAGACCGTTTTCGCCACGCATGCCAAGCCCGGCGATCGTAGCGGCATGCCGCTCATCGATGGGGGAATGATCGGCAAAGCCGGCAAAGGAATAGCCCGAGGCCTGTGATAGCGTTGGGCAGATACGCGCAAACAGATTACGCATATATAGGTGATAATCCCGGGCAGCAGCATAGCAGGAAAGATTTTCCGCCTGCCCGGCATAATACGGCACCAAAAACAGAATGGCCGTGCGCGGCGCAAAGCCAAGCCGCTCAACCAGGTAGGGGCGTACCACGCGGCATGCCTCATACGGGATGGCGGCGGTATATTCGATGTTTTCTTGCGAAAAGACTTGCCGAACAGTCGATCTCATGCTATCCCCCCCTTTTTGTATCAGTATAATCCAAAAATGAACAAATTACAAGTGGCATGTAAAAAAATCTCTCCGCAATACCGAAAAAGAACAAAAACGATTGCTTTTTAAAGGAAAATGTGATATGATATAAGTGTAAGATTATGCTCTGTTTTCAGGAGGTTTTTTATGACTATTGGTGATCTCTGGTATAATGGCTATCTGCTGCTGCTCGGCCAATCAACTGAAATGGCGGAATGGCAGTTTTATCTGGCGGCGATCGCTGCTATTTTCTTTATTACAATGCTGATCCCCTATCTGCTTGGCAGCATCAACTCCGCCGTGGTGATCTCGCGCCTGCTGTACCGTGATGACGTACGCAACCATGGCAGCGGCAATGCAGGCACCACCAACATGCTGCGTACATACGGCAAGGGCGCTGCCGGGCTTACCCTGCTTGGCGACGTGCTGAAAACGGTGATCGCCGTTTGCTTTGCCTCTTTCCTGCTTTCGGCTGCGATCGGTGGCTGGATCGCCGCGCTCTTCTGCATGCTGGGTCATATCTTCCCAATCTACTACCGCTTCCGCGGTGGCAAGGGTGTGCTTTGCGTGGCAACGGCGATTGCCATTCTCTCTCCCTTTGCCTTTCTGTGTGCCTTTCTGTGCTTTGTGATCATCGTTTCGATGACCAAATACGTCTCGCTTGGCTCGATCTTCGCCGGGCTGACGCTGCCGCTGTTTGTCAACGTGGAAAACAGCGTGGTGCCCTATGGCACGGTGATCGAGGCAATCGTAGCCATCACCATGGCGCTGATCATTATCTGGTGCCACCGCGCCAACATTCAGCGCATTCGCGCCGGCAAGGAGTCCAAGCTCTCCTTCCGCAGCAAAAAGAACGAAAAATGAGTGTTAACGCAGAGCAGCAAGCACTATTTGATTTGATCAGCATGGCTGTTGCGCAGGGAGTGCTGCGCAAGCTGGTGCTCTCTTCCCCCCAAAAGGAGGCGCCGGCGCCGCGTCAAAGCGGCAAGCTGTGCCTTTTACGTGGCGAGCGCGTGCTGATGCTGGAATCCGCCTTTGAGGGCGGCCGCGTCAGCCAGCGGCTATACCGCGGCAGCCAGCTGGCAGAGGAGCTGCCCGCCCTGCTTTCAGCCTATAAGCAGGTAAACCTGCTGACCTCGGCAGGGGACGCCGAGCTTCGCACCTCTAAAAAGGGCAAGTGCACCCTGATCGGTGGCAATGCGCTGCGCGCACGCCTGCAGGGCGAGCTGCAGGAGCTTGCCCACTTTGACCTACCCATTGACCGTGAAAAGAGGCGTCTGCTTTCCGGTGAGGAGCCCTTTTTGCAGGCGCTGGGCATCAGCGACAAAAATGGCCGCGTGCATGACAAGCGCCAGGCGAAATTTCGCCAGATCAATCGGTTTTTAGAGCATCTTGAAAGCGTTTACAGCGCCCTGCCTGCCGAGGGGGAATTAACGGTATACGATCTTTGCTGCGGCAAAAGCTATCTCAGCTTTGCCGTTTACCACTACCTGACCGCCATGCGCCACCGCACCGTGCATATGACGGGGGTGGATCTGAAGCAGGACGTGGTTGCGGAATGTAATAAGATTGCCGAGGCCTGTGGCTTTACGCACATGCATTTTCTTTACGGCGACGTGCGCACCACGGTGCCGGATAAAAAGCCGGACATGGTAATCTCGCTACACGCCTGCGACATTGCCACCGATATCGTGCTGGAGCGCGCCGTGGCGCTGGGGGCAGACGTGATCCTTTCTACCCCCTGCTGTCATCGTTATCTCAGCCATCGCCTTTCCTGCGAGCCGCTTGCCTTTGTGGCAGATCACCCGCAGCTGCGCGGCAAGCTGTGTGAGGCGCTGACGGATGGCTTGCGCCTGCTGCGGCTGGAAATGAGTGGCTACACCGTTTCTGCCATGGAGCTAACAGATCCGGAAAACACACCGAAAAATACCCTTCTGCGCGCCATTCGGTGCCGTGATTTTGACCCCACCAGCAAAGAGGCGGAGGGCAAGCGCGCGGCCTACCGCGCCACCCTTTCCTATCTGCTGGGCAAGGGGGCAGACACCTACCTGGAGGAGATATGACAGCCAAGACCGCCCTTGAGCATATTTACGCGCTGCCACGGTTTAACCGCGGGGAAACCATGGAACCGGTTGCGGAACTTCTGCGCGCCCTGCGCGAGCCACAGCGTGCATTACGCTTTATCCACATTGCCGGCACGAACGGCAAGGGCTCTGTTTCTGCGATGTGTGACGCCATTCTGCGCGAGAGCGGCATGCGCGTAGGGCTATATACCTCTCCCTTTATCAACGATTTTCGCGAGCGGTTTCAGATAGACGGCAGACCCGTCAACCAGACCGATTTTGCGCAGGCTGCCGCCTACGTGCTGCGCGCGCTACGCCGCCTGCCCTGCGCCGATCAGCTTTCCCAGTTTGACGTGGTAACGGCAATCGGGTTGGTGCTATTCGCCCGTGCCGGCTGTGAGATCGTGGTGCTGGAATGCGGTCTTGGCGGCCGCTTAGACGCGACGAACGTGATCGCCCCGCCGGACGTGGCCGTTATGGTCAACATCGGCTTTGATCATACCGAGCTGCTTGGTGACAGCATTGAAGCCATTACTGCCGAAAAATGCGGCATTCTGAAGCCGGGCACCGGTGCCTTTGTCTGTGCGCCGCAGGATTACCCGGCTGCCTACCGCGTGGCAGAGGAAACCGCCGCGGCAAACGGCATTCCCACCGTGATCGTGCCGGCCGAGGAGATCGATATTCAGCAATGCAGCCTGGGGCAGCTTTGCTTTTCTTATCGCGGCACACCGTATCAGAGCCAGCTGGCAGCTGCCTATCAGGCAAGAAACGCTGCCACCGCCATCGAGGCGATACGCGCGCTTAGCCGCAGCGGTCTTTCGGTTACCGAGGATGCGATCGTGCGCGGCCTGCGGCATGCCTATATTCCCGCGCGGCTGGAGCTGATCAGCATGGCGCCGCACATTCTTTTGGATGGCGCCCACAACTTAGACGGGCTACGTGCGCTACGCACCAGCATCGAGGCGGTGGCCCCCTACTTTGCACGCCTGCACTGCCTGGTGGGCATGCTACGTGAAAAGGAACCGCACAAGGCGCTTTCTGCCTTTTTCTCTTCCCCGCTGATCGGCGAGCGGCTGGCCTGCGTGACCACCGTTACCCCGCCAACACCGCGCGCCTGCCCGGCAGAGGAGCTGGCAAAGATCCTACACGGGATCGACACACCGCCCGCGCAGATCCGAACGAGCGGCAGCATGCAAGAGGCACTTGCCCAATGCCTGGCCGACATGCAGGAAAACGACCTGCTGCTCTGCTTTGGCTCGCTATACTCGATGGGCGCCCTACGCCGCCTGATTCAAGAGCATTATCAAAAATAAGAGGATGGATATGATCATCATTTCACATTCCACCGCCGATACCGAGGCGGTAGGCAAGGCGCTCAGCGAGCGCCTGCTGGCGGCCGGCAAGCGGCACGCCTTTCTTTCGCTACGCGGCGAAATGGGGGTCGGCAAGACCGCCCTTGTGCGTGGCTTTGCCGCCCCCCTCGGCTGTCGCGGCGTGAAGAGCCCGACCTACACCGTAGTAAATGAATACAAGGGCGACCCCCTTCCCGTTTTCCATTTCGACCTTTATCGCGTGGCAGACGAGGAGGAGCTATATGGCATCGGCTTTGACGATTACCTGGCACGCGAAGGCTACTGCGTTTGCGAATGGAGCGAAAACGGGGGCGACATGCTGCCGAAAAACCGCATAACCGTTACGATCTCGCGCCTGCCAAGTGGCGAAAACGAGCGACAGATCTGCATAGAGGGGGTTGACGATGAAGATCTTGGCATTTGACAGTACGGCCAAAACCGCCTCGGTAGCGGTAGCGGACGGCGAGAGGATCTTGGCCGAATTTACCGTAGACAGCGGCATGACACAAAGCGAGCTGCTGCTGCCGATGGCCAAGCAGGCGCTTAGCGCCGCGCATCTTTCACTTTCTGACATAGAGCTGTTCGCCCTGACGCACGGCCCCGGCTCCTTTACCGGTGTGCGTATTGGGGCCGCCCTGGTCAAGGGGCTTGCCTTTGGCAAGCAGATTCCTTGCGCGCCTGTCTCGGTGATGGAGGCGCTGGCACAGGGGCTTGCGCCGCTTTCTGGCATCTATTGCCCGGTGACCGACGCACGCCGTGCCCACGTTTATAACGCCCTGTTCTGCCTAAAGGACGGTGTACTGACACGGCTTTGCGACGACAGGCTGATTGCCATTACCGATCTGGTACAGGAGCTTGCCGAGCAATATCCGACCACACCGCTCTGGCTGGCGGGGGATGCCACCGAGGCTGTGACCCGCGCCGCCGAGGCGATTGGTCTTTCCCTGCCGCAAGCACCACGTGCCCTGCGCGTGCCAAGCGCTGCCGCCGTTGCCCAATGCGGCCTGGCCATGGCCATGCGCGGCGAAACGGTAGACGATGCTTCTCTTGCCCCGATCTACCTCTTCCCATCGCAAGCGGAGCGCGATCGCTTAGAAAAAGAAAAACAAAATTAAAAAGGAGATATGACTATGTTGCGGAAAACGATCTACATCGGCGCCGACTCTGCCGGCTATGAAATGAAGGAGGGGCTTGCCGCTTCTCTGCGCGAGGAGGGCTATGAGGTTATCGACTGTGGCACCAATTCAAGCGCCTCTTGCCACTATCCGGAATTTGCCCACGCGGTATGCGCCGGCGTACAGAAGGCCCCGAACGATAGCTTTGGTATTCTGATCTGCGGCACCGGCATTGGCATGAGCATGGCTGCCAACAAGCACCGCGGCATTCGCGCTGCCCTGTGCAGCGAGACCTATAGCGCCCGCTTTACCCGTATGCATAACAACGCCAACGTGCTTTGCATGGGCGCCCGTGTCATTGGCCCAGGGCTGGCCGGCGATATTGCCAACCTGTTCCTGAATACCGAGTTTGAGGCAGGCGGCCGCCACGAGCAGCGTGTGGATATGATCACCGCGATCGAAGCTGACGAGTGCAGCAAATAAAACGCCGATAAGTATTCACTTCTTTTATAAACAAAACCCTATTCGCTATTATCGAATAGGGTTTTTTCTATGAAAGATTTTATAATTCGGCTAAATTAATAATGCGTTTTTTCTTTCTTTTCGCATATACCAGAGACTTATACGCGCCGCCATATGAATGTTTTACATAAGTAATAATAAGATCTGCCTTGTCTATCATCCATTCGTTACGCTTGATAATGGCATATTTGTAAGGAACACGCTCCAAAGGGGGATAGACAACAGCATCATAAAGTCTCGCATCCATTAAACATTGTAATCTCTCTTGTCGCGAAAGATCAATATAGGGCGTTACAAGGATGAGTTCACAACTAGGTATACAATTTTTCATTTTACGTAATGTACACGCACATAGCTCGTCAAAATCACCATATCCACCACATAAAAACTGTACAGCTTCTTCGTTTCTCAAGCATTCGTTGATCGTCTTTTCTATTTGTGCCACCAGGTTATCGGTATTGTATAAAAAACCGTGCCCTACAAATGCAATGATCATTTTTGCCTCCTTCGTGGAATTCCACGTTTTATTATATACCACTTTCTCAAATGTGTCAATATCGTGGAATTCCACGAGACTATTTTTTTGAACATGGATATAATAATTACGGAATTCCGCAAAGAAATTCCGTAAGGAGCACACGAATGACATTAAATGATGCGATTATAACACGGATACACGAGATATGTACCGAAAAAAGCACCAACATCTGTGATGCTTCTTTGAAGGGTGGCATGTCTCCTTCTGCTCTTTACGATCTGACCAAGGGCAGAACAAAATGCTCGAAAATTATCACTATCAAGCGCTTTTGTGAAGGCGCGGGTATCACGCTGAAAGAGTTTTTTGATAGAACATATTTCAACGATATCGAAGAATGAATATAAAAAACGCCGACATTTTCATGTCGGCGTTTTTTGTGCTATTTACCGGATACCGTATTTTTCGATAACGTAATCCATATCCTTATCACCGCGGCCGGAGAGGTTGATGAGCACAGAGCCCTTCTTCATCTGCTTAGCCAGCTTGATACCGTAGGCAACGGCGTGGGCACTCTCGATGGCGGGAATGATACCCTCCATACGCGAGAGCGTGAAGAAGGCATCGATGGTTTCCTCATCGTTGATCACGTCGTACTTCACACGGCCAAGATCGTGCAGGAAAGCATGCTCGGGGCCGGAGGAGGGATAATCGAGGCCGGAGGCCACCGAATAGACCGGTGCCGGCTCGCCATTCTCATCCTTCAGCATCAGGCTGTTAAAGCCGTGCATAATGCCCTCTTCGCCGTATTTCAGGCTGGCAGCATGATCGCCCAGCTTTTCGCCGCGGCCAAGCGGCTCGATACCGTAAATATCTACGGGGTCATTAAGGAAGCCGGAGAAGATGCCCATCGCATTCGACCCGCCGCCCACACAGGCAACAACGGCATCCGGCAGCTCGCCCGTCATTTCAAGGAACTGGGCTCTTGCCTCAATACCTACCACGCTTTGGAAATCACGCACCATCATCGGGAACGGGTGCGGGCCCAGCACCGAGCCGATGCAATAAATGGCATCCTTATACTCTCTGCCATAGGCCTCAAAGGCGGCGTCAACCGCTTCCTTTAAGGTGGCAAGGCCGTGCGTCACCTCTACCACGTTGGCACCAAGAATCTTCATTCTGGCTACGTTGGGGGCCTGCTTTTTAATATCCACCGCGCCCATGTAAATATCGCACTCCAGCCCAAAGTAGGCGGCTGCGGTTGCCAGTGCCACGCCGTGCTGGCCGGCGCCGGTTTCGGCAATGATCTTCTTTTTGCCCATGTATTTGGCAAGCAGACCCTCACCCATGCAATGGTTGAGCTTGTGCGCGCCGGTATGGTTCAGATCCTCACGCTTTACGTACAGCTGCACGTTGCCAAGGCTGTTAGAAAGCCGCTCTAAGTAAGAAATGGGCGTAGGTCTACCCTGAAACTCGCGGCGGATCTTGCGTAGCTCGGCAATGAATTTTGAGGATTTACAGATGGTAAAATAGGCATCTGTGATCTCCTCCATCGCTTTCTTTAATTCATCCGGCACGTATACGCCGCCGTATTTGCCGAAAAAGCCGCTCTCATCCGGGTAATTTTTGAAATAGGTATCAAACGCGATCCCATTAAAATTCATATCCTTGTTCCTTTCAAAACGTCCTGATCCCCTCAAGTATACCATGAGAAAGGATATTTGTCAATAGTTATGGCCGAAGAGCTTATTTGTTCGGCTCTCTTCGACTATAGCGACGCAAAGCGCTCTACCGCCCCGTTTTCACAAAGGCACGTGGCATGCTCCTTTATGTAGGCTAAGCGAGCCCCGCTATTTTTCATTCTCTCCCCATATTCCTCGGCCGGGCTATACACCGGGGCAAAGCCGGGCAGGCTCTCTGCCCCGCCCTCTTCTATCAGCAAATAATAGCAGCCCTCTTGCGTTACGTAGGCGGTGCTTTCTAGCACGCCCTCGCGGCAGGAAAGCTGGCGGCAGGCACGCAAAAAATCTGAAAGGCAAGAAAACGCGTATAACGCGCGCTTGCCCTCGCGCCTAGGGACACCTCGCTCCTCGGTTGGGTGCGGCAGAGATGGCGGCACCTTGGTGACATACATCTCGCACCCGCCGGTACGGGATGGATATACCTGTATGAGCACACGGTCGCTGGCGGCATCAAAGCCGGTCTTTTGCTTGGCTTCATCTAAGATCTGCCATACCACGCGCCGCGTTTCTGTATTTTCATAATTCAAAAGCTCAGAGGTAATGGCATAATGCTCCATATCCTCTGCGTTCAGCATAATTTTAATTTTGCTGTCGCTTATACGTATCAGTTCCATGCAGTCCTCCTTTCCTTGCTATTATTATAAGCAATAGGGGGCAAAAAAGGAAGTGAAAGCTTTCGGCAGAAATAGCAGGGAATTCTACTTTTCCGTCCCTTCTGCCAGTTCTTGCACGAAATAGGTCTTTTTAACGAACATAGCCGGAGATTGCAAGCAATCTCCGGCTATTGGTTTTTCATTTAATCCAGCTGAACAGGCGTGCCACCCGTCAAAAGGATCATTTTCACAGCGGTCAGCGAGAAGCGGTTGGCCTCTACCGTGAGCGGCTTTGTCAGGCTGCCGTGTGCTAAGATCTTCAGCGAGCGGGCATTTTTCGGAACCAACCCATCAGCCTTCAGGCGGGCTAAGGTAATGCTTTCGCCCGGCGCATAGGTTTGGTCCAGCGCATCAATGTTCAGCACGGCCGGCTTGCCACGGCTCCGCTTGCCCTTTGCGCGAGGGGCATCCGGCTCTACATGGTGCTCAATATGGTGTTCAGCCACCACGTTTTCAACCAGCTCCTCAGCCTCTTCGGCGGTTACAGCCTCTAAGTGCGGAATGTACTCCTCCTCCGGCGCAAGAGAAACGTTGGCCATCATAGGCATATCGGCCAGGGTAAAGCTCTCATCCAGCCCGCTTTCCTCAGCGGCCGATTCAAGGCTCTCCTCTTCCCCATCACCTGCCACTGAAGCAACAGCTACTGCTGCAGCTACGCCCACAGCGACCATGCCAGCATTCGGCATCTGCTCGCCGTCTCTCTGTGCGGAGCGACTGCCCTCCGGCACGGCCCCCTCCTCGATCATGCGAACAACGGTGGCCTCATCTACCTTTTGGCCGTTTTCCATATCGCGCGCATCCACCTGGATCAACCCTTGGCGGATCAGCTCGCTGCGGCTAAGGCTCTCGCGCGGCACGTGTTGCTCTTCACGCAGGGCAACAAACGGCCGGCCCTCCTCTGCCATGGTCATATCGATCAATTCCTTGGCCCACTTAAAGGAGCGCTCAGAACGAACCTTAACCTTGACAGGGGTCTTTTCATACCGCTTGCGGTCGCCTACGTTATCGTACTTATACTTGCTTCCCTCCAGCTTGGCGGGGTCAAGTGCCAAGAACAGGATCACCGTTTTACCGGTAATATTCAGCTTGGCAAGCTGGCGACGGCCGCCGCTGAAGCTCTCGTAATTCAAGCTGTCCGCGGCACTGACACCCTCGTAAGAAAGCAGGTAATTTTTCAGATCGTTGTAATAGTCCTTGCTTTCATCGCAAGCGCAGATCATGCGGGCACGGAAGCTCTGGCGGCATTTGATCTGTACACGCCGACCGTCCTTGCCAACCAAAACGGTAGACATCTCGTCCTCACGCCCATCATTGGCCATGCTGGAAAGGGCATCTGCCATGGTCTTCGGCTCGGCCTTTTCTTGCTGCTCGGCTTCTTCTTTCTCTTCCTCCTCGTCATCGCCGCCACCGGCTACGATCGGGATGGGGATGAAGCGAGCATCCTTGTCGGTCGCTTCCTTGTCAGAGGCGGCCTTCTCGTCCGTTTCTTCGCCCTTTTCGGCAGGGGCGCTCTCCTCGGTCTCGGACTGCTTGTTCTCTTCTTCCTCTTCTTCCTCGTCATTGCCGCCACCGGCTATGATCGGAATGGGAATGAAGCGAGCATCCTTGTCGGTCGC
>JAGASL010000037.1 GCA_017621755.1 Clostridia bacterium
GAGACAGTTCGGTCCCTATCTGTCGTGGGCGTTGGATATTTGAGAGGAGTTGACCTTAGTACGAGAGGACCGGGTCGAACGCACCTCCGGTGCATCAGTTGTTCTGCCAAGGGCATAGCTGAGTAGCCGCGTGCGGATGTGATAAACGCTGAAGGCATCTAAGCATGAAGCACACCTCAAGATTAGATATCCCATCTCTTTAAGAGAGTAAGGTCACTTGTAGACTACGAGTTTGATAGGTCGCGTGTGTAAGCGCAGTAATGTGTTTAGCTAAGCGATACTAATTGACCGAGGGCTTGAACTACTTCTTCGTAGTTCGCTTCATTTCGTTTCGCAATCCCTTTATTCGGTTTTTTATGGGCATTTGTCCTTTCATATAGATGGACGGGAGCATTCCCGCCTTTTTCTATTTTTGGAAAGATATGAAAATCCCTGCTTTCATTTTTTACAGATGAAAGCAGGGATTTTCTTTTAGTAAGACAACAGGATCACAATGTCCATTCCATGGTATCTATCCAGGTGGCGCAGCCGATCGTGGTAGAGAAGCCAAAGAAGATCTCGCCTGCCGCTGCTTTTTCAAATACGATCTCAACTTGGTTTTTGCCTTGCAGAACAGAGGTGGTAAACCGGTTGGCATCTCGGTGAAAGGCCGGTACGTACGGCTCGTTTGTGTTTTTCTTGACCTCTTTGCCATTGAGGAATACGGTAAACGGCCGCGTACCGCCGGCGGATATTCTGACTTCCTTGGGGGCGGGGGCTATGAAGGTGGCTGTGTATTTGTATGCACCGGCCGGCACCTCGAAAAATATATTATCCGCTTCAAAGAGTTGCGTTTCTCTGCTTTCAAGATCTTCAACACGCCAGGGTGAAGAAACAGGTATGTTGGCTTCTACGTCAAAGCTGACACCATTGATCGTAAGGGTGATCGTCAATGGGTTTCGTGGTGTGCGGCGCTTGAGCTCGCCCAGCGTGACCACAAACGGCATGCGAACGCTTTCACCCGGCGCAACAGAAAACCTGCTTTGCCCACATGTCAAGCAAAAGCCTTGCGGCAGAGAGAAGGATGCCTCGCCGGTCATGGGTGCGCTTGACAGATTGGTCAGCCTGAGCGCGTATGCGTTTTCTTTTCCGGGAACGGCTGCTACCGTATCCGGATACTCCAGCGTGACGGCAAGCGGCTTGACTATAAGAAGCGCCTCTTTGGCGCGCTCTTGCCACTCGTAGAGCAGCATTGGCTTGCTCGTCCAGGCGGGTGGGAGCGCTATTTGAAAATCGATTTGCGGGATAGAAATGCCGGTTGCATAGTAGTCCTGCACCGCGTGTGCCACGGCAATGACCGTATCACAAAAATCGTTGATGGAGGCCGGTTCGTGCATATTCACGATGCCGGGGCTTAATACCAGTCGCTCGCCAATTGGGGTGGTCCATTTTTCATCAATTCCGTCAGGATCCATGATGCCAAAGATTGAGCCAACGGTGGCACACGTGCAGTCTGCATCGTAGCCAAGGCTTGCCGCGGTGCAGATCGCCCGGTCAAAGCTCCCCTCGCAGGATAACAGTGACAGGATGATGAAGGAGAGATTGATCGTAACGTCTGTCCAGTTGTCGGCATGATAGTGCTCAAGAATCAGCTCGCGCACGTGTAGAATATCGTGACATTCATTCCACCAGGCAATGACGTCCGTAAAGGCATTCTTCAAGCGGTGCCCATCGGGAACGTATTGCATGCCAACGTCGATCAAGGCAAGCAGGTCGCGTTCCACAAAGGCGGCGCTTTCCATCGCGGCGAGAAGCATTTCGGCATACACGCCGTCTGAGCAATGGTCTGTGCAGGCATCCTCCTTAGCAAAGGCGGCGGCCAGGGCAGGGGATGCCGGTGCCAGGCAGGCCCACAGCTCACTGCGTATCGCGCTGCCCATGCCGGCGTAAAACTTGTTTCTATAGATGCCGCTGAGCGGCGCGCTGAGCTTTAACGCATAGTTGCTGACGGCAACGGCATATTCGTCCGGCGCGTGGTCGGCAATGTGATTTTTCCAGGTTTCGCCCAAATGATAGCGGCAGATCGGCAGACCTGTACGCAAGATCGTCTCCAGATTAACTACCTGCAGATCCAGATCGTCATTGGGAATCATTTCGCTTGGTACCGGGTCATAGTAGGTGACGGGGTGATAATCCCGCGTGCCCTCGTATTTCATGCCAAGCGTGCCGCCAACGCACTTTCCGACAAAGCAGCCGTATACCTTGCTGCGATAGGTTGAGAAATCAAAAGTATGCATCGCTATCCTCCTGTTTTTCTTTCATTATACAGGAAGCAACGGTTTATTACCATGATTTATTTGACCTGTTATTGACATTTTTTGCGTTTGACGGAGATATTCCACTTTCTTTATTGATTTTTCGCTTGGTCGATGATACAATAAAATGGGGTGATGAAGAGTGGAAGTGAATAAGCCTGCGCTGGATGCGATCATCAGCAAATTGGAAAATCAGAAAAATTATTCCTCTGACGTGGTTCTCATGTCAGAGTATGCGGAATGTGACCGGCAAAGGGTAGCCGTTCGCCTGCACCCATCCGATCACGTTGGCCGGTACCATACCCACGAGTTTTTTGAGGTCAACTACGTGCATAGCGGAACCTGCATCAACCTGATCGAAGAGAACTACGTTCGCATGGAGGCGGGTGACGCGGTGATTCTGCACCCCGGCACCTTTCACACCCTGTATGCCGTTGCGGATGGCAGGGTATGCAACTTTTTGATCGATAAGGATTGGCTTCTTTCTGAATTGACTGCCATGCGCCCCTTTGCGCATGAAGCGGGGCTGTTTTTTAAGGAGGCCGGAAGCGAACGGTTTTATAAATACGTATTGTTTCAGGGGCTTTCTGATCATGCGCCGATCCGCGCGCTTGCCGAGCGAGTGATCGGGGCATCGGAAACCGATTCGCCTTGGAAATATCTATACGTCGAGGCTGCGCTTTTGGAATATTTGGGTGCTCTTGCTGAACGCGCGCCGGCAGCATGCCTGTCTGTTGGTCGCGGGCAAAGTGAATCGGTGGTGATCGATATGCTGCGTGATATTGCGGAAAACTGCAGCACGGTGAGTCTGGATACGCTATCAGAGCGGTATTTCTATTCAAAATCCTATATTTCCAGGCTGTTTATGAAGAGCACTGGAAAAAGCTTTCATCACTTCCTCGTGGATATGAAGATCGGGCGTGCCTGCGCCATGCTGGACCAAACGAGCATGACGGTAGAGGAGATCGCCCATGCGCTGGGGTATGAGCAGGAATATTTTTTCCGCCTGTTTAAGCGAACGCGGGGTGTTACGCCTAAAGAATATAAAAAGAAAAACCACAGGGATGAATAACCGCCCTGTTTGAGGGAGACCATGGAGAAAATACGTACCTTTGCCATTGCTTCTACCTTTGTTGGCTGCTTTTTGGGGGCCGGGTTTGTTTCGGGGCAGGAGCTGTGGCAGTTTTTTGGCAGCTACGGCGTGCCGGGCTATATAGGCATGGCCTGCGCGGCGTTGCTTTTCTTTTTGCTTGGCGCGCTGATTTTGCTGCTGGCGCACCGCACCGGGATTGAGGAAATGGACAGGCTGCTTTTGCCGCGCGCACCGCGCGCGCTGCGTGCGCTTTGCGGCGCCGTTTCGGTGTTTTTTCAATACGGGGTAATGATCGTAACGGTGGCCGGCATTGGCGCGCTCTTTCACCAGATGCTTGGTCTGCCGGAGACAGTAGGGCGGCTGCTGTTTTGCGTGGTGGTATGCCTGACTGCCTGCGCCGGCGTGCGCGGCATGCTGCGCGTGTTTTCTATGGTGGTGCCGGTGTTGACGGTGTTTTCGGTGGCGGTTTGCGTGGCCATCTTCGTTACCTATGGCGGGGGCGGCTTTTCCTTTGCCCCGGCCGCGCAGCAAAACCCCTTGCTTGGCGGCCCGGCGCTGGCTGCCGTGCTGTACGTGACCTATAATCTCTTCTGCTCGATCGGTGCCTTGGCACCGCTTGGCCGCCGCGCGGCGGGGCGGCGCGCTATTCTTGTTGGGCTGGCGTGCGGCTCCTTCGTTTTGCCGCTGATCGGCTTTTGCACCATTCTTGTTTTTGCCGTGCTACCGGAAAGCACGATGGCCGCGCTGCCGATGCTGGAGGCGGCCGGCCGGCTGCACGTGCTGCCACAGGTCATCTATGCCGTTTTGCTGGCCTGCGCCATGTTTGGCACCTCGCTTTCCTCGCTTGTTGGGGTGGTGAATTATTTTGAGCATAAATCTGCCGTTATCAAACGGCACCGCGTTTTGGCGATCATCGTGCTGGGCGTAGTTGCATTTCTCTGCGGTATGGTGGGCTTTTCTGAGCTGATCGGCACCGTTTACCCCTTCTGCGGCTACTTTGGCCTGGCGGCGATCTTGCTGCTGCTCTGGCATGCCTGCGCGCTTTTGCGGCGGAAAAAGGATGTTGACAAATAAGAGCGCCCCGTGATACAATAAAGAAAAAGGGAGGTGCAGGGATGAACTGGAAAAGGCTTTCGTTTTACACAACGCATATCGTTTACCCGATCGCAACCTATCTTTGCTTTTGCCTGATGACCTTCTTTATTTTCGCGCAGTATGACGAGGCGTTGAAGTATTATGACCAGGTAGCGGTCATGTCTGTGCGCCGCCTGCTGCTGATTCCTATTCTGCTTGCCTTTTATTCCACCGCGCGGATCTTCGTGGTGTATGATACCATGGCACGCACGCGCTTTTATGAAAAGGGCGGCACAGATGGTGGCTTTTTCCGCCGCCTGCGGCAGACGGTCTGCTCGTATGAATTTTTGGTCAGCGCGATCATCACGTTCCTCATCGTGTGGCTGATGGCGCCTACCTTTTTGTATCGCAGCGTGCTGGATATGTTTGTTGATGCCGGCAGCGCGGCCGCGCAGAACCGGCTGTCACGCGCGATCTTTATTCCCGTTTCGCTGGGGCTTTTGCTGCTTGCCCACCTCTCGGCGCGCAAGCACTGGCACCAGGTGCGGGAAAACTCCTTTCTGCGGGATATGCTCTCGGCCGTTGGCCTGCTTCTTTTGGCCGGCCTGGCGTATGGGATGGGCACCATTATCCTGCTTTTGGTGTACCCCTTGATGAAATTTGTGGTGCAGCCGGCGGTGGGCATTCCGCTCTTGCTCATCATTCTGGCGCTGACAGGCATTATTCTGTTTTTTGCCTACGGCCGCGCGCTGCGCAAGCGGCGCCGCTTTGTGAAGGCGCTCCTTTCGCTTTGTAAGCGTGAGGGCTTTGATATCACGCCCATCGAGCACCCGTATCGCTCGCTGTTTTTCCTGGTGGATGGCCCCAGCTTTGCCGTCACGGCGCACAAAAAGACCTACACCTGCAAGCTGCTTTCCTGCGTGAGGCGCCGCAACACGGAGATGCATTTTTTTGAGGACGGTGCCTGCCGCTTTGTGCGCGTTCTTCGCATGGTGGTGCGTAGGTCGCGGTTTCTTGTGCAAACGGAGTTTGCTCCTAATTATTACGTACAGACAGAGTTTACCTTTGCCTTTGAGGGGGAAGGGAAAAAGCTGCTGATCGTGGATCCCATGCCCCGCATGTTCTTGACCGACATGGGAAAATCCGTCCCGCTGACAACCGGGGATAAGGTCTGGTCATATAAGATCTTTTCCGCCGAGGCGTTTCTTGGCTGCCTTGAGCGCAATTGCCTTGATCGGTAAAAAACAACCGCGTGTGCCGTGGCACACGCGGTTGTTTTTTATATAGCCTTGTATTCGAAAATAACGCAGCAGCGCTTTTCCTTCAGAACGATTTGCATCTGCGCGCCGCCATCAAAGGCAGTACCGTCATCCAAGCTGGTGAAGCGATATTGCTTTCCCTCAGAAAGGCCGCGCAGGGAAATGTTCACCACATCAAACGGTGATTCCGAGCGGCGGAAGGCCATCAGGATGCCGCTTTGCGTGTCCGGATCGTGATACTGCCAGATGGCCCAGGAGGTCACGTCGAAGACGGTAGAGCCGTGGTTGTAGAAATCCATCGAGAAATAGTGGCGAATGCGGCGGTATTCCTCGGTGATCTGTTTGACCCAGGCCATATCCCCCTCGTCCATCTCTTGAAAGACCGCGTTGTAAAACGCACCGCCCCAGCTGGCCGAATAGGAGCTGCGGATGGCGTAGGTATCGTTCTTGGTCTTGCTCGTGCAGCCATTATAGGGAAGGTAGCAGGAAAGGTTGGCATTGTGCACCTGCAGCACCTCAGGGTTTGCGTTAAAATTGCACTGGTAGTCACTGCGGAAGAAGAGAACCGTGCGCCGCAGCGCCTCTATATCAATACGCCGGCCGCCGGAGGCACAATTGTCGATCAACAGGTGCGGAAATTTCGTAGTCAAAGCATCCCACAGGCGGTAAAGTCCCATGATGTGCTTGATCTCGGTGATGCCGCGGCGATCCTCCTCATCTGCGTTGGCAAAGTAGTCTGTCAGATCGGCATTGGAATCCTGGCGGAAGCAGGTGAAGCCCAGCTTTTTAACGTAGCCGGCTACCAGGTCATATACGTATTGCCAGGCCTCTTCGTTCCCCAGGTTCAGGATCAAGCTGCGGTCACCCGGCCGGGTCATGAACCATGTAGGATGCGCAAGCGTCATCTCGGTGCCCTCAACAGCGCGCTCCGGCTCTATCCACAGCATCATGCCCGCGCCGGCCTCCCGCGCGTGCGCGGCTACGTCGGTCAGCCCGCCGGGGTGCACACGGGGGTTGGGGTACCAGTCGCCCGTTTTTTGGCTCCAGTCACCGCTAAAGGTCTCGTCGCATTTGGTGCAGTTGCCGTACCAGCCGGCATCGATCCAGATATCCTCAAAGTGGATCTCGTGTGCCATCAGCCGGTCGATGCGCTTTTTCATCTCCTCGCTCGGCAGGCCACCCCACAGCTCAAATGCCATCAGCCCCTCGCGGGTGGCATTTGTGTGGCTTACGTGCGAAAAATGCTGCTTGATCAGGCGTCTGAGCTTGTTGTGCTTATCCTCATTCGCGTCGTATTTCATCAGCAGGATCGAGGAGGTGCGAAGCCTCTCGCCCGGCTTGAGGTAAAAGTGGGTGCTTTGCAGGCCGGTCTTGATATGAATACCGCCCGCGGCACGGGTAAATTCGGCTTGCCAATCGCCCGTCCAGCCAATGGCGGCCATATAGCCCTCGCCGCCGGCAGTCACGTCAAAAAAGGGCATCATGCGGTCGCTTGAGCGGCCGCCGTAATTCATAAACCGCTTGGTCATGCCCGGCGCCTTGTCTAAATATTCCAAAGAAAAGCCAAATTCCTCGGCGCTGCTCTTATCATGATCAATATACAGCTCGCCCGGTACGCAGCCCGTCATGGTGATCACGCAGGCATCGCCCGGCAAGGGCGAATAGCCGGATTTCGGGGCAGGGGGAAGCGGTAAGGGGAGCAGGGTATCGCAATCCAGAATAGAAGAAAAAATGCCGCTGTTCTTATTCGATTTGTTTTCAAAATACAGCACCCATTCGGTAGCATCAAATGTCTCGTACGCGCTTTGCACAGCGGTCACGGTAATGCCGTCTGCCAGCTCGTAAACGCCGGCATCCGTATAGCGGCGCTCCTCGTTTTGATACAGAAAGCTGAAGCTCGGTTTCATTTCTTGTTCTCTCCGTCCATCATGTGATTGAGGTTTTCTATGCACCAGCTGTTATAGGCGTACCATTCCTCAGGGTCAACAAAAGCATACGTCTCACCGTTTTTGATACGGGCCGCCTTTTCCTCGGTATGATTGTGCTGCATGTGGTTGCCAAGAAAGATGTCTACGTGCTCCTCCTGCAGGCGCTTCATCGAGCGCTTAAAATCCTCGCGAAGTGAGTAGGGAAGTCCATAGGCATCTAAAAATTCTCGGCACAGGGTGTTGATGCCCATGCCGCCGTGCAGCCCGGCGCGGAAGGTCTTTTGGCCGTCATGCACGTCAAAGAAATAGGACATAGCACCCGGCGTATGCCCCGGTGTGGACACAGCGCGAACAGTGGTGTTGCCAAGCGTGATCTCATCGCCGTCCGATAGCAGAATGTCCGGCTCAAAGGTTTCGGCAAATACCATACCAAGCTCCTTGGCGTAGGAAAGGTCGAGCTTGCCGTTGGCGTAATCCCGGTCCTCGCGGCCTAAGGCAATCTTGGCCCCGGTCAGCTCGCGCAGCGAGCGCGCCGCGCCAAAATGATCGATATGCCCGTGGGTGAGCAGGATATACCTAATTGCGTGCGGGTTAAGACCAAGGCGGTAGATGTTATCGATCACGATAAAAAGGGAATGCTGGTAGCCCGTATCCAGCATGATCAGACCGTCACCCGTGTCGATCAGATGCGTAGAGGCCGGCTTTGTGCCTGCAAAATACAGGTTTCCCAGAATTTTGGTGGGCTCCATAAGCTCCTCGGTGAAATTGATATAGCCGTTCATATGTCCCTCCTAGAAAAATTATACCAAACAAATGCCAACGAGGCAGGCTATGCCGCCGCACAGACCAACCAGCTGCCGCCCGGTCAGCCGCTCCTTGAACAGCAGAACCGAAAGCAGAGAGCTGAGCACGATGGCACTGCCGTTGACAAGCGGGAAAAATAGTTGGCTGGGTAGCATGCCGGATAGCTTCAAATTCAAGAAATTCATGCTGTACGTGCACAAGCCGCATATCACGGCCAGTAAGACGTGCTTTTTGGTAAATTGCAGCTCGCGATAGCTTTTCTTGGCGCGTATTCTGCTATAGAGCAGCGAGCAGATAAAGGCAACGAATAGAAAGGCGCTTGCCTCATCCTTGTGCGGCGAGCTTTGGTGGATCTTCTGTAAAACGCCAATGCTGCCTTGAAATACAAAAGCCAGGGCGCAGAAGAAAAGCCAGTGCCGGTTTGCCTTAGCATCCCCCTTTTTGCTGTCGAGAGAAAGATAAAGAAAGCCGATCAGGATCAAAACAAGAGCAAGCTTCAGAATGCTGAAGCGCTCGCCAAAGAACAGCCCCGACATGGTGGGAATGATCATAGACGAGGTAGTGATCAGCAGCGTGATATGCATAGGCCCGGT
Source organism: Clostridia bacterium (assembly GCA_017621755.1). Lineage (GTDB taxonomy): Bacteria > Bacillota > Clostridia > Oscillospirales > CAG-272 > UBA1740. The sequence continues at coordinate 9,046 of JAGASL010000037.1, forward strand.
TGAAAGAGAGCGCATTTTATATAGGTTGCTAAGCGCGGTTACCGTGCCGAACAAGAGCCCCAGCAGCACCGTATAGAGGGATATGCTGCCGCCGATCAGCCCAATGCCGAACAAAAGAATGCTCACCGCATAGAGCATCATATTAAAGCGGTATACGTGATCGTTTGTCGTCAGCTCTTTTTTGCAGACACTGTTGAACAGGCAGTTTTGCAGAACGAGAGAGGAAATGGAAAGAATAACTTGAAAAATAATCATGATATTTTCGTGTGCAATCGGTTGCACTTTGCATAAAATTTTTAGCCGAACTGGTGCATGTTGCTTTTCAGCACCAGCTGGACGTCAGTATATATGGTTTTTTGGCAGGCCTCGCCTGTGATCAGGTATCGCACCAGCCTGTCAAAGGCTACCTCCATCTGGTAGGCCACGTTTTGCGATATCGTGGCAGAGATAATGCCCTTTTTTAGGTAGTGCTTGATCTCATCATAGGTGTCAAAGGCGACAAAGGGCAGGGAAAGTCCGTTTTTTTCCAAATATCGGCAAAGTGGGGTGGATATACCACTGGTCATGTAAAGGCCGGCGATCTCACTACCATGCTTTTCAAAAATACCGGGGAGAATGCGTTCAAAATAGGCCTCGTCATCCTTCATATCTACGCTTTCCAGCAGGTTCAGCCCGCACGCCGCGCAGGCGCGCTCAAAGGCGGCTGCCGCCTTGGCGTGCAGCGCGCTTTCCATGCTGCCGGTAAACAGCAAAACGCTCTTGTCTCTTTCTGCCCGCAGGCAGTTTGATAAAAATTCAGCGGCAAGAAAAGAGGCCGTTTCTTCGTTATGCTGCGAGGCGAATAGATAGTCGGCCTCGTTGTTGATCGCTTGCACCTGCACGATGGCCGGGGTATGCCGGTATAGCGCCCGGATCATGTCGGTGTATTTCGAGGAGCTCATGCCGGTTAGGATCACACCGTCATAGCCACGGTAGCGTGTAAGTACCTCGTTGTACTCCTCAGGGGGCGCGGTATGAGAATCCATCATGGTGATCTCATACGTCACCTTATAATCCTTCAGCTTGGCATACGCTTGCTTAACACCGGCGATCATATGGTCGGTGTTGATAGCAAAGTGGCTGTTCAGCAGAATGCCGATGCGCACAGCCCGCATAGAGAGGCGGGATGCCAGGCGGTTGGGGGAAAAATCGTATTTTTTGGCAGCGGCTAATACGATCTGCCGTTTTTCTTCGCTGATTTTTGCCTCCGGGTTAAAGGCACGGCTAACCATCGAGGGCGTCATATTCAGTTCCTTGGCCAGTGTGTAAATGGTCATGGTCGGCATGCTTTCACCCCTTTTGTGCAATCGGTTGCACTTGCATTATAGCATACGCGCTACGCTTTGTCAAGTTTTTGCGATAAAAAAAGCTGAACGAAATCGATCGTTCAGCCTTTTTGGTGCTATCGTTATGCGTGGCAGGTCTCGCAGGCAGCAGCGTATTTCATTCTTTCTTGCTGCAGCTTTTGATCCTCGGCCTTTTCGGTCGGGTACCAGCCGCGGCTGTTCATTTCCGTCCATACCTCGGCCTGCATGGTGTGGGTATCGTTTAAGAGGCTCATCATGGCCCCATGCACCTCCGGCGTGCCGGCTTCTGTTGCGTAGGTGTTATAGGCGCTGCAGAGAAATTTTTCGGCGGTCAGCGCATCGGTCAGCATCTCCTTGTCCGACATCTGCTTGCAATTCATATTCATTTCCATCTCTCGCTCCTCCTTACTTCAGCTGGGTATACAGCGTTTCCATGTGCTGCTGGTGCTTTTGCGCCATCTGCTCGTACTTGGTTTTCAGGGTGGCGTCGCTTGTGCGGCAGGCATAGTCCTGATATTTGCTGATAACTAGCTGCTCAGCGCCGAGAAGGTCAGACAGAGAAGAAAGCTCCTTACATGTGATCTGTGCCATGGTTTTCTCCTTTTTATATATATTTTTGCATACGCTTGATGTTATCCTGCTCAAAATCGATGACCCGCTGGCAGACCGTGGCTGCCTCCTCGGTGCCCTTATGCTCGCTAAGGCGATTCATATGGCGGCGCATATCTAAAATGCTGGCATTGGAGCTGTTGATCATCATTTCGGCAATGTGCTCGCGCTTGCTGTTAAACATGGTATTCATCGCCGTGTTGACGCGAGAGGGGATCATGCGTAGGGTGGAATGCTTTTCCCCCTTTTGATTGGCCGCGGCGAGATACTCGTTTGCCACGTGTGAGAAGTGGCGATACCCCTCCATGTGCAGCGCCATATCGTGCCGCATGCGCTCGTCCTGTACCTTGGGCAGCAGGCCGGTTACGGTGTCGTATCCCACGTCGGCGCTTTTGTATAATGCTTGGTAAAATTCCAGTTCGTTCATGTGGTCTGCCTTTCCTCTTTGATGTGGATAGTATGGCATCATCACGCAAAATTTATACGGTATATATTGATTTTTTTATGTGATTATGCTATACTGATGTGTAAAAACAAACCATTCCGTCATAGTATGAAAGAGGGGTTATATGTACCGTCAATCCATCAAGAAGGTCGTTCTTTGCGCCATGCTGGCCGCGCTTTGCTGCCTTTCAACCCTGGTCGTGCAGATCCCGGCACCCTTGGTCGGCTATTTGAACCTGGGGGATTGCGTGGTGCTTACCGCCGCCTTTCTGCTGGGGCCTTGGTATGGTGCCCTGGCTGCCGGCATCGGCTCTGCCCTGGCAGACCTGCTAAGCGGCTTTGTGCAATACCTGCCCGCCACGTTTGTCATCAAGGGGCTGGTGGCTATGGTAGCCGGGCTGCTTTTTGCCGCGCTGAAAAGCAAGGCATCTCGCCCGTGGCTTGCGCGCCTGGTGGGCGCCTTGCTTGGTGAATGCATCATGGTGGCAGGCTATTTCGCCTACGAGGCGTGGGTGCTTGGCTATGGTCTTGCGGCCATCAGCGGCATGCCCTTTAACCTGATACAGGCAGCGCTGGGCATTGTGACGTCACTGCTGCTGTGCGCGCTGCTGCTGCGTATACCGGGTATTGAAAGACACTTGCCCGGCAAAAAAGAATAAAAGGAGAATAGCTATGTTTCGTTCAGTAAAGCCTGAGGAGCTTAAAGAGAATCCCTTTACCCTGATCGGCAAGGATTGGATGCTGCTGACCGCCGCTAAGCCGGATGGTAGCTTTAACCAGATGACCGCCTCTTGGGGCGGCTTGGGCATTCTGTGGGGCAAGCCGGTCTGCTTTTGCTTTATCCGCCCCCAGCGCTACACGCATGAATTCAGCGAGGCGGGCGACCGCCTGAGCGCCACCTTCTTTTCAGAGGAATACCGCGCGGCGCTTGCCCTTTGCGGCCGTAAGAGCGGGCGCGAGATCGACAAGGTGCGCGAATGTGGCCTGACCCCGGTGCGCATGGAAAACGGCACCGTGTATTATGAAGAGGCAAAGCTGGTGCTTGCCTGCCGCAAGCTGTACGCCGGCCGGCTGGAGGAGGGGTGCTTTGTTGATAAGGCCATGCTGGAGCACTATCCGCAACAGGATTACCATACCGTTTACGTCTACGAGATCGAAGAGGTTCTCTTGGCCGATTGAAAGGAAGCACCATGGCAGAAAAAACAAGGAAGCTGATTGCCGAAAATCGCAAGGCGCGGCATGATTATTTTGTGATAGAGACCTACGAGGCCGGCATTGCGCTCTACGGCACCGAGGTCAAATCGCTTCGCCGCGGCACGGTCAACCTAAAGGATTCCTATTGCTCGATCGAGGAGGGGGAGCTGTTTGCCACCGGCATTCACATCAGCCCCTACGAGCAGGGCAATATCTTTAACCGTGACCCATTGCGCGAAAAGAAGCTGCTGATGCATAAGCGCGAGATCTTGAAGCTGATGGGCCTGGTTGCGCGAGAGGGCTATACCCTGGTGCCGCTTTCGCTCTATTTTTCCGGCTCACACGTGAAGGTAGCTGTGGGTCTTTGCAAGGGTAAAAAGAATTACGATAAGCGCGACAGCGATGCCGAGCGCAGCGCCAACCGCCAGATCGAGCGTGTGACCAAGGGGGATCGCTCTGATTTTTGAAAATAAAAAAGCCGCATAGCGGCTTTTTTATTTTGCGCTGCGATATTCTCTTGGCGAGACGCCCACCGCGCGCTGAAAGAGGCGGCTAAAGTAGAGCGGGTCATCGTAGCCCAGCGCGTTGGCGATCTCGCGCACGTGCAGGTCGCTTTCTCGCAGCAGGCGGCGCGCTGCGGCCAGCTTGGCGTTTTGTATATAGCGGTGCGGCGGTTCGTTCATCACCTCGCGGAAGAGGTGCACGAACCGGTCGCGTCCTAAGTGCATCCGCGCGGCATAGTCATCAAGCGAGAGGGCCGCGCCCGGGTCCTCGCTGATCGCGGCGGCAATATCGTAGATCTCCTTTTGTCGTTCCCGCTGCGCGGGTGCTTCCTGTGTGCGCGCCAGGCGGCAGAGTAGCAGGGAAAGCCATGAGGCGCTGCATGGGCGGTATCCCTTGCGCTTCAGATGAAACTCGCGTATAAGGTGGCCTAAGGCGGAAAGCACGCCGTCGTTTTCCGGGCTGCGGTACACACCGCCATGCAGTCCCAATTCCTGTAGCAGCCCCGCGGCCCCCACGCCCTTGAAATGCACCCAGTAGTAGGCGTTTTGCTCTTGGCAGTACAGGGTATACTGCTGTGGCTGGCCGGGGCTGTACAGGGCAAAATCACCGGCCCGCAGCCGATAAAGCGCCCCCTCGTAGGTAAGGTCGCAATACCCCTCTGTCACGTATAGGATATGGTAATCCTGCCGCCCCTTTGGCCGCAGAACGGTATAATCGGTATGAATACGGGCCTGTGGCCCTACCGCGTTGATGCCGGTGCTGCAAACGAACAGATGGTCGCTTGTTTCCTGCCTGTCCGTTCTGCCGTTTTCTGGGTCTCTGTAATAGAACATGGTATCACCCCCCGCTCAGTATAGCACAGTAGACGAAGAAATGCAATAGCAGAAAAATCCATATTTTTAACAGAATATGCTATTTTGTTTTGCAGAGTCCTTCGGTATAATGAAGAAAAAAGGCAGAAGCATCTGCCGGCAAGAGAGGAATGCCTATGAAAAAAATCGCCTTTATCGGTGCAGGCAGCATGACCTTTACCCGCACCCTGATCCGCGACCTGCTGACCTACCCTGTCTTTTTTGATTGCGAGCTGGCATTGATGGATATAGACCCCGACCGCCTGGCCGGCATTACCCGCGCGGCTGAGCGCATCGTGCGCGAGATGAACAGCCCAGCAAGGATCACCCCTACGCTCAGCCGTGCCGAGGCACTGGCAGGGGCCGACGGTGTGCTTTGCACCGTGTTCAACGGCGGCGTTGACGTGTGGCGGCACGATATCGAGATCCCCAAGCGGTTCGGCGTGGATATCAACGTAGGCGACACACGCAGCGTGTCTGGCATCTTCCGTGCCTTGCGGAATATCCCCCTGATGCTGGATATCTGCCACGATATTGAAAAATATTGCCCCAAGGCCGTATTTCTGAACTATACAAACCCCATGGCTATGCTGTGCAAGGCCATGCAGACCTATACCAAGGTAGACGTGACCGGTCTTTGCCATAGCGTGCAGGGCACGATGGATATGCTGGCCGGCTGGATGGATATCCCGGTATCCGAGATCGATTATATCTGTGCCGGTGTCAACCACCAGGCCTTTTATCTGAAAATGGAGCGCAACGGTGAGGATCTGTATCCGCGTTTGCGTGAAAGGCTGAAGGATGAGGAGATCTACAATAAGGAGCTGGTGCGTAACGAGATGTTCAAGTATCTCGATTATTACGTGACTGAATCGAGTGGCCATAACTCGGAATATAACGCCTGGTTCCGTAAACGCCCCGATCTGATCGAAAAATACTGTACCCACGGCACCGGCTGGAATCCCGGCCTGCACCGCTATTCGCTTGATCTGCACATCCACCGCGACGAACATTGGAAAGAAGAGGTAGAGGAATGGATGCAAAAGCCGATCGACAGGCAGCGCAGCAAGGAATACGCCACCGAGATCTTTAACGCCCGCTTTGGTGACCAGACCCCCTTTCGCTTTAATGGTAATGTGCTGAACCGCGGCAGCATTTCCAACCTGCCCTATGACGCGTGCGTTGAGATCCCCGTGATCGCCGACCGTTCCGGTATTCACCCCATGATAGTAGGAAAGCTGCCTGCGCACCTGGCCATTCTGGTCAATACCACCGCAAGAATGGAAAATCTGGTGGTAGAGGCCGCCATGGAGAGATCCAAGCGCAAGGTCTTTCAGGCCGTGTGCATGGATCCGCTGACCTCGGCCGTTTGCTCGCTTGCCGAGATCCACGAAATGTGCGAGCAGCTCTTTGCCGCAAACAAAGCGTACCTTGGCGATTATAAGGAGTGATTTTTTCTTTCCCGGCTGTGCCTTTTACAGCCGGGAAATTTTTTCATTTTTTTTGCAAAAAGCCTTGCAATCTGCCAGCGGATAATATACAATAGGTATAACCCCCGAAAAGGAGATTGACCATGAAACAGTATCACGTGCTTGATCATGGATTCGTGTCGGACGGAAAAACCTGTAACGCCGCGGCGATGAGCCGCTTACTTGCTCATATCAAGGAAGAAGCGGAAATTGTTTTCCCGGCCGGCTCTTTTTATTTTTGCGAGGCTGTACGGGTAGAAGGGCACAAGCACTTGACCATCTCGGGCAGCGCGGGCACCACCATTCTGCTACATTATGACCCGTGCGGTGATTATAAGAAAAACAGCGGCTTTTTGGTCTGTGTAGGCTGCACCGACCTGGTCATTCGCGGCTTGACCATCCGCGCCTCCGGTGTCACCGGTTGGATGGGCACGGTTACCGCCATCAACCGCGAGGAGCGGTATTATGAAGTAAAAATTGATGATATTTTTGCCGTTACAGGGTTAGAGCATCCGGCCGCCGTCAACTCCTGCGACGAGGAGGAAACGCCTGATTACGCGCTTTCCGGCGTTGTGGAAAGTGGTGAGGTGCCGGTCTTGATCGACGGCAAGAAGTATACACGCTTGTCCGGCATGGCATATGAGGTCATCGGTGACCATCTGATCCGTGTGCCCATTCCGGAATGGCAGGGTACACACCGGTTAAGGGTGGGGCATCGTCTGCTCTACCGTATGTCCTATTACAGCCCTCCCGTATTCTATTTTTCGCATACGGTCAATGCACTGCTGGAGGATATTGAGATGCCGCACATCGGCGAGATGGGCGTCATCATTGGCGCACGCTCTGCCAATTTCACCTTCCGCCGCTTCAACATTCGCGTAGAAAAGGATGAGCCCTATCGCTTTGCCGCCAATAAGGACGGTATTCACATTTGCGGATTGATGGGCTACCTGCACGTGTACGATTGCCATTTTTCCGGTCTTGGAGACGATGCGCTGAATATTCACAGCGCGGCCGCCGGCATCAGCGAGATCCTGGATGACGGTCGTGTGCGCCTTTCGCACCGCGTAAACAGCGGCGAGCGGCCCCTTCCCGTTGACTGGGCTGAGCCGGGTGATCTGCTGGAGGTATATGACCCCACCACCCTTGCGTGCAAGGCCAAGCTACGCGTAGGTGAGAAGGAGGGGGACGTTTTCCGCTTCACGGAGATCAAGGGGAGATTTGAAAAGGGTGACGTGCTGGCCAATACCGCCTATTACGCCGCTACCCACGTCAGCGGCTGCACGGTCAGGAACACCCGTGCGCGCGCCTTCTTGTTCCAGACGCGAAACGTGCTGATGGAGAATTGCCATCTGTACGGCTTGTCCCTGCCCGGGGTGATCGTTTCACCGGATATTCGCTACTGGTATGAGGTTGGCCCGTCGGAGAATGTGGTCATCCGCCATAATATATTTGAAAAATGCTGCCTGTTTCCGTACATGGCCAATGCCGGCGCTATTGTGATGAAGGCTAGCCATGACGGCGCCATGGGCGATTACCCGGCCGGCGTGCATCGCAACGTGCAGATCTATGGCAACACCTTCCGCCATATCGGCAACAGCGCCATTTATCTGACGGCAGCGGCAGGCGGCGAGATCTATGATAACCTGTTTGAGGATTGCTGCTATCTGCAGAATCAAGAGCATCTGTTCATGCGGCGTGACGTTGCGCTGCAAAACTGCGAGAGGATCACGATGTGGGATAACAAAACCTCGCAGGATGAAAAGGACCTCTATTACACCAAGGGGTGCAAAAATATAAAAAAGACGTAAAAGGAGGATCCCGTATGAAGTATGTAGTAACCAAATACGGTATCGTAGGCGACGGCAAGACCTCGAATAGCGAGGCGCTGTCTAAGCTCATCAATGAAGTGCCGGATGGCAGCACCATCTTTTTCCCGGCAGGTGTATATTACACCGATCAGCTGATCCGCGTTAACGGCAAGAAGAAGCTGACCATAGAGGGCGAGGATGCCACGCTGATGACCCACTTCGGCCCCTGCGGCGACCCGAAGGAAAATAATAATATGTTTGCCTTCAACGGCTGTGATGACCTGGTCATCCGCGATTTCATCATGACCACCGATAACCCCATTGGCTGGTCGGGCGTTGTGATTGCCGTGAACAATGACGAGCATTATTATGACGTTCGCATCTACAGCCAGTTCCCGGTTACCGGCCTTGAGCATCCCGTAGCGCTCAACTCCTGCGATGCAGACGGCACGCCGGACTACGTGTTCAACGGCGGCTCTTGGCTGGATGAAAAGAAGGTTATGGTAGACGGGGAAGAGAAGACCCGTCTGCGCAGCATGAACTACGATGTGATCGGCGATCATATCGTTCGCTTCTACGTAGAGCCTAACCACAACCTTAAGCCCCTGAAGGTTGGCGAGCAGATGGTCTACCGCTTTATCGTATACGGCAATACCCATCTCGGCTTCTCGAACTGCAATCGCGTTCTGCTGAAGAACATCGAGAACTATCGCTGCAGCAGCATGGGCACCGTTATTTCGCCCCGCTGCTCGGATTTCACCTTCGACCATTACAATATTCAGGTAAAGCCCGGCTCGCAGGAGCTGTATGCCGCCAATGCTGACGGTATTCACATCCTTGGCTTGACCGGCACGCTGCGCTTTAAGCACTGTAAGTTTGACGGCCTGGGCGACGACGTGCTGAATATTCACGGCACCGCTGGCGAGATCACCGCGATCAATGAGGATGGCAGCATGAAGCTCGAGCATCGCCATCGCAGCGGCTTCTCGCCCCTGCAGCAGAACTGGGCTATTCCCGGTGACGTGGTGCAGGTATACGACTCCAAGACCTTTGCCCACAAGGGCACCTTCACGGTTGGCAGCTACCAGGATGGCGTGACCACCATCACCGCCTCTACCGGTACCTTTGAGGTGGGGGATGCGCTGGCCAACAAGGTCTACTACGCCGCCACCAAGATCACCGACTGCGTGATCAAGAACACCCGTGCACGCGCCCTGCTGCTGCAGACGCACAATATCACGGTAGAGGATTGCTATTTCTTCGGTCTCTCGCTGCCCGGCGTTCTCCTCTCACCTGATATCCGCTACTGGTATGAGGTAGGCCCGACCTCGCACACCCTTATCAAGAATAACGTCTTTGAGAAGTGCGCGATCATCAAGGCTCGCCAGAACCGCGGCGCGATCTCGGTGCTCTGCGCGCACGATATCGACCCCAACGATCTGAACAAGGCCGGCGTGCATGAGGATATGAAGATTATCGGCAACACCTTCCGCAATACCGGTAACAGCGCGATCTACGTATCGGCTACCGATGGGGTAGAGGTAAGAGACAACCTGTTTGAAAACTGCTGCTCGAACCGCTACAACCCGCGCGCCTATGACGTGCGCCACGATATCGTTACGCATAACTGCAGCAATATCGTCATTAGCGGCAACCGCACCACGCAGAAGGAAAAGAACCTTTTCTACGCCATCAAGAGCAAGAATATCACTAAGCAGTAATTATGAAAACATATATCGTAACAGATTACGGTCTCACCGCTGACGGTGTGACCTGCAACAGCGCCGCCATGGCGGCGCTGCTTGCCAATATCTATGAGAATGCCGAGATCGTGTTTCCGGCCGGCCGCTACTATTTTTCCAAGCAGGTTGATTTCTTAGATAAAAAGAATATCACCCTGCGCGGCGAGGGCGGGGCGGTGCTGATCTCGCACTTCGGCCCTGCAGGCGACCCGAAGGATAATAACAATCTCTGGCACTTTAACCGGGTGCAGGACGTTAACATCGTAGATTTCACCGTCACGACCGATGCGCCGATCGGCTGGGCGGGCGTGGTGATCGACGTGAATGCAGCGCAGCACTATTATGATGTACGCCTGTATGACGAGTTTCCGGTCACTGGTCTTGAGCACCCCGTGGCGCTCAACTCCTGCGATGCGGAGGGCACGCCGGACTATATCTATGGCGGCGGTATCTGGCTGGATTCTAAGACCGTTACGATCGACGGGAAGGAGCATACCCGCCTGCGCAGCATGGATTATGATGTGATCGGCGACCATATCGTTCGCTTCTACGTCCCGGAAACGCACGATCTCTCTTGTCTGCCGGTTGGTGAGCAAATGTGCTACCGCTTTATTGTCTACGGCAGCACCGATTTCCTCTTCTTCAATGCCGAGCGTGTGCTTTTGAAGAATATTGAGATCGAGCGCTCCTCCAGCTGCGGCGCGTGGATCGGCCCGCGCAGCGCGGATTTCACCTTTGATAATTTTAACATCCGCCTTCGCAAGGATACTAAGGCGCTTTACGCCGGCAATGCCGATGGTATTCATATCGCAGGCCTGACCGGGTACCTGCATATGTATAACTGCCATTTCAACGGCCTTGGCGACGATACGCTGAATATTCACGGCCAGGCTGGTGAGATTACCGAGATCCGCGAGGATGGCAGTATGAAGCTGCAGCATCGCTTCCGTAATGGCCTGTCTCCGCTGCGTGACCAATGGGCACGAGCCGGCGACGTGATCGAGGTCTATGACCCTGAAACCTTCGTTTGCAAGGGCAAGCTGACGCTTGCCTCGTATCAGGATGGAGAGGTGACCGTGTCTGCCACGGCGGGTGAATATGCCGTGGGCGATGCCATTGCCAATACCGCCTTCTTTGCCGCTACGCATTTGCGCGGCTGCGAGGCGCGCAATACGCGCGCGCGCGGCTTCCTGCTGCAGACACATAATATTCTGGTAGAGGATTGCCACGTTTGGGGCATGTCCTTGCCGTCTATCATCATCTCGCCGGATATCAAGGTATGGTTTGAGGTAGGCCCGTCGGAAAACGTGATCATCCGCAACAACGTGTTTGAAAAGTGCGCCTTTATCAAGAGCGCTGCCAATCTTGGCGCGATCGTGGTCAAGGGCTGCCATGATGCCGGGGCAGACGATTATCCGGCCGGCGTGCATCGCAACGTGCAGATCTACGGTAACACCTTCCGCGGTATGGGCAACAGCGGCATTTACGTTTCGGCAACCGACGGCGTTCGCATTGAGGACAACGTTTTTGAAAATTGCAGCATCGATCGGTTTAACCGCCGTAAAAAGAGCCCGCGCTACGACGTTGTAACGCGTAATTGTGACAACGTGATCGTGCGTGGTAACAAGACCACAAAGGAGAAAAAGTACCTCTTTTATCCCAAGGGCTGTAAAAACGTAACCGAAAAGTAATAGGCGAAGGGGCAGTACAATGGTGCTGCCCCCTTTTGCTCCGGTAAAATGAGAAAATCCTCTTTACAAATGCGCAGCCTTGTGTTAAAATATTAGTATATTTTTTGAAAAGGGGTGTTCCTATGCATCTGCAAATTCCAGAAGGCTACCGCTCGCTGCTGACCCTGCGACAGACAGAGCAGGCCATCAAAAAGGTAAAGGACTTTTTTGAAAGAGATCTGGCCATTGAACTGAATCTAACCCGTGTTTCCGCCCCCGTGTTTGTGGAAAGCACCAGCGGCCTGAATGATGATCTTAACGGTGTAGAGCGCCCTGTTCACTTTGACCTGTTGACGGGTGAGGAGCTGGAGATCGTGCATTCGCTGGCGAAATGGAAGCGCGCCGCCCTCAAGACCTACGGCTTTGAGGTAGGTGAGGGGCTGTATACCGATATGAATGCCATTCGCCGCGATGAGGATCCAGATAATATCCACTCTATGTACGTCGACCAGTGGGACTGGGAGGTCATTATCGATAAAAAGGATCGCACGCGAGAGCTGCTGCACGAGGTGGTGCGCAATATCTATTCTGCCCTGCGGCATACCGAAAACTATATCGTCAAGGAATACAGCTTTATTGATAAGCTGCTGCCAAAGGAGATCACCTTTGTCACTGCGCAGGAGCTGGAGGACGAGTTCCCTGAGCTGAGCGGTAAGGAGCGTGAATACCAGGCTGCACGCCGCTACGGCGCCGTGTTTCTTGAGGGCATTGGCGGCGCGCTGAAGAGCGGCAAGCCGCACGATGGCCGCGCGCCGGACTATGACGATTGGTCACTCAACGGTGATATTATCGTATACTACCCCGTGCTGGATATCGCGCTGGAGCTTTCTTCTATGGGTATCCGCGTAGATGAAGAGGCTATGCGCCGCCAGCTGGCTATCCGCGGCTGTGAAAAGCGGGCAGAGCTGCCCTTCCACCGCGCCCTGTTGGCCGGCGAGCTGCCGTACACCATCGGCGGCGGCATCGGGCAATCCCGCCTTTGCATGTTCTTTTTGCGCAAGGCGCACATTGGTGAGGTGCAGTCCTCCTATTGGTCGCCTGAGCTGCATAAAGCCTGCGCTGAAAACGGCATTAACCTTTTATAAAAGCGATCCCCGCGCTACGCGCGGGGATTTTTTTGCCTTTTTCAAAATAGGAAAAGTTTTCCTATAATCTGTTGAAAATGGTCGAAAGACATGGTATAATAGTGTAAAAATAGGCTATAAGGAGTGCATATGTATCGCCATTATCTGCAGCAAAGTGTATATGACGCATTTATAGAACGTATGCACTATATATTTGCCGAGTTTGATAATATTTTCGTTTCCTTTTCCGGCGGTAAGGATAGCGGTCTTTTGCTGAATATGGTGTTAGATTTTCGTGACCGGTATTACCCGGATCGGGTGTTGGGGGTCTACCATCAGGATTTTGAGGCGCAGTACCAGGCCACCACCGAATACGTGGAACGAACCTTTGCCAGCTTAGAGGGGCGTGCCGAGCGGTATTGGGTCTGCCTGCCGATGGCCACGCGCACCGCGCTTAGCAGCTATGAAATGTTTTGGTACCCGTGGGATGATACCAAGGAGGAGCTTTGGGTGCGCCCTATGCCCAAGCACCCGTACGTGATCAACCTGCAAAACAATCCGATCACCACTTACCGCTACCGCATGCATCAAGAGGATCTGGCCAAGCAGTTTGGTCGCTGGTACCGTATCTCGCACGGCAATAAAAAAACGGTCTGCCTGCTTGGTGTGCGTGCTGATGAATCGCTTTCCCGGTATAGCTCCTTCCTCAATAAGAAATATGGCTACGAGGGCAAGTGCTGGATCAGCCGCCATTTTAAGAACACCTGGACCGCCTCGCCCCTATACGACTGGACAACGAACGACGTATGGCACGCCAACTTTTTGCACGGCTATGATTATAACCGCTTGTATGATTTGTATTATATGGCCGGTGTAAAGCCGGCTGATATGCGCGTGGCCTCCCCCTTTAATGACCACGCCAAGGAAAGCCTAAATCTTTATCGTGTGCTGGACCCCGCTATGTGGACACGGCTGATCGGCCGTGTGCGCGGGGCAAACTTTGCGGCGATCTATGGTAAGACCAAGGCCATGGGCTACCGCAATCTGACCCTGCCGCAGGGGCACACCTGGGAATCCTATACCAAGTTCCTGCTGGCTACCCTGCCGGCGCGGCAGCGCAACGCCTATATTCGTAAATTCAAGACGTCGATCGATTTCTGGCATAACACCGGCGGCGGCTTAGAGGAGCGCGTGATTGAGGAGCTGATCGCCCGCGGCTACGATATCCGCCGCAACGGTGTTTCCAATTACACCGTGCTTAAGTGCAGCCGGGTTATTTTCGTGGGCAAGATTCCCGACCATACCGATGATATTAAGTCCTCAAAGGATATCCCCAGCTGGAAGCGGATGTGCTATTGCATCCTGAAAAACGACCATACCTGCCGCTTTATGGGATTTAGTCTGACGCGCGAGCAGCAGCGCCGCATAAACGTCCTGCAGCGGAAATACAGTAAGGTAGGAGAAGATGATGAGCTATAAAAGCCCTGTATATAACGTGATTGCGGTTCCGATCGAAAAGATCGTACCCAATACCTATAACCCCAATGCGGTAGCCCCGCCGGAAATGAAGCTGCTGTATGACAGCATTAAGGAGGATGGGTATACCATGCCCATCGTTTGCTATCATGTAGAGAGCAAGGATCTTTACGTCATTGTCGATGGCTTTCACCGCTATCGCGTGATGATAGATTACCCGGATATCTATCGGCGAGAGGGAGGCATGCTGCCCGTCAGCGTGATTGATAAGCCGCTTGACCATCGTATGGCCAGCACCATTCGCCACAACCGCGCACGCGGCTCGCACAACGTGGATCTGATGAGCAATATCATCAAGGAGCTGCATGAATTAGGGCGCTCAGACACCTGGATCTCTAAGCATTTGGGCATGGATAAGGATGAGATACTGCGCTTAAAGCAGATCACCGGCCTTACGGCACTGTTCAAGGATATGGAGTTTGGCCAGGCCTGGGAGCCGGCTGTTGATGAATTCGATTTAGACGAGGCAAAGGCGGTGCCTGCCATGGCAGAGGAGGAAAGCAGCGAGGAGGACCGTGTGCTGCTGGAGGTTTGATACGATAAAAACAAGGGTGTACCGATATGCGTGTTCTCCTTAACGGAGAACACGCAGTCAAATCCGTCTTCGACGGGTGAAATCCACCCATGGTGGATGAAATCGCTTCGCGATGAAATCCTGCTTTGCAGGGTCAAGCTCGGACGGATTTGATTTCATCCAAGGACTTGTCCTTGGATTTCATCTGAGCAAAGTGAAGATTTCATCGTGGTGAAACCACGATTTCATCAAGCAAACAGTAAAAGAGATAACATTTCGGCGAATAACCGATTTGTTATCTCTTTCTGCTTGTAATATGAGTTTGGGCTTAGCCCCATATGCATTTGACCAGTCAAATGCGATGCTCGCACCTCATGGTGTTTTCTTAATTCTCCGCTAAGAACATCACACATAGGTACACCCTTGTTTCCTTAGTGCGGGCAGGTCGTCTTTTTTTCAATAAAGCGGGTCTGCAGCCGGGTGACGGGAGGCACGCTTTTTCCTTCTATCATAGCCACGATATGCTCAATGGCAATGGCGCCCAGGTTGTGCCAATCCTGCTCTACGGTAGAGATCTCCACCGCTGGCTCGGGAAAGTCGTAATTATCAAAGCCGGTCACCGAAATATCCTCCGGCACGCGGTAGCCCTCCTCGCGTAGGGCACGAATCAGGCGATAGGCGATCAAGTCATTGGTGCATACGATGGCGGTGGGCATGGCGGGCAGGGAACGGTAATAGGCGATGGTGGCAGAGATATACCGCTTGTGGTATTCTGCACGGTGGTGCAGCGGCACCAGGCTTGGCCTGGCATTGGGGCCAAAGACGGGTGTGTAGAGATATTCACAGGGGATAGCGTGCCCATTCTCTAAAAAGCCCTTGCAGTAGCCGGCAAAGCGCAGCCGCTCGGTAGAGGACATGTTGGTAAAGTAGGGAAAATACGCAATGCGCGTGTGGCCGCTGCGCAGTAAATGCTCTACCACCTCGCGCATGCCGCCCTCGTTATCGCTGGTTACAAGGGGCAGGCTGATGCCCGGCAGCGCCTGGTCTACCAGTACGATGGGCGTTTTTTTCAGATATATGCGGCTAAGCAGGTCTAAATTCTCATGTGCGGAATTACCGCAAAAGACCAGCCCGGCAATATCCATATCCAGCACCTTTTCTAAGATCTTGCGCTCGGTCTTAATATTCCCTTGGGTGTGAAAAAAGGTGGTAAACAACGCATTGGTCGAGGCGGCCGCCTGGGCGCCGAACATAATGCCAAGCCCGGGGTTGCGCTCGAAAGGTAAGATCACCGGTATCAGCGCGCCGCTTTTCAGCGCCCCTTCGTCGGTGTGCAGGTAATCCCGCACGAAGGAGCCGCTTTTTTGGCGGCGGTAGATATATAGATCCTTTTCTAATTCCTTCATGGCGCGAATGGCGGTAATGCGACTTACCCCATACTGCGCCATCAGCTCGTGCTCGGTTGGTAGCCGGGCGCCGGGAGCCAGCTCGCCGCTTTTGATCTTGCTTAATAGCGCGTGATAGATCTTGC
This sequence comes from Clostridia bacterium, assembly GCA_017621755.1. Lineage (GTDB taxonomy): Bacteria > Bacillota > Clostridia > Oscillospirales > CAG-272 > UBA1740. Next base: position 25,391 of record JAGASL010000037.1, read on the forward strand.
CGTATAGCGTTTCTTTCATGTAAGAGCCTTTCTGTGGTGGATCGTTTTTATCATTATAGAACAAAAGCACCCACATTGCAAGAGAAAATACTATGTTTTTTCTTTGAAAAGATATATTTGTTATATCAAATGCCGCTAAAAACATGAATTGTTATGTAAATTTACCGATTTTTTTGAGGGCGGCTCTTGCTTTTTTACCCGGTGGCCGCTATAATAAAAGTAGCTTTTTTCGAAGACGCTTGGCAAACTATCTTCTGGCAATGCAGAATGACAAAAAGTCTGCATGTAATTCCAAGCAGATCATAACGCTAACACTGGAGAATGAAGTATGAACGAAAGAAAAGGAATTGCCATTGCCGGCACCATGCTAGCCGACGTGGTGAAGATGATCGACGCTTATCCGGAAAAGGGGATGCTGGCCGGCATTAGCAGCATGAGCCGCGCGGTGGGCGGCATTGTGCCTAACGTGGCCATTGACCTGGCCGTGATGGACCCCGATCTACCCATTTACGCCTACGGCACGGTAGGTGCTGATGACCACGGCGAGTTTCTGCGTGCCCAGCTGGCGGCACATGGGATTAACGTGCAGGGGGTAGCCGTGCACCCCACCGCCCCCACCGGCTTTACCGATGTAATGACGATAGCTTCTACCGGCGAGCGCACCTTCTTTACCATGGGTGGGGCAAACGATTTTTATGCCCCCGGCGAGGAGGAGGCAGCTGCGCTGCCGGTAGAGATCCTACATATTGGTTATATTCTGCTGATGGAGGGACTGGATCAGCCGGATGATGCCTATGGCACGCGCCTTGCCCGTTATTTGGATACGGTGCAAAAGCAGGGCATTCGCACCTCGATTGACGCGGTCAGTCGTGTGGGCGATCGCTTCCGTGAAAAGGTGGTGCCCGCCCTGCGCTATACCGATTATGCGATCATGAACGAGATCGAGGCCTGCGGCGCGATCGGCCTGCCCGCGCGGGATGCGGATGGCAAGCTTATTTTGAAGAATTTAGAGGCCGCGATTGACGGTATGTTTGCCCTTGGCGTTCGATGTGCGGTGGTCATTCATTGCCCTGAGCTGGGAATGATGAAGAAAAAAGGCGGCAGCTTGGTCACGCTACCATCCCTGAAGCTGCCGGCTGGCTTTATCAAGGGTAGCGTTGGAGCAGGCGATGCCTTTTGCGCCGGTTGCCTGTACGGCCTGTACCAGGGGTATGACGAGGCGCACATTCTCGCCTTTGCATCGGCAGCGGCCGCCTGCAATCTTTCGGCGGTCGATTCCGTTAGCGGCATGCGCTCAAAGGAAGAGATTGAAAAGCTGCATCAAGCATATGAAAGGGTATCGTTATGCTAAAGCAATCCGAATATCAGGCGTTGGTCAAGGAGGCGCTTTCCTACTATGAAAAGGCGCACATCGTCCTTACGGATGAAGAGAAGGCGCGCATCGAGGTAGCGGAGTTTGATCTTGGCCGTGTGCGCGAGGTGGGCTTAGAGTTGCTTACCTATATCAATACCGACCGTGTATGCGCCAAGGAGATGGTGTTGTTCCCCGGCCAGACCTGCCCAGAGCATTGGCACGTTCCCACGGGCGGGCAAGAAGGAAAGGAAGAGACCTTCCGCTGCCGCTATGGCAAGGTTTACCTGTACGTAGAGGGGGAGGGGAAGCGTGAGGATATCCACGGCAAGATCCCTGCTACCCCGGTTACCGTATTTCACGAGGTTATTTTGCAGGCAGGCGAGCAGCACACCATCTACCCCGGCACCAAGCATTGGTTCCAGGGAGGCGAGGCGGGTGCCGTGATCTCTGAATTTTCTACCCACAGCACCGACGAGACCGATGAATTTACCGATAAGGCCATCGTGCGTACGCCGCGCGTTGAAAAGGATTAAGTAAAGAAAACATAAGAACCCCCGGCAGCACCAAAGTGCTGCCGGGGGTTTTGCCTTAAAACATCATGCTTTCCATGAATAGATCAGAAAAAATAGGGTTTGCGGAAAGGTCGGCATAGGTGGCGCTTTGCGTATAGGGCAAAAGCGAATCACCGCGGCAGGCATACTGCACGGTGCCGGCCAGGCTGCTGTTGCGCAGCGCGATGCATTTTTCCTGCAGCTCGCGTGGCAGCAGGCCGGTTTTCACGGCGTTTTCGATATCCACCTTGGCCGCAAAGCCGCCGGAGATATACAAGCCGTCGATCTCCTCAAAGGAGACACCCTTCACCCTCATCAGCGTGAGGATGGCGGCATATACGGCCGCCTTGGCCAGCTGGTACTGCCGCACGTCGCCGTCGGTCAAAAAGACCCCGCTTGCGATCTCAAGCTGCTCGCACTCCATATAGCCGGTCTCGTCGATCGTACCGTTTTCTACCAGCGCGGCGATCACGTCGATCAGCCCGGTGCCGCAGATACCCTTGGCAGGGGCATCGCCTACCGTTTTGACAATTCCGTTTTGATAGGCGTAGATGGCTCCGCTTGTCGCGCTCATGCCCTGGGATATGCAGGCACCCTCAAAACAGGGGCCGGCGGCCGCAGCGGTACAAAGCGCGGAATCGGATGAGTAGAGAACGATCTCGGCATTGGTGCCAAGGTCGATCAAAAGACGGTGCTTGCCCGCGGGCGGCATGCCAACGGCATAAAGCCCGGCAACCAGATCAGCACCTACGAAGGCGGCGATCGAGGGTAGGCATTCTACTAAGGAAACGCCGCACAGGCCAAGCGATTCGCCGCTTACCGACTTGCTTGCGAGAAAGGCGGGCGTATAAGGGGCTACCCCCATGGGGGAGCAGTCTATCCCCAAAAACAGATGCAGCATGGTGCAGTTGCCCGCTACGTACAGCCGCTCTACCTGGCGGTCGGTGATCTCCTGGATCATGCCGTTCAGCTCGTGGATCAGCGCGCGCTGCAGCACGGCCGGGCCGTGGTGGCGGCAATGCTCAATGCGGCTCATCACGTCTGCCCCGTAGGCGCGCTGCGGATTGGTGCGGGTCAGCACGCGCAGCGTTTTTCCCTCACGCGGGGCAACCAGCGCCAGCGCCAGTGTGGTAGTGCCGATATCCAGTGCAAGGCACACGTCTGTAGCGTTGCCGCCGGTCTCCTCTACGCCGGTCTCGGAAAGGATCTCGGCCCTTTGCGGCAGCGAAACGGTAATATCCCCGTGGATCGCATACCGGCAGGAAAGCTCCTCCTTGCCGTTTACCAGCACCAGGCATTTGCGGCAGCTGCCCTTGCCACCGCAGGGGTGGTCAAGCGGTATGTTCGACCCCAACAGCAACGTAGATAGGATCGTGCCATCCTCGGCGTATAGCAGCCGGCCGTTAACGGTTACCTGATGCATAAAGCTCGCTCACCTTTTCAAAATATGCGTCAATATTCTCCCACCGTGCAGCGGCGGGTACATCGCAGCCGGTAGAAAGCATAAAGTTCTCATAGCCTGCGCAGGCGGTATACACGCTCTCAACGGCAGCGCGGATCTCATCCGGCGTGCCGGTGCGGAAAAGCACCGGGTCTACGTTGCCCATCACTACAAAGTGCTTAGGCAACCCTTCAATCGCTTTTTTTAGGTCAATGGCGTTTCCAAAATGCAGGATATCTGCCGGCAGCGTGGCAATGCCATCCAGCATGTCACCTACAGCATCGCCACAGTTGTGGTAGCAAATGATAAAGCTTTCGTCATTGACCGCATCAAAGATACGCTTTACGTAGGGAATCGAAAATTCCTCGGCAAGCGCGGGAGAGAGTAGACCCGCGGCCGGCTCGGCCAAGATCACGCCGTCTGCCCCGGCAGCCTTGAAGGCCTTCAGGTAGGCAATGATAAAATCGGTTACCTTGTCTAAAAGGCAGCAGACCTCATCCGGGCTGTCATAGCAGGCCATCATCAGCTCGGTCATGTCATAGAGGCGCCCGGCGAGCGAATATGGGCCTATCACGCCGCAAAATACGGGCAGGTCGGTAATGCTCTCCTTGGCCAGGCGAATCCCCTCTAAGCAGAGTCCGGTTCTACCGGCACCAACCGCGGGAACCGTGATGGCGGCTGCATCGGCAATATCCTCAATAATGCCATGCTCTACGGTGGGCACCTCGTCATCCGTAATGCGGATCTCGGCACCAAATGCCTCGGCCTCTACAGAAAGATCCATCATGTTCAGCGAGGCACCTACCGGGCAGCGCGCGGCAATGGCCTGCATCCCCTTAGCCTGCATAGCGGGCGAGGCAAGAAGCTCGCGCACGCTGATGTCAAGCAGCGCCGTAGAGGGGAAGGAGAGAATGGGAATGGTCTTATGCTTGCTTTTTAGCAGTTTTTCAATGCTTGCTTTCATAGCGTCACCTGAATAATATCATACAAAAATAGGTTACAGTGTTGGCCCCATTGTGGTAGTGCAGGCCGATCTTGCGAGAAAGCTCCAGCACGTGAATGCCGCATGCCTCTACGGAGGGGATCGCCCTTTCGGGGAAGCGACAAGGGGCATCGGGATAGGTGCAGGTTTCGCATAGGCCGCAGCCCTCGCAGCCCAGCGCCATAAAATCGACACCCTGCGCGCGCAGCTCATCGGTCATACGCAGTAGCACCTGCTTGGCGTCCTGCTGTCCGGCGATCATGCCCTCAAAATCAAAGCTGTCCTCTAAATCGTATTTGCACGTGAAAACAAAGGCGGTACGGTAGCTCTTGATCTTTTTTTCCAGCTCCTCCAGCTCACCAACGCCGGGCGGGCATGTCCAGCAGGTACCGTACTTGCCGCAGCGGTTTTCACGGCACATGGCTACCACCTCCGGCGAGAAGGGGATCACGCTCGTTTCAATCAGCGCGTGCTCATGGATCGCCGGGTCGCTTTGCAGCGCCTCTACGTAACTCACTTGCAAAGCTCTACGGCCGCATCGGCTGCGCTGGCCGCATCCGAGGTGTACTTATCAGCGCCGATCTGTTGGCAGTAGGCATCGGTTACCGGGGCACCACCGATCATGATCTTCACCTTGTCGCGAATACCTGCCTCCTTGGCGGCCTCTACAACCTTGGCCATGGCATCCATGGTGGTGGTCAGCAGGGCAGAACAGCAGATCACCTGGCAATCCTGCTCGATGGCGGTCTTGATAAAGGTCTCGGGCGCTACGTCGGTGCCCAGATCGATCACTTCAAGGCCCTTGCCCTCCATCATCATCTTAACCAGGTTTTTACCAATATCGTGCAGATCGCCCTGTACGGTACCAATGCATACGCGGCCGGTAGACTGTACGCCATCCTCGATCAGCAGGGGCTTGAGCACCTGCATGCCCATATTCATGGCGCGGGCGGCTACCAGCACCTCAGGCACGTAGACCTCGTTGTTCTTAAACTTTTCGCCGATAACGTTCATGCCGGAAAGCAGACCCTCCTTCAGGATCTGGGCTGCCGGTTGCCCGGCATCAATGGCGTTCTTCACCAGCTCGGCCACAACCTTGGCCTTGCCTCTTTGCAGGTTTTCGGAAATCTCAAGATAAATGCTCATTTTCGTTTCTCCTTGATATGTTTGTGACATTCTGTATTGATAAGGGGTCATCCCCATATATGACTTAAATAAGCGATAAAAGGAGGGAATATCCTTTAAGCCGCAGCGACCAACGATCTCCTCGTTGGAAAGACCGGTGGTGCGAAGCAGGTTGCAGGCCAGGCCGATTCTCACGCCGCGCACGTAGCTGGTAAAGGATTCGCCCGTTACGCGCTGAAACATACGGCTCAGATGCGATTTGCTGACAAACAGCGCGCCGGCAATCGATTCTAGCGAGATGTCGCCGTCATCGCAGCGGTCAAGGATCTCGCGCATCGCCGCCGAAACGGTGATCCATTCTCGCGGGCGTTCTATGTGCTTGGTCTCTGCCATGTCAATGTATCGCGCCACGGTGATCAAAAGCAGCGAAACACGTGCCTTAATGGCGGTCTGCCAAGAAAGGCGCTGCGTCTTTAGCTCCTTAGCTATGGCGTGAAACAGATCGGTGATCGCCTGCATGGCGTGCGCGTTCAGCATGGCGTAGGAAAGGGGCAGCTTATCGCGGAAGATGCCGCAGCAGAACTGCTCGCTTTCTGGGCAGGCCTCCTCGCCCTCCAGCAGGGCGGCCGGGGCAAAGGCCAACGTGCAAACGGTAGGCCGCTCCTCGGTGCTTTTGGCAAAAAAACCGTGTGGGATGCCACCCTCTAAAATATACATATCTCCCGCACGGCACTCGCTTACCTCATTCAGCACACGGTGAAGGCCGTTGCCTGAAAGAACCAGGCTGATCTCGACCAGCTCGTTCACGCCTAAGCGCGAAAGTGGAAGATCGTCTTGGTATATGCTTTCATATTCCGAGGTGCTTAGAAAAACAAGCGTATCCTTGGCCAAGCCTTAACACCGCCTTTCGCGTGAAGAATGAATTACAGACGGATCTTTTTGATCTCCTCTGCGTAATACTGCACCAGCTCGAATTTTGTTCCGGGCATCAGCCGGTGGTCGGGGCAGGGAATAAAGCCACCAAGCGCAGAAAGGCGCTGCAGCCGCTCAATTTCGGCATCCACGGCGGCCTTGTCCTTGCGCAGGGCGGTCTTATCCATACCGCCTACGCCCAGCATGCCACGGCCGTATTTCTCTCTGGCGGGTGCAAACTGGTCGCCCCACACACCGATCTCGATCGGGAACATGGTGTTTACCCCGTTTTCAAACCAGATGGGTAGCAGCTTGTCGGTTACGCCGTCGCAATCCAGCGAAATAATGTCAATGCCGTATTGGTGGCAGAGCTCGTTGCGCTTGCGGTAATGCTTGGCGCAAAGCTCGTCAAATTTATCGGGCGAGAGCAGAGGCCCGTTTTTGAAGCAGATGTCCTCCCAGTAATGGGCAAAATCAAATTTCGCGCCGGTCTCTAAGATCGTCTTGGCGCACGCGTACTGCATCTCGGCATAGGTGTCGATAATATCGGCAAGCAGGTCCTCATCCTCATCGTACATGAGATAGCTCATGCCGATCACCGAGGTCATATCGCGAATGCTGCCCAGCACGCTGCCCAGGTGCAGACCGATGGGCTTATCCGGGTCACGCGTTTCGTTAAAGGATTTGTAAAATGCCAGGTCTACACGGTCGGGCGAAAACTGCATCTTTGGCTTATACAGCGTCTCAAATGCCTCGCGATCCTTCAGAATGTAATCGTCCTCTGAGGGGATCGAGGTGATGCCGGGCTTGATCCGCTCGATCATGCCGGTGTAGCTTTGCACCCGCTTTGTCCCATCAGGCAGGACCTCAAGCACCTTTTCCTCAAAGGGCGGGAACAGACCGTTGTTCGAGCCAACGTTGGAATTCCAGTTGAAATCCCAGCCGATCAGCTTGTCAAGCTCGCGATCCTTCGGTGAGCCGTCGTAGTTGCCCTCGGCCAGCTCACGCGGAATCTTGCCCTGCTCGGCCCATTCGGTCAACAGCTCAGGCCAGTAGCCGAAATGCACAGCCGGCATCCGGTCCACCGCTTGATAGTGTAAAATGCGCATGGCTCGCTCTCGATTGGTCATAAAGAGGCCTCCTATGTCAGTATGACATCATTATAGCATAACGTGGTTACAAATAAAATAGGGTATTCTTGCTTTGCGAAGCTTACTGCTGCAAAAAAACCACATACTATTCCTCTACGTAGTGGATGGCCGGCAGACAGGCAAAGCCGGACCATTCTGACTTCCTCTTAGAAACGAATAGGATCTCATCCCCCTCTTCTAAGGATAACGAAAGGGTAGACAGCTCGTTTTGCAGCTCGGTTGGGGAGGTGTTTTTGGTCACCAGGTACCAGTCGCTTCCGGCAGTATAGCTGCCGCCAACGTAGGGCCAGATCATTTCGCCGTTTACAAAAATGGCAAAATATCCATCGCCAGAGCCATCGCCTGATGCATACGGCGCAGAAAAGACAGGCAGGCGCAGCACCGCCCTACCACTACGCTCGGCGGTGTAGCGAATGGCGGCATTGGCACCGTACAGTGCCGCAAAGCGATAGCCCTTGGCGGCATCCATACCGCCGCTCTTGCCCCACAGGCCGCCCTCGCTTTCGGCATACCAGCCAGATCCGGTCAGGATCTGATAGGGCTGAAAGCCACTCGGCGAATTGGTGGGCAGCCAGCCTGCTGCCCAGGCACCGGCAAAGTGCAGGCGTGCAACGCCATCTACCACCGATATGGTGGGAAGATGGTCTAAAAAGGCGGTGCTATATGCCGTTTCTACGGCGGTGGGATCGTCAGATAGGCCGTCACCCAGGTCGCTGCCGGTTATGCCGCGGTGGCCGCTGGCCGCCACCATTTCCGAAAGACGGGTGGCATAGGGGGAATACAGGTTGTCAGAAAGGGTCACGTTTTTTGCAAAGTTGATATACACGGCGGGCAGCGGCTTGGTAGCGCGCTCACCCTGCGCGCTGCCAAAATCATTGCCGCTGATCGTTACGTTTTGCGCGCTGTTCAGATATAGGGCATGATCGGTGGCACGCTCACGTACCACGTTGCCGGTGATTGTCAGGTTCTGATAGGGAAGGTACTCATCCCCCGGGGCAAGCCCTAAGCCCATGACCGTGATGGGGGAATACAGCGGCTGGTTTTTATAGTACCCTGTGTTTTCAAAATAGCAGGATGTGATGGATGTATCGGCCGAAACGCCGGATTCGCCCCATTCCGGCTCAAAGATCAGGCCTACGGCAGCCATGCCGATGTTGTAAAAGGAGCAATTTTTGATGGCATTGCCGCTGCTTTTTACCAAAAATCCGCGCGAGCGGATGTTTTGCGCCAGCACATTGTCATAGACAAAGCCGTCGCCGTTGCGGCTGCGGTTGTCGATCATAATTTTGGGGTCGGCTGCGGCATCTGAATCCAGGTTGTAGTCGCGCAGCGCATCGGCATCCAGTGTGGCGGGGTCAACCTTCACGCTGTAATACTGAAAGCCGTTTACCGTCTTTACTTCCCGTGAGACAGAAAGAGCCTGGGTATCGCATAATAGGCGGCCGCTTGAGGTGTAGATATATACGTTATCGCCCTTGACAAAGGGGTAGCAGACCGCCCGGTAGCCCAGCGTGGCCAGGTTTTGCTTATAGGTGATCTCGCCCGTCTCGGCATTATAGGCGGCAATACGCCCATGGCTCCCCTGGTGGTTGGTGGCATCGTCAGAAAGTCCCTCGAAGATACAGCTGGTCACCTGCATGCCGGTGCGGGAATAGGTGGTGTGGGTGGCGTCTGCCGTTACCGTGCGCGCCGGTGTGCCGCGGTAGCGGCCGTTTTTATCAATATATACACCGGTGCTGACCCCGTATTGTGCCTCTAACGCGCGGTATTCCTCATAGGTCGCTTGGTCGATCTGCTTAGCCGGCGCGGGAGAGACCAGTACGCGGTTCAAAATACTTCCCTCGTTGGCGGTATTATCCCAAAAGCAGCGAATCGAGCCGCTTAGCACGCTTACATCCTCAAACGCGACGGCCGTGGTGGTATATAGATCTACTACGTTGCCGCCGTTTCCGCGGCAGGTCATCATATCCCCTGCCTGTAGCATGGCATAGACCGTGGCGCTTGGCTGCGAGGAAAGAAGGCCGCTTGCCTCGTCAAAGTGTAACTTTCCAAGGCTGACGTCCGCATAGGGGTAGGCTTGGTCTGCCCGATAGCCCATAAAGGCAATGCCATTGCCGTCCTCAGAGAAATAGGTCTGGTCGGCCAGGTTTTGCAGCATGCCGGCCGCCGCGCGGTAATAAACGGTGCCGTTTCTTTTTTCCAGCACGGTCATATGGCCGCAACCGTTGAGCACCATGTCGATCGTTAAGCCGCGAAAGGCGAGGCGCTCGCACTCTCGCAGGTAGAGGCAGTTGCCAAAAAAGTCGTGCTTTTCATATAGAACGCCGTAGGCGTATACGGTGCAATCGTTGATAGCGGAAAGGGTAATGCGCCCCTCGCACAGATAGGCGCCCGGCGCGATGATCAGGCGGCCGTTGCTTTCTGCTTTCTGGGAGATATAATCGTTCAGACGCAGGCGGCTGCCGTCTGCCGTGCGCACGTAGTCCATGCGCGGCATAGCAATATAGGCATCCTTATCCACGTGCGGCAAAAGCGCTTCGTTCACGCCGTAGCTTGCCCGCTCGGCGGTGTTTGTTACGTTATCACCAGTGGCATTCGTCACGGTCTCTTGCACCGTCTCGCCACGCCAAAAGCGGTTGCGGGTGGCCAGTGCGTAGTCTACCTGGCGCAGGGTCAGGCTGCCAATGATGGCGTTTTCGCATACGTAGGCGCTGGTGCTTTCCGTTACCGTAACGTCCTCTACCTCGTTCAGTAGGATCACGCTGTTATGCGTGCCCTGGTAGGTAATGCCGCCGCGCGCCTCAAGGCTGTTCAGCGCCAGCAGCAGGTTTTCACCGCTTGCCCGTAGATGACCGCGGATGGTCGAATACCAGATTGTGCTGCCGCTGCCGGAAAGGGATACGGCTGTCTCGCCCCCTAACAGCATGCAGCCTTCGTACAGGTTGCCGCCTGATGCTTCGTCATAAAGCGCCGTTTCGCCCTCCATGTAGCAATCTACCACGGTGGTGCCGGTCGCGCGGTTAACAAAGGCGTACCCCGCGGCCGTCAGGCGGCAATCCTCCAGCCGCAGGTCAGAGGAATCTGCCTCGGCCGTCAGGCCGCCGGTGATCTCTACCCCCATCATGGTAAATCCCTGCGAGAACTCTACCGTAGCCGGGCCGTGGATCGAAATGTTCTGCAGGGTAGTCCCTTGCTTAGCGCGTATGGTTACCCCGGCCGGTGCGATCAGCACGCAGCCAAGCCCGTCACAGGCACTTCTTGTCAGCTCAAGCAGCATGGGGGTGCTGTCACTTATACGATAGGTCTTTCCGGCAATCAGGTTGCCGCGCGTGATAAGCCGCGCCAGCTCTGCCGCGGCGACCTCGGTCACCTCATCGCCCGCCATTCGGCCGCTGGCGGCCAGGCTTGTGGGCGAAAGCGAGGCGCCGGCCCCC
>JAGASL010000038.1 GCA_017621755.1 Clostridia bacterium
GAAGGAGTACCGGGTAGGAGAGAGAAACAAAAGGAAAAACATATTCCTATGTGCATATTCTCTGATAGGTATTTGTTTATCCGTTAGAACTGATTTACGAAACGAAGCAAGAATAGAGTTTATCTATCAACCTGTCATCTCTACCCGGTACTCCCTCAGTCAGCCTAACGGCTGCCAGCTCCCTCCCGGAGGGAGCCTTGTTATCTCCCGCAAAGCACTCTGCTAAGCAAAAACCGTTGTCTTATTTTATCAAAAACAAAGCAAATCCCCTTGTTTGTTGATTTTTTCCTTGCATAGCGTCCTGCCATGCGGAAGGGTGATATCCTCCCCCGGCGGAGAGGCAGGCAGCACCCCTTGTCATTCTGAATGCGTGCAGCGAGCGTTCTCCACTCACTGTCATCCTGAGGGGGCGAAGCGGGCGAAGGGTCCTTTCGAGCGGCTGGGGTTCCCCGAAGTGCAGCAGTAAGCTTTGGGGGGCGCGGTAGCGAGAAATTCCTGTTGCCACGTTCCCTGTTTCGTCTGGCGGCAAAAGGAAAGAATAAGGATGGTGCGGGCCGTCCGGGCGGTCTGCCTGCTGCCTTGTCTCTCGTTGCAGGAACATTTCTGCCCGTCATATAGATCAACGAAAAATGGCCTATTTACTGATTATTTTATCAAAACTGATAAAATAATACAATGAAAAAACGATCAGCCGAGCCAGATGAGCAGGTTGTCAGCCAGCCGGAACAGCACCGGCAACAGGCGAATGAGCAGCCCGCCGCCCACCAGGGCGACCAGCACGGTGAGAATGAGCGAGCGCAGGTCGCTGCCCTTCTCGTTGTAACGGATGGCGGCGCGGTCGCGCAGCGCGGGGGGGATGTAAAAGCGGGTGGTTGCAAAGTCCAGCGGCTCGTTCATCAACAGCTTTTTTTGCTCCTTCTTGCCGGTCAGCTCGGGCGGTAGCTCCTCAAAATCGGCCTCCTCGCCCACGTAGCGGATCAGCTTGCGCAGCGCTGAGTCGCGGCGGCGCAGGTTGTGCTTGATAAACCCGCTTTTGCCGCAGCCAAGCTCGTCAAGCGTCTTGGCTGAGGCCTCGTCATGCGCCTCTTCTTTCAGCAGGACGCGTACCAGGCGGCCAAGGTAACGCCGCTCGTAGACCACCACAAAGGCGGCAATGATGATGCCCAGCATCATCGCAATGATGATCTGTGCCAGGGTGGTGCCGTAGCTTTCAATGTCAAAGCTTTGGTATTCGCCAAAATCTACGCTGAAGTAGGTCTCGCGCAGGTAATCCCAGATGTCGCCGAAGAAATTATAAATCTCTGCCATATACGACTCCAAAAATGGAAATAAATGGTAACATTATGCTGTTTTTAACGTGAAACGGGCAAAACAGGGCCGAATTGCGCCAAAAACGGCTGGATTTTCACAAAAATCGGTGAAGAACCGGTGTAAGACTGGTAAAATCAGACAGTTTCGTCAAAGAAATCGTTGCCTACCACATGGCGCAGGAAGGCTTCTAAGTCCTCGTTGTCCTCATAGAAGAAGGTAATGCAGGACTTGCCGCGCTTGGTATCCAGCTTTACGCGGCGGCCAAGGCTGGCCATGATGCGGTTTTCAAGGTCCTTGGCGTAGTTGACCACCTGGGGCTTCTCTTCCTCGGCTGTCTCTTCGGCGGCTTCCTCCATGTCGCGGCGGCGGTTCCAGCGCTTGACCTCATCTTCTGTCATGCGAACCGAGAGACCACGGTCGATAATGACCTGTGCTAAGGCGGCGATATCATCGGTATAGCGCAGACCAAGCAGGGCGCGGGCGTGACCGGCGCTCAGCTCGCCAGAGGCGACGTGCGGGCGAACCGCCTCAGGCAGGTCGAGCAAACGCACGGCATTGGCGATCGCAGAGCGGCTTTTGCCGATCTGGCGCGAAATTTCCTCCTGCGTGAGGTGATATTCGTCGGCCAGCGACTTGTAAGCGGCAGCTTCCTCTAACGGATTGAGGTCCTCACGCTGAATATTCTCGATCAGGGCGATCTGGGCGGCCTCTTGCTCGGTAGAATCCAGCAAAACGACCGGAACCTCAGACAAGCCCGCCATTTTAGAGGCGCGCCAGCGTCGTTCACCGGCAATGATCTGGTAGCGGTCGCCACCGATATCACGCACCAGGATGGGCTGCAGCACACCGTGAGCGGCGATAGACTCTGCTAACTGGGCGAGCGCCTCGGTATCAAAGTATTTTCGGGGCTGGTTCCCCTTGGGCTCCATCTGCGAAACACGCAGCTTCATGCTGCCGTTCTTCTGCTCCTGCTCACTTTCCATGGTATTTTCCAGAAAGATCGCGTCAATGCCTCTGCCGAGGCCGGAAAGCTTCTTAGCCATGGTGAATCTCCTTTATACGTTCTTTTATCATTATGGTCGATGTTTGGGGCAAAACTGGGCAAAAAACGCCGGTTTTAGCGAGAAAAAGGCAAAAAACAGGCGAAAATGCGCGAAAAACGGGTAAAACGGCGAGCTTTTTTGTGAAAACGCCGTGAAAGCCCGGCTGGCTGGCGCAATCAAATGCGCAGGCAAAGCTCTTTGGCCACCTCGGCATACTCAGCCGTTCCCTTGCCGAACGGATCGTAGTAGCAGATCGGCTTGCCAAAGCCGGGCGCCTCGCTCAGCTTTACGCTGCGCGAAATGGTGGTTTTGAAGAGCTTTTCGGCGTAATACTTCTTCAACTCGGCTACCACCTGGCCAGAAAGGATCAGGCGACCGTTATACATGGTCAGCAGGATGCCGGTGATCTCTAACTGCGGGTTGTAGAGCTGGCGAACACGCTTGACCGACAGCATCAGCTGCGAAAGACCCTCCAGCGCGTAGAACTCTGCCTGCATGGGGATGATCAGCCCGTGTGCGGCGGTCAGCGCGTTGACGGTGAGCTGGCTGAGCGAGGGCGGGCAGTCGATAATGATGTAATCATACTCGTCAAGCACCTCGTTCAGGGCATTTTTCAGGCAATTTTCACGATGCTCGATCTCACCAAGCTCAAATTCGGCACCTGCAAGCGCCATGGTGGCCGGAATGACCGACAATTTGTTGTATTCGGTGGTCAAAATGGCCTCTTTGACGTTCGCATTGCCGATCAGAACGTCATAGGTGGAGTATTGGATGCCTTTTTTGGTGATGCCGACACCGCTGGTGGTGTTACCCTGCGGGTCAAGATCGACCAAAAGGGTGTTTTTGCCGCGTTTTCCGAGAGCGGCAGCCACGTTGACGGCCGAGGTGGTCTTGCCAACGCCGCCTTTTTGGTTGGCGAATGCCAAAATTTTTCCCATAGTAGCCTCCTGCATGTATTATGCCGCAAAAACGGCTTTTTCTAAGTGTTTCACGTGAAACACAATGGTTTTTTGTCTCCGCGCGCTTTTTACAAGCACAGTCTGTTTCACGTGAAACAGTGCCTTTGGGAGCTTTGGCGCTTTGCTCTCACAAACACGTTGTTGTTTCACGTGAAACAATACAAAACGCATTGCTAAGCAACAAACCCCGCAAAAAAGCACGGGATATTCGTGTTTTCTTCTATTATATCATGTATTACGTGTGATGTCAATGAAAAGAGTGTAAATATGCATCTTTTTTGCAGGTTTTTGATCTTTTGGCGGCTGTTTCACGTGAAACAACGCCGGTCTGCTGCGGCGGGCGCCGTTTTGCATAAAAAGCGAATGTTTCATGTGAAACAGGGGCGCTTTCTTTTCCGGAGCAGCGCAACACGCACAAAAAACGAGTCGCTTCGTGCGAAACAACACCTTAAATGCCGCGACACATGCTGATTTGCGCGAAAAAACAAATGTTTCACGTGAAACAGGAGCAAATGGGCATGTCGGATGGCAACCCGCGCGGGAAAAGCGGGTGTTCTACTTGAAACAGCGGCAAGGGGCGCCAATCGGCACGCGAAGTCAGCATGTTTCACGTGAAACGTTATGAACCCCGCGCTACGGGTGTTTTTGCGCAAAAAACCAGGCATGTTTCACGTGAAACATGCCTGGTTTTCTCTTTGTAGTCTACAAAAAGCCTTTTTGTTGCTTTTTTAGAGGGTTTTTGTGCGTTTTTGCTGGTTTTTCACCGGTTTACTCGGCAGGATCGGTGCAAACGGTGATGTAATATAGCTCCTCCTGCTGCCGTTCCTTGGCGTCCAGGTAGGTAAGCACCTGCTCAGCTTCCTCAAAAACGCAGCTGTGGGCCGGGTTTGTGGTGTCAGCCTTGCTGATTTCGGCTAGACCAACGCCCAAATACTTCAAATAAGCCTCTTTTCTTGTCCAAATACGGGTGAAAAGCTGGCAAAAAGCCTCTTTATCGCCTGCGTGGGGGGCTAAAAGCAGCTTTTCACCGTCGCTAAAGTAGCGTTCGGCGATCCGTTCGGCTCTTTCTAGGTCATAATCGACGTTTTGAATGTCAATTCCGACCTGAGAAGCGGTTTTTCCATCCTCCTCCAGCACCAAAGCGCAGGCAACCATGTATCCGGCATGCGAAATGCTCAGGGTTGCGTTCTCGTGGCCGGCAAAGTAGGGCTTGCCATAGGCATCGTAGTGCAGGGCCGCCAGGGGGCTATGTGCATCGAAAAAGCTGCTAAATTCGGCATTTACGATGCCTTCAATGTTGCTGCGGAACTGATCGGTGTACTTGCGGATCATTTTTTCCAGCAAAATGTAGGCACCAACGCGTTGTGCCTGGTCCTGCACGTCGTTTGCGCGCAGGGCGCGGCGGGCTAAATCGCCCGGCAAACGGGCGGCCGAGGTGTGCATCTGATTTAGGATCAGCAGCGATTGTACGGAAAACGTTTCATAATACAGCATATGCTTTATACTTCCTTTCGTCTTTTTTCGCATAAAAGGCGCGATTTTTCATGATTTTAGGGCGTTTTTTGCCGCTTTTGGCGCCAAAAACGCGGTTTTTGCTCTTGTAGTGGCTTTTTTACGGTTATTTACATGAAAATAATGGTATATAAATGTGAACAAAATGTGAATGGCGCTTTTTTGTCTTTTGGGCTCTTTGTTGGCCTTATGCAGCCGCTCCTGCGGGGCGCAAAGCTCGAATGCCTGTCCTCCAGAGGGGCGCTTGCGGCCTGTGGAATCTACTCAAGCGGAGAGCGTGATTTTGGTTTGGTCTCTCCGCCTGGGGCAAGATTCCATGCGGCGGTGGGGGCGCGATGAACGGTGCTTTCCTACGCCGCTCTGAATGACAATAAGCGGTGCTCGGCTCTTCGCCGGCGGGCCGTCCAGGAGGTCGGCCCCTACGGCGTTGTGCGTTGTTCAATTAAAAGAACAATAAAACAAGGCGAATGTTCCTGCTTTTGATAAAATAAGACAATTGTTTTTGCTTGACGGAGGGCATTGCAGAGCAGGCAGTGCTGACCTTTTTGCCGCTCTTCTTCTACCTGTCATCCTGAGCCTTTGGCGAAGGATCTTTTCGCCGCCAGGCGAAACTGGTAGTTACAACGGTAGGGGGTTTCTCGCTTCGCTCGAAAAGATCCTTCGGTCGCTTTGCTCCCTCAGGATGACAGGTAGAGGAGAGCGGTCGCTTCGCTCCCTTAGGATGACATAGGCGGTGTTCGGCTCTTCGCCGGGCGGGCCGTCCAGGAGGTCGGCCCCCACGGGGATAGCGTATTGTTCAATCGAAAACGCAATAATCAAGCCGATTTTCTTTACTTTTGATAAAATAGAAAAACGGTTTTTGCTTAGCAGGGTGCTTTGTGGGAGATAACAAGGCTCCCGCCGGGAGGTTTTTAGGCTCCCTCCGGGAGGTTTTTAGGCTCCCTCCGGGAGGTTATTTGGGCTCCCTCCGGGAGGTTATTTGGGCTCCCTCCGGGAGGGAGCTGGCAGCTGTTAGGCTGACTGAGGGAGTACCGGGTAGAGATGACAGGTTGATAAATAAACTCTATTCTTGCTTCGTTTCGTAAATCAGTTCTAACGGATAAACAAATACCTATCAGAGAATATGCACATAGGAATATGTTTTTCCTTTTGTTTCTCTCTCCTACCCGGTACTCCCTCCGCCTCGCGTCCGCTCGGCACCTCCCTCCCGGAGGGAGGCTGCTATCAGCCGGCTCGGCTCTTCGCCGGGCGGGAGGATAATATCCTCCCCTACGAAGTCTTTGTTCAACTAAAAATCCGCAGAACAAGCGGGTTTTTCTCGTTTTTGATAAAATAAGACAACGGTTTTTGCTTGCCAGGGGGCATTGCAGCGCGGACAGCACGGACCTTTTCGCCGCTCTTCTTCTACCTGTCATCCTGAGCCTTCGGCGAAGGATCTTTTCGCCGCCAGGCGAAACTGGTAGTTACAACGGCAGGGGGGGTCTCGCTTCACTCGAAAAGATCCTTCGGTCGCTTTGCTCCCTCAGGATGACAGGTAGAGGAGAGCGGTCGCTTTGCTCCCTCAGGATGACATAGGCGGTGCTCGGCTCTTCGCCGGGCGGGCCGCCCAGGTAGCGAAGCGGCGCCACGGTAGTGAATGACATGCCGGGGGCATGTCAAAAGGGTTCCCCGAAACGTGCATTGCACGTTTTGGGGGGCCCTGTCAAAGCCGTGGCGTGACCGAGCCGCAGCGAGAGTCGGCCCCTACGGAAAGCGGCTGTGCTGCCGTACAACGAAAAAACTAATAAACAAAGCGATTTGTTTTGATTTTGATAAAATAAGACAACGGCTTTTTGCTTGCCGAGGCGCTTTGCGGGGCGGACCGTCGAGGACGCCGGTCCCTACGGTATGACAATAGGTGGCATTCGGCTCTTCGCCGTCAGACCTCCATCACGATGGCGAGGATCATCGGGCTGCGCTTGGTCTTTTGGAAGAAGAATTTGCTCAGGTCATCACGCAGCACGTTCTTCAGCTCCAGCCAGTCCTGCGTGCCACGATCGAGCGAGCGCTGCAGGCTCTTTTGCGCGATCTCGCGCGCGGCGTCCATCATCTCCTCAGATTCGCGCACGTACACGAAGCCGCGCGAGACGATATCCGGCCCGGAGAGAATGGTCTTTTCACGCAGCGCGACCGTGGCGACCACCACGATCAGACCGTCCTGCGAGAGCAGGCGGCGGTCACGCAGCACGATGGCGCCCACGTCGCCGATGCCGGCGCCGTCGACCAGCACCTTGCCAGCCGGCACGCTGCCGTTCCAGCGGGCACCGTCAGCATCGATCTCCAGTACCTTGCCCAGGTCACCCACGAAAATGCGATCAGCCGGCATGCCCATATATTCCGCGATCTGCTTGTGCGCGTGCAGGTGCCGCATCTCACCGTGGATGGGCATGAAGTAACGCGGCCTGACCAGCGCGTGCAGCAGCTTCAGCTCCTCAGAGCAGGCGTGGCCAGAGGCGTGCACGTTGGCCGTGGTGGCATCGCTGACCACGCGGATGCCGCTGGCGATCAGCGCGTTGATAATGCGGTCAACCAGCAGCTCGTTGCCCGGGATAGCGCTGGACGAGAGCACGACCGTGTCGCTTGGGGTGAGCTTGATGCGCTCGTGCGAGCCAAAGGCCATGCGGTAGAGCGCGCTCATCGGCTCGCCCTGGCTGCCGGTGGTCACCAGCGTGATCTGCCCGGGGCGGAAGCGCTTTAGCTCGCCCACGTCGATCAGCGTGCCCTCAGGCAGGTTCATATAGCCCAGCTCGGTGGCCGCGCCGATCACGTTCTCCATCGAGCGGCCAAGCACGGCCACCTTGCGGCCATACTTGACCGAGCAGTCAATGACCTGCTGCACACGGTGCACGTTAGAGGAGAAGGTGGCAATGACCAGCCGCTGGTCGATATTTTCACGGAAGATCTGCTCAAGCGAGCCGCCCACCTTGCGCTCAGAGGGCGAAAAGCCTGCCCGCTCGGCATTGGTGGACTCGGCCAGCATCATCAGCACGCCCTCGTTGCCCAGCTGACCGATGCGGGTCAAGTCCATCATGTTGCCATCGATGGGGGTAACGTCCAGCTTAAAGTCGCCGGAGTGAAAGACCACACCCAGCGGCGTGCGGATGGCCAGCGCACAGGCATCAGCGATCGAGTGGTTGACGTGGATAAATTCGACCACGAAGGCGCCCAGCTGGATCACGTCACCGGCCTCGACCGTCATCAGGCGCGGCTTTTCGGGCAGCTTATGCTCGGTCAGCTTGTTGCGAATGATGCCCAGCGCCAGGCGCGTGCTGTAAATGGGCGGATTGAGCGAGCGCAGCACGTACGGGATGGCGCCGATGTGGTCCTCATGCCCGTGGGTGATCAGAATACCGCGCACGCGGTCCTTGTTCTTTTCGAGGTAAGAGATATCCGGGATCACGTAGTCAACGCCCAGCATCTCCTCATCTGGAAAGGCAAAGCCGCAATCGACGATGATGATGTCGTTTTCGTACTCGAACACCGTCATGTTCTTGCCGATCTCCATCAAGCCGCCCAGCGGAATGATGCGCAGCTTGCCGGTCGGCTTTTTTGGCGCCTTGCCGCTCTTTTTGAATTGTCTCTCTTTTTTTGCGTGCTGGGTGACAATTGCATCGGTGGCCAGCTCGGCGTGGCTTTCGCGGGCCGAGGGGCGTGCCGGCGTGCGCGGTACGCGCACGGGCTTTTCCTTCTGCCCGCGGGGCTTCTTCTCTGCCGGCGCAGCGGCCGGCTTCTTGCCCCTTGGTGGCTGCGGGGCGGCAGTCTTTTCCTTCTTAGGGGCGGGCTGCTTGGCCTCTGCCTCGGTCGCCTTTTCCTTCTTGGGGCGGTAATAGGGGCGCTTTTTCGGCGCGCGCTTGGCGCCGTGTTGGTTGTTGCTTTCTTGGCTCATATAACACCTTCACCCGGAAAAATGGGCAGACTTCTCCCCTTGGGCTCCCGGGTGCTGATCAACAGTAAACACCCCAAGAGGAATGACCTGCCGGGAGGCCGTGGCGAACAAACGTCCTTTCGCCGGGCACGGGCAGCTTGTAACGTACATGGCGCCGGATGGAAGCGGCGCATCTCTACTATATTATACACGAAAACGCGAAAAAATGCAAGAGGGGGAAAATAAACGTGGCGAAAGAGGCTGCAAGGCCCCACGACCGCCCACCGGCCGGGGGAGAATCAAGCAAGGGTTGTTGTCCTATTTTATCAAAAACAGGAAAAAACGGCTTGTTTGTTACATTTTTCGTTGTATGGTATCCTCTCCCACACGGAGCGCCGAGCCGGCTGATAGCAGCCTCCCTCCGGGAGGGAGGTGGCATTTTGCCGCAGGTAAAATGACGGAAGGAGTACCGGGTAGAAGAGATTGCAGAAAGAAAAAGAATGTTCCTAAGAATAAATTTCCCTATAGGTATTCTCTTTCCCGGTTGATATGCTTTACAAAACAAAGCAAGAATAGAGTTTATCTATCAATCTGTCATCTCTACCCGGTACTCCCTCAGTCAGCCTAACGGCTGCCAGCTCCCTCCCGGAGGGAGCCTAAAAAACCTCCCGGAGGGAGCCTTGTTATCTCCCACAAAGCACCCTGCTAAGCGAAAACCGTTGTTCTATTTTATCAAAAGTAAAGAAAATCGGCTTGATTATTGCGTTTTTGATTGAACAATACGCTATCCCCGTAGGGGCCGACCTCCTGGACGGCCCGCCTGGCGGAGAGCCGAACACCGCCTATGTCATCCTGAAGGATCGCAGCGACTGAAGGATCTTTCCGCGTGAAACGCGGAACTTTCCTTAGTATTGTTACTCCTTGTTTCGCCTGGCGGCGAAAAGATCCTTCGCCTGGCGGCTCAGGATGACAGAAAGAAGAAGAGCGGCGAAAAGGTCAGTGCTGTCCGCCCCGCAATGCCCCTGGCAAGCAAAAAGCCGTTGTTCTATTTTATCAAAAACAGAAACAAACGGCTTATTTATTGCGTTTTTCGTTGTACGGCGGCGTGGCGCGCGGAAAAGACAGCGTGGCGCGCGGATGGGCGGTGCGGTATGCGGGATGGGCGTTGTCTTTGCCTATTCACCCATTACCAGCAGCTCTTCAAGTCTTGCGGCCATTTCCTCCGACGGGATGGCCAGGCGAACCTCGCGGTCATCTCTTCCCTGCTCGTCGCGCCACCAGGTGCGGCGGCTTTCCTGCTCGTAGCACAGGCGGCCGCGGGGGGTGGCGGTAAAGCAGCCGCTTTCCGGCTCCAGCACGTAGTAAAGCGCCAGCAGATCCCAGCTCGAGCGGCCGCGCCGCTCGCCCTCCATGTAGGTCTCGTAGCTGAGGCGCAGCGGGTGCGTGGCAGGCAGACGGTCGCTCAGGCTGGCGCCGGTGATCACGTGCGTGCCGTCCGGGCTGGCGTGGATGGGCGCCGGGCAGGTGGCCGTTACACGGGCCGAGGCAAGCGGATCCATATCGTAGTTAAAGTTGTTCGCTACCACCTCTGGCCAGGCGGCGTTGGTCATGCTGACAAGGCGCGCGACCTTTTGCTTCACCAGCTCCACGCCCGAAAGCGGGCTGATCTCGTCCGGCCCTGTGAGCAGCAGCTCGTCGATCGCCGTCAGCGTGCCCACGCAAACGATCGTCACGCTCCCCTGCTCCGCCCCGGCCAGCAGCCGGCGATAGAGCTGGGCGGCGGCGGGATATTCGTCATCCCGCTTCCCTACCCGCTCGGCCAGCAGATGCGTGTAGCGCCGCGCGGGGGCTAAATTTCTTTCGCGGTGCGTGCGGTAGCGGTCAAAGCGCGTGCCCTCGCCGGTCGGGTAGGCCGCGTCATGCACCGCGCCGATCGGCACCGAAACGCCGTAGTGGCGGCAAAAGGCCTCGCAGGCCGCCGCCGCGTAGCGGTCGGGCGTGTCGGTCAGAATGCCAAGCAGATCAGCCCTTCCCTGCTTGACGTATTGCAGCAGAATGGCCAGCGCACCGGCATCGTCGCAGTCGGTATCCATATCGGTATCAAAGATGATCAGCGGTTTGTTCGGTGCCATGATAACCCCTCGCTCGTTTTTTCTTTATTGTAGCACAAGCGCGGCGAAAAGTAAAGGAAAAATGCAGGGATTTCCCCTTTTGCTTATATGTCACCCGTTTATAAATATTTAGGTGACAATGCATCAAGCGCGGAAAAAGAGGGAAGCCTATTGAAAAAAAGGTGGTTTTCGCTATGCGACGGTCATCACGCCCCGGGTGGCTCTTTCTTTCGGTATACGGTACCGCTCTGCTTGCCTTTGGCACGGCGGCCTTTTTGTTGCCGTGTGAGCTGGTGGCTGGTGGCGTTTCCGGGCTTGCCGTGCTCCTTCACCGCTTGCTGCCGTGGCTCTCGGCACCCGCCTGGGTGGCGCTGCTCAGCTGGGGGCTGTTTCTTTTGGGCTGGCTGTTCCTTGGTCGCGCCTTTGCCGCGCGCACGCTGCTTTCGGCCTTGCTCTATCCGGCGGGTGTGGCGCTTTTTTCGGGGGTGGTGAGCGCGCCGCCGCCCACGCCCACGCTGCAGGC